>NZ_JADYVQ010000037.1:0-22675 GCF_020193895.1 Bradyrhizobium sp. NBAIM14 | reverse complement strand
GCGCCCAAGGCCTCCCCGGCCCCGGCTCCGAAGGCGGCTGCTCCCAAGGCAGCTCCCAAGGCTCCGGCGCCCGCAGCATCCCCTCAGGCTCCCCCGCAGCAAGGCGCCCCGCAGCAGGGCGCAGCTCAGCCCGCCGATCAGCAGATCCAGCTGATCTATGCGCCCTGGACCAAGTTCTGCCTCAAGGGCCAGGACGCCAATGCCAAGCAGGTCTGCTTCACCGGCAAGGACGGCCGTATCGAATCGGGCCAGCCGGTCATCGCGGCCGTGATCATCGAGCCGGAAGGCGAGCCCAAGAAGATCCTGCGCGTGACGCTGCCGCTCGGCATGCAGCTCGTGCACGGCACCCGCATCATCGTCGACAGCAACGCGCCGCTGCAGCAGCCCTATGTGATCTGCTTCCAGAACGGCTGCATGTCCGACTACGAGGCCACGCCCGAGCTCATCAACAACATGAAGAAGGGCCAGAATCTCGTTGTCCAGGCGATCAATGCCAACGGCGCGCCGCTGACGCTGCCGCTGCCGCTCGCCGGCGAATTCCAGAAGGCCTATGACGGTCCGCCGACCGATCCGAAGGTGTTCGAGGAAACCCAGAAGAAGCTGCAGGAAGAGCTGCAGAAGAAGGCCGAAGAGCAGCGCAAGAAGCTCGAGCAGCAGGGTGGTGGCGCACCGGGCGCGGCTCCGACCGGTCAGAAGTAATCGGGAGCAAATCCCGGACGTGAAAAAGGCGCTCGGTTCGAGCGCCTTTTTTGCTGGCCGACGATCACGACGATCAGTTCAGCGAGGGATTGCGCGGGCGATAGCCGCCGGCCTTGTCCTTGACGAAGATCTCGGCGACCTGGGAATGCCGGACCGGCTCGCCGGAATCGTCCGGCAACAGGTTCTGCTCCGAGACATAGGCGACGTATTCGGATTCCGCGTTCTCCGCGAGCAGGTGATAGAACGGCTGGTCCTTGTGGGGCCGCACTTCCTCGGGAATCGACAACCACCATTCCTCGGTGTTGTTGAATTCCGGATCGATGTCGAAAATCACCCCCCGGAACGAGAAGATCCGGTGACGAACGACCTGTCCGATCTGGAATTTGGCGGTCCGCGCTTTAATCATCCCCCGTCGATAGACCAGGATTGTGGCCGATGCTAGTGCCCTCAGCTGGAATTAACCTTCGTCTCCGGGGCGGATAGCCCCCAAGCCTTCAGAAAAAACTTCAGCAATGGTCGATATCCTCAATCTGGCGCTGCCTTATTTCGGCTTGATCTTCGTCGGTTTCGCTTGCGGGAAGGTCAAGTCCATCCCGGAATCGGGGCTCGCCTGGATGAACTTCTTCCTGCTCTACGTTTCGCTGCCGGCGCTGCTGTTTGCGATCATGTCGAAGACGCCGTTTTCGGAATTGAATAACCCGCCGTTCCTGGTGGCGACGACGCTCTCGACGGTCGCGGCATTCACGCTGGCGCTGGTGGTCGGCAAGCTATTCGGACGGCTGACGCTGCGCGAAGCGACGCTCGCGGGCCTCTCCGGCGGCTACGGCAATATCGGCTATATGGGCCCGGGCCTCGCACTTGCGGTGCTGGGGCCGAAGGCGGCTGCGCCGACCGCGCTGATCTTCTGCTGCGACAGCATCTTCCTGTTCACGATCGTGCCGCTCTTGATCGAGCTTTCCGACCGCGACCATCCCTCGCTCGTCCATGCTTTCGGCGTCGTGCTGAAGCAGATCGTGCTCAATCCGCTGATCATGTCGGCTTGCTTCGGCGCGGCGGTGGCGGCGCTGCATATCGAGCTGCCGGTCGCGCTCGACCGCACCATCACCTTCCTGCAGAACGCGGCCGCGCCGACCGCGCTGTTCGTGCTCGGCGTGACCGTGGCGCTCCGCCCGTTCGATCGGGTGCCGTGGGAGGTGCCGGGCGTGATCGCGGTCAAGCTGCTGATCCATCCGCTCGCGGCGTTCGCCCTGATGCTGGCGTTCGGCCCGTTCGCGCAGCCCTGGGCCGCCACCGCCGTGCTGATGGCCGCGCTGCCGCCGGCGCTCAACGTGTTCGTCATCGCCCGGCAGAACGATGCCTGGATCGAGTCCGCCTCGGTCGCGGTCCTGCTCGGCACCTTCGCGTCGGTGGTCACGCTGACTAGCGTGATGTGGGCGATCCAGACGGGACGGTTGGCGTTTCCTTGATGGTGATGAGATTGGCTTGATCTCTTCCGCGGGCCGGTGCGCTCCCTCTCCCGCTTGCGGGAGAGGGTCGGGGAGAGGGCTCTCTCCGCGTCGGGATTGTCGAGAGTGCAGAAAAAATCCCGTCGCGGAGAGAGCCCCCACCCGGCGCTTCGCGCCGACCTCCCCCGCAAGCGGGAGAGGTTGCACCGAGCCAGCGGTGAAGTCGTCCAACCTAACGCGCTTCGGAGCTACCTGCGCCAGGTCGGCGTCAGGCCTTCGCGCATGGCGAAGCGCCGGAGCGGGCCGATGGCGCCGAGGAGGTGCATGCCGACGGCGCGGACGGGCTGGAGCGGCAGGAAATCGTTGAGCAAGGAGCGGTTGGCGATGTCGATCGCAAAGGTACGGCTCAAGATGTCCGGACGCCGCGCGCGGTCATAGCGCTTGAGCACATCGTCGGCGCCGGGATCCTGTCCCGCGGCGATGGCCTCGCCCGCGAGCCGGGCAATGTCGGCGGCATCGCGCAGGCCGAGATTGAGGCCCTGGGCGCCGATCGGCGGCACCACATGGGCGGCTTCGCCGACCAGCGCGATACGGTCGCGGCCGAAGCATTTCGGACGCTCGATCGCGAGCGGGAACAGGTTGCGGCCAGGCTCCACATTCATCCGTCCCAGGATCGAATGCGACTGTTTCTCGATCGCCGCCGACAGCGCCTCGTCGCTCAAGCCGCGCAGCCGTTCAGCCTCCGCAGGCGCTGCGACCCAGACGATGCTGGAGCGGTCGCCGGGCAGGGGCACGAACACGCAAGGCCCGTGCGGCGTGTGGAACTCGGTCGAGACGTTGCGATGCGGCCGGGCATGGCTGATGTTGAAGGTCAGCGCAGTCTGGTGCAGCTCGCGCCGCGTCACGGCGATGCCAGCAGCCTCGCGGCACAGCGAGTGCCGGCCGTCGGCGCCGACCACGAGGCGCGCCGAGAGAAACTGTCCGGACGCCGTGCGCAGCGCGACGTCGTCGGCCTCGATGACGACGCTTTCGGCCTCGTCGTCGAAGCGGACGAGATTGGGCAGCTCGGCCGCGCGCGCTTCCAGCGCCAGCATCAGCGAGCGGTTGTCGATGTTGTAGCCAAACGCATCGAGGCCGATTTCGTGACAGGAGAAGCGCACCTCGGGGCTGCGGAACAGCCGGCCGGTGTCGTCGACGAGGCGCATGACTTCCAGCGCAGCCGCCTTGTCCCTGCAGCGCGACCAGACGTCGAGGCCTTCCAATAGATCGATGGAGGCGCCGAGCAATGCGGTGGTGCGATTGTCGGCATAGGGAACGCGACGCGCCACCAGTGCGGTCCGGGCACCCGCCTGCGCCAGTGCGATCGCCGCGGCAAGGCCGGCAGGTCCGCCGCCGATCACGGCCGCGTCATGGAGTGTCGATGCGTCTATCATGGAACGACATTTGACACGCCGGGCGGCAAATTCAAGCCCACCTATATTTCCCTGATTTTATGGCGAATTTTGCGATCGTGCGCCGCAATGGCGGATGTGCAAACCGGTCGCATTCTGATAGCAGAAGCCATGGATACGCAGCAGGATTCCCTGAAGCCGAGACCGGTGATCCGCGCCGCAGCCTTCTCGGTGCACATCTTTACCGCCTTCGGCGCGGCAATCGCGCTCCTGGCGATGCTGGAGGCCGTGCGCGAGCACTGGGCGGCGATGTTTCAATGGCTGGGCGTCGCCCTGATCATCGACGCGATCGACGGGCCGATCGCGCGGCGGCTCGACGTCAAGAACGTGCAGCCGAACTGGTCGGGCGACGTGCTCGATCTCGTGGTCGACTTCTGCACCTATGTCTTCGTGCCGGCCTATGCGATCGTCGCGAGCGGCATGCTGCTGCCGGTAGCGGCTCCCTTGCTCGGCATCGCCATCATCGTCACCAGCGCGTTGTATTTCGCCGACCAGCGCATGAAGGCCGACGACAATCATTTCCGCGGCTTCCCGGCGCTTTGGAATGCGGCCGCGTTCTATCTGTTCCTGCTGCATTGGCCGCCGCTGTGGGCGACGCTGCTGGTCGCCGCGCTGGTCGTGCTGACGTTCGTGCCTTTCCATGTGCTGCACCCTGTCAGGGTGGTGCGGCTGCGCTGGCTGACGATGTCGCTGATCGCGGTCTGGGCGCTGCTCGCCTTCTACACGCTGCAAATGGATTTTCGCGTCGGCACCGGGGTGACCGTCGTGCTCTGCGCCATCGCGCTCTGGATCAGCTTCAGCGATGCCTTGATCCGGTTGGCGAAATCCCTGGCGAGATTATCGGCGTGATGGAGCTGCTGACCAGCCCGGAAGCCTGGGCCGCGCTGCTCACCTTGACGGCGCTCGAGATCGTGCTCGGCATCGACAACGTCATCTTCATCTCGGTGCTCGTCTCGCGCCTTCCCGAGAAACCGGCGCAGCGCGCCCGCCAGATCGGGCTTGCGCTGGCACTGGTCTTTCGCCTCATCCTGCTCAGTCTCCTGGTCTGGCTGATCGGCCTGACCGCTCCGGTGCTCTCGATTCAGGGCTATGCTTTTTCCTGGCGCGATCTCATCCTGATCGGCGGCGGCCTCTTCCTGATCGCCAAGGCCACACATGAGATTCACGGCGAGGTCGAATCCGATCACGACGCGAGCGAGAAGGACTCCACAGGCAGCGCCTTCTTCTGGGTGATCGTCCAGATCGTGATCATCGACATCGTGTTCTCGCTGGACTCGATCATCACTGCGATCGGCATGGCCGAGGACATCAAGATCATGATCGCGGCGGTCGTGATCGCATGCGCGGTCATGTACGTTTCGGCGGGTCCGGTGGCGCGATTCGTCGCGGAGCATCCGACCACCAAGATGCTGGCACTGGCCTTCCTGGTGTTGATCGGCGTCGCGCTGGTTGCGGACGGATTCCACTTCCACATTCCGCGCGGCTACATCTATTTCGCAATAGCGTTCTCGGCGGCGGTGGAGTTCTTCAACGTGCTGGCCAGGCGCAACCGCCGGAAAGCCGCCAAGTAGTCGCGTTGGGTCGTTTCCAGTCGGCGTCGAGTTGACAAGGCGGGCGCGATAGCTTTCGCTCAGCCGCACGAAGAGGAGGTCAGGTGATGACGAAAGCCATCCGTGTGCACAAGGTCGGAGGCCCCGAAGCCCTGGTCTATGAGAGCGTCGACGTGCCGGCGCCCGGGCCCGGCGAGGTGCGCATCCGCCAGCACGCGGTCGGCCTCAACTTCATCGACGTCTATTACCGCACCGGCCTCTACAAGGCGCCGGGGCTGCCCTTCATCGCCGGCAATGAGGCCTCCGGCGAGGTGGTCGCGGTCGGGCCAGGCGTGACGAATTTTCATCCCGGCGACCGCGTCGCCTATTACCACAATCTCGGCGCCTATACCGGCGAGCGCAACATCCCCTGGGAGAAGCTGGTCAAACTGCCCGATCACATCACCTACGAGCAGGGTGCCGTGCTGATGTTGAAGGGGCTGACGGTCTGGTATCTCCTGCACAAGACCTTCAAGGTCGAGCCGCATCATCGCGTGCTGGTCCACGCCGCCGCCGGCGGCATCGGCCTGCTCGCCTGCCAGTGGGCGAGGGCGCTTGGCGCGCATGTCATCGGCACCGTCGGCTCGCGCGAGAAGGCCGAGCTTGCGGAGGCCAATGGCTGCGATCACGTCATCCTCTACAACGAGGAGGATTTCGTTGCGCGCGTGAAGCAGATCAGCCGTAACGAGGGCTGCGACGTCGTCTATGACGGCGTCGGCAAGGCGACGTTCCCGGGCTCGCTGTCCTGCCTGAAGCCGCGCGGCATGTTCGTCTCGTTCGGCAATGCGTCGGGCCCCGTGCCACCGTTCGCGATCGCCGAGCTCAACAATCACGGCTCGCTGTTCGCGACGCGGCCGAAGCTCAACGATTATGTCGGCACGCGCAAGGAACTGCTCGAAGGTGCCGACACCCTGTTCGCCGCGGTCATCAACGGCAAGCTGCACGTGCCGATCAACCACGCCTACGCGCTCAAGGACGCCGCCAAGGCGCATATCGATCTCGAAAGCCGCAAGACCACGGGGGCTTCGATCTTGAAGCCGTAGATGGTGGTCCCGCGAGGAGTCGAACCTCGAACCTCCGCGCCCGCAACGCGGTGCTCTGTCCATTGAGCTACGGAACCCTACCACCTTCGAACTGGCTGTCGTAGGGTGGGGCAAAGGCGTAACGCGCCGTGCCCACCAATTCGCAACGACAGTTTGAATGGTGGGCACGCTTCGCTTTGCCCACCCTACAGCACTACGCGACGCGTCTTGCCGCGCCGGCCTTGGTCAAGATCGCGTCGAGACATTCGATCATCTCGGCGATCTCGCTCCTCGTGACGTTCAGCGCCGGCATGAAGCGCAAGCTGTCGAGCTGTGGGGCATTCAGCAGCACGCCGGCTTCGAACGCCTGTGCGACGATGCCCGGTGCGATCGGCAGCTTGAGGTCGAGCGCGAGCAACAGGCCGCGTCCGCGCACGCCGCCGAGGCCATGCCGGGCCGAAATCTTCTGCAGCTCGCTTTCGAGCAAGAGGCCGGTCTCGGCCACCTGCTTCAGGAAGTCGGGCTTCTTGATCTCCTCAAGCACCGCAAGGCCTGCCGCGCACATGATCGGGTTGCCGTTGAACGTGCCGCCCTGGTCGCCGTGCTCGAAGCATGAGGCGCGTTCGGTCGCGAGCAGGGCTGCGAGCGGCACGCCGCCGCCGATGCCCTTGCCGAGCGTCATGATGTCGGGCGCAATCCCCGTATGCTCATAGTGGAAGAGCTTTCCGGTCCGGCCCATGCCGGTCTGGATTTCGTCGAAAATGAGCAAGAGGCCGTGCGCCTCGGTCAGCGCGCGCAGCTGCTGCAGGAACTGATCGGTCGCAGGCCACACGCCGGATTCGCCCTGGATCGGCTCGAGCATCACGGCGACGGTGTTGGCGTTGATCAGCTTTTCCACCGAGGCGATGTCGTTCAGCTTGGCCTTCTTGAAGCCCGCGACCTTCGGCTCGAACAGCGGCTCGAACGCCTTCTTGCCCGAAGCCGACATCGTCGCCAGCGTCCGGCCGTGGAAGCCGCCTTCGAAGCTGATGATCTCGAACGCGCCGCCTTTGTGCAGGCTGCCGTATTTGCGCGCGAGCTTGATCGCACCCTCGTTGGCTTCCGCGCCCGAATTGGCAAAGAACACCTGGTCGAACGCGCTGTTCTCGACCAGCGCCTGCGCCAGCTTGAGGCTCGGCTCGTTGTAGAAGGCCGGGCTCGGCGTCAGCAGCCGCTTGGCCTGAGCTGCGAGCGCATCGGCGATCGCGGGCGGGGAATGGCCGAGGCAGTTCACGGCCCAGCCCTGCACGAAGTCGAGATAGCGCTTGCGGCTGTCGTCCCAGAGGTAGGAGCCGGCGCCGCGGACGAACACGGTCTTTGGCCGTGCGGTGATGTCCATCAGCGCGTCATACGGATGCGTGGTCATGTCGTACTCCAGGGGTGGAAAAAAAAGGGCGCAAAAAGCAGAAAGGCCGCACCTTGCGGGTGCGGCCTTTCTCGAAAACTAGCTGAATTCAGTGGTTCAGCGGCGTCCTCGGACATGGCGCACCCTCTCGTCGTCGCGGGAGCGACGGCGGAGCATTTCGGTGCGCTGGTTGGTCCGGGCGTTGATCATGGGGCGGGTCCGTACAGCCGAATGGCAGGACTTGTCAAGCAGGCTTTTTTCAAGATGCACGCCGAGCGTGCATCGGTCAGGTCGGGTGGGCGGCTGTGCAGCGTCTGGTTGACGGTGCTCTGGTGGTAGAAGCGGTAATCGTCGAAGCGCTGCGTGCGCAGCATGTCCGAGAGGCGGCTCATCCTCGTTCCTCGCTCGCGTTGAAAACGCGGGCAGAGTTAGGCCGAGTCCGTGACCGCTGCGTGAATGCATTATGGTGTCACATTGCGGAGCGCAGGCCGTCTCGCCGTGTCGCGCCCTGCAGCAACCATCGGGTCGCTGGCGCGTTTGTGATCATGGGATGCGATTTGGTTCGAACCGGCTTCACGTCGGTTCAGACCAAGCAAGACGGGACCAATCAGACCAGTTTTCAGCCTTGTCCGACACGCCTTACCCAATCGACCTCGACAGCATTCGCGGCGCATTTCCGCCCGGGACCGACGCGCCGCCGCTGCTGGTCGATTTCGCCGGCTGGCTCGAGGGGCGTCCCTGGGGCAGCGTCGGCCGCTTCGCCCTGCAAGGCCAGTTCTCCGACTCCGCGCCGATCGTCGACGGCAGTCCCTTGCGCGACAGGTTTTCGCTGTTCATGCGCCTGCCGGACGGCTCGGCCGTCGGCGGCTGGTATGGCGCGGGTCTTGATCGCGACAATCCGCCGATCGTCGGTCTGGGTTCCGAGGGTGATTACGAATTGCTGGCGCCGAGCCTCGATGCGCTGCTGACGAGGCTGACGTCGCAGCAATTCGACAGGGCCTGGAGCGATCTGAAGCCGCATGACGAAGTCGAGCCTCAGACCGTCGAACTTGCGCAATGGCTCGCTGGACAGCCTGTTGGCGAGAAGGCGACGTGTGACGACGGGCCTCCGGAGCTGCCTGATTTCCGCGGCTTCATGGAAAAATGGAGCCGGGACCGCGAGGATTATTGGGCCAACCATCGCATGATGGCCGAACTCGGCTGGCGGCTGGCCGCCCATCTGCCCAAGGGCAAGAATGCCTGGGATAAGACGCGTTTCGAGGTCGCAATCGTCGGCAAGCAATACCAGGCGCGCGTGCTGACGCGCGGACCGCAGCCGTTTGAGGAAGCGGCTTCAATCGAATCCCTGCTGCGCGATCTGCGCGAACAGATGTGGAAGGCTCAGCCTGAGCTCGGGTTATGGTACGCGATGAGGTTCGGACTCTACGCCGACGGCCGCGTCATGCCGAGCTTCGAATACGACGTGCGCCCGACCATCGACGGTGAACCGGCATTGCTCTCCGAGGCGAAAGCCGATCTCGCCCGTGCACCAAGGCCGGAGCGCTGGGTGCCGAAATGGCTGGCGTGATTGTCTCCACACTGTCATTGCGAGCGTAGCGAAGCAATCCAGACTGTTCCCGCGGAGGGATTCTGGATTGCTTCGCTACGCCGCAATGACGGAACGCGGTCAGAACCCCGCGACGCTGCCGTGCAGATCGTATGCGTCGGCGCGCTCGATCTTCGCCGTGACGATCTCGCCGACGCGCAGCGGGCGGCGGCTCGTCAGGTACACCGCGCCGTCGATCTCCGGCGCATCGGCTTTGGAGCGGCCCTTGGCGACGGTCGGGCCGACCTCGTCGATGATGACCTGCTGGCGCGTGCCGACCTTGCGCTTCAGCCGGCGCGCCGAGATCTTCTGCTGCCGGGCCATCAGCGCATTGTAGCGCTCCTGCTTGACCTCTTCAGGGACGGGATTCTCGATTGCGTTCGAGGTGGCGCCGGCGACCGGCTCGTATTTGAAGCAGCCGACGCGGTCGATCTCGGCTTCGTCGAGCCAGTCGAGCAGATAGGCGAAATCGGCATCGGTCTCGCCGGGGAAGCCGACGATGAAGGTCGAGCGCAAGGCGAGATCGGGACATTCCTCGCGCCAGCGCTTGATCCGCGCCAGCGTCTTGTCCTGCGCCGCCGGACGCTTCATCGCCTTCAGCACCTCGGGGCTCGCATGCTGGAACGGGATGTCGAGATAGGGCAGTACCTTGCCCTCGTTCATCAGTGCGATGACCTCGTCGACATGCGGGTAGGGATAGACATATTGCAGCCGGACCCAGGCCCCGAGCTCGCCGAGCTCGCGCGCGAGGTCGAGGAATTTGGCGCGGACCTGGCGGTCCTTCCACGGGCTCTCGGCATATTTGAGATCGACGCCGTAAGCTGAGGTGTCCTGCGAGATCACCAGGAGCTCTTTGACGCCCGCGCCGACGAGGCGCTCGGCCTCGCGCAGCACGTCATCGGCTGGGCGCGAGACGAGGTCGCCGCGCAGCTTCGGAATGATGCAGAAGGTGCAGCGGTTGTTGCAGCCCTCGGAAATCTTCAGATAGGCGTAGTGGCGCGGGGTCAGCTTGATGCCCTGCGGCGGCACCAGGTCGAGATGCGGATTGTGCGCCGGCGGCAGCGCGCGGTGCACGGCGTTCAGCACGCTCTCATATTGCTGGGGGCCGGTGATGGACAGCACGCCCGGATAGGCCTGCTCGATCGCTTCCGGTTCCGCGCCCATGCAGCCGGTCACGATCACCTTGCCGTTCTCGGCCATGGCCTCGCCGATCGCCGAGAGCGATTCCTGCTTGGCGCTGTCGAGGAAGCCACAGGTGTTGACGATGACGATGTCCGCCCCGTCATGCTTGCGGGCGAGCTCATAGCCCTCCGCGCGCAGCCGCGTGATGATGCGCTCGGAATCCACCAAGGCCTTGGGACACCCGAGTGACGTGAATGAAATGCGCGGCGCTCTGTCCATGTAATCGCCTGGAGCCTATCTGAATTGTCTGGATTTGCGATCCAAGTAATTGAACCGATGGCGAAATTCAACAACTAACGTATGCGGCGCGCGGCTAAAGCAGTACGCGCGCGTAGTTGGCGTGATCGGCCAGTCACCAGCGACGGTATTACTGACTGACGGTTCCTGGTCTGGAAGCTCATTCGGATCGAGCGAGTGGAGGATCCGAGGTGAATTGCTCGAACACGCCCGTTTTGGTTGTTATTCGGTTTCTTGCTTGATTTCACGGAGCTTAACCACGATGCGCCGCTTCATCTTCGGCTTGGCTTTCGTTACCGTTTCCTATGGCGCCATGTTTCCGGCCCGCGCTGAAGTCGACAAGATCATCCATGTCTGCGATCGGCAGGAACGATTGTGTCCGGAATTCAGGCCTCGCGTGAAGGCACCCGACGGGTGGACGAGGGATGAGGCCGCGAGTCTCAAATACGGCGCATCGATGTTCGTTCCCAAAGGGAAGACATTCGGTAAAGCAGAAGCAATCATCTATGCCGAAGGCCGCTATAACGAGGACCGCACCGAACTGGTTCAATGGATCGCAACGAGTGATAAGGATTGGGCGACGACATCCGGCGACCATGCCAAGATCACTACGCTTCCCTCGGTCAACCCGAAGGTCATCATCAACCGCTACGACAATCCGTCCTTGAAGGACCAGCCGATCGAAGTCATCGCGCATTACGCCGACCGCGACAAGGACGGCAATTCCTACGTCGTGCGGCTAGCGGTCTCCGGCCGCACTGAGGCGGCAGTGCTGGTCGCCATGCCACTTCTCGACAAGATGATCGTTGGCGCGAAGATTCCGTGAGAGCATGAGTTCTGCTTCGCAGCTGAAGGCTGCGCGAGCGTTTTCTTGCGGGAGGGCGGCATGGAGAGTTTACATTCGTCGTGTCAGGGACACCCGAGCGACCCGAAGCTGACCTTGGGCGCAGCCGTCTGATCCATATCTAATCTGCCTGATTGACCGGCCTGAGCTAGTCCCAATTGCCCATAATTACAACCCTTTGCAGGGCGATCCGGCGTGCTATGGATGAATCAGCTGCCGTGAGTGAGCCATGAGCGCCGAACAGTCGCCCAAAATCGTGATCGTCGACGAAAGCCCGATCCGGGCCGCGATCCTGGAGGAGGGATTGCGCGAGGCCGGGTTTACCCAAGTCGTCCATATCAGCGAGATGCAGAGCCTGCTGGCCCGTATTTATGCGGCGGACCCCGACATCATCGTGATCGATCTCGAAAACCCCAGCCGCGACGTGCTGGAGGCGATGTTCCAGGTCAGCCGCGCGGTGAAGCGGCCGGTCGCCATGTTCGTCGACCAGAGCGATTCAGCCTCGATCCAGGCCTCGGTCGAGGCGGGGGTGTCGGCCTATATCGTCGACGGGCTGAAGAAGGAGCGCATCAAGCCGATCCTCGACCTTTGCGTGTCCCGTTTCAACGCCTTCGCCAAGCTCCAGGAGGAACTGGAGCGCACCAAGTCGCAGCTCGAGGACCGCAAGATCATCGAGCGCGCCAAGGGCATTCTGATGAAGGTGAAGGGCCTGACCGAGGACGAGGCCTATGTGCTGCTGCGCTCCACCGCGATGCGCGAGAAGAAGAAAATCGGCGAGATCGCACAGTCGATCATCACCGCGTCGGAGATGCTGAAATGACCGTTCCCCTCCGCATCGGGTTCATTCCGCTGGTCGATGCCGCCGCGCTGATCGTCGCGGTCGACAAGGGCTTTGCCGCCGCCGAGGGGCTCGAGGTCGAGCTGGTGCGCGAGGTCTCCTGGTCCAACGTCCGCGACAAGCTCAATATCGGCCTGTTCGATGCCGCGCATCTGCTCGCGCCGGTGGCGATCGCGTCCTCGCTCGGCCTCGGTCACGTCAAGGTGCCGATCGCCGCGGCCTTCAATCTCGGCATCAACGGCAATGCCATCACGGTGTCGCCGGCGCTCCATGCCGCGCTGATGGAGGAGATCGACGGCGATCGCTTCGACCCGATGGCGACGGCGAAAGCGCTGGCGAAGGTGGTTGCCAAGCGCCGCACGGCAGGGGCCGAGCCGCTCACCTTCGGCATGACCTTCCCGTTCTCCACCCACAATTATCAATTGCGGTTCTGGATGGCGGCGGCGGGCGTCGATCCCGACGAGGACGTGCGCCTCGTGGTGCTGCCGCCGCCCTATATGGTCGACAGCCTCAAGAACGGCCATGTCGATGCGTTCTGCGTCGGTGCCCCCTGGAACTCGATCGCGGTCGATCTCGGCATCGGCCATATCCTGCATTTCGTCGCCGACATTCTGGTCCGTGCGGCGGAGAAGGTGCTGGCGGTCCGCCAGACCTTTGCCGACAAGAACCCGGACGTGGTCGCAGCCCTGGTGCGGGCAGCCGTGAAAGCCGCCGAGTTCATCGAGCATCCCGAGAACCGGACCGAGGCGGCGCAGATCCTGGCCCAACCCGAACGGATCGGCGTCGACGCCGAGGTCATCCAACGCACCCTCACCGGGCGCCTGAAGATTTCGCCCGATGGCACCTTCCGCGAAAGCGGCCGCTACCTGCTGGTCGGACGCGAAGGGGCAGGGCGGCCCGATCCGGTCCAGGCCGCCTGGCTCTATGCGCAGATGGTGCGCTGGGGCCAGACGGCGCTCACCCCTGACGGGGTCAAGACGGCGATGGCGGTGTTCAGGCCCGATCTCTACGACGCGGCGCTCGGCAACAGGGCGCCGTTTGAGGCTCCCGCAGCGTTCGGCGCCTTTGCCGGTCCGGCCTTCGACCCCGCCGATATCCGCGGGCATCTCGAGGCCTTCGGGGTCGGGCGCTGGAAGGCCTGATTCGCGGTTGCTTCGCTTTTGAGCATCTAAGATCCTTGGCTAATGTTTGAGCTGGCTGCTCGTATTTCGGGAGAGTTCCCAAGCCGGCAGTTTCCGGGTCCCATCCTAATTATCTGAAACTTCATTGGTTTTTATTTCGATCAAGCTGGCACGCAACTTGAATGTTGCGCTGCGGCCAGCTTGTCATAGGTGCCTGCTGAGCCAAGTCCCGCAGCAACGAAGCTGATCGGACCGTGAGTGACGAAGCCGGCTTCTGAGCCAGCCTGACGTTCCTCGCGGGTCGCGCAATCCGTCGAAGCCACCGAAGGTGGCCGCAGGAGCTTCGTTACCGACCATGAAAATCGATTCGCTCTCAGTCGACTTTACCGACGAGCAGAAACGCTATCTCGAAGGCTTCACGACCGGCCTGCAGATCAGCCGCGTCGGCCGCGGCCTTGGTGGTGGCGGCAGCAGCAAGGCGAATGCCGAGCCTGTGGGTCCCGATGCCGTGCACATCAAGGCGCAGGACAAGGTGATCGCGTCGGGCAAGAAGCTCGCCGATCAGGAGAAGTTCAAGCGCGACGAGCACCCCTTCGACGCCTACCCGCGGCTGCGCCAGCAGGCGCTCGACAACACCCCGCTGAGCCCGGCGGACAATTTCCGCTGGCGCTATTACGGCATCTTCTATGTCGCGCCGACGCAGGACTCCTACATGTGCCGCCTGCGCATCCCGAACGGCATCATGAAGCATTGGCAGCTGTCGGGCCTTGCCGATCTCGCCGACGAGCTCTGCGGCCCCTACAGCCACGTGACGACGCGCGCCAATCTCCAGCTGCGCGAGATCCCGCCGAAGCACGCGATCAGAATGATCGAGGGCATCCAGGAGCTCGGCCTGTGCTCGCGCGGCTCCGGCGCCGACAACATCCGCAACGTGACGGGAACGCCGACCGCCGGCATCGATCCGCAGGAAATCATCGACACGCGGCCCTATGCCCGCGAGTGGCACTACCACATCCTCAACGACCGCTCGCTCTACGGTTTGCCGCGCAAGTTCAACGTCGCCTTCGACGGCGCCGGCCGGATCGCGGTGCTTGAAGAGACCAACGACATCGCCTTCACGGCCTATGAGGTAAAGGACGGTTTCGGCGTCGAGCCCGGCGTCTGGTTCCGGCTCGGCCTCGGCGGCATCACCGGTCACAAAGACTTTGCGAAATATTCCGGCATCATCGTCAAGCCGGAGCAGGCGACCGCCGTCGCCGACGCCATCGTGCGCGTGTTCATCGAGCATGGCGACCGCACCAACCGCAACAAGGCACGGCTTAAATACGTGCTCGACGCAATGGGCCATGACGGCTTCCTCAAGCTGGTCGAGGAGCGGTTGAAGACGCCGTTCACGCGCGTGCCGGAAGAGGCGTTCGCGCCGCGGGCCGCGGCGGACCGCATGGCGCATATCGGCGTGCACAAGCAGAAGCAGGACGGCCTCAACTGGATCGGCGTATCGCTGACACTCGGCAAGCTCACCTCCGATCAGATGCGGGGCCTCGCCAAGGTGGCGCAAGATCTCGGTGACGGCGAGATCCGGCTCACGGTCTGGCAGAACCTGTTGATCTCGGGCGTGCGCGACGCGAATGTCGAGCTCGCCATTGCCGCGATCAAGCAGATCGGGCTCGCGGTCGAGGCCTCGCACATCCGCGCCGGCCTGATCGCCTGCACCGGCAATGCCGGCTGCCGCTTCGCGGCGTCCAATACCAAGCGCAATGCCGCGGAGATCGGTGACTGGTGCGAGCCGCGCGTCGCGATGGACAAGCCGGTGAACATCCACCTGACCGGCTGCCATCATTCCTGCGCGCAGCATTACATCAGCGACATCGGACTGATCGGCGCGCGCGTGCCGATCAATGAGGAGGACACCGTCGAGGGCTATCACCTCTTCACCGGCGGCGGGTTCGGCCCCGACGCCGATGTCGGGCAGGAGGTCTATCACGACCTCAAGGCCGAGGACGCACCGAAGACGGTCGAGGCGCTGCTCAAGGCCTATCTCGCCAATCGCGCCTCGCCCGACGAAACCTTCCTCTCGTTCGCGCGCCGCCATGACGGCGAAACGCTGCGCAAGCTTGCCGATGCACAGGTGTCCGCATGAACCAGATCACGCCTCCGCCGAAACTCGATATCATCCCCGCCAGCGCGCCATTCTCCGACGCGCAACGCTCCTGGCTGAACGGCTTCTTTGCCGGACTGCTCTCGCCTGATGTCGCAACGCCGCTGTCGGCAGAGCAGGGCGCCGCCGTCATGCAGGCCGGTGACGGCGACGACGGCGAAGCGCCGTGGCACGACCAGACCATGCCGATCGCCGAGCGAATGAAGCTTGCCGAAGGCCGTCCCTTGCGCCGCAAGATGATGGCGGCGATGGCACAGCAGGATTGCGGCCAGTGCGGCTACAATTGCCACGATTATTCGGAAGCGATCGCGAGCCGCAGCGAAGCGCGGCTCAATCTGTGCGTCCCCGGCGGCAAGGAAACCGCGCGGATGCTGAAATCGCTGTACGAGGAGCTCGACAAGGCGCCCGCGGCCAAGACCACCGACAAGAGCACTGACAAGGCCGGCGCTCCGGCACCGGCTGTGACCGTGACGATCGCAGAGCCCGGCCGCTCGCGCGACAATCCGATCCAGGCGACCTTCCTGTCGCGCCGTCTTCTCAACAAGGGCAAGTCGGAGAAGGAGACCTATCACATCGAGTTCGATCTCTCCGAGGGCAAGCTCGACTATGTCGTTGGTGACAGTTTTGGCGTCTTCCCGCGCAACGACGTCGGCCTCGTCGACCAGGTCATCGCGCTGCTCGGCGCCTCCCACACGACCAAAGTCAACGGCAAGACGCTGCGCGAGGTGCTGATCGACGACGTCTCGCTGTCGCCGGCGCCCGACACTCTGTTCGAGCTGATCTCCTTCATCACCGGCGGCGCGCAGCGCGAGAAGGCGCGGGCGCTGGCGCAGGGAGAGGATCCCGATGGCGATGCCGCGACGCTCGACGTGATGGCGGCACTGCAGAAGTTTTCCGGCACGCGGCCGCATCCCGAGGCCTTCGTCGAGGCGCTGGAGCCGCTGCAGCCGCGGCTCTACTCGATCTCGTCCTCGCACAATGCGACGCCGGGAAAGCTGTCACTGACGGTGGACTCGGTGCGCTACGTCATCGGCAAGCGCAGGCGGCTCGGCGTCGCCTCGACCTTCCTCGGCGAGCGGATCAACGAAGGCGAGAAGCTCAAGGTCTATGTGCAGAAGGCGCACAATTTCGGCCTGCCGCAAGATCCGAAGACGCCGATTATCATGGTCGGTCCGGGCACCGGCATCGCGCCGTTCCGCGCCTTCCTGTTCGACCGCAAGGCGACCGGCGCGCCCGGCAAGAACTGGCTGTTCTTCGGCCATCAGCGCAGCGATTGCGATTTCTTCTATCAGGACGAGCTCAACGCCATGAAGACCTCAGGGCTTCTGACGCGCCTGTCGCTGGCCTGGTCGCGCGACGGCGAGAAGAAGTTTTACGTGCAGGACCGCATGCGCGAGGTTGGCCGCGAATTGTGGACCTGGCTCGCCGAGGGCGCGCATCTCTACATCTGCGGCGATGCCAAGCGCATGGCCAAGGACGTCGAGCGCGCGCTGGTCGACATCGTCGCGCAGTTCGGGGCACGTTCGACCGATGAAGCCGTCAGCTTCGTCGCCGAGCTCAAGAAGACTGGCCGCTTCCAGGCTGACGTGTACTAGTCGGACGACTCCTCTCGGGGTTGGGCGTCATCCGATTGTCATCCGTTCCGGTTCCAACTGGCTTGGATTCTAACGAATAAGATTCTCGGAACCTGCTGGTGAAGAGAATTTGCATCTGCGATGGGGGGCCTCCAGAGAACCCTCATCGCTTTTTCCGCCACCGTCTTGCCTCCCGCCCTGGTTGTTCCTTCATACTCCCGCAAATGGGGCGTTGGAGATCGACCATGCGCGAACTATCGGCGGAAGCCAGGCTGCACTTCTACGCGCGCTCGCTCTCGCGCCGGACCGGGGCGAGCATGCATCACGTTGCGATGTACAGCGCGTTTGCGGTGATCGCGGCGATCGTGTTCGGGACGCTGTCGGTGCACCCGTTTTGATGTGTCTGCGTAGGGTGGGTTAGCCGAAGGCGTAACCCACCACTTGTATGGCTGCAGCAGAAGAGGTGGCTTACGCTTCGCTAATCCACCCTACGACACCGAACCCTGCTCACGCCCCGCGCTTGAACGGCGCCACATCGATCCCCGCAGCTTTCAACGCCTGCCGCACGCCGCGCGCGATCTCGACCGCGCCCGGCGTATCGCCGTGGATGCAGACCGTATCCGTGCGCATCTTGATGACCTTGCCCGTGACCGACACCACCGCGCCGTCCTGCACCATGCGTACCACGCGCTCGGCGATCGCCTTGGCGTCGTGCAGCACCGCGCCGGGCTTCTTGCGCGAGACGAGGTTGCCGTCATCCTCATAGGCGCGGTCGGCGAACACCTCGTGCACCATCGGCAGGTTGGCGTCTTCGCCGGCCTTCACCAGCTTCGAATTGGCGAGCACGACGAAGATCAGGCTGGGATCCACCGCCTTGATGCCGGCGGCGATCGCCTTCGCCGTCATGTCGTCCTCGCAGGCGACGTTGGAGAGCGCGCCGTGCGCCTTCACATGGGTGACCTTGTAGCCGGCCGCAATCGCGATCGCCTGCAACGCGCCGATCTGATAGGCGACGAGGTTCTCGATCTCGGAGGCCTTGAGCCCTGCGATCGGATGCCGGCCGAAGCCGTGCAGGTCGCGATAGCCGGGATGCGCGCCGACCGAGACGCCGCGCGCCTTCGCAAGCTCCACCGTCCGGCGCATGATGTCGGGGTCGCCGGCATGGAAGCCGCAGGCGACGTTGACCGAGCTTGCCAGCTCGATCATCGCGGCGTCGTTGCCCATCTCCCACGCGCCAAAACCTTCGCCGAGGTCGCAATTCAGATCGACTGTCTTCATGGGTTGCTCTCCGCCTCTGGTCTTGTTGTCGCTTACGGCTCCGCCGTGACCTGCCACGTCCCGGAATCGACCGCGCTGACCGCATAGCCCGCTACGTTAGCATCGCTGAGCGCCTCGATGTTGAGGGCGACGATATCGGAGGAGCGCAGACGATCGGGCAGGCTGCGGATCGCTTGCGCGAACTTGCGCGCCTCGTCCTGCGCTTCGGCCATGCTGACCGCCTTGAAGCGGAACGCGGTTCCTGCCGAGGTCTGGGCGAGGCGGCCGATATCGGCCGTGATCACGGTTGCGATCTTCGGATAGCCGCCGGAGGTGCCGCGATCCATCATCAGCGCGATCGGCGCGCCGTTGCCGGGCACCTGGATGCTGCCGTTGACCGTGCCGTCGGAGACGATGTTGTGGCCGTGCAGATGCTTGATCGCGGGGCCCTCGAGGCGGTAGCCCATGCGGTCGGAGGTCGCCGAGATTTTCCATTCGCTGTCCAAGAACAGCGCCTTGTTGGCGTCGTCGAACTCGTCGTCCTGAGGACCCAGCAGCACGCGGATCGGGCCGCTCGCCGGCTTCGGCAGCTCGATGCGCAGCTCCGGTGCGCCGCTGGCGGCATCGACCGTGAACTCGTCACCGGCCTGGAGCGGGCGCGGGTAGGGGCTGCCGAGGCCGGCGCGGGCGTTCACAGCAAGACTGCCGAACACTGCCTCGCCCTTGATGGCGCCTTCGATCGCGAGATAGGTGAAGGCGCCGCCGCGGGCAAAGCCGAGCGTCAGCGTCTCGCCATCCTTGAGCGTCACCGAGGTGTCCATCGCGACCGGGCTGCCGGCGATGTCCGCATTGCGCGGCGCGCCCGATATCGCCACGCGCACGGCGCCGTCGCGGGCGGTGAAGGAGGCACCGAACGGGCCGATCTCGATGGCGGCCGCGAACGGCTCGTTGCCGACCAGCGTGTTCGCCGCCGCAAGCGACAGCCGGTCCATCGCTCCGCTCACGGTCAAGCCGTAGCGCTGCGCGCCGTGGCGGCCGCCGTCCTGGACCGAGCTGGCAGGGCCGATGCTGGCAACGACGAGCCGGCTCATGCGTCCACCTGCTCGGCGACGATCTCGCCGGCTTCCGCAGCGCGGTCCATGTCCTCGAATGTCTTGTGGTCGATCGGGTAGAACGTGACGCGGTCACCGGGCTCGGTGAGGAACGTCGGATTGCGGTGGAGCTGATAGGTTCGCACCGGGGTGCGGCCGAGCAGATGCCAGCCGCTCGGGGCGGCCAGGCACTGGATGCCGGCCTGGACGCCGCCGATCGAGATCGTGCCTGATGGCGTCAGCAGCCGTGGCGATTGCCGCCGCGACATGTGCAGGAATTTGTCGAGACCGCTGAGATAGGACCAGCCCGGCGTGAAGCCGATCATGGCGACTTTATAGTCGCCGCGCGAATGCCTGACGACGATGTCATCCGGCGTGGTGCCCAACGTCTTGGCGACGTCCTCGAGGTCGATGCCGTGCTCGCCACCATAGGCGACGGGAACGCGCCAGCGGCGCGCTTTGGTGACCGGCGGCAGCGGCCGGGTGGCGATCGGGAGGATCTTTTCGCCGAGCGCCTCAAAGCCGATCTCGCCGGGATCGTAATGGACCAGCAGCGAGCGATAGGTCGGCACGGTCTCGGTGATGCCGTCGATGGGCGCAGCTAGCAGCGCCTTGTCGAGCGCCAACACGCGCTGGTTGGCATCGTCGTCGATGGTGCGGCTGAACTCGACCGTGACGGCACTGTCGCCGCTGGGCAGAAGGCGGGGCGGGGGAAGCGTCGCGGCCATTGAGCTGTCAGAGCGCTGTCGTAATCGGGCTTCTCGGGAATGCGGGCTCGACCTTGAGTTCCGCTTGTCCCTGCTTCGCGTAAATGTGCCCGCAAGTCCAATAAATTAATGCAAGGGGAAGCGATAAAGCCTTGTTATCGCATCGCATAACGGCGCTGCGGCCCTGCGTAATTGCTAGCCTCTTGGCCCTTGACGCAAAGCTCGCGGCTCGCAAGATGCGCGCGTTCTGTCCCGCACCTTGGAGCTCGTTCTCGTCCATGTCGCTGTCCCCCGAAGCCCGCAAGACCCTCGCCGGCATCACCACCGCCACCATCACCACGGTCCTGCTGAAGAAGGGCCTGCGCAATGTGTGGATGCGCGGCGCGCGTCCGTTGCGGCCGGGCCTGCCGCGGCTGGTGGGACCGGCCTTCACGCTGCGCTTCGTGCCGGCGCGCGAGGATCTGGCGACGCCGGAATCCTGGTCGTCGCCGATCTCGACCCGCACCGCGATCGAGGCGATGCCGGAGGGCTGCATCGCCGTGGTCGATGCCATGGGCATCACCGATGCCGGCATCTTCGGCGACATCCTTTGCGCGCGCATGGTCAAGCGCGGCGTCACCGCGCTTGTCACCGACGGCGTGGTGCGTGACGTCGAGGGCGTGCTTGGCACCAATTTGCCGGTTTGGTGCGACGGCTATGCCGCGCCGCCGTCGGTTGCAGGCCTCACTTTCGTCGGCTGGGGCGAACCGATCGGCTGCGGCGGCGTTGCCGTCTTCCCGAACGACATCGTGGTCGCCGACCAGGACGGCTGCGTGCTGATCCCGCAGGCGATGCTCGATCATGTCCTCAATGAGGGCGTCGAGCAGGAGCGGATGGAAGCCTGGATCGTCAACGAGGTGAACAACGGCGCGGTGCTGCCGGGCCTCTATCCCATGAACGCCGAAACCAAGGCGCGCTACGCCGCCAGCAAGAAGTAACGGACAAAGGAACGAGGACCCTCATGGACATCACGCTCGCCGGCACGCGGCCGACCCGCCGCGCGCCGAAGGAACACTTCACCGGCACCGTGTGGCAGGACCCCATCAACATGGCGCCGGCGCCTGCACGGCTGAACGTCTCGCGCGTCGCATTCGAGCCGGGCGCGCGCACCAACTGGCACCACCATCCGCTCGGGCAGACGCTCTACGTGATCTCGGGCGTCGGCCGCGTTCAGACCAAGGGCGGCCCGGTCCAGGAAATCCGTCCCGGCGACACCGTCTGGATTCCGCCGGGTGAAGTGCACTGGCACGGCGCATCGCCGACCAACGGCATGTGCCACATCGCCATGCAGGAAGCGCTCGACGGCGTCTACTCGACCTGGCTGGAGCCGGTCACCGACGCGGAGTATGGCGCGGCGGTGGGCTGACTCTCGTGTCCCGGACAAGACGCATCGTCCAAGGCGATGCGTCGCCGATCCGGGACCCAGATCTTCGACCCACTGAGAGCACTGGGTCCCGGCTCTGCGCGGCAACGCTTCGCGCTGCCGCTTGTCCGGGACACGGCACCTAAATCTTCTCCGCGGTCCACGTGCCCGTGCACATGGCGCCGCGCCAGGTGCCGGAGCCGGACGCGCCGCTGAGCCGGCCGAAGCCAACGGCACGCTTGATGCCGGTGCTCAGGGTGACCTTGATGTTGCCGGCATCGGCGACGCGCCCCGACGCCGTCACCGCGGCGCTGCTCGAGGCGATCTGGCCATTATTGATGCCGATGGAGACCGTCGCGCCGTTGCCGCAGGCCTGGCTTGATGAAGCAATGCGGACGTTCCACGCGCCATCGAACGTGCTTGTCGCAGCGTCGGCCTGCGCGAGCGGGACAGCGATGACGACGGCGGTGGAGAATAGAGCCTTGCGAAACACGTTCATGACACGCCCCTGTGGTTGACCATGCGGGGGACCGTGACACGCGTGCGGAACCGGCGATGTGAGGGCTGTCACGTGCGCTGAAGGCTGTGTGAGCCTGCGCACGCCGGCACGCCAGGGCGCAAAAGCAAAGGACCCGCATCGCGAGCCCCTTGTCTGAGTAAGAACGATCAGGTGGATCTCAGTTCACCCGCGTCCAGGTCTGGCCGCCGCAGAACATGCCGCCGAAGGCGCAGCCCTGCACCCGCAGCCGGTCGGTGCCCTTCATGGCGATCGTCGAATCGTAGGTCGAGCCCGAGTTGGGATCGAGGATGCGGCCCGACCATTTCTGGTCCTTGCCCGCCTTCATGTTGATCAGCACCTGCTCGCCGTTCTGGTTCGACTTGCTGTCGACCGAATAGCCGCAGAGGTTGGTGCCGCATTGCTCGATGCGGACCTTGCCTTCCTTCTCCTCGGTGAGCCAGACGCCGACCGGCGAATTGAGGTCGCGCGTCGGCGCAGTTGCAGGTGCAGGCGGCGCTGCGGCCGCCTGAACGCGCGCGGGAGCAGGCGCAGGTGGCGGAGGCGGGGCCGGCGGAGCCGCAGCCACGGCC
>NZ_JADYVQ010000036.1:0-25299 GCF_020193895.1 Bradyrhizobium sp. NBAIM14 | reverse complement strand
GGCGGGGACCGGTGTAACGGGCTCTACCAATTGGATCGACCGAGCACGTCGCATCTGGCGGCGCCATCTCCAGCGCGATCAACTCCCCCGAACGACCGGGGGGTCGACGGGAAACTTCGAGCGCTGGTTGATCGCACTGCTGAGCGTCGGCTTCGTCGTGAGTTGCGTTTGCGCGATCATTGTCTTCATGCAGGTCAACGCGCGCAAATTGGAGATCGCAACACTGCAACGTGATATCATCGCACTCAAGCTACGCGTAGCCAGGCTCGATCAGATCGCAAGCACGAACGAGATGCGCGAAAAGGCAAGCAGTGGAATACCCAAACCGTCGTCGGGGATCCAAGCCGACCAGGCTCCGCTCATCCTGTCACGTGAAGAGATTCAGCTTGTCCGAGACTATATCAAGCCTGCACCAGTTGCTGGCCCCGCGACTGAGACGACAAAGGTCGGCGATCCCGTCGTAGGAGAAACCGTTCCCTTTTCCTCTCCGATCACGGACAAGGTGCGGAAGCTGCTCGGCGCGAGATTTACCGTTCGCAATGGCGTTGTTGTCATCGTCCGCAGCGGCAGCCGTCACGCTGATGCTGTAATTGGGCCCAATTGACGAGAACTGGCCGCGATTGCAGGAGTCGATCGCCCTCTTAAGGCTGGTTGTTCGGTGGTCTTTCAATGAACCGCCGGCTGCCATTGAGAAGCTCGAGGTTGTTGGCGATAACCGGGTTGCCTGGATCGAGCGAATAGGCCTTCTCGAACTTTCGGCGCGCCGCACTCAGATTGCCGCGCAGCATGTACGAATATCCCTGGTCATTCAGGACCTGCACGGTTTCGCCGCCCAGCCGGATCGCTTGGGCATAGGCCTGATCTGCGAGATCAAAGCGACGTATCCGATCATAGCTCGCCGCGAGTCCAACCCAGGCCGTCACGTCCTTCGGCGATTTCTCGACCGCATCCCTGAAATAGCGATTGGCTAACCCGTAGCTGCCGCGGTTGAAATGCTCCAAGCCCAGCCGTACCGGCTCGTCCGAGGGATAATATTTGACGTCCGTCGGCTCCTGCACGGGGTCCCCCCCAGGCGGCTCGACGGGAGCGACGACGGCAGCCTGCCTCAGCGTATGATCACACCCCGCAAGGCCGATCCCCAACCAGCAACAGGTCAGCATGAAGATGATACGTCGCATAACCCCTTGGTCCCCCGCACGTCGCAGCAACTTCACTGCGCCGTTCGCAAACAACATCGCCAAAACCACGCACTAAAAATCGTTACCTGCCGCCTACGCCTACTCCACCAACCGGCACTGATACTCCAGCAGTCGATCCAGCCCCCAATCCTTCTATGTTGACGTTCTGGGTTGGGGCAGTCCGCACGCCCATTTGTTTCGTCGCATCGCCGATGTCGGGAAGCTGATCCACCGGCTGTTTCGTGTTGCCATAGCGAGTCACGGCGGCGCCCACGCGCCGGGCGTCGTACGTGATCCTGCGATCACCGACGTTTCGCGGCCATGGATGGATTGTGTGGGTGACCGCGTTGACCTCCTTGGCATTGCCGGCACTCATCGTGATGGTGTCTGAACGCTGGAAATAGCGGTCCACCTCGTCATGACCGGCCACCCCGTAACATCCCCCGAGCAGCAGCGGTGCGAACAGAGCCAGATACCTGATGGTCATCTCCCGCTTCCTTCTCAGTTGAGCGTTTTTACGACGGGCTGGTTCGCAACGGCCGGTGCCGGAATGGTCGCAGTGGCCTCGGGAGCGATGATGTGACCATAGGGCCCTTTAACGTCGCCGCCGGAGTTGACGTAGTCATTGTAACGCTTGCGCACTTCCATCTGGCCATTGAGGAAGAAATCGACGTCGTTGGCCGGAAGGCGGGAGTCGAGCGGCGACGCCAATTGCTGACCGGGCGCGGCCGGTGCGACCAGGCGCGGCGTCACAATGATGACGAGATCGGTTTCCTCCTGCAGGTACGACTTGCTGCTGAACAAGGCTCCAAGCACGGGCACCGAACCGATCCAGGGCAATTGCGAAACGTCCTGACGGTTGCGGGTTTGCAGCAAGCCGGCGATTGCAAAGCTCTGGCCATCCCGCAATTCCACCGTCGTGCGCGCATCGCGGCGGGTCAATGCTGGAACGGTCGTCCCCTGAATCGTCACCGCATTGGCGAAATCAAGCTCGCTGACCGATGGCTCCACCCGAAGGTTGACGACCCCCCGCGAGAGCACGGTGGGGACAAAGGCCAGTTCGACACCGAACTTCTTGTAGTCGATGGTGATGGTGGGGAAACCGGTGGCTGTCGTGTTCGGAATCGGTACTGGAAATTCACCACCGGCCAGGAAGCGCGCGGCATCTCCGGAAAGCGCAATCAGATTTGGCTCCGCCAACCGGCGGAGGACACCTTTGGTCTCAAGCGCAGTGATCAGGAGGTCCAACGTGTTGCCATTGTTGAGCTTCAAGACGCTTGTCAACAAGCTGCCAAACGGCACGCTGTTTCCTGCCAACGTAGCGGCAGTACCGATGAGCGGAAGACCTCCCGGAGTCGGCACGTAGCCGTTGGTCACGGGATCTTGCAAAGGCTTTCCGGTCCTGTCCGTCGCGATACGTCCGGCTGAGGTCACAGCACCGGCCGCCCCCCCGGCACCAAGACCGGTATTGAAGCCTCTCGAGCCGCTTGCGTTGCCACCATAAAGATTAACTCCTAGGTCGCGACCCGCGGACCGACTCACCTCGAGAAACCGCACCTCCAGCATCACCTGCTGCGGCGCCGCGACACTCATCGCGTTGACGACAGTGCCCCCCTTCGCGACTGTGCTGGTGGCGATCGCCATGGCCCGCTCGGCCGTAACCGCATCGGCGGCCGTTCCGCTGAGTACCACCTGGCCCTCGGAAGCCGAGACGCGGATCCCGTGCCCGCCAGTGCTGCTGCGGATGTTCTGCTGGAGATTGCCGGTATCGATCACGACCTCGACGTCGAGGATGCCGATCTGCTTCATCGAGGAGTCGAGCAGGATGACGTTGGTGGTGCCGGTCTGCTTGCCCTGGACGTAGATCAGGTGATCGCTGAGCGACTTCACGTCCACAATGTCGGGCGAGCCGGCCACGATAGTTGCGAAAGCCGTATCGACCTTGAAGGTGCGTGACTTGTTGACCACCACCTTGACCCGCTGGACGTCGTTCATTTCGCTGACGAAGACGCCGCCGCCGGAGGAGCCCCGCCGGTCTGCCGCCATCGCGCGGTCAGCGGACGCAAAGGAGGCGAGCGCCGCGCCAAGACCCATCACGCTGAAGGCGAGAAGCTCCCTTATCTTACCTGAAATGCGATCGCCACCCATTCGAGTCCCCCAACTGCGATCCGCGGCTCCCCCGCAAATCTACGTGCTCGACATCCCCAATAGTTCCCCTCTGCGCACCACGCCGCAGAGCTTACAAGATGTCCGACTACAATTCGTTACTTCGCGTTTCCAAGATCATCGTCCTTGATGCTGCCTGCTTGCAAGAAGAGACGCTTACCGCACAGCCTCAAGTGGCAAAGAAAACTTTCCAATGTTGCGGGCGCGCATCATTTCTCTCTGCAGCTCCGTTCAGAACTGCTGCAGCACGACCACGTTTGCGCGAGATTCCGTCGTGGCTCACGATCGAACGGCGTCGGCTCGTCGTCTCCAAACGGCATTTGGCCAGACTCAGATTGCTTTGGTGCAGTACGATTCCGAGGGGTTTGTCCAGCTCGAGCGCCGACCCGAGGCGATGTCGGCCAAGATGGGTAAGGCACATTGCCATATTTTGCCTAAAAGGGAATCTGCGTTGACGCGCTCGGCGCATTGAGTGCTGTGCCCCATATCGGCATCAGCATCGTGAAGCCGGCTTGAGAAGCGGTCACGGTCAAATTGCTGCCGCTGGATGCCACGCTCAGCGTCGGCGTGAGACCGCCGCGATACAGGAACGGCGCGGCAGTCTGCTTAGCGGTCGTGGACATGGGATCGCCCGCGCAGCTTGACGGCGACTGAGGCGGGCTTTGAAGCAAGGCAGGCGTGTAGCAGTTGATCATGACCGCTCGGGCCCCGGCGCTCGCGAGCGTCCGCAAGGACTGCATCGTGATCGCATAGCGTCCGAGATCGAAGATGGCGAAGATCAACATGAAAAGGGACACAAAGGCGAGGATGAATTCGAACGATGCGATGCCCCGCTGATCGAGCTTTCTCATCACTGCACCAAGCGGACAACTTGGGTATAAGGGACGGTGACCGGATTACATCCATCCGTGCTCAGGAAGCCGCCACCGCCCATGGTGAGAGTTTTGGCGATCACTTGTGAACAGGTCGTATTGGTACTTTGCGTCGCTCCGTTCCAGGTCACGTCGACGTGCGGGAAATACATCGCACCACCCAGCTTAACCGAACCACCGTTGATGGTGACCTGATTACTGCTCTTGCTCGGTGCTTGATCATCAATCAGAACGCCGTTCAGATCAGAAGAGAAAGTGTTGGTGTAAGGCGCGGACAGATTCACTACAGCGCCGCCAGAGATGGAAATGCTGGAATCCCCGAGTAATACAAGAGTGACGCCTAAACCTGTGCCAGCCGGTGGCCAGGGTGTGCAGGCACTGCAAGTGATGGTTCCGCCATTGAATCTTATCGTGCCATTGTAGAAAAAGTACGTGCCCGGACTAAAATCTACCGCGTTCCCGGTCGTGCACGTTAGGTTGCGGTACAGGTTAGTGCTGCTCGGTGGGGTATTAGGCGTCAACGTACCACTGCATGCCAAATCGTTTGGCTTCCCGCTCGAGGTCAAGCTATTGAACGATTGGCTGTCCAATTTGCTAAGTGGATTGTTGGCATACGGCATGAAATAGTTGTACGTGACGCCGGGATTGGCGCAGGTGCTGGCTGGACTACAGCCGGTTACACCCAAGACGGCCCATCCCGAACCGGTGAAAGAGGCAGTGCTGGCAAACTGAACACTAGCATCCGACATTATCGGGCAACCCGTGCCGTTGTTGCTGACGTTACCGGCAATCTTAAGCGCCCCTCCGCCGCCGTTCGGATCAGGTCCGAGCGCCAAGGCGCACACCTTGCTCGGCAGTTCGACCAGAGCGATGGCTTGGGCGGGGATGTTGACGGTCGTCAAACCCAGCACTGCCGACAAATAGGCCGGCTGTTGCTGACTGACGAGGGCGCGAACGGCGTTACCGCCGCCTCCTCCGGGCGGCGTTGTGAACGCACCCGCACTATAGCTGCCGATGTCGATCTGCACCGCCCGCGAGATTCCCGTTGGAAGGCTTGGCGCACAGTTGGTGCCCGGATAGGCCGTATCGCCGGTGTTGCAGAACCCGTTCTGTGCCGCGAATTCCTTTGCTTGATAATCCACTGATGTATCGCAGAGCACACCAGCATTGTCGCATGCAAGTCGCAGGGCGCCCGAGTAGGCCGCTGCATCGGCGGCATTCTGCGCGTGCTGCCTGGTGACGTACCACGATCCCGCCTCGGCCCCGAGTGCGACGACGCCGATGAGCGGAATCAGCACGATGACTGTTGCGAATGCGGCCGAGCCTCGTCTGGAACGGAGCAGACTGCGCATGAGAACACCTACTGGAAACGTTCGGAGTAAGGCAGCGTGTACGTGCAACTGCTGGGGCACAGCACCGACGTCAACACAATCGGGGCCAAAGTGACGGTCGTCGAAAACGTAAAGTACTTGGGAGTCAAACCAAGGTTGCCGGAGTTGCAGGCTGTGCTTCCGCACATGACCTGGATGTTGCCGATGGTATGCCCGGCGACCGTTGTCTGCAGCGTCGACACCCAGGTCCCCGGGTTCGCCGGGTCGGGCGGACTCTTGTATTGAATGTATTGTCCGAATGAGCGCAAGGCCGACCACGCAGAGATAAACCGGAAGCCCGCGGCAGCGACGTCGGCAAGCGGCATCAGCAGGAACGACACCATGAAAATGTAAACGATGACTGTCTCAAACGCGACGGCGCCGCGCTGATCGGCGACGAAGGACCCTTTACGATACGCGCGCCTGCCTCCACGGGGACTTGCCACGTGCGATCGCGTCACCCGAGCCGCAGCGATCTGAACCATGTCCACCACAATCCGGCCACGCATAGCCGCTCACCAAACGTAAGGAATCACTCGCCAACGTGATGCTTCGTAACTCGAATACTCGGGGCAATTGCGCCGAAGCAGGTCTTCTTCGTAAAGGATTCGGCAGACCTGAATGCCTATATGCAGAACCAGGACCATCACCGTGACCGGTGTCAGGTATTGCAGCACGACGCCCAGCACCACGATTTCTTCGGCGACATAGAGCGGGTGCTTGATCCATCGATAGGGTCCGGTCTGGACCACCGAGCGCGCCTGCGGCACCAGGCTGAACGACCGACCCAGATGTCGGATGGTGACGAGCATCATGATCGTGCCGACCAGCACGCAAGCCGTCGATGCCAGGTTGGGCAGCGTGTCGTCGGTTTTGCCGAGGAAGCTGATCGACCACGGCAGATAGCTGCCGACGAAGGCAGCTATTCTTGGAAGCAGGCCATCGGCATGCGCCTTTGCCGGTGAGCGCGTCATGATCAACAGCGCCAGGAGCATGTAGAAGATGCCGAGGCAAAAGCTCGACAAGAGCGAGGGCCACGGATCGTGCAGCGACGCCCCAATCCTGACGGCGACGCAAAGAGCCAGCAACAAGAACCACAAGCTGCCAAGCAGCCGCATGATCCGGTCGTAAGATCCGCTCTTGGAGAGGGCAATTGTGCTCATGGCTACTTTCCGAAGCTGGCGAACGAACGCACGAGGTGAAGAACGGGACTTCCCCCCATGATGACGAACATGGCTGGGAGCAGGAACAGCACCATCGGAATGGTCAGCTTGGCGCCCAACTTGTGCGCCCTTTCTTCCAGCTTGGTGATGCGTTCCCGCCGCAGGTCGAGCGCGATACTGCGCAGCGCCTGGCCCAACGGCGTTCCGTACTGCAAGCTCTGGCTGATCATCGTGCCGAACCGGCGAAGACCATCCGAAGTGACCGCCAAATTCTCGAATGCTTCGACGCGGCTTGGCAGTATCCGGAGATCATCAAGGAGTCGGTGCAGCACCCAGGCCATGGCAGGATTGGTCGACTTCATTTCTTCGGCGACACGCCCCAGCCCGCTTTCCAGGCCCATTCCCGCCTCGCTGCACACGATCAGCAAATCGATCATATCCGGCGTGCCCAGCCGAATGGCAGCATCAAAGCGCCGCTTCATCACCGACAGAGCCAATCGCGGACCCAAGATTCCGATCACCACACCCATCAGCGTGAAGACCAGCACGTCGGCAGGTCTCCTTCCCGAAAGTTGCGCCAGAAGCAGCGCAATGACCGGCAGCGCGAACATGCTGACGATCTTGATGCCGATCCAGATCGGCAAGGTTCTATGATGATTGAATCCAGATGAGTGGAGGACCGTTCGTAGCTCCTCCAGATTCTCCTCGGCGTAGAAGCGCCGATAGCGCATGCCCAGCCACGAGAACCAACCGGTCAGGTCTTTGAAGGGGGCTGAACGGTAAGGGATACCCATCACGGCGTTTGAGACCCGCGTGTCCAATGCACGGACGTGTAGTTCGCGGATGATCAACATGAAGGCCGCCGTTCCAGCTACGACTGCGAGGGCCGCCAGCCCGAGACCAAAAGTCATAGTTCTGTTTCCCGCCTGACCATCCAACTTATCACCAGATGCCCGATGAGCACCGAGACTACCGCGTAAGCCAGAAGCTTGTTTCCGGTCGGGTCAGTGAACAGCAGATCGACGTTCTGCGGATTGGCCGCGTATAGCAATGCTCCGGCAATCAGGGGCGAGATCGTGAGTGCTCGCGAGGAAAAGATCACTTCTCCCGCCAGCGCCTTGGCGCGAGCAGCGAGCGCAACACGCTGACTCACCGTGTCGCCCAGCGTCTGCAAGGTCTCGGCCAAGCTGCCGCCGGACTTCAATTGAACCGCAAGTGTCACCGCAAACATCGCATACTCTGCCACTTGCGTTCGCCGATAGACGCCTTCGACGGCTTCCTCCGGAGGTCTTCCCAGATTCATTTCGCTGCATACGATTGCAAATTGTCCAGACGTCGGTTGCGGCATTTCGCGCGCGATGGTGCGAAATGCTTCGTGCACAGGCAGACCCGATCGAACCGTACTCGTCACCAGCTGAATGGCGTCAGGCAGCTGCCGGAAAAGTTGACTGGCGAACCGACGTTGCTGCCAGCCAAACAGACCTCGCACGACTACCACGGCGGCAACCGCAGCCGCGACAGACACGTAGAAAACGGAAAATCCCAGCAGGCGATTAGCGTAGAAGATCGCTGCTACGGCGATAGCGGCAGCAAGCAGCACATACGCCGGATGCCAGGCGTGAACCATCTCGGGCCTGTAATTGGCCAAACGGTGGAGAAGCAGATATCGGGAGCCGGTCTCCGCCCGGCGAATGGATGGCAGGCTGGCCGGATGGGAGGCCGGTAGAGCGACCGCCAGCCGGCGGTCCATGCGCCGCTCCCGGCCGTCGAGCCATAACGAGCCGACGGCTGCGCACATCGCGAGCACCAGAACAGCGACGATCACGGCCTCAGGTATCATATCTGCCTCACTGCCTCAGCCCAGGCGCGATCGAGCCCGAAATAGACGAGACGGCTCTTGAATTTCGGGACTGCAAGGGTGGCCCGGTAAGTGCCCGAGATCCGCCCATTGTCGTCCTCCTCCTGGTATTCGAATGTTGCGATGTCATTGGTGGTGATCACATCCGATTCCAGCCCCATCACCTCGCTGATCTGGATAACGCGACGTTGCCCATCGCGCATGCGTTCGACTTGCACGATGAGATCCAGTGCAGCGACGATCTGAGTTCGAATGGCTCGCGACGGCAGATTCACCTGCCCCATCTGCACCATGTTCTCGATGCGGGTCAGGGCGTCGCGAGCACTATTGGCATGGACCGTGGAGATTGAACCATCATGGCCGGTGTTCATCGCCTGCAGCATGTCAAACGCTTCGGCGCCGCGCACCTCGCCCACGACGATCCGGTCAGGACGCATGCGCAGCGCATTCCACAACAGATCGCGCTGTGTCACCTGCCCCGTGCCTTCAAGGCTGGGAGGCCGGGTCTCCAGGCTGATCACGTGCGGCTGCTGGAGCTGCAACTCCGCCGCATCCTCGATGGTGACGACGCGTTCGCTGTGATCGATGAACTGGCTCATGGCGTTGAGCAGCGTCGTCTTGCCGGACCCGGTGCCGCCGGAGACCAGGACATTGAGCCGACACCGGGCGGCAATCTCCAGCAATTGTCCGACGGCTGCGGTCATCGAGCCGTTTTCGATCAGTGCGGCGATATCCAGGCGGCGGCTCGGAAACTTTCTAATCGAGATGCAGGGGCTGTGGATCGCCAGCGGCGGGAAGATGATGTTGACGCGGCTGCCGTCGGACAAGCGGCAATCCACCATCGGACTGGATTCGTCGATGCGCCGTCCAACTTGCGCGGCAATTTTCTGGGCCACCGATGCGATGTGATCATTGTCGCGGAAGCGCACCGCGATCCGCTCCAGCTTGCCGGCTCGTTCGACATAAACGTTGCTCGGCCCGTTGATCATGATGTCGTTGATCGATTGATCGAGCAGAAGCGGACGCAGCGGCCCATAGCCGGTCATGTCGTCGGCAATCTCGTCCGCCAGTTGAACCTGCTCGCGACCCGACAGTTCGAGCCGTTCCTCATTGGCGATGCCATGGATGATTTCCTCGATCTGGCGCCGAAGGACGTCACGCGAAACAGTTGCGGCCACCGATGGCTCAATCTGCTCGATGACGCGTTCGCGCAGTGAAGCTGGCATCACCGGCCGGTCAATCGAAGCCTCGTCGCGCCTTGAGGTTGATGCAGGCACGCTTGGCGTCGTTGCAGCCAAGCTCGGCGTCGATGCAGGCAAGCGAACCGGCGTTTCCTCGTCGCGCCTACCAAACTTTCTCATAGCCCCAGCAGCCTCCGCAGCCGTCCCTTCTGCTCGGCGCCAAGCCCCGTGATCTCCCGTACGATCGGCGCGAGATGGCGTCGCAGTGCAGATACGTGCTTCAGCGCGGGAATTCCGAGATTGACCGCCTGGGTCATGCCCTTCCCGAGATCGGGTACGACCATGTCAGGCTCTGTCCCCAACGCCTTGACCACCGCGGCCCTGGGAAGGCCCCCCGGGCGATTGGCACGGTTCAGCAAGGTGAAGACCCGATCCCTGCCGGCAATGTTGGTGACGGCGGCCCGCAGTGCGTGGGCATTGCGAAGTCCGGTCACCTCCGCCTCCAGCAGCACCAGCACGTGCCGGGAAAGAGAAATCACCGGATGGATGGATGACGGAAACGGGACCGGGACATCGACAACGATGTAGTTGAATCGTTGGCGGAGCAGACCAAGGACGTGCCTCACGCCCGCTTCGGTGATGTCGAGCTGAGCGTCCAGTTCCTCATCGGCGGAAATCAGGCTGACTCGCTCGTTGACTGCGATTGCGGCGCGCTCGAGGAACAACGTGTCCGCCCGCATCGGGTTCTCCAGGGCGATGCGCAGGCCTGGTCCGGGCTGAACACCCAGCATCACGGCTGTTTCGCCGCCTTGAAGATGAAGATCGAGCAGCGCGACCTTGGCCTTGGTGGTCTCCGCCAGTTGCAGCGCGAGATTGATGGCGATGCTCGTTGCGCCGGCACCGCCCTGCGCGCCGCAGATCGAGATCACATGCCCGCCTCGGTCGGTCGGCGCCGGCGCACGATCGCCCAGCAGCTTTGGGCGCAGCTGGTCCAGCACCATGTCCCGCGTGATCGGTCTCGGCAGGTACTCGGTCAGGCCGAGCTCCATAAGCGCGCGATAGAAGGTGATCTCCCTGCTTTCACCGATCAGAGCCACCCGGACATCGGGCGGACAGACGCCGGCCAGCCGCTCCAGTTCGGCAAATGGATCATCGATACCACTGATGTCCGTCACCAGGGCGAATAGTTCGGTGTCCGTTTCGAGCATCCGTATGGCATTGCGGATCGTGCCCCGCTTGATCGAAATGTTGCTGCCTTCAAGGCCCTTGCGCAGAGCCGCGGCACTCAATTCGTCATTGACGAAGCAGACGATTCGATTGCGGGCGACAACAGACGTCGCTTCTTCAGGAGTGCTGAGGGCCGCTATGTTAACGCTCATCAACGTTTCTCCAGCAACTTGCCTGCCTGAACCACCATCGTCGCTCCGCGGCGGGACACTTCCGACCCGTCGCAGTTGATCGGAACGTCGCCGTCGGCAGATTCCTGTTTCCTGACGGAGTATTGTTTTATCTGACCACCGGAATGAACAACGACCGCTGCAGTCCGGCCAGCAATCGCATTTTGGCGGGCGATTTCCGGCGACACATCGCAGCTGGACATGGCGCCAGTGTCCGCCGTATCCCACTGCTCGACTGCGGCCCGCACCGCCAGGGAAAGCGTTCCGAGCTGCCTTGCGACCGTGATCTTCTTGACCTGGTCCGGGGCAAGCTCCAACGATACAGTCTGCGCTTGCTTGCCGGCCACCGAGCCGGCTACCGAGCTTACGGTTCGGCCACCCTGCATGATTTCCTGGTCAATCGCGATGACTCGAACGTTTCCTAGAACGGTCTCGCTCAGGGCCCGGCGCGCGGGATCTGCCTTCTCGAACACCTGGGTCAACAAGACATCAACATGATCACCCGGCCTGATCAGCCCCGAAACGCCAGACTCCTCGTCCACCTTGATGCTGATCGCACGGCTATCCGGTGCCAGGACGCTGGCCAGGAAGCCACGATCCCGAGGTCGCAATACGTCCTGCAAGGTGATGGGACTGCCAGCGTCGACGAATTTGCGGACCAGAGAGCCGGGAAGTCCGGCCTTCGAGTCCGGTGTTTCCAGGATCGCCCCTGCGGGAAGGCGTTCAGGCGACACCGAGCGCACGGCGAAATCTTCTTCGCGGGCCAATGTACCTTTCGACAGCGGACGTGCCGCGACAAAATACCCGACAGTCGAAGGAGGCGCCGGCCCTTGCGCCGTAACCGTTACCGGAACCTGTTTCGGCAGGTTCATGTTGTAGGCGATCAGCCCGAATGCGGTGGTTGCGAGCAAGAGCACCAGGATGATCGAGAGGCGCAACGTGGATGACATGTCAAAATCCTCTGCTCGAGATGGTCCAGATGCCACCGCACGCTATGGCCACCCCGTAAGGCAGGGGCGCGTGTCGCACGTGGCGCCAGCGCTCGATCGCGTAGACGCGCCGTGCGAGCGACGAACCGACCGGCGCCAATTTCGGATATGGCAGGACGCGCATCACCAGATGCACCAGGGCAAGAACGCCCCCGGCCAGCGTGGTTACCGTCAGCAACTCGATCAAGCCCGTCGGCGGCAGGCCAATGGCCAAAGCTACCAGTAACTTGACGTCGCCCCCGCCAATCCCGCCACGCTGGTAGAGCGCGAGCAGCAGCAGGAACAGGAGCGCCGCGGCGATGAGGGATTCGGCAAGTTGCATTGGGCTGGCAAGCTGACGGGCGATCCCGAGCAGCGCCAGCAAGAGACAGACGTCATTTCGGATCGTGCGGGTCGCGACGTCGAGCGTTGCGACATACAGCAACAACGAGATTTCCAGTATCGAGACGACGGAAGAAACCCAGCTCATGCATGCCTCAGGGTGGTGGGAAGGCACAGCAACAATAAGAATGGAGAGAAATAACATTCGGAGGGGGACACATTCCGATGCCCCCCTCTGGCCGGACGGCCGTATCAGACTGCCGCAGTAAAAGCGGTGGTGATCGCGGTGATCCCGCCTGTCAGCGCGGTTCCGATCGCACCGCCGGCCCCAACGCCGAACACAGCTGACACTGCGCCGATGATGCAAACCGCGACGATGATGTACTCGAATGACACCACGCCGTCCCGGTCCGTCCGCAGACGCTTCAACGCTTCCTTGGTCTCGATGAAATGATGCAACATAGAGGAATCCCTTCTTTCAAGATGGAATTTTTCAGACACCTTGGCAACTTCAGCGGCTGCGGATTTATCTCCGGCCCGCCAGCGACAAACTATTCATTAAATACTTATTAGCGTCAACATTTAATATATAATTCCGATTTTAAATCGACGCACTGCGAAGCGAGCCGTCACAACAATCTCAGAATCGACAAAAGCGCCGTAAATCAAATACGATAGCCGAACCAACAATCGGATCCTGGGCAGAGCGCTGGCTGGAGTCGGTAAGCAATCACCGGATTATTACGGATGAGCAGCGCTATAATAAGATTAATAGGTAATCATGTGAGGGCGATATAATCGACCGGATGCTGCGCCCCTGGCCCGCGCACATGGAGCAAATTTCGCGACGTGCGAAGGCGCGACGCAGCACATCTGTCACGACGGGTGAGGTGATCCGTTCGAAGATTCCGATCGCACTGATCGCTGCCTTGCAGCCGCATGATTCCCGTCAGTTGCACCGGTGTGCCGCAATCATAGAGGCTCCTGGACCCCACCTTGCGAGGCGGACCATCGCGGGATGGTGGTACGCTCTAGAGCGTAGCGCGCAGCCAGGACCCGTCATCATTGTTACGGGCTCGGTAGCCGGCGCATCTGCCCTGGGTGCGGAGAAAAGCAAAACAACCGATTATTTATTATTGTATATAATCATGATGACTCCATCACAAAATTAAAAAATATGTTGGGGAAAAGAAAACATGGGAGGTTGGAATGGAAGCTGCCCGCCGCTTTCGCGCAATGGCCTTGCTTTGCCGTCAGACTGCCGTACTCCAACCTGCGCGAAGCTGGAAATTGCTTGCAGAGGCAGAGTACTGGGAGCATCTGGCCGCCGCGGCCTTAGCTCATTGAGCTTCAGTCGGGCGTTCTTTGTCTTCCGTTTTCGTCGACTTCCTAGTTAAGTCCTTTTCTGAGGCATGTGATGAGTATGCGTCAAATTTCCTCTAGTGCTGTTCTGAGCGAACGGCACCAGGCGCTTCTGGAGGAGCTCAGAGAGGTGGAGAAACTTCGAAGTAAGCTCCGACATCTAGAAACGAAACCAATCGGCAGAAGGCGGCGTACCAAAGCGAGCGGCAGAGCTAGAGCCGTTTAGAGACCCGCCGGATCCGAAGGATGACCCGGCTCACTCGCGCGATTCGATGCACGGATTGCCCGCGTTCCTCGCGTCCACCTCTACCTTGAAAGAGGACTGGGCGGCTTTCATCTGCGCCTAGCGAGCCTCGGCGATGACGTCGCTACGACGCGTCGCCAACCAGCCAGGCCGGGGTGCCTCACAACACTTGAACGAACTCGGCGGCGAGACCGGCCGCCCATTCAGGGTCGGGCGTTAGCTCCGACTTTCATTCGACGTTGCACTTCGGAACACCGCAACGAGCCGATCGCCTTCCCAAAGCTCAACGTCGTGCTCGTCATGCATTTGCTCGGCTCGGCGTCTCGCCGCCTGCTCGTCAATACAGTCGAACTTTGCAGTGCAGATCACTTGCCGGCTGCCGTCCACCACGAAAACCTTATACCGCATGATGCCGTCCGATCCAAAAAGGTGACGATCATCGTACCCGAATGTCCGGTTAAGGCAGCGCCAAACTAAGTGCGATGCAACGGAACCATTGTACGTGTGTCAGTTCGGCGATACCTGCTCGTTCAATCCGTCGGTCGCGCGGCGGCAGTACCTCGTATGTCGCCACCTCAGTGGCGTAGTCTCACTGCGTGCCGAAGCGTGTGGCTCGAGCTTAAGAGCGAGAGGCCACCAAGCGTCATCAGCAGCCCACCGAGCCAGCCCGTCCAGCTGCGCGCTTCGTCGTGCCCCTCTGCAGTGCGCGGGCCCAGCGGCATATCTTGAGATGGGTCGGCAGGCGCGGCGGCGAGAAACTGCCCAACGTTGACTTGATCCGGCACGGAGTGTTCGCGCTTGAGCTGGTTGCGGGGAATATCTCCGACGGGAGCCGCCGACATCAGGGTAGCACCCGTGCCGAGATCGGAAGTGGCATTTGCTACCTGCATTTCCGTTACAGGCGTCTGGGATTGCTCGGGCGGTGCAGAGCGCAGCAACTCCGCACGCGCATCAACGATCACGCTCCGCGTGGTCTGCGTGGTCCGGTTCTCGTCGAAACTGGCGCTACGGTCTTTGGCCGCGGGAGCCCGAATGGGTTTCTTCACCGTCGCGATGCCCTCGGCCAGGAACCAGCATCTGCGACGACCGTCCGTTCGGTAGACCCAATGCTGTCCGCCACTGGTCGAGGTACCGGGACGCGGCGCGCATTCGGCTTGCGGCGGAGGGGTGGTTACCGTGGGTTGGGACGTAGCAGTATTGAAGAAGTCGGTTAGAGGATTGGAAGACGCAGGCGTCGCCGAAAAACCTCCGACAAGGAGCAAACTGGCGAAGTACAATCGCAAATGTCCGGACATCGGAAACTCCCGGGTGCGCCCCCGCTTGAGCCTTAGCGGCGACAACGGCCCCCATGCGGCTTAAATCGGGCAACGCGATGAATTAATGGTATTCTTGGCCACCTAATTTATATGCCGGTCCAGCACTCCAGGGATGCCTGCAACAAGGATAGGCCGATGGATTCATCGGTCATCTGAGTTGCGCCGGGCCTCGATCCGCGGCGTAGCCGCCCGGTCGATTGCGATAGTTGCGCCCGTTCCCGAACACCAAAGCAAAACTTGCCGAGGGATGAGTTCGTGGATGTCGCGATACGTGGACACCCCCGCTACGAATTAAATACTCCATCGCGATATTGCCATCGTCGCGCCTTTCTCCCTGCCACCTAGCGAATTTAAATGTGGATTGTGCGATCAATATTTAACTGACGGCTTGCCTGCTCCCTGATTCCCGACTTGTGTGCCCGGGCCTTCTGCCCAAGATTCGGATTGGAGCCATGAACACCGCGCATTTTAATTCGCTCTCCGTTGACGGGCTCTGGACCCTTCACCAAGAGGTCGCCGCCAAACTCACTCAGAAAATGTTGGTGCAAAAAGCACGTTTGGAGGAAAGGCTGCGCAGCATTAGACTGGCCAGCGAGGTCACACGGCTCAATTACAAGCGCCGTCGTCCATATCCGCCCGTCCGTCCCAAATATCGCAATCCGAAGAACCCAGCGGAGACATGGTCGGGTCGTGGCAGGCAGCCGCGATGGCTGCGGCCGCAGCTTCGAAGCGGCCGAGACTTGGACGATTTCCTGATCGATCAGGCTTCAGCTCAAAAGCGGCAGACAAATTGAGCGTCGATTGCGGCATTTTGGGTTGGGAATGCTGGCGCCGGCTGTTTCCCGATCTGAGATTTTCACATTATCGTTTTAACGCGGGTCATGACTATGGTTGGAGCCATGGCCATAGCGACCGCACTTGCGATCCGGCTGACGGTCTCGCTGAATCGCTCGGGGGCCCGCGGCGCAGTGAAGACATCGACGAGAACTCAAGCGCACGATGGCCCGACTCTAGTCGTGATGCTCTCTGAAGTGCCGCCTAACCGCACTCCACGCTCGAAGGGCTGGAAGGAGGAGGACGACGAAAAGAACTCTGATTGCAACTGGAGTCATCCCGCGCTGCAGGAGTGGTGGTTCGCGACCATCCGAGCGACCGGCCGTCGTGTTGATCGTCGCCGGAGATGGAATTGCTGCGTGCCGAGTAGGTGCCGGTCTGCGCGAGGGCAGGACAGCTACAACGAACAGAACGTTCACCAGCAGCCATATTCCCACTATGAGAAGGACACTACGCACGAGAACGACCATCGTTGATCTAATCTGCCGAGCTTATTCCCTGCCTCATGCCCGGCACGCAGCCGGCAACACTGCGTTCGCGGACGGAACCGCCTCGCTGCAGCCGGCACATTTGGTATCCGCCGATGCCATCGGGCCCTGAGCGCTTCGCGAACGCCCAGGATCGCTCGCAGCCTAGTCGGGCGCAACACTCGCGTCTGTGCGCTTTCGAACATTCATGCCCCTTCAGGTATGCCCGTTCTGTGCATCATCGGGCGAGAGCCGGACAGAGATAGCTCATCAGCCAGGACGGCCGACCTCAGCCCGCAGTCCCTGAACAGGGGCCGGGTCATGGAGCATGGCCAAATATCGCAGCACGATGAGCGACGAATTTGGCGGTCCGCATCGAACCAGTATCGAGTTTCGGCAGTTGACTCCCGGTGAATCCGAAAAAGCAAACTGATTGTTCGGGCCGAGGATAATATTAAAAGCTACGCCGGCACACATGAAGGACCTCCGACGACGTTTGGAAAAGGTCCGCGCTGACGCGAGAGAATTTACGCTGATGAGTCAGCGGGCGACGGACATAGAGAAGCGCGAGCTGTTCAAGCGCTTGGCGGATGAGCTCGCCTTCGAGGCTCTCGAGCTCGAGCTGATAGTGAAGAAAAATCAGCCACCTGATCCGTGCGACAAGCACGAGGTCGTGGAATTTACGTTACCCTCTCAGCGAAAGCGCGGCTGACGCGAAAGAGGTTAAGCCGGCTAGTTCGTGCGTGCATAAAGGATCTTGCGTATGACTCCGCCAGCGATCGCTGCGCCGCCGCATCGAACTGCGCATTGCGCTTCGCGGGCCCAGATCCGGAACATTCTGGTTCTGGTTCTGCAGCAAGCGGTATCTTGCTGCGACGGACAGAACACACCGTCCGTTCTGCCCGCTCCAATTTCCTAATCTACGACAAGCACGTGACCGACTTGTCCCATCGGATCTGCGCGCTGTATCGAATGGGTGAAGATATAGAAACTAGGGAAACACCGAATAGCAAACCGGCCGTGTCCACTCCAACAAAAACGTCGCACCAGACGCGCTTTGCTCTATCGAAGAATTTAAAAAAGCCCCTGCGGGCTTAAAGGTGGTGGGCGCACCAGGGCTCGAACCTGGGACCCGCTGATTAAGAGTCAGCTGCTCTACCAACTGAGCTATGCGCCCGAAAGGCGGTCAAGGCCTTGCGAGGCCGGTCGTTTAGCAAAGCGTTCCGGGTCTGGCAAGCGATCGGACGCAAGTTTTCCAAGGTCTCGTCCGCAGCCCCGAAAATGCGAAAAGCCGCTGGATTCCAGCGGCTTCGCCAGGTTTACGGCCTGAGAACCGGTCCGTTCAGAGCCGGCCCTCCCGGTCCCGGTCGGGACCGCGGTCACGGTCGAAGCGGTCGTGGTGGAAGTGGTCCATGCCCCGTTCCATCATGCGGTCCATGCGCTCCTTGAAGTGGTGGTGGCGCGGGCCGTCCTCGCCGCCGCCGAACGGGCCGCGGTGCCGGGTCAGCACGGCGAGACGCCTTTTCTGGCCCTCGTCGAGGGTCTTGTAGAGCGGATCGGCGGCATCGGCGATCTTCTTCAAGGCGGCGGAGCTGGCGCCCATGTCCTCGGCGCGCTGGCGCAGGCGGGCGATCGGATCGTCCGGTCTGTCGGCATCCCTCGACATATCACCTGGACCCGCATTCATCCGCGCATTGGCGCGGTCGATGCGCAGCTTGGCGAACTCCCGCACCGCCGCCTCGACCGGCGGCCACAGCTTCTCCTGGTCTGCGTTCAGCTTCAGCCCGGCATGGACGGCGGCGATCCGCGCATCGACGAAGGCGGCGCGGTCCTCGGGGCTCATGCGCATGTGGCGGACGTGCTCCATCCACGGGCGATGATATTGGGCATAGACCGCGCCCGAGCCGGCGATGCTGAGCACGGCGATGGCTGCGATGGTGAATTTCTTCATCCTGACCTCCTCTGGAAGGATACCCGTGAGGATGAGCGCGAGGGGGCTGACGCGCAACTTACAACTTGGACAGGAAGCGCGCTCTTACAGAGATGTAATCGCCGTGAATGTCCGTTCAGATGCGAACAAAAATAATTCGCAACAAAAAGGGCTTCCGTGCGCTGCGCGGAAGCCCTTCGTTGGGGTCGCCCGTCGAGGTCAGTTCGTCGGGCTCTTGGCTTCCTTCAGGAACTCGTCGATCAGCCCCTGGCCGATGCGGCCCGCGGCCTCCTTGTAGACCGGCTCCATCGCCTTGCGCATCGCCTCGTCCTGATCGGCCGTCAGCTTGATGATCTCGCTCTTGCCGCTCTTCTTGATCTCGGCCAGCGCGTCATCGTTCTCCTTCTGCGACTGCGCGTTGCTGAACTCGGTCGCCTCTTTCATCGCCTTTGACAATGGGTCACGGATGTCGGCCGGCAGATCGTCCCAGAATTTCTTGTTCACGATCACGACGTAGCCGATGTAGCCGTGATTGGTTTCGGTGATGTACTTCTGAACCTCGTGCATCTTCTGGGTGTAGATGTTCGACCAGGTGTTCTCCTGGCCGTCGACCACGCCGGTTTGGAGTGCCTGGTAGACTTCCGAGAACGCCATCACCTGCGGCAGCGAGCCGAGCGACTTGAACTGGGCCTGGATCACGCGCGAGGATTGGATGCGGAATTTCACGCCCTGATAGTCGGCCGGCGTGATCAGCTTCTTGTTCGCGCTCATCTGCTTGAAGCCGTTGTCCCAATAGGCAAGGCCGGTGATGCCCTTGGCATCCAGCAGCTTCAGCAGCTTGGTGCCGAGCGGCCCTTCCGTCACCTTCCGCAGCGTCTTGATGTCGGGCAGGATGTAAGGCAGGTCGAACACCTCGAACTCGCGGATGCCGAGCGGCCCAAACTTGGAGTTGGACGGCGCCAGCATCTGCACGCTGCCGAGCTGGAGCGCCTCGAGCTCTTCCTTGTCCTTGTAGAGCGTCGAGTTCGGATAGACTTCGACCTTGACCTTGCCGCCGGTATACTTCTCGGCGAGCTCCTTGAACTTCTCCGCGCCCTTGCCTTTCGGCGTGTCGGTGGCGACGACGTGGCTGAATTTGATGATGATCGGTGATTGGGCCGATGCCGGCCCGCTCAAGCCAAGTGCCAGAACCGCGATGGAGGCGGCGATCGCCGAGGTGCGCATGGTCTCTCCCTGTCGTTTGTTTGAGCCGCCCGGCGGCGCCGGGTGGCCAGTCTTATGCCGGCTGCATCAATAGCGGCTCGCTTACACAGCCGCTATTGTCCCTTAGCAGGGCAGCCATTCAGCTCGCCGCCGCCGTCGTCACATTGTCGCGCTGGCGCTTCATGACGATCTTGTTGAGCGCGCCGAGATAGGCCTTGGCCGAAGCCACCAGGGTATCCGGGTCCGCCGCACGTGCGGTCATCGAGCGGCCGTCCTGCGCCAGCCGCACCGACACTTCCGCCTGCGCGTCGGTGCCCTCGGTGACTGCGTGCACCTGGTACAGCTCGAGCTTGGCCTCGTGCGGCACCAGGCGCTTGATGCAGTTGAAGACGGCGTCGACCGGGCCATTGCCCTCGGCTTCCTCGATCTTGATCTGACCGTCGACGTCGAGCTTCATGGTCGCGCGCTGCGGACCGTGGGTGCCGGCGATCACCGTCAGCGAGGTCAGCTTGATGCGGTCGTGGGAGGCCGCCATCTCCTCGTCGACCAGCGCCTCGATGTCCTCGTCGTAGATGTCCTTCTTGCGGTCGGCCAGCGCCTTCATCCGCGTGAACGCATCTTCCAACTGGTTCGGACCGAGCTTGTAGCCCATCTCCTCCAGCTTGTGCACGAAGGCGTGGCGACCGGAATGCTTGCCCAGCACCAGCGACGACTGCTTCAGGCCCACCATCTCGGGGCGCATGATCTCGTAAGTCGAAGCGTCCTTCAGCACGCCGTCCTGGTGAATGCCGCTCTCATGAGCGAAGGCATTCCGGCCGACGATCGCCTTGTTGTATTGCACCGGGAACGAGGTCGCCGCCGAGACCAGCTTCGAGGCACGGGTCAGCTGCGTCGTGTCGATCTTGTTCCAGTAGGGGAATTTGTCGTTGCGCACGTTGATCGCCATAACGATCTCTTCGAGAGCGGCGTTGCCGGCGCGCTCGCCGATGCCGTTGATGGTGCACTCGACCTGGCGCGCGCCGCCCGTGATGCCGGCCAGCGAGTTGGCGACCGCCATGCCGAGATCGTTATGGCAGTGCACGGAGAACACCGCCTTGTCCGAGTTCGGCACGCGCTCGATCAGCGTCCTCATGAAGTGGGTATATTCCTCCGGCACCGTATAACCGACGGTGTCGGGGATGTTCACCGTGGTGGCGCCGGCCTTGATCACGGCCTCGACGATGCGGCACAAAAAGTCCATCTCGCTGCGGGTGCCATCCTCGGCCGACCATTCGACGTCGTCGATCTGGTTGCGGGCGCGCGCGACCATCGCGACCGAGGTCTCGATCACCTGCTCCGGGGTCTTGTTCAGCTTCACCCGCATGTGCAGCGGCGAGGTCGCGATCACGGTGTGGACGCGGCCGCGCTTGGCGAACTTCACGGCTTCGGCACAGCGGTCGATGTCGGCGGGATGGGCGCGCGACAGGCCGGCGATGACGGCGTTCTTGGAGCGGCGGGCGATCTCGCTGACCGCCTGGAAGTCGCCTTCGGAGGTGATCGGAAAGCCGGCCTCGATGACGTCGACGCCCATATCATCCAGCAGTTCGGCGACCTCGAGCTTCTCCTCGAAGGTCATGGTGGCGCCGGGGCACTGCTCGCCGTCGCGCAGCGTGGTGTCGAAAATGATGACGCGGTCCTTCTCGGACTTGTTCACGGTGGCCATTCCTAGATTTCCTTTTGAGCGTTTGCGCCGTTCAGAGCCGTTTCAGTCCCTTGGCGCTTGAGGTGTCCGTTGATCTCGACCAACCCCTGAGCGCCCAGGCGCATGGCGCCCAGCCGGCCCTCAGGGGCAAGTAAGAAGAAGGCCGCCAATAAGGAGGGTGGGCAGCAGCGCAGCCGGGATCGCGGCGGCGGCCAGAGCCACCTCCCCCGAAATCCCCTCGATTTGGCCGCGAATCAGCATTGCCAGACCCTGTAGAGCCTCAAATCCTCGGTCAAAACCGTTGACGGTTGGTTTCGGGAGAGGCCCGATGTGGCCGTTTCTAGACGAGAAATGGCCGCAACTGCAACGCCAAAAAGAGGGTCAACATAGATGACCTAAAAGGGTAGGCCTAGGCCGTGCCGGTGCGGCGCGCGCGCGCCCTGTTCTCCCAACGGTTCAGCATTTGGCCGAGCTCGCCGGTGGGCGCAGCGGTGCCGGTCTTCGCGATCTCGTTGGTGTTCGCCGCCGTATTGGCCGAGAGCCAGTCTGGCTCCGCGTACTCGCGCCAGCGGCGTGCCTCCGCGCGCCTTTTTCGGGAGACGTAATCCCGCGTGAAATAGCCGGCCGCAAACGCGAGTGAGAGAAGGATGACCAGGATGACGACTTGCACAATGAGCTCCGGCTTTATCCCCCGCTAGCGCCCTGCAATCCAAACGCACTCGAAGGTGACGAAATTGCGACCTGCGATCACGCCGCGGTTTCAAGTCTGCCTCTCGCAACCGGACGCGGACCGGACTAACCTTCGCCGCGCTTGGCCGGATCAACCGGCCGGCCGAACGTAACCGGGAGGATACGATGACACGCCAGGAGGCTCCTGAGCAGGAGCAGCGTGCGCACGATGCTGCGCTTTCACGACGAACGCTGGTCGGGGGGCTGGCGCTCGGCGCCGCGGCCACGTTGGCGGGCCCCGCGCTGGCCCAGACCGGGCCCGCCGCACCGCCGACGACGATCACGACGCCGCCGCGCGACTTCGGCCCGGGCGGCGCGCCGACGACCTATTTCTGGGACCCCGACATCATCGCGGTCGATCCGTCCTTCAACGATCTCGCGCAGCCCAACACCGCGATCAAGCGTCTCTATACCGGGCTGCTCTGGGCCGAAGGCCCGGCGTGGAGCGCGCAGGGCCGCTATCTCCTGTGGAGCGACATTCCCAACAACCGGCAAATGCGCTGGACCGAGGACGACGGCCGCGTCAGCGTGTTCCGCTCGCCCTCCAACAATTCCAACGGCAACTCCTTCGACTTCCAGGGCCGCCAGCTCTCCTGCGAGCACCTGACGCGGCGGGTGACGCGCTACGAGCATGACGGCACCGCCACCGTGCTCGCCGAGTCCTATCAGGGCAAGAAGTTGAACTCGCCGAACGACATCGCCGCGCATCCCGACGGCAGCTATTGGTTCACCGATCCGCCCTATGGCGGCCAGCTCTACGAAGGCGAGCCCGACGTCGCGGGCGGCCCGAGCAATGCAGGCGGCAAGCTCAATCCACGGATCGGACAGCCGGCCGGCTTCGTGCCGGGCAAGCGCGAGCTGCCGACCAATTGCTATCGCATCGATCCCTCCGGCCGCATCGACCTCGTCGTCACCGAAGACCAGGTGCCCGACCCGAACGGGCTCTGCTTCTCGCCCGACTACAAGAAGCTCTACATCGCCTCGACCGGCAAGGGACCGGGCGACACCGGCCCCGGCGGCAAGGGCGAGATCTTCGTGTTCGACGTCGGCAGCGACAACAAGCTGTCGAACCTGAAGAAGTTCACCGATTGCGTGATCGACGGCGTGAAGTGCGGACCGGATGGCCTGCGTTGCGACGTCAACGGCAATCTCTGGGCCTCCAGCAATGCCGGACGCGCCGTCGGCTACAGCGGCGTCACGGTGTGGTCGCCGGAGGGCAAGCTGCTCGGCCGCATCCGTCTGCCGGAAGTGTGCGGCAACGTCTGCTTCGGCGGCCCCAAGCGCAACCGCCTGTTCATGGCCGCAAGCCAATCGCTCTACGCGGTGTATACGGCGACCCAAGGCGCCGGGCCGGGCTGAGCGGCACCACCCACGAACGAACGCGCCGGCGTGAAGCGCCGGCGCCGAAGAACCTCGACTTTCGCGATGTTGACTTTCCGCCGCCCCGCTCCCCATACTTTGCGAACAACAACAAGATTGAACGACGGTTTTGAGGGAGGATAGGATGCCGACTTCACGCAGGCAGCTGCTGAAGACGTCGGCGGCTGCCGCCGCCGCACTCAGCCTCGATTGGACACGCGCCCAGGCACAAGCCGAGACTATACGCATCGGCCTGATCTACGACCTCACCGGCCCCTTCGCTGCGGGCGGCTCGGTCGCCTCCTCGATCGGCGCGCAGATCGCCATCGACCTCGTCAACGAGAAAGGCGGTGTCGGCGGCAAATACAAGGTTGCTCCGGTCGCCGCGGATTCGCAGAGCAAGCCGGACGTTGCGATCAACGAGGCCGAACGCCTGATCAGCCAAGAGAAGATCGACATCCTCAACGGCGTCTATGCGAGCTCGCATGCGGTGCCGCTCGCGGCCAAGGTCGAGCAGCAAAAAAAGATCCTCTGGATCACGACCGCGGTCTCGACCGCCGTGTTCAAGGACAAGAACCTGCAACACGTGTTTCGCGCGCAGATCCATTCGGATCAATACGGCCAGGCCTTTGCAAGCTTCCTCACCGAGCACGCCAAAGCCAAGCTCGGCATGGATCCGAAGGAGGTCAAGGTCGCGTTGATCCACGAGGACGGCCCTTATGGCGTCGGCGTTGCCTCCGCTGACGAAGCCTATGCGAAAGAGGCCGGCATTCCGGTGGTGCTGCGCGAAGGCTATTCGGCCTCGGCGCCCGATCTCTCGGTGCTGGTGACGAAGATCAAGCGGGCCAAGGCCGACGTGATCTCGCACGCGGGCTACAACCCTGACATCACCCTGTTCCTGCGCCAGGCCCGCGAGAGCGGGTTGCGCTTCAAGATGCTGTTCGGAGCCGGTGCCGGCTACAGCCAACTCGACAAGTTGCGCGCCACGTTCGGCGCCGACATCGACAATTTCTGCAACATCGACCCGGTGCCGGCACAGCTGCTCGATCCCGCCAAGCTCGCGCCCGGCATGGGCGATCTGATCAAGACCATGGTCAGTCGCTACCAGGCAAAGACCGGCGCCACCGACGTGCCACCGCACTGCTCGATGGGCTTCAACCAGACCTGGGTGCTGCTCAACAACGTGCTGCCTGTCGCCAAGGAGAAGTACGGCAGCTTCGAGCCCGAGGCGATCCGGAAAGCGGCGCTCGACGTCGACATCCCCGCGGGCGGCACGATCCAGGGCTATGGCGTGAAATTCTTCCCGCCGGGCACGCCGCTCTCCGGCCAGAACGAACGTTCGACGCCGGTCGTGATGCAGAACGCCGGCGCGCACATCTCCGTGGTGTGGCCGACCAACATCCGCACGCAGGACCCGGTCTTCCCGCTGCCGAAGGGCTCGACCTACGGGGCGTGAATGCGCGGCACGGGCAGTGTACACCCTCTCCCCTTGCGGGAGAGGGTGGCTCGCCGCGTTGCGGCGAGACGGGTGAGGGGTCTCCCTCCGCGTGTTCAACTCTCATTGGGATGCGCGGAAACAACCCCTCATCCGGCGCTTCGCGCCACCTTCTGCAAGGGGAGAAGGGAAGCGTGCCTGCGGAGACACGTTGCTTTCACAACACCACCCGCCGCCCCTCCTC
>NZ_JADYVQ010000035.1:0-34159 GCF_020193895.1 Bradyrhizobium sp. NBAIM14 | reverse complement strand
TGGTCTGATGCATCGAATCGGGATCCTCGATTCATTGCTCTACTGGCTCAGCACTTTTCCCTTCAGGCTTGCCAGCCTGATTTGCCCACTGTTGTACTGGTGGTTCGGCATCACCATCGTGAACGCGGCTGCACGCCAAGATTGGACAACTGACAATCGAGCGCGATTTTTGCGGTGCGCCGCCATGGCGACCGCAAGCGGCCGATCCGGACACGGTTCGCCGATGACGGTGGCGATGCGCCGAACGACCGCTGGTCGCTCGACTTCGTGTCGGATCAGCTCACCGATGGCCGCCGCTTCCGTATCCTCTCACGGTCATCGATGATTGCACCCGCGAGTGCCTGGCGCTGGTAGCCGACACCTCGCTCTCCGGCAACCGCGTGGCGCGGGAGCTGGACCGGCTGACGATCGAATGCGGCAGGCCGAAGATGGTGGTCAGCGACAACGGCAGCGAGTTCACCAGCAACGCCATCCTGACATGGGCTGATCAGAGCCGTGTCGCATGGCACTACATCGCGCCGGGCAAGCCGATGCAGAATGCCTTCATCGAGAGCGTCAACGGCAGGTTGCGGGATGAACTGTTGAACGAGACGCTGTTCACGTCGCTGGCCCAGGCCCGCGTCGCACTCGGATGCTGGCGGGCCGATTACAACTGCGCATCAGAACACCCATCTGGCTATGTAATTGAAGAGAAGAGATTTTGTTGAGCGGGATGCGATCCCGCGGGGTGATGATTTGGGTTCTGTCGCGCTCGTTCGCGATAGATTGAGCAGCAGTTGTTGTCAGCGAGGTGCGGGCGAAGATCCAAGGACCATCCGGCAGAGGATGGATGGATTCGATCTCGCCGACTTCAGCGGCCAGCCGGAGCGTCTTGGGCGCGATCTTCAAGAGCTTTGCGGCCTTGCCAAGGTTGAGCCATGGCTCGATCCCGTCCTCCGCGGGCTTGAACACCGGGATGTGGTAGTTCGAGCGCATTGATGTGACGCGCTCGCGGGTCCAGCGATTGCCGTTGCCGGTCTTGAGGCCGTTGCGGTTGAGGAGGCCGGCAATCAGATCGTCGCTGGCGATCACCACCAGTTGACGTACGGCCTGGATGATGTCGGCAGAGGTGCTGTTGCGTTGTCCGCGCCGGCGCTTCGGCAAGCGCAACTCGCTGTGGGCGCCACCCACCCAATGGACGATGAGAACGATCTCGGACGCCACGTCGTCGATATCGGCCACGACCTCATGAATGAGGGTGCGCACAATGCGCTTCTTGAGACGAGCATCCGTCGTCGGCGCATCCCAGACCGTTTTGAGGTTCGAGGCTAGAATGCCGAACGAAGCTGGATCAGCAAGGGGTGCGGACGTCGCCACATCATGCATGGCGATCTTGGCCTCAACCTCCGCCGCGTGAGTAAGCGCCCTGTTCCAGCGGGCTTCCAGCTCACTGGCGACCAGCCGGTGCGCGGGATCAGCGGCATCGTATTGCCGGAAAGCCCTGTCGGCGGCATAGCGCGCCGCTTCGAGGTCGCGACTGAGAGCATCGCGTACCCGATCGCGCCGTTCCCTGGCTCCGTTGGCGGCAGCGGTTGCGGCGGCGACCGCGCCTGGACCGACGACTCCAAGCAGTGCTTCCTCGATGGCGTCATCGACGCGCAGTCCGCCGAAGGCGATGCAGTGGGCCCCGCCATTGTCCATCCAGGCACAGCTGCAGCTGTAGCGCGGGATATGGTTCTCCATGCCGGAGTACCGGAGTGTGAGCTTGCGACCGCAGCGCTTGCAGCGGATCAGACCGGCCAGCAACGCGTCACTATGCTTGGGCGCGCCGTGATGCCGACTGGTGGGAACATTACTGCTGACCATGGTGCGAATCGCCTCGAACTTCTCCCAGCTCACATACCCTTCGTGAGTGTTGGGCTTCAGCGTCAGCCATTCGTTCCGCGCCTTGCGGCGGATCTTCACGCTCACGCCCGCGGTGCTGTATCCCGCCGCCACGGCCGTCTTACCATAGGCATAGGCGCCGCCGTAGACCGGGTTCTCAATGATCCGGTGGATGGCAGATCCGCGCCGGTTGCGCTCGACGATAGCTATAATCAATTCTTCGGCGGCGATCAGAGCCAGCTCCATTTTCTCCGCAACAATGGTCGACGTATCTCGACCGATGCTGTCGAGGTGGTTCAAGGCCATCGCTTTGAAACTATGGGCTAGGCGCTCCTCGGCATCGTCGCGCGCATAGTCAATAATAGTATCCAGGTGGGCGACGATTTCAGCCCGTTGCTCGGTTGGCTTTGGACCGTCAAGCAACGTCATCGCTCGAATAAAGGCCTCCTCAATAGGGATCATATCACGTTTCCTTTGTTACTGTGATTGGAAGCCGCAATTCCAGCTCGCACCGTTGGTGCAGATTCAGCGGATTGAAAGGCGGGGGACTTCAAACGGCTTGCCGCTCCTCTTTAAGAAGTACCAGGCAGAGGGTATCTGTAGATTTTCGTCGAATTTTCCGTCGACCACATGCCCCACGGCCGATTCCGTGAACAACACCGCGTCATCTAAAGCCACCTTTTCGGCTTTGCCCGTATCGATGTTGAAGTATTCACGGTGATGCCGATCTTGTTGACCTGCGATGAACGCCTTGTTCCCCACGCAGACCAAGGGCACGCCCGCTGCAGAACCTGGCACGGCAGTGCTCGACAGGGCCCGCCTCAGAAGTGCGGTCGGAAAGTAGATAATTGTTCGGTGTGATATTCCGCCCCGCTGATGCCACGCGATTTGGTCTTGTGGGGCAGGCGTCGCGGGAAAGGTAACGATGCCCTGATTGCCGTGGCCGTCCTCTACAAAGATGCCGAATGATCCGCCGTCAATTGAGATATCGAGTTTGATAAATGCACCAGGCGAGATGTTCTGAAATTTAGTAAGCACCGCCGCGAGATCGATGTTCATTGGAAATGCTCCATTCTTTTGGTGCTCATAGGGGAGTTTTGCTCAACCGATGCGGGCGCGATAGCCACCCGAAGGCCAATCGACTACTTCGGGGCTAGCCCGGGGCTCGAAGGGCGCGGCTGATCCTGGCTGGGACGGCCGCGCCCTTCAAACCTGAGAAAAACGGGACAGCGCGGACGGGACACGGCGCTCACGCCTCCGGAAGCACTGTCCCTACCACCAGCCGTCGCCCTCAGAGGTAGCAAGGCTGGCCACCTCGGCCCGCTGAGAGGCTGAACTCCCAAAGGGTGCTACCAAGTATCGCGGAGAGGACTGCAAGGCAATCTACCAGGATTGGTCGGCGCCGATCTCATCTGGTCAGCGATTAGCCGGCTGGCGGGTATGGATCGTGGCCATATGTCCACTCGATTCTAAATTGGTGGCTTCGCTTTGAACGAGAACCTGAACGTCGTGCCCTGCCTTTCCGTCCGCGTGGGCGGCATCAACCGCGGCGCGGATTGCCTCTTTCTGAGTAGCGTATGGGCGGAGTGCTTGCCATTTACGAGGTCCATTCGTCATTGTGGAGTGTGAATGATATGTTGAATACGAGCCATAAGGTCTTTCTCCCCAGGTTCTGGAAACGCGTGTCCACGCCGGGAGGGAGTTTGCAACCTGACGCGGTCGCCTCAACTACCGGATTGGAGGGGGGGCGAGCTGGCCTCTTGCAGGACACATTTGTGTGGCAGGCTGAGTTGCTCGATGGTGGACCTGAAGCGCGCGTCGGCTTGCCGAGGACCGCTCAGAGCCAGGCGGGCGGCCGAGGAGATCGGGGGAGTCGGCCGATGGATAAGGCGCTAGCAATCGCGTGGGCGTGCATTCTAATCGTCCTGGTGCTGTTCGCCGCGCTGTATCTTCCGTGGTCGTGATTTCAAGGAAGCAGCGGATTGCCGCGCCGCGCCTGCTTGCCGCAGGCAAGCCGGCGGCAAGCGTTCGTATCAGGCCATCGCGAGTTGGCGCGGCGTCTCAGTCTCATTCCATTTGACGCCGCTATGGCGGAAAGCGACGACTTCGGTCGGTGGCTCATCCCTCTCGACGAGCTCCTCAACTATGGCCTCACTTGGGCTGCACTTTCAGGCCCAGCTCGATCAGGCGGCGGATGGGCTTCGGGACGGGTGGTCACGCCATGCTTTTCTCGCCACGGTCGATGGCAGACAGTTCAAGGTCTTGCCAACGCATGCCGATCTGCGTGTCAGGTATCCACTGCGTTCGCAGCACCTCAGCCGGCCCGATCGCGCCCTGAAGTGGCGACCACGCCAGCATGCGACTAAATTGTGAGTTAGGCACCTTTTAGGGGCATATCCGCGCGTGTACTTCACATCCAAGCGCGCGCCGTTGGTCACGCTGAAAGCGCGGACCGATGGGATGGGGAGAGCTGAGCATGGCGACTAGGAAGGAACTGACGGCAGCTGTGGGCGAACGCTACCGATCGAGCGATCGCGTGGAGAAGGCGCGGATATTGGATGAGTTCGTCAATGTCACTGGATATCATCGCAAGCATCCGATGCGGCTGCTGCGGGGCCACGATGGGTCGCGAACAGGTCGTCGGGCGCGGCGCCGGATTTACGGTGAAGCCGAACGCAATGCGCTCGCACTCCTCTGGGAAGCCTCGGACCGGGTTTGCGGGAAGCGGCTGAAAGCCTTGATACCGATGCTGATCGACGCGATGGAGCGGCACAGCCATCTTGACCTCGCTCCCGAGATCCGCGGCAAGCTGCTTTCGATGAGCGCGGCGACGATCGACCGGGCGTTAGGCCGGATTCGGGAAGGGCCCGGTCGCCAGCGCCGGCGATCGGCCGCACACGCCCTACGACGCAGTATTCCGATACGGACTTCGGCGGATTGGAATGATCCCGCACCGGGCTTCGTGGAGGCGGACCTTGTCGCCCACAGCGGTCCATCGGCGCGCGGCAGTTTCGTACAGACCCTGGTCCTCACTGACGTCGCGACCAGCTGGACGGAATGCACGCCGCTGATCGTGCGCGAGCAGACGCTGCTGAGCACCGTGCTGACGGAATTGCGTAAGCAATTGCCCTTCGCGCTTCTTGGCTTGGACACGGACGATGACACCGTTTTCATGAACGAGACGCTTAAGACGTACTGTGACACGGCCGATATCATTTTCACGCGCTGCCGGCCGTGCCGCAAAAACGATCAAGCTTTTGTCGAGCAAAAGAACGGCGCTGTCGTGCGCAGGATGGTCGGCTACCGGCGGTTCGAGGGTTTGGAGGCAGCGACGTTGCTGGCGCAGCTCTACCGCTCGGCGCGCCTGTTCGTGAACTTCTTCAACCGTCGTTCAAGCTGATCGCCAAGCAGCGCGACGGCGCCCGGGTGCACAAGACCTACAGCGCGCCTTCCACGCCGCATCAACGGCTAGCCGCCGACTCGCGCACGTCCGATGAAGTTCGCGCCCGTTTACAAGAGACTTTCGCCGGCCTCGACCCCGTCGCCTTGTTGCGCGATATCCGAGTGACGCAGGAGCGGTTGGCGGCGCTTACTGACGCCGAGCCTGCCGCGAACCCCGGCCCGATCGCGCAGCCGATTGATCTTTTCCTGGCGAGCTTGAGAACCGCTTGGAAGGAGGGCGGTGCCCGGCCGACAGATCGGCCGATCGCCAAAGCAAAAGAGGCCGTCGCCGTCCCGACCCGCTCATTCGAGTGACGCCGGATTTGCGCAAATGGTTTGAAGCCGAGCCGTGGCGGACCGGCAGTGAACCCCTAGCGCGATTGCAGGCAAAATGCCCTGGAATCTATCCCCAAAAACTTCTGCGCACGCTACAGCGTCGCCTAAAGACCTGGCGCAGCGAACAGGCCAACGCCATGCTGTTTGGTCCCTCCCAAGAGACGCCGCCTCCACTTCAAGTCAGGAGCAAAAAAGATGAGGCAGCGGACCACCCTGAGGGAGCACTTTTACGTGCGGCAATACGGAGTCTCACCCTGATCGCCGCCGCGCACAAGATATTGTAAACTCGATGAGCGACCTGTTTCATGAACGAGTTAGCGACGCCTTCATTCGCGACGCCGGGCAGGTGATGCGCGAGACACCGCATCACAACTATCAGATTCTCACGAAGCGCCCCGAACGCATGGCCAGGTTGGTCCCTGCCCTCATCGGCGAGGTCCTGCCCAATATCTGGCTCGGCACTAGCATTGAGAACGCGGACGTAGTGGATCGCATAGAGCACCTGCGCCAGGTGCCGGCAGCCATTCGGTTCATTTCCGAGCCCCTTATCGGAGCCGTCGGCACTGCCGATCTCCGGGACATCCATTGGGCGATCGTCGGTGGCGAAAGCGGGAAGGCAGCTCGGCCAATCCGTGAGGAGTGGATCGACGAAATCTATGTGCAGTGCTTATCAGCCGGGACGGCCTTCTTTTTCAAACAGTGGGGCACCTGGGGGCAAAGACAACAAGAAGCGCTCGAAAAAGGCCAATGGACGCGAATATAGGGGGCGGACCTGGCGATGAGATGCCCACCGGTCCCGGCGCTGTTCCATAATAGCGCAATACGGTTGGGGGCGACGTGGCCGAAAAACGGTATGAATGGGCTGATGGCGCAAAGCTCGAGGAGCATTCAAAGCGCAAACACAAAATCCTGCGCGAATACGTCTTCGACTATCTAACCGTCCGCTGTAAGCTCCCGCAACAGGAGCGTTTTCGGCTTGCAATCGTCGACGGATTTGCCGGTGGCGGGCGATATCACTGCTGCACGCCTGGGTCACCACTGATATTCATTGAAGAATTGAAGCGTGCTGTCGAGGCAGTGAATACACATCGTGCAGTTCAAGGCCTCGGCGCCATCGAGGTCGAGTGCCTTCTGATCTTCAACGATGCTAGCCGCGATGCCATAGAATTGCTGAAGACACATGTTGGACTGATGGAAGCTGACATTGTTCAGACGTGCCCGAAACTACACCTTCCGTGGAGTATCTGAACGAGTTTTTCGAGGCTGCGTATCCAAAGATCAAGACGTTCTTGAGCAAGGACGCTACAAAAGCGTTCTCTTCAATCTGGATCAATGTGGGGACAGTCACGTCGACCGGAATACGCTTCTTGACATTATGCGCTCCTATCCCGCCGCCGAGATCTTTTACACCTTTATGATCAGTTCACTTCCGGCATTTCTACAGAAGAACCAGCCGGAGCAGCTAAGAGTGCGGCTTGCTCATCTTGGGCTAAACGAGCGCGAATGTCGATGCGCTTAATGGACTCATGAGCAAGAACGACTGGCTACGGACGGAGAAGATCGTCTTTGACGACTTTCGTCTATGCGCTCCCTATGTCAGCCCCTTCTCGATCAACAATCCGGGCGGATGGCGGTATTGGTTTATCCACTTCGCCAACGCCTAGCGGGCGAAGCAGTTTTACAACGATATCCGGACAATGCGAGCCTTCAGGCTCATTTCGGTCGGTCCGGCCTCGACATGCTGTCCTACGATCCGAGGCACGATGAGGGCATGCTCTATCTTTTGACGATAGCGGACGTGCGTCCGCAAAGAACCAGCTCTTAGGAGATATTCCGCGCCTCGTGACGGAATCGGGTGACGTCATGTCTGTCATGGACTTCTACGGGAGCATCTACAACATCACCCCCGCTGCATGCGCACGATGTGCATGCAGCAATCATCGAGAACCCCGACAGGGTCCCACTCTCGTCGAAATCAAGCGCCAGAGCCACAGCCGCATCCACTTCTGCCACCGTCCGCCGCGATCCTTGGCGAGTAGGCGCGCGGGAAACTCGGCCTCGCGCTGTTCGATCCCGCCGGGTCTTCGCGATCTGCGAGATATGGCGTTGGCGGGGTATTCTCCCACTGCTTGAGGATCAGCGTGGGCGCTGTCCGGCCAGCATCTCACACCACGTCGCCGCGAGCCGGGTTTTCAGCGGCATGTAGTTGCGCCGCCTTACTTCCACGCTCCATGAAGACGCGATGAACAGTCAAGTCAGCGCATTAACTTCCCTCACGGCTATCGAGCTTGGCCCAGATGGCGGTGTTCGCCTCACCGAAGTTCAAGCTCTCTGATCGCAAGGGGGCAAGTTCTGTTGGGTCACCGACAACTGTTTGTGCAATCTTGATGACCTCCTTCGCGATCATTTCCGTTAGCGGATCGTCACCATCCTTCACGCAAACGGTATAGAGCACTTGCTTGTAAGCCGCCCTCATGCGGCTGACCATTTCGGGCTCCATCGCGGCGTCTCGAACCAATCGGTGAATAATGCACCTGTCTCAACCTGGGGTTCGGCAGGCCTCCCTCTCACTGAGACGAACATAAACGCTTCCCCCGAACGGAGTTCACCGAGAGAGGCAATGCCACAACGTGAATTTAGTGGTTCCCCCGGGAATGGTAAAGCCACGCCCATCGTCCGGACCGCGCGCATATTTCGCGGTGGCCTTTCGACCTTTGGTTTCTCGCAAAAAGTAGCTTCCCCAGCCGTGATTGGCCCGCCGCCGGGACCGTCACTCCAGACGCCGATGGCATTGTGACCGACCAACCCTGATAGGTGCGTCTTGGGTCTCTTCGGAAATACGATGTGACGCGTAAGGGGCGGCTGCGTAGGGTGAGAGAATAGATGACTAATAGGCGCGTGCTTTGGTTCGCTCTCGGGCTCGGGCTCTGTGTCGGCCATATTCTGTGGCTGATTTTGCCCGGCGGGCTGGCGGGTAAGGGCGACGGCGTCCGTGCGGATGACAACCCTCTGATCGACAAGGTTAGATCAACTTGGCGAACGGAGGATGGTGAGACGGCGGAGGAAATCTTTGCCAAGGTCGCGAGGGTAGCCCACTTCGCTCCCAGGGGATGGGAGGTTGGCCGAAAGACCGACACTGGCCAGCGTGTTGTCTTTTCATGGGCCAAACACAGGTCTGACAAAACGACGGACGAAAATATGGTCACGTGGGAGGTGGCCCCCGATGGCACGGTGAAACTTGTGACTCCATATGCGAAACCGATGGAACTAGGCTGGCAAGCGTTCGCACTCTCTCTTGTTGTTGACGAGGTAGCGAATAACGAAAGAGGCGTGAACCGCCGCTTTCTGCATGATCCCGCTAACTTCAACTTCGTGACGACCGCACAAGGCAAGTTGGGCGATCTTCTGCGGCGCGGCCGCTGCACGATCGGCGAGCCGGTTGCAGTGCACTACTCGCCGAAAATACACGAGCAGCAAACCGCCGAGGACGACCTGTGGCGCGTCGAGCTTTCGGTCGGCTGCAGTATTCCCGGCCTTGGCGACGGAGCCATCATTTTCGAGAAGCGCGAAGGACAAAATTGGGAGCCACAATCCGTCTTCGCCAAGCTTATCGCCACGTCAGTACCCGGCTCTTGGTTTGAGCTTGCAGACCCCAAAGACCAGGAAGCATTCGAGCCGCCCCGAAAGACATTGCCAAAGTGAAGGCAGAAAACAAGCTGGAGATGCAGGGCCGTCGATCATAAATGGCCTTGATACGTACGATCGCGCGCGCAGAGAACCGCGCCCGAGAGCCTGTCATCCGGGGTAGACCATGGATGCACTGGCGAGCAAGCCGACCGTGGAAACATGGCCGGTTGCCCTCATATGGCCCTATGAACGCAATTCCGGCGCCCTTCGCCCAGCAGATCGCGGCGTCGCCAATCGGCTGCGCGACGAGATGCTGCGGCTCGAATTGTCCGACCTCGTGGAGGGCGGCTTCGAGAACGCGCTGACAGGGCATAACGGGGTAGCGTCGGAATCCAGGAGTTCGTCCTTGCGCGCCGCCGCCGCATTCCGAGCACTCAACAGGAGTCGGCCGTCACTTGCCTTACAAGGATCGTTTGATCAATCGTATTCTCGCCTGCGTTCTCCGATTTCGGATTTAGAGCAGCAATCCCGACTGACAACACAAAGAGGCTATCGTCAACGGCTCGGCTCGCCCGGCGCGGTAGGCTCCACGAGCGAGCGTCGCGCGGCGCGTCTGCCTAGCACGCCGCTTTTTCGTTTCTTCCGTATGGCTCATGACGACCCCTCGACAAGCTGTTCCAAGACCCACCGCTACAGCTCACGAACTTCCTCCGAGGCTCTTCCCTCTTGTGCAAACTCGGTCACGCCTAATCCTGCCCCAAGCGCGTCCTGATGGTCATTGCGCTGTCCGACATAGGGAAGCGCAAGCACCCCGAGCGAATTGAGCGACGTTGCAGCTTCAGTCAAGCGGCAGCCCCGCGGTGGTGTCTGATTGAGGACGAAAGCAAATCGGCGGTTGAGCCTACGAATAGCAATCAGCGTCGGTATCGCAGCTTCGATGTCCGCCGGACTCGGACGCACCGGGATCAGGCAAAGATCGGCCCTCGCGATTGCGCGCATGGCCAGTGCATTATTTGTGGCGGCGGTATCGATGACGATAAGCGAGATCCCCTCAGCTTCAAGGCTGACCAGCGCCCCTTCTATTTCGACGGGATCGGCGCCCCGAACGAGCCGCGGATAGGAATGGCCGCGCCGCTCTTTCCATTTTGAAATCGTTCCTTGTGGATCCGCCTCGACAATTGCAACGCGCTTTCCGTTCGCCAAAGCGGCGACTGCAATTCCGACCTCCAGCGTGCTCTTGCCGCTTCCGCCTTTTTGGGTGACCAGAGCAAGGACATACATCGCCTGCGTGTCCGGACAACAGCGACATGAAACGCACGATTCGCCGAAAAGAGCCTGCTGATTGGTAGGCCTACCACTCGCCATCGTGAATCGCACTAAGAGCGAGCATGGAACTCACAACCCAATCAAAGGCCCGGACGCGGTGCTCGACATGATGTCGCGGCGGCGTCAGTGCCGCTGCGAACGAAAACCGACAAATATCGGACAAAATCCGCAATTGGTGACGAAAAGTCCGGATTGGCTATATAGTATGAGATCGTTGGATGGGGGAGCCCGATGTCGATCTATAACCCTTTGAGAGACAAGCTGGTCGCAAACAGCTCTGCCTCGCTCAAGACGACCTTTGCCGATATCGAGATGCTTATCGGTCGCTCCCTCCCGAAATCGGCGTATGAATATGATGCGTGGTGGGCCAACGAAGACCCCGTCAAAACTAATCACAGTCACAGCCCTGCGTGGACAGTTCCGGGGTATCAAGCCGAACCAAATCGATTGCAGCGGACAGTAACATTTCGGCGCAGGGGGTAGCATTTTCCGCAAAAGCGAATGCCTATGAACCTGGTCGCTCGAGGATGCGTCGTGAATGAAAATGATCACGCGACACGACTAAGCCCGTATCGACAAGATATGATATTTCTTATCGCAGTAGCCTCTCTGGCGGGAGCGGTAACTGCTGGGGTGATGGTGAATATCTTCGTCGGCAGCAGTGTGGGGTGGATTGGCTTCGTGGGTACCATCGTGGGCAGTGCCATTAGCTTCGGCGCTGTCACCCACCACGATAACAGGCGCCAGAAACAAGAGATCAAAGCCATGCGAGCAAGTCTCTACGCTGAGATCGTCGATCGAGTTGCACGATGCGCCAACGACTACATAGAGCCGTGGAGGGATTGGGGCACGAGGAAGATTGCAAGTGAAGACGCCAAATTCCTTCCGTCACTCCCACTCGTGTTGCCTGCTGTTGCGGGAAAACTCGGACTGCTCGACGCCGAGATACTGCTGGCAGTGACACAGTTCTATTTTCGTCTCTCGGTTCTAAGAGACGCAATCGAGCTTGTTTCTGGAGAGCCCGACACAAGCGAAGCAATCCGCTTGCAGCGCATTAAAATAATCCAACGACGATTTCTTAGTTGCTTCGCTCCGGCACTCCGTTCACTGACATTGCTCGATGTGCCGGACTGGGAGCAGTTTGATTGCGAAGCCGCCAAGGTGTACCCTCACCTAAGAAAAGAAGCGGGTGATTTGCGCGTGATACTCGAACGATTTGCTGCGTCAGCGGCAAAGCAAAACATCGTTTGAGACGGAGATCGCAGAGCTTGCGGCGGAAGTAGAGTACGGGCCGTTTCTGACCGCATAGTGCTCTGGCAATCATCTGCTTAGCTGGCGTCGCCATCTTCTCGACAGAGCGTTCGATGATCGCGGTCTCGAGTCGCCCGTGAAGAATTCGGAATCGATTGATCTGTCGCTGTGATTTGGCGTGAGTATATTCGATTCAGTAAAGGTAGGCGTGGGCCAAGCCGCTTGCCACAGCGTTATCGGTGAACTGAACTACCGCACTCGTGACAGGCTGACTGGAGACATAGAAACCGTGAGCTGCATATCCAAGTATGAGATTGTTGCCGAGCGAGAAGTTCGTTAGCGCAGCAAATGCAGTCTCAGCGGGTGAGGCTGCACGCTCCAAGCTGTTATTTTCGTGCATGTCTTTCTCCTTCGAAACCAAGGGCGCCCGGCAATTACGCGACGATCGTGACTTCACGATGGGACTGCGGCGTAGGCCGAAGCTGACTCCAATCCAGCTCGCGCCCGCCACGATTAGATCGGCGCCGAGAAACAGGCCCAGAATATAAACACTGTTTATCGGCCAACGCGCTAAGATCAACGATCCAATCAGCAGAGTAATGACGCCGGATATCGCCAGCCAGGATCGGGGCGTTGCGCGTTTGATGCTGAACGCCAGGATCAGGCGCATGATGCCGGCGGCGACCAGCGATGCGCCGAGCGCCAGCGTAAGCAGCACAGCGGCGAGCGTAGGATTATCAAATGTCACAAGTCCCGCGACGATGTAGAGCGCATCCAAAGTAGAGCGCACCCAAAAGAGCGCATAGCAAGAACTTGCCCCAGGTCTTAACCTGGAAAGCATTGATCGTTTCGGCAACGCCGGCGACGATCATCATCACGCCAACTAGCACCACACTCGCCACCGTCGCGAGCGCAACGCTACCAAGCGCCACGAAGCCAGTGATCAGATAACCTACGCCGAGGGCGAAAACCCAACCCCACTTCGTTAGCGAAGCGGTGCCCGGACTAGCTCGAAGCCGCGCGATATCAGACGAACTTGTCATGGAGGTCTCCGGTGCCAAAGCTGCGCCGCAGCATGGCGCGCCTAGCCATCGCTTTGTTGCGATTAGGGTTGAGCTTGCGGGTCGTTGCGAGCAGCCGACTCAGTGTGCCCATCAATCTATATGCTCGCCTGCTGGGTGCCATCCGCATCGTGACCTCCTCTCTTCGGGCTTGGACCGCATCCCAGGACGCGGGAGGACCACATTACTAAGCCCGGCGAGGCGGTGTCGTAGGCCAAGCAATTGGCGTGCCACGTTTTGCGAGCCGCGCGTCGAGAGCGAACTAGCTTCTTCGTGACGCGATCGTGAAATCGCGGCCGTTTGTGGCAGCTTGCCGCCAAACGTCTTAAGTCCGACGCGCAGGAACGACAACATAAACATCTTGCGCGTGGCGGCGATTGGCCTAACTGCATTCTCGAGGGGGTGGTATGCGCGCCCACACGACGGGGTTGGACAAACACGAAGACCGAAAGCTGTCATCCATCCGATACATTACCCTCCTCGGAGCCACTGGTTACAGTACTCCCATGGCTGAGCGCTCCAGAATCGAGATGGGGAGTGACGACGCCCTCGATATCGTGAGGCTTCTGCCCGTGTTGCATAGTGCCTGTGGTGAACGAGCCCCCTATCGAGTGTGGGAAAGAGGAAACAGTTGTGGGCCGGATGGCTGATTGCTCTCGGGAAATTATCGCGGTCCGCATTGGTCGATTTTAGACATGCGACATGGCAGCTAAAGCGCCATCCTGTCGCTCTCCAAGTGATTCCCTCTCCTTTGGCACGGCAAATGCAGGTCTCCTGCAATGCGCGCGGCCTGAGGAGAAATCATCCTATGATCACGCGAATCGGCCGCTCACGAAAGAGACCCTGCGACCGATGATGCGTTCGCCCTCGTCGGTCTGAAGCCGATAAACCCGGGTCGATTCGTTCGGAAGGCGCTTCCAGATCGGTAGCAGCAAGCCAGCGACGATGTGGAGGGTGCTCTCAGCGAACTCGGGGACGTCGACGACTTCAGCGTTCCAGCTTGCGGCGAATGTCTCGCGATCCGCGGGTTGCCAGTGGCTCTCGTCCATCATCTTCATCGAAGCATGATGGTGCTCCATGGGGCGGATCAGCCGGACACGGCGTTCGATCTCGCCGTCATCGAGCATGAAGCTCGGCGCCGGAATCTGCACGGCGGCACGCCCCGAGCGCTCGTTGACCAGCGGCACCGCGCGAGCATCGGCGAGATGATCGAGCGCTTGATCCAGCGTCATGGGGCGATTGCGCCGGCGTTCCGTGATCGTGAGCAGCCGGGTTTCTGCCCCGGTCGCGGGATGCGTGTAGATCGGGTGCCGATCGGCGACGACGAAGCTGTCGGCCTGCAGTGTCTCCAGGCCGACGTCGTAGACGCCGCTGGCGATGGCGCCCTCGACCTTGGCGTTCAGCAACTGCTCGAAGGCCGTGAACAGCAGACCTTGCAGGTCGATGGTGAGCGCGAGCAGGCGGTTGAGGAACGTCGTGATCGGCGGCAGCTCGTCCTTGATGCCGTTGTCGTCCACTAGCTTTAAGCCCGTGGCGTCCTCGAAGGTCTGGAGCGAGCAGTCTTCTAGCTTGCCGCGCGCGAGCAGCAGGTAGAGCTGGCGCAGCGCATCGCGGGCGTAGTGGCTCTCAAGATTGTCTTCGGGCCGGAACAGACCTTGGCCGCCGGTCTGGCGCTGGCCGCGCGTGATGGCACCGAGCGTGTCGAGCCGGCGGGCAATGGTCGAGAGGAACCGCTTCTCCGCCTTCACGTTGGTCGCGATGGGGCGGAATAGAGGCGGCTGCGCCTGGTTGGTGCGGTTGGTTCGACCGAGCCCCTGGATCGCGGCATCGGCCTTCCAGCCCGGCTCGAGCAAATAATGGACGCGAAGCCGGCGATTACGCGCCGAGAGTTCGGCGTGGTAGCTGCGACCCGTACCGCCAGCCTCCGAGAAGACAAGCACGCGCTTCACGTCATCCATGAAGGCAGCGGTCTCGGCGAGATTGGCGGAGGCTGAACGGTTCTCGACGGCAAGGCGGTCACCCCTGCGCACCACGCGCCGCGAGCGTCCGGTCACCTCCGCCACGATGTCCGTGCCGAAACGCTGCACGATCTGGTCGAGCGCGCCGGGAACGGGCGGAAGCGAAGCGAGGTGCTCGATCAGCTCATTGCGGCGGGCGACGGCCTCGCGGCTCTCGACGGGTTGGCCGGCGCGGAAGACAGGCCGGGATGAGAGATTGCCCTCGCTGTCGGTGAAGGGCTCATAGAGCTGAACCGGGAAGGAATGGGCGAGGTAATCCAGCACGTACTCGCGCGGGGTGATGTCCACGCGCACGTCATTCCACTCATCGGTCGGGATCTCGGCAAGCCGCCGCTCCATCAGCGCCTCGCCGGTCGAGACAATCTGGATGACCGCGGCATGGCCCTGGGCCAAGTCCCGCTCGATAGAGCGGACCAGGGTCGGCGTCTTCATGCTGGTGAGCAGATGGCCGAAGAAGCGCTGCTTGGCCGATTCGAAGGCCGAGCGCGCGGCGGACTTCGCCTGACGATTGAGCGTGCCGGTCTCGCCGGTGATGTTGGCGGCCTGCATTGCCGCGTCGAGGTGATTGTGGATGACGCTGAAGGCTCCGGCATAGGCGTCGTAGATGCGCCGCTGCTCGTCGGTGAGCTGGTGCTCGACGAGCTCGTACTCGACGCCGTCGTAGGAAAGCGAGCGAGCAGTGTAGAGGCCGAGCGAGCGAAGGTCGCGCGAGAGCACCTCCATCGCCGCGACGCCGCCCTCCTCGATCGCCTCGACGAATTCCGCACGCGTGGCGAACGGAAAATCCTCGCCGCCCCAGAGGCCAAGGCGCTGGGCGTAGGCGAGATTGTGGACCGTGGTGGCGCCGGTCGCCGAGACATAGACGACGCGGGCATTGGGCAGCGCATGCTGCAGGCGCAAGCCCGCACGCCCCTGCTGCGAGGGTGCGACGTCGCCCCGCTCGCCCTTGCCGCCGCCGGCATTCTGCATGGCATGGCTCTCGTCGAAAATGATGACGCCGTCGAAGTCGGAGCCCAACCATTGAACAATCTGCCGGACGCGCGAAAGCTTCTCGCCGCGGTCGTCGGACCGCAGCGTAGCGTAGGTTAAAAATAGGATACCTTCGGCCAAGGGGATGTCGCGCCCTTGAGGGAAGCGCGAGAGCGGCGTGACCAGCAGACGCTCCATGCCGAGCGCGGACCAGTCGCGCTGCGCGTCCTCGAGCAGCTTGTCGGACTTCGAGATCCAGACCGCCTTGCGCCGACCCTGCAGCCAGTTGTCCAGGATAATGCCGCCGGACTGGCGACCCTTGCCGGCACCGGTCCCGTCGCCGAGCATGAAACCTCGACGGAAGCGAACGGCGTTCGGCGCATCATCGCGGGCGGCCGTGACAAGGTCGAAGGTCTCGTCAACCGTCCAGGCGCCGGCGAGATAGTCACCATGCGCCTCGCCGGCATAGATGACCGTCTCAAGCTGGGCGTCGGAGAGAATGCTGTCGCTGACGAGGTTGGCCGGCAGCTGGGGCCTGTAGCTCGGCCTCGGCGGTGCGACCGAGGCCATCGCGGCCGACTGCACCAGCTTGGTCGGGTGCGCCTGCGCGCCGGGGATCCGGATGGATTGGAGACGGTATTCCTCGTAGATAGCGTCGCTGAGGCGCGCGCCCTCGGGCGGCGCCCAATCTGTCGTCTCATAGACGAGGTCAACCGCTTCGGGGTCGGCGACCGACGGCTTGGCCGTCTGCCCGGCCGCCCGTGCCAGATAGCCGCGCACGGTGCGAGGCGCTGACGCGGTTGATACGGGGAGCAGACCGGTTGATGCGACGCTCAGGCGAGGTGGAACGTGTTCGCCGATCCAACGGAGCAGCGTCGCGACGTCGGGCGCGATTCCCGGCGACTCCGGGAAACCGTTCGGGTCATCGGCAGGCACCTTGTCGATGACGGTGAGGCGCGTCTCGATCGTGGTGCCGTGCCTGGCATAGACCGCGCCGGCGATCGCGGCGGTGAACACCACCCGGCCACGTTCCTGCAATCGGGCGAAGGCGTCGCGCCAGGCTGAGGCTTCGGGTGAGAAGTTTGCGCCAGTGATCGTGACCAGCCGGCCGCCTTCGGCGAGACGCGCCAGGGCCGAGGCGATGTGACGGTACGCCGTGTCGGCCATGCGGCCGGAGACGTTTGCCATCGCCGAGAAGGGCGGGTTCATCAGCACGACACTCGGGACCACCGTGGGATCGAGGTGATCGTCGATTTGAGCCGCGTCGAAGCGCGTGACGGAAATGGCCGGAAAGAGGGAGGAGAGCAACATGGCGCGGGTCTCGGCCAGTTCGTTCAGCACGAGCTTGCTGCCGGCGATCTCGACTAGGATGGCGAGCAGCCCTGTGCCTGCGGACGGCTCCAGCACGCGATCCGCCGGCGTAATGGCGGCCGCGGTCAGCGCAGCCAGGCCGAGCGGAATCGGAGTCGAGAATTGCTGGAAAGTCTCGCTCTCGGCAGAGCGGCGCGTGTGGGTCGGCAGAAGCTCCGCGATCTTGCCCAAGGCGGAAAGTCGTGAAGCCGGAGAAGCGGCTTTGCGGAAGAGCGCCTTTCCGTATTTGCGCAGGAACAGGACGGTGGCGACCTCACAAACGTCATAGGCCGTCTTCCAATCCCACGCGCCCGTCGCATCGGATGCGCCGAAGGCCGCTTCCATGACGGCGCGCAGGATTGCGGCGTCGATGCGTCGACCATGCTCAAGATGAGGGAGAAGCTGCTCAGCCGCAGCGATGATGACGCTGACGCCCTCGGGCGCGCGCGCAGGCGAGATCGGGGCGGCCTCGTCGGCCGCGATCGAGAAAAGGTGGTTCATGAGGGGAAGCCTTAAGGAGAGCGAGAGGGAGCGAGCCGGCGGCGCTCTCCTCTCGGACCGGACCGGCTCAAATCCTTCCCGGCCCCTCTCTCACTCTCTGCCCGATGCCTTGAAACGTTGCGGCCAGGAACTTATCTCTGCTGCGTCAGGGTCGCTGCGCGTTCGCGCAGCAAGAACCGCTTGTGGTGCGAGCCTCAAGAGCTGAACGGCCTGGTCAACAGGCTGCCGCTGACCTGCCCCCGCGCGTTTGCGCAGGGCGCGGGTCTCGGCATGCGGTTCACGGGCCCCGACAAGACCATCGAACCGCTTCACACAACGAAGGAGGATTTGATGGCTCTAATCTTGAGGTTTCCCACCAAGAAGATCGAACCGGTCACCGTTCGCAGCGGGAGCAAGCACCGCATCAGCGTCGAAGTGCTCGATGATGTTCGGCCGCGACGCACGCGCTGGAGGGTTCAGTTCGAGATTCAGGAAGCGGCAGGGTTTGCTGCTTTGAAAGGCTTTACCGATCGCGCCGTAACCCAAGGCTATCGACATCGCTTCGAAGTCAGCAGCACGCGGGCGGTACGGCGCTTCGTGGCGGAAACCTCCGGCCTCGTGGCCGTCGGCCGGATCGCGATCTGGATCGACGGCTTGCGGGTGCAGCCACGGGTGGCTCGCAGCGCATAAAAATAGGCTGGGGCGAACCTCGTCGCCCCAGCCAGTGCTTCTACTCGGCGGCGAGCATGCGCGACTCGTCCGCTTGATCGGCCGGAGTTTCCTCGTCGTCCCCGGCGAGGAATTCCGGAAGCGCTTCGTCATCGCCCTCGGACTCCGCGGCGTCGCCGGGCGCCGCCTGGTCGGCATCGGCCATTCGCAGGGGCTCGGGCAGCCAGCCGGTCTCGGCCAGGAGGCGTTCGGCCTCCTTGGCCATGTCGCCCTTCTTCAGATGGTCGATGAGCTGGGCGGCCCGCTCGCCGGCACCCTCGCGCACCGCCTCGAGGATGCGGCGTTTCGGCACCCGGCCGAGATAGTTTTCGACGGTCGGTCGCCAACCGGACGCCACCATGTCGAGGTCGACGGCGAGGGCGATGCGATCGGCATCCGCGATCCGCTGCTCGACGGCGTGCGGGGTGGCGCCGCCGCCGTAGCGGTCGCCCTTCTCGTAGAGCGCGTTGACGCCGAATGAGGCGCAGTGCGCAAAGAGCGCCGCCTGCTCGTCGCCCGTCAGCCTGGTGAGCCAGTCCCAAAGACCGGCTTTGTCCTTGGGCAGGCGCTCCTCCCACGTCTTGTGGCGCGCGTCGATGGCCTTGGCCGCCGGTGTGTCCTTCAGGCCCTGCGCTTGCACGGGGAAGCTGACGCTGCGCACGGAGACCTCCATCGCCGTCCCAAAGGAGGAATAGCGGGAGAACACGTCCAGGCAGAATTTGTGCAGCACCGCCTGGAAAGCGACCGAAGGCGTGATCGCCAGCTTGTCGCGTAGCGCCAGCGTCCGCTCTGCCGTGAGCTCGGTCAGCAGGCGGTCCGGCAGCGGCTTCACCGCATCGTCGTCCTCGTCCTCGGGATCCGCGACCTGCCCGCCGATGGTGATGACGGCGCGCTGGACAACGGGCGCTGATGGTTCGTCGCCGTCCAGGGCCGCGGCATCGGGTTCGCTGCCCCTGCCCTGCTCTGGTTCGGACACGGGCACTTCATCCTCGGGTCGGACGTAGCCGCGATCAACCAAGAGCTTGCCTTCGGCGTCGATGCCGACGAACACGCCCGCGCGGGCGATGTCGGCGGGCTGATAGATGACGGGTCGATCGTTCAAAACAGCGAGAGCCGTCTCAATTTCGCCAAGTCGCTGGTCAACCTCGTCGGGAAGCTCATCCGCGCCGTCATGCTCGGCTTCGAGCTTGGCATATTCGGCTTTGAGCGCCTCGATGGCCGCCTGCTCTTCGGCGGTGAGATCGGCGGGTACGCCGTCCAGCTCGCGCAAGCCCCGAGTATGGCCGTAGGGGAAGTCGATCGCGAGCTGGATCCACTTCCAACCTTCGGCGGCGATTGTTTGCGCCTCTGCCTGCAGCTTCTCAGCGACCAGGCGGTCGAGCAGAGCGACGTCCTCGAGCCAGCCGCCGTCGTCGGACTGGAACAGGTCGCGCAGCACCACGCCACCGGCCGCCTCGTAGGCGTCGAGGCCAACAAACATGGCGCGACGATCAAAGGCGCGCACCGTCTTCTCCGTCAGCATGCGGCGGATCTGATAGGGCTCCTTCTGCCAAGCGCCGGAGATGGCCTGCCAGACCTGCTCCTGGCGTCCATGATCTGCGCTGACGGTGAAAGCCATCAACTGCTCGAGCGACATGCCGTCCTCGGCATAGGCGTCGAGCAGCGCGGGTGAGACCGAGGCCAGGCGCAAGCGCTGCTTCACGACGTTGACGGAGGTGAAGAAGGCAGCGGCGATGTCCTCCTCGGACTGCCCCTTCTCGCGCAAAGCCAGGAATGCCCGGAACTGGTCGAGCGGATGGAGTGGCGCGCGCTGAATATTCTCCGCAAGCGAGTCGTCTTCGGCGAGAATGGTGGTTGCCGGGTCGCGTACGACACAAGGCACCGGCGCGGTCTTGGCCAGGCGCTTCTGCTTTACCAGCAGCTCCAGCGCACGGTAGCGCCGTCCGCCGGCCGGGATCTCGAACATCCCGGTCTCGGTGCCCTCGGGGTTTAGGACCGGCCGGACATTGAGGCTTTGGAGCAGGGTACGCCGGGCGATGTCCTCGGCCAGCTCCTCGATGGAGATGCCGGCCTTCACGCGCCGGACGTTCGATTGGCTGAGTACCAGCTTATTGAAGGGAATGTCGCGCGAGGACGACAGGGTGATTTTCTGAACGACGTTAGCCATAGGTGATACTCCGCGACGGGCGGCCCAAAGACTCTCTTTGGTCCTCCAACCCGTCACGAAGCGCAGCGCGGCCCTCTTCCTCTCAAGGGCCGCGCCGCAAATGGACGATCAGTACGAACGGAAAGGCACGAAGCTGCCAGACACGCCGTTCCGTATCTCCGGCTTTCCGGGTATCAGCCTGCGCGATCGAGCAACTTCTTCGCGCGCGTCTCGAGATCGAGTCGTGCGTCCTGATGGGTCTTGCCGCGCGCAACCGCTGTGATGCCCTGCACGAAATCGAACACGCTTTCGGGCTTGCGCCCTTCCTCAGACAACACCCGTTCGATGATCCTCGCTGTCTCGGCCTTAGAGAACCCGCGCTTGCGCAGGAACTCGCTGCGGTCGTCGTCGGTGCGGGCGACGACCTTCTCCCGGGCCGCCTTGATGCCGTTGATGAAGGGCATCGGTGAGGAATTGGCAAAGCTGGCCAGCGCCGGCGCTGCCTCCTGGGCAAAGCGTGAGGCCGCGTATTTGGAGTGGCGGATGGTGATCTCCTCGAAATCTTCCACGCCCCATAAATTGCGGTTCTGGCAGACGGCGCGGAGATAGAAGCTCGCCATGCCGAGCGTCTTCGCGCCCACCTCGGAATTCCAGCAGTAGAATCCACGGAAGTAGAGATCGGGCGAACCGTCGGGAAGCCGCCCGGCCTCGATTGGGTTGAGGTCGTCGACCAGGAAGAGGAAAACGTCTCGATCGGAAGCGTAGAGGGTCGTTGTGTCCTGGGTGATGTCGACGCGCGGGTTATAGACGCCGGTTGTCCAGTTGAGGACACCCGGCACCTTCCAGCGCGTGTCGCCTGTGCCGTTGCCCGCGATGCGCTGAACGGCCGCCACAAGTTCGTCGTCAAAGATTCGCCCGTATTCGGGGCCCGTAACGGCGCGAAGCTCAACGCGACCGTCTTCGATCTCGAGCGTCTTCACCTGCTCGGCGGAATGGGAGGTCAGCCCGTACTGCAGATTGATGCCGGCCAGCGGTGCCGGAAGCTGCCGGAGGTAGGCCGCTGGCGCTCCGACCAGGCTGGCGAGTTGGCCGAAACTCCAGTGGGTCGGTGCAATCGGCGTGTCAGAGCCGGGCAAGATAAGAGACAACCGCTCCGGGTCGGTCCGGCTCGCCTCGACATGGATGAGCGCGGTTTCCACCACGCGCGTCCGGCTGCGCTCCGACCGACCGCGTACCGAGTCCGCCAGTTCGGAGAGCGAGAGGTAACGCTCGTCGGCCGGACGCGAAAACCACTCGGAGGAAACGCGGCCGATCCGGTCGCCGCGGCTGACATCCACCTTGTATCCGCCGCTCATGTCACGGCGGGCATCGAGAACCTTCATGTTCATGGGGTTAGACTCCATGACGGGCGCCGTGAGCCTCTCTCTCGGCACTCAACCCGTCACGGAAATCCCTTCCAAACTCTCACTCTGCGGGGGCGTTGCGGGGTCTCCCCGCAGAAGGGGTCGGCCGAGACCTCGGCTCGGCCGCAGGGGAAAGCTTTCCCCATAAAGGCACGTAGTTTCAAGGGAAGCGTCATTCACCTTTGGTTAGTCGCGGTGTATTGTCAGAAGCAAACAACTGGGGGCTACATGCGTGGAAGGTGAAGCAGAGCCGGCGGATTCGCCGGAGGCATTTCTTACGACATTGGGAGAAAGCCTGAAGCAAAGAGAAGGTGTCGATGCCGGCCTAGCGGAGATCCTGAAGACGTACATCCTGAAGGCGGCGCCCGCTCAGAACGCCGTCGCTCAGGCCAAGGATGCCATCCTGAAACTCGCAGGCGAACGTGCCAATCCTCCAAAACCGGAGGTGGCCAATGGCTGACCCTTACTTCCTCCAGTCCCTGGGACTTTCTGGATTCCGCGCGTATCTCCAACCAAAGACATTCGATTTCAGCAAGAAGCGTTGCCTAGCGATCTTCGCGCCGAATGGCAGCGGCAAGTCCAGTGTCATCGATGCGCTGGAATTCATGTTCTCCAAGGATGGCACACTCGAAAGGCTCGGGCAGCGCACTATCAACAACCAGGCCGGCCCCGTCGCAATGGCGCACAATCTGTCGGAGGAAGCGAAGATCGCTCCGGCGGTCACGATTGGCGTCGTTTCGGGCAAGGATGCCACCAACGGTAGCCGAGCGGCGGCGGGGGCGAAGCGACCGATACCGGCGGTGGCCGCGACTTTGAACGCCTGCTTCGCGGTGCCGCCGATCATCCGCGGGCATGCGCTGCGCACGTTCGTCGAAATCCATACGCCCGAACAGCGCTACACGGATGTCGCCAATTGGCTGCAGCTTGGCCCGCTGGTCGAGGTGCAGAAGAATATTCGCGCGCTGCGCACGCAGGTGAAGGCTGCCTCAGAGGACGGCACGGCACTACAGCGTGCAGACACCCAGCTTGCTCGGGAGACGGCCCAGGTGGTGAAAGCTTGGGATTCGGTGGAGATCCTCGCTTACGCCAACACGTCGGTCCTGGCCCCGCTCGACGCGGCGCTAGTGCTGGTGGCGCTGACGGCTGGTGATCCGGCCTATATCGAGCTGAAAGTGCGAGCCAAGGCCGAAGAGAACAAGATAGGGCTTGCAGGCCTGCGTCAGATCAGCAATGCGGCGGCCGCTTTGTGGTCGGAGGTAACGGACGCGGAGAGCGGCAAGACCGTCGTCAGCGGCGCGATTCCGACCTTTGATGCGGCCTTGGGGGCGCTGTCGGCCGCCGTCGCGGAGGAAGCGGAGGAGCGCGGCAAGGCGGCGAGCACCATGTTTCAGGCTTTGTGGAAAGCCGCAGAGCCGCTTTTCGCCGAAGGTGTACCGGCGCCTGCTGTATGCCCAGTCTGTGAAACGCCCGTAGCCGACACGGCGGCGGGCAGTGCCGGGGCCATCCGAGGACATATCGCCAAGCATCTGGAAGAGCTGGCCGATTATGCCGCCGCCAAGAAGGTGCTCGACACAGCCAAGACCGCGGCGACCAAAGCTCATACCCAATTGGTGGCGGCGTTACCGGGGCTTATTGGCCTCCTTGGCGACGATGAAGCGAAACTGAAAGCCAATCTCATCGCATATCAAACTGGCATCGCCGGCTGGCCTCAGGCTGCCGTGCCGGCCTCGGCCGATATCGTTACCTCGATCGCCAAGCTGCTCGCTATGCTCGATCAGGCCATCGTCGACATCGAGTCGAAGCAAGGCGACCACACCTATATCAAAGCCAAGACGAAGATCGATCGGCTGCTGGAGCTACAGAGCGAGCGGGACCTCGCCCTGCGGACGCGAACTCAGCTGGGGAAACTCTCTGACGCGTTGACGGCGCAGGCGACGATAATCTCGGCCGAGATCCGCAAGAAGGTGCAAGCTCTGCTCGACAAGCTTCAGAGGCCGATGAACGACATCTACAAGCGGATCCAGGGCGCGAGCGCCGCGTCAATCCGGTTGGAGCTGCCGGCGGAAGATGACACGAACCAACAGCGGCTCAACCTGCTGATCGATTTCGCCAAGAACCGCACGGGCGTGCAGCCGGGTGGCTATTTGAGCGACTCCCAGATCCATTCGGTGGCGCTGGCGTTGCGCATGGCGGCAATCAAGCAATTTAATGCAGGCGCGCCCATCATCGCGCTCGACGACATCGTTACCTCCTACGATGCGGATCATAGGCGCACCATTGCCGGACTCATCGCCACCATGTTCGGAGACTGCCAGATCCTGATCACCACGCACGACGAGCGGTTCTTCAATTATTTGAAGGATCAGCTCGAGGCGAAAGCGTGGCACTTCACCCGGATCATTGGCCTCGATCCGGCCTACGGGCCGCGTTTCGCTGATCACAAGGTCAGCGATGAGATGATCGAGGCGCGTTGGGCAGCGGGCCAGTCGGCGGCCAACGAGATGCGCCAGGCGGAGGAGGAGTGGCTTCTCGGCATCTGTCGGGATTTCGGGGTCAGCGTCCGCATCCGACCGCTGGAGAGGGCCTATTCCTACGAACGCAGCGAATTGGCCTCTGCGCTCGCCGGCCTGCTTAAGGATGCCAAGCTGGTGCCAGCGCTGGTGCCGGGCGTCAACAATCGCTTCCTCGACAGTTTGGTGAAGGGCGAGATCGAAAATTTCGGCAGCCACTTCCAGGACGGGCCCTATGGCGACGGTTCGATTGGTGACGAGAAAGCGCGCTGGGAGGAGTTTAAGACTTTCCGCAGCCAGTTTGCCTGCAAGAAGTGCAGTCGAACGAAATTCCAGCGACCCTTTACTCTCAAAAAGCCGGTATGTGCGCATAATGGCTGCGAGGCGCAGTTCGAGTTTGCGGCAGCACCAGCAGGGGCGGCTTGAATGGCGGGGCGTTCGAAACCCGTCGAGCTGGCGACACGCAGCTTCGAGAAGCAAGGCGACGCAACGGCGTTCTTCAAGGCCATGCTGAACCGCTACCAGCCCGGTGAGCGAGTGAGCGATGAGGATGGCCTCGACGTTGCCGCTCTTCTCGAACGCCACACCGAATATGTTGCCAAGGTGGGCTGTGGCGTCAGCCATTTTCAGGTCATGATGACCGAGCATGGGACGCAATGCTTCCGGATCATCCGCACCGACGGCAGCGGCACGGATTTCTCCTATCCGCACTGCATCTCCCAGCGACCACCCAGCCATAAGCAGGAGGTCGCCCAAGCCTTTCGACGTGCGGTGCGCTTCGATCTCTACAAGGCCCGCGATAACTTCTTCGCCATCCACAGCGGTTCTGACGGTCTGGTTTCTTGCGCCGTGACAGGCGAACGCATCGCGCGGGACGAGGCGCATATGGATCACCGTCCACCGATGACCTTCGAGGTCATCGTGAGGACGTTTCTTTGCGGGCGCGGGCTATCACTCGACGATGTGCCGCTCACGACAGGCAAGGATGATCAAGTCTCGCCTGAGGTGACGGATAATGCCCTGAGCGAGGCGTTTCGAGCCTACCACGCTGGGATTGCGCGGCTCGAATTCGTGCGGAATACGGTCAATCTGGCACAAGCCAGTCGGCATCGGCTGAAGGATGGCCGGATTACCCTGACAGGATAGCGACTGCCGGTCATGAGAGCTTCGCCGCGCGTTCCCGTCTCATCGGGCACTAAGAAAATATTAGGTCGGCGACCATGTCGTCGTCCGACACCTCTCGGTCAAGCTTCGAATAAGGACGGGGATGGCCGAGGATTCGGGCATTCCCAAGCCAACCACCTTGTGATAAAACCTCTGCTATATATTTCCAGATCAGAGGAAACGTCACACTCCATGCCGTCCACCAGCGCCCAGCGACTTCGTGCGCTCGACCTCCTGAAGACCCGAGGAATGCTCCGGCTGAAGGATTTCGTCGCCGAAGGCATCGGCCCGGAGACGCTTGCCCGTCTTGTTCGGGAGGAGGCAGTCGTCCGCCCAGCGCGTGGCCTCTATCAACTCCCCGACGCCCACCTCGAGGCTGCCCATACCCTCGCTGAGGCAGCAGTCCTGGTTCCAAAGGGTGTGGTCTGCCTTACCTCGGCCCTCCAATACCACGAACTGACGCTGCAGATGCCGTCGGCTGTATGGATGGCGATCGATCGCGCCGCCTGGCGACCCAAGATCGATTATCCACCTATCCGGTTCGTGCGATTCACCGGATCGGCGCTTACCGAAGGGGTCGAGCGTCACCGCATTGAGAATGTCGACGTTCCTATCACGGATCCGGCGAGGACAATTGTCGATTGCTTTCGCTACCGGACCAAGATCGGCCTTGACGTCGCGATGGAGGGTCTGCGCGAAGGCCTCCGCCGTCGCCGATGCAAGCCGGATCAACTCTGGCATTACGCACGCAAGGTGCGGGTCTGGTCGGTCATGAGTCCCTACGTCGAAGCAATGGTGTCCGATGGCGCGTGAGCCTCGCAACATCGGCGCATCAGTGCGAGCGCGGCTCCTCGATCGGGCACGTGCCGAGCGATCGGATTTCCAGATCCTCCTGACGCGATATGCGCTCGAGCGTCTGCTCTACCGGCTAAGCGCGTCGACGCACCGCGACCGCTTCATCCTCAAAGGTGCGATGCTCTTCGTGACCTGGATAGCCGATCCGTTTCGGCCTACGCGCGATCTGGATCTGCTTGGCCACGGCGACCGCGACTCCGAAGCCATTGCCGAAACCTTCCGGGCCATTTGTGCGCAGCCGGTTGTCGATGACGGTGTGACGTTTGATGTCGCAGCGCTGATGGCGACCCCGATTCGTGAGGAGCTGGAATATGGTGGCGTGCGGGTCCGCACAACGGCAACTATCGCCGGGGCGCGAATTCCGATCCAGGTCGACATCGGTTTCGGCGACGCCATTACACCCGCGGCCGTCGAGATCGACTATCCCACCCTGCTGGACGCCCCAACGCCGCACCTTCGCGCATATCCGGTCGAAACAGTGGTGGCTGAGAAATTCGAAGCGCTCGTGACGCTCGGCGTCGCCAACAGTCGGCTCAAGGACTTCTATGATCTCTGGGTAATCTCCCGAACATTCGAACTTCGCCGGGCCGCTGTTGCCGAGGCAATTCAGCGGACCTTCGAGCGTCGCGGAACGGTCCTCCCATCCGTTGTCCCGATCGGTCTGACCGATGAATTTGCGGAAGCATGGGCTGCTCAGTGGCACGCCTTCCTCGGGCGCGATCGGATGGCAGCCGCACCGAATGCTTTTGCCGTTACCGTCGCCGATCTCCGCCTCTTCTTGATGCCGCTGGTTGTCGGATCGAAAGAAGAACGAATTTGGCCGCCGAGCGGGCCATGGTCGCCGGGAGCAGCAATCGATGAGGCATAGCGGGATGATAATTTACTTCGTTCCGCATGGCGCGATTGATGGAGAAAAGAGCCGCGATCGCGGTTGGGGGAAGTATGGATAAGAAGCACTTTTATCGCGTAGGCAGTCACTCAGGCGCCTGGCACGATCTGCCCACTGACCCAGATGAACTAGACACCCTGACCAATAGTGCTCGAAAGCATATCGAGCCGTGGCTCTCTGCTGTCTTCCAAGCAGAGCACCTCAACCTGCTGCTCGGCAGCGGGTTCACCACAGCGGTTGGTTACCTGGCGGGCGTAGGGACCACAGGCATGGCCAAGGTTACATTTGGCACGTCATATGACGCCGCGATCGATGCGCACGCCCAGGCCGGAGCAACGGCGATGAAAAGAGGTGCGGCAAACATCGAAGATCAGTTTCGAAGTGCGCTTGCTCTGCTTGAGGGGCTGGGAGTCATCGACAAGGGAGCAGAACAAACCCTCAAGAAGGGCATCGACGCCCAGATGTCTGGCTTTCTCACTTCATTATTGAAGACGGAAAGCGGGATTGTTGCTGGAAAGGATCCCGCATCGAAAGATGCTGCCCAAGGTGCTCTGCAATCATTCCTGCTGAGTTTTGCGAGCCGCGCTGCATCTCGTGAACGTTTGCACATCTTCACAACAAACTACGACCGCCTGATCGAACATGGTTGCGATTTTGCAGGTCTTCGGATCATAGATAGATTCGTCGGTGCCCTGAACCCGGTCTTCCGAGCATCGCGCGTTGAAGTTGATGTCCACTACAATCCACCCGGCATTCGGGGAGAGCCGCGGTTCATGGAGGGCGTCATTCGCCTGACTAAGCTCCATGGTTCACTGGACTGGTTTTTTGATAAGGACGAACGGCGAATCTATCGCAAGGGCATCCCATTCGGAGCGCCTGCGGATCATACCGACATTCCCAAAGAACCCGTCGATACGGTCATGATCTACCCCAATCCTGCGAAGGACGTCGAAACAACGCAATATCCATATGCGGAGCTCTTTCGCGATTTTGCGGCCGCAGCTTGCCGACCTAACGTCGTTGTCGTGACCTACGGCTATGGGTTCGGCGACGATCATGTCAATCGAGTGCTGCTCGATATGCTCACGATCCCGTCGACCCATTTGGTGATTATGGCCTATTCGGCCGACGATCGCCTCAAAGCATTCGTAGAAAAGACGCGCAATGCGCAGGTCTCGTTGATGATCGGGCCTCATTTCTCTGACCTTCAAACACTAGTCGCAAACTATCTGCCAAAACCGGCGCTCGACTACATATCCGGCCGCATGACCGAACTGTTGAAGCATCGTCCGGGCGATCCGAAAGCCAGCGATCCGCCAGCGGTACCGCCTCCGGCGTCCTCAATTGGCGTGGCGTGAGGCGATCATGACGACTCCAATCGAACGTTTGTCAGGTCTTGTGGTAGGTGTGGTCGAGTCGGTCGCGCCTGATGAGGTTCGGGCGCTTCTCGAGCTGGATGCTCCGCACTCCACGGCATTGAATACCGGCGTACCGGCCGGGTTTCCACGTCTGAACGGATACGTACTTATCCCTAACGAAGCTGGAGCGACGGTTGCCTACATCACTTGGATTGGCATCGAGCGCTCTCCCTATCCGAAGCGCGCTGGGCTCAAAGATTTCGGCCTGATCGATCTGCCGTTTCCGCTTCGGAAAATGTCGCTATCCCCGGTCGGAACCCTCACCTTCCGGCGCGAACGCAGCTCGGGAACGACCAAATACGAACTCACCCGCGGCGTCGTCGCATTTCCATCGGTCGGGGATCAGGTCTTAATACCGACGTCGGCACAGATCGAAGCCATTGTCGGAGCGCGAGCCGACGACAAGAGAGTTAGAATTGGCTCGTCGCCAATGGCAGCAAATGCGGCGATCATGGTGGACCCAGATAAGTTGTTTGGGCGCCACCTCGCCGTCTTGGGCAACACCGGCAGTGGAAAGTCCTGCACGGTTGCCGGACTCATTCGGTGGTCGATGGAAGCAGCTAGCAAGGCAATTGGTGATTCGACCAAAATGCCGAACATGCGTTTCATCGTGTTAGATCCCAATGGTGAATATGCTCGGGCGTTTACCGATCTGCCCGATAGGGTGCGTGTCTTCAAGCCTGGAGACCAGCACAACCCACTAACACTGCCGGCGTGGATGTGGAACAGCCATGAATGGGGCGCAGTCACCCAAGCCCAGCCGGGAGCGCAGCGACCGCTGCTTATGCAAGCTCTGAGAAATTTGCGTGCAGGGCGAACACTCCGGGAGCCCATCCACGTTGGTATAGTAAGGCAAGTTCGTCTCTATCGGTCTCGCATTCTCGCATATATCGCCGATGGTACGGGCGCATCTTACACAGATTATGTTGGGCTGCTCGGCTGCTGCCAAGCGTACAAGAACCTATCGGAAGTGATGCGGGACTTTCATGGGCGTATCCCGGCCGCAGATTTGGCAAGCGCACATCTTGATACCTTGGCGACCGCCGCAAAGGCCTTCTTCGACGCACACGCGGTTTGGAATAATCAAAACCAACGCTTCTATTACAACGCGCCAAATGCCGCGGAATTTGGCGCTTTTCTTCCGTTATTTGATCTTATCGAGCAGGCTCTGCCACCGGTAGCGGCTGAAGAAGAAATCAGCGAAGACGCTCCCTCGCCATTTGATGTTCGGAAAATTGCCGACCATGTCGAAGCCCTTTCGGCAGACACTTCAGCAAACCCGAACGTCGCGAACTTTATTGCTACACTAACATTGCGAATACGCTCAATGCTGGCCGATCGGCAGCTCGCGCAAGTGATAGCGCCCGAGAACCCGCCGACTCTCGAGAATTGGCTCTCGGGCTTGCTCGGAATGTCTAACGCTGAAAACGGTCAAGTTGCGATTGTGGATCTGTCGCTGGTACCCTCGGAAACCACTCACATCGTAATTGCCGTCCTCGCGAGACTGGTTTTTGAGGCATCTCAGAGATATCGAAAGCAACATGCTCAGGGCAAGGCACTTCCAACGGTTTTAGTGCTTGAAGAGGCGCACACGTTCGTGCGCGGCGGGGGTGGTGGGGATGACGCAAATATTGTTTCAGCATCCCGGCTCTGCCGCGAAGCGTTCGAGCGGATCGCTCGCGAAGGTCGAAAATTTGGATTGGGCTTAGTCCTGTCGTCGCAGCGACCGTCGGAGCTTTCTCCAACGGTTCTCGCGCAGTGCAACACATTTCTGTTGCATCGAATCGTCAACGATTCCGACCAGAACCTCGTAGCCCGTCTTGTCCCAGACAACGTCGGGGGACTGCTGCGCGAACTGCCGAGTCTTCCGTCCCGCCAGGCGGTTCTCTTGGGCTGGGCAGCGCCGATCCCGGTGCTAGTTGAGGTCGATGAATTGCCCGATGCGCAGCGACCGCAGTCGGCGGACCCGGATTTCTGGAAGGTGTGGACGCTGACCGAGGAGCGTGGCGTCGGTTGGGGCGCAATCTCTGAAGAATGGTCGGGCGCTCCTCCGGTGCAAGATCCGGCGGAATAAAGACAATGATCCGTATCCTTCACACGGCTGATTGGCATATCGGTCAAACTCTACGCGGGTTCTCTCGGGAGCACGAGCACCGCAGGGTGTTCGAGCGGCTCGAAGAGATCGTTGTGGAGCGGGATGTCGATGCCCTCGTCATCGCCGGCGACGTGTTTGACAGCCAAAACCCCTCCGGGGAAGCGCAACAGCTCTTCTACAATACGCTCGTGCGGCTCAGCCGCGCGCATCCGCGCATGGCTATGGTGATCGCTGCTGGCAACCATGATGCAGCTGGTCGGTTGGAAGCGCCGCGGCCTCTGTTGGAGACATTCAACATCCGTGTCGTGGGCAATGTGCGGCGGCGCGAAGGGCGAGTCGAGGCGGCCCGTCATCTCGTTCCCATCGCTGATGCAAGCGGTTCGGTAGCTGCTCATGTGCTTGCAGTCTCCTACCCAACCGCAGCCTGCCTTCCGAATTTGACGCGGCTCGATGGTGAAGTAGGCTCGCCCGTCATCGCTGGCGTGCGGAGCCTCTATGCCGAATTGGTCGACACGTTACGGGGACCTATGGATGGTCTACCGTTCGTCCTGACGGGACACCTCCATGTTGCGGGCGGCATTGAGTCGGAAGGCGCGGAGCGCAGAATTCTAGTTGGTGGCCAGCATGCTGTGCCGCACGACGTGTTCCCGGCGGAAGCGAGCTACGTGGCGCTTGGCCACTTGCATAAGGCTCAGGCCATCGGTCGTGATACCGTCCGCTATTCTGGTTCACTGATCCCCTTGTCGGCGACGGAGATGCCTTACGCGCACGGGGTCACTCTTGTGAGCCTCGACGGAACAACGGTTCTATCCGAACATATCCCGATCGACCGGCCAGTTGCCTTCGTCCGCCTTCCTGAGGCGGAAGATATGCGCTTGAGCGAACTTGGTGATCATCTGACGGCAATGAACCTCTCATCGGACCTGCCGCTTCATGAACAGCCATTCGTCCAGATCAGGCTTGCCAGAGAAGGGTTATCGCCCGGGTTCAGAGAGGAGGTCGACCGCATTGCGGAGAGCTTTCCGGCGCGCATCGTCGACACCCGTGTCGCGGCAATACCCGAGGCGTCAAACGACGTGACTTCCGCCGATCCTATGATCCGCCTTGCGGAAAGAGATCCGGAGGATCTGTTCAAGCTCGCATTTGAGCGCACCTTCGGCGTAGCCCCGGATGCCACGCATCTCGATGTCTTCCACCGCGCACAGGCGGAGACATAGCCATGCGGATCTTGGTTATCCGCGGCGAGAATCTGGCAAGTCTTGGTGCTCCTTTCGAGATCGATCTTGCCGCAGAACCTCTTGCAGGTTCCGGCCTCTTTGCCATCACTGGCGAGACCGGCGCCGGAAAATCGACCATCCTCGACGCGCTCTGCCTCGCGCTCTATGGCGAGTATCCACGAGTCTCCGTCGGTCGACGGGAGAATGCGCCCGATCCCAGTGGGGAGGCGATTTCAATTCATGATGGCCGGGCGATCCTGCGCCGAGACGCCGGCAGCGGATATGCCGAGGTGGATTTCGTTGGGCAGGACGGCGAGCGCTATCGCGTCCGCTGGGAGGCCAATCGGGCTCGAGGGCGTGCAAATGGGCGGCTGCAGAATGAGCAGCGTTCGTTGTATCGACTCGACGACGGCAGCGCGGTGGCGACTGGTAAGACTCAGGTCCGTGAGGCGGTGGAGAGGAGAACCGACCTCACATTCGACCAGTTCCGGCGAACGGTGCTCCTCGCACAGGGCGAGTTCGACGCTTTCCTGCTCGCCGCCGAGAGCGAGCGCGCAGAATTGCTGGAGAAGATCACCGGTACTGAAATCTACGCAGCGATCTCGGTCCGCGTTCACGATGGAACGGACGCACGACGAAGAATTGTCGAGCAATTGGAGCGGCGTCGAGACGACATCGGGCTTCTTGATGACGAAGCCAGGCAGGCGCTGCTGGACGAGCAGAGGCAGCTTGCTTCAACCATTGCACAGAAAGGCGCGGAGCGCGATCAACACAGCGGGCGGTTAGATCATTTCAAGCGCGTCGCCGCCGCCCGCAGCGACCTCGCACGGGCTGAGGCTCAAGCGGTCGCAGCGCACGCGGCGCGCGAGGCAGCCGCTGATGAGTATCAATCTCTTGCCGAACTCGATCTTGTCGAGCCGCTTCGTTCCCTAGCAGGCGACTTGCAAAATGCACGGCGGACGGCAGCGGAGGCCCAAACCCGCCTCGACGGTTTGCTTGTTGCACGCGAGGAAGCGCAGAAACTACACTCGGACTCTACAACGCAACTGGCGGACGCGATAACCGCCAACGCAGCGGCAGAACAGGTCCTCAAGAATTTTGGTCCCCTTTGGAGCGAAGCCGAAAGGCTCGACACTGAGCTGGCGGCAGCTCGGACTGAGTTTATTGATACGCTGGAAAAATCACAGCAGGCGGAAGCGACACTGCGCGAGAAGGCCGATGCGCTGGCAACGATTGATGAGACTCTCGGTCGAACATCAGAATCGTACCGCACCACTGCGGCGCAATTAAACAGCCGATCGGATCGCGTTCTTCTTGCTGATCGTCTTGGCGATGCGATGGACTTGTTAGCGAAGCGAGGAGCGCTCCAACAGGAGCACGCTGCAGCCAGGCAGGCGGCCGCTGCAACGGAAGAAACAGCTACGCTGTCGCAAAATGAAATAACTGCGCTGCTGGAGAAGCTCACCCAGGATCGCGAGCGAAAGGATGGCTTAAGTCGTGAAATCGGTGATCGTAGAGCCAGTCTCGCCGGCATCGATGAGGCGACGCTCCACGAACGAGACATCGACCTGCAACGCGCGCTCGAGGCTCTGCGCGAGGCTAGTACCGTCTCCGACCAGTATACTCGGGCATCGGCAGATCTAGCACGACGAGCATCGGAACACACGCTGGCGGCGCAGGCGGTAAGTACAGCAAAAGGGCAGATCGTTGAAGCTGAAGCGGACCAGCTCCGCGATCGGACCGCGCGTACGGAAATTGTTCCGATCGCAGAGCTCGCCGACGAGGCGGTCTCATCTGAGGCCATTCATCTGCGCAGCCTGCTGGCTCCAAATTTGGCCTGCCCGGTGTGCGGCAGCACCGACCATCCCCATCTTGCGCATCCAAGCGCGCTGAACGAAATAGCTGCTAGCATTACAGTTGCATCTTCCTGAAGGTTCTGAATCCATGGGCGACCATGATTCGGGATCTGATGATTGGTGGCGCGTCAGTTGAAGATACGCTGACGCTGTGGGCTTCGGCGTTGCGAGATATC
>NZ_JADYVQ010000034.1:0-34362 GCF_020193895.1 Bradyrhizobium sp. NBAIM14 | reverse complement strand
GACTTGCGGGGGTCTACCAGAGCGTCGGCCTTGCCGGTCTCGCCGACTCGGTCTTCGTGGCGGGCTCCCGTCAGGAACTGACCACCACCTACGGCTTCCGTGGCGGCTATACCCACAACTGGGATCCTTACTGGAACACTGGCATCTACGGTGCGTGGGCTGCTGCGCGATATAATAGTGCAGCGAAAGGCTACATCTGCGGTGCATTCGTCGCGGGCCTTGCGCTCTCGAGCGGCGCGGCCGGCTGCAACCCCGACTTCAACTATGCGGTCGCAGGCGTGATCACTCGCTGGACTCCGGTCAAGAACCTGACCTTCTCGGCCGATCTGGCATACAGCGTGCTCGACCAGAAGTATGCGGCCGGCGGCACTGTGGTGTTGCCGGCGCAGACGGGTATTGCCAAGCCCGGAGTTACCTACGAGCTGAAGGACCAGAGCACGGTGAGCTTGCTCCTGCGAGCTCAGCGCAATTGGTGATCTGTTTTGGCAACTAGCACGAAGGAGAAAGGAAGAGGCTTTTAGAATCGAGTTTGACCTCCAGAAGGCCTCCGGCATGCCCGCCGGAGGCCTTTCCAAGAACCGGTTTTTCAGGCCCATGATCCGCGGGACGAACGGTGCTCCGCCGCTCGCGTCCCATCTGAAGTCTCACGTTGACCGAACGACCCGACAAGTCTGCAACCTTAAGTCCAAAATCAAGAATGGGCTGAGCAAACTTGACGTAGACGCGAATTTGTGATCACATATCCGAAATTAAGACTTGGGGGGACCCGCGAAGGTGAAGGACAAGAAACCGCTGCCGCTACTGCCGTCCGTTGCCCGGGACTCGATGGCGGATCAGGTTTACCGGCATTTGCGTGACGGCGTAATGGCCGGCCGCTTCGCGCCGGGCCAGAGGCTGACAATTCGAGGACTTGCCGAGGCGTTGGGTTCGAGCCCGATGCCGGTGCGCGAGGCGCTCCGCCGCCTGCAGGCTGAAGGTGCATTCGAGTTCAGCGACACGGCGCGCCTGAGCGTCGTTCATCTGTCAGGCGCGCAATTGCGCGACGTGCGCGATGCACGGGTGGCGCTTGAGGGGCTTCTTGCCGAGCGCGCGGCAATCCGCATGACGGGCGTTGACGATAGTGAGGTCGCTGAGCTCTATGATCGTCTCCAGGCGGCGGCCGATGCAGTCGATGTGCCCGCTTATCTATCGGCGAATTTCGCCTTTCATAGGCGGATCTATGAGATCGCTCAAGCACCCATCATCCTTGGTGCGGTCGAGAATTTCTGGGTTCTGATTGGCCCGTGCTTCGTGCTCGTTGCGCCCGACGCCGCGCACCTGCGCCGCTCCATGGATGCTCATCGCCGCATCCTTGATGCGCTGACGCATCGCGACGGCCCCGCCGCCCGCGCGGCTGTGACCGATGACATCATGCAGGCGGCCAATTGCCTCTCGCGCGTTATCGACAAACCCGTAAAGAAGCGATCGGCGGCCGCTCCGAAAGGCAGGCGCGGAAACGCCTCTGCCTGAGGATCCTGCAGCGGTTCATGCCTTATCCCGAGCTGTGTGTCTGAACACGTCAGGCGCATCTTTATCTCCGCGATCGTCGATTGTGCGGACGCAAGCGGAACTTCCTGGGTCGCTCCTTTGCGGGAGCGCCTTCGAAGACTCGTGCGCACGAGACAGAGCTATCCACGTCATTCGAGCTTGTTCACGCAAATCCAGAACCTACGCAGGGGACTTGAATGTTGGGAAATCAATCACGCCGCAGCTTTCTCAAGCTGGCGGCGAGCGGCAGTGCGATGTTCACGCCGGGCCTTTTTACCGGGTCTGCAAATGCACAGGCTGGTCCGACGCTCACGGTGGCCTGGGGCACGGATATCGATTCCTTCGATCCGGCGCAATTCAAGTCCGACGGCGCTTATATCGTTCAGGCAAACATCTACGACACGGTGCTGAGCTGGGGTGCAGAGCCAGTCGCCGGATCGCCTAACCTTGCGATTTCCAAGCCCGCTGTTTTCGCAAGCGGCATCGGCGAAAGCTGGACGTATGAGAACGACAACAAAACCCTTGTCGTCAACATCCGTCGTGGCCTGAAATTTCCGAGCGGCCGGCCGGTGAATGCGAACGCGGTGAAATATCTCTTCGACCGTGGGCTGCAATCTTCCGGCTACATGCGGCTCATCTTTCCAACCATGATCGGGGTGACGGAGGCAGATCAATTCGAGGTGCGCGACGATAGTACCTTTGCGATCAACCTGCCGGCGCCGAGTGCCATGTTGCTCGACGTGCTGTCCTTGTCCAACAACGCACTTCTTGATCCCGAAGAGATCAAGCTGCACGCGACCGCCGACGATCCTTGGGCCTCTCAATGGCTTAAGCGCAACACGGCCGGGCTCGGGCCCTATAAAGCCGTCAGAAACGAGCCAGGCGTCGAGGTGGTTCTGGAAGCCACACAAGGCTATTGGGGGGCGTCACCCTATTTCAAGCGCATCGTCATCAAATCAACGGCGAATGAGGCTGACCGGATTCTCCTGCTTAAGCGCAAAGCCATCGACATGGTGATCGGACCCAACTCGATGTCGCCGAAGAATCTCAAGAGCCTTGAGGGCGAGCCGGGTCTCAATGTCGTGTCGCTGCCCGACACCAATTGCAATTTTCTCTGCATGAATCTGAAGAAAAAACCGTTCGATAACGTGAAAGTTCGCCAGGCGATCAATTACGCGATGCCGATCCACGCAATCATCCCGAACGTCCTCTACGGTTATGGCGAACAGATGAAAAGCCCGATCGCAGCTCAAACGCCCGGCCATGATGGTTCGCTCTCGCCGTACAATTACGATGTCGCCAAAGCAAAATCACTGATGGCGGAAGCTGGGCTCGGCTCGGAGCCGATCCCGGTCAAGCTCGCGGTGCGTGTTGGATATGCGCCGCATGAGCAAGCAGCGATATGGATTCAGCGCGAACTGGAGAAAATCGGATTCCGGGTCAGCATCGAGAAGGAGACTGACGCGACCTTCCGCCAACTGTCATCGACCGGCGGGCACGAGCTGTCGATTGAATCGTGGCAGTCCTGGATCAACGACCCATTCTATCACCTCTATTGGAATTTTCACAGCAAAGCCAGCGCGACCAACAAGGGGGGCTACGCCAATCCTGCCCTCGACAAGATCATCGACGAGAATATCCGAGAGGCTGATCCAGCCAGGCGCATGGCCGCAGTCAAGGATGCGCAGAAGATTCTTCTGGATGACGCGGCCTGGGGTCTGCTTTGGTATGACAATTGGGCGAGGGTGACTCGTTCCGAGCTCGCGGGCGTTGCGAAGTACTGGGATTCCTTCGAGCGCTTCAACAAGATGAAGCTGAGTTGAGAGCGGCCTGGACGCGCATGTCGTTCTTCGCTTTCGTGCTTCGCCAGTCACTCTTTGCTGACGCCGACCCTATTCGGCGTCAGCGTGACCGGCTTTCTTCGTCTATCTGTTGCCCGGTAATCCACCCTCGTGAAGGCCGGCGCCATGGCGACGCCCGAATACGTGGCTCGGCGTCATCGCGCATTCGCCCTCAAGGATCGGATGCCTCGGCTGGTTAGGGACCTGGCCGCGGACCGGCGAGGCGGCAAGTCAAGCCCTTTTTCTTCATCACCTCTCGGCCGGGTCAGCTCGCTTGAGCGCGGAGGGAGGCAACTGTCGGAGACGTTCATGTCGATAGAACTGTTGATGCTCGGCGACCAACCGGTGTCCCGCCTTGCCGCTCGTACCAGGCTTGCCGAAGAGAGCGGATTTGAAACCGTCTGGCTTGCGGATGAGCGCTTCTACCGCGAAACCTACTCGTGTCTGTCCTATCTGGCCGGGCAAACCTCACGCGTCAAGCTTGGTCCCTGCGTGACCGATCCGTTCGCGCGCCACCCGGCTTTGACCGCCATGGCCCTGGGCACCCTCGATGAAATCTCGAAGGGGCGCACCATTCTCGGCATCGGCGCGGGTGTCTCCGGCTTCGCCGAGCTCGGGATCCAATCGCGCAAGCCGCCTCTCGCCATTCGCGAAGCCGTCGATCTGATTCGTCAGCTCATGGCCGGGCAGGAGGTCGACTACCAGGGCGAGATCATTCGATTTCACCGCGGCCGATTGAATTTCACGCCGCCGCGCGCGCGCGTCCCTGTTCGCGTCGCAAGCAATGGTCCGCTCGGTCAGAAATTGGGCGGCGCAGTCGCCGATGGCGTGATGATGGAAGGGTGCGGCTCTGTCGACGAAGCAAAGGCCTTCGCGTCGGCCGTCGCCGAGGGGGCGACAAAGGCCGGCCGTTCTCCGGGCGAGATCAAGCTTGTCGCGCGCCTTGATTGCTGTATCGCCAATGACGGTAAGCAGGCGCGCGATATATTGCGCCCTTCAGTGACGCGGATCATTGCGCAAGCCACTTCGCGGTTCTACACGCTTCAGACACAGGGACTTACATTGCCAAAAGAGGTCGTCGATGCCATTGGTCCAGTCCCTTATGCTGCCGGCGTCGCCCCGTTCGCCGCATTATTTCCTCTCGTCACCGACCGCCATGTCGATGCTCTCACCCTCTGCGGGACTGTCGAAGAGGTGACCCAGCACGTCATTGACCTCCGCCGCGCCGGCGTCACCGGCTTCAACATCTTTCCGGTTCCGGCTCCTGGCGTCAGTTACGAAGACGTCATCATGCGCTTCGGAACGCAAGTCTGGCCGGCCGTCGAGGCGGCTTTCGCGAAGGCGTCGAGCGATCGGCAGGCATAAGCCTCGAGCCAACTTTTTTTCCCAAAAGAGGACTGGCAGTCTCCTCGCGGGCTCTTTGCGCCGCGCTGATCGAAGCCCTGCCAGGGACGTGACGGATGACGCGTGTAGCTTGGCGTCGGAGACGAGCGGGATGGTGAAGACGAGTGGCTCGTGCTTGGCGGACAGCGGTACTTATCGGCGCCCGATGATCCCAAACATAAGGATCTGCCGAAGCTTGGCCTTCAGGCTATCAAAGCTCGTTCGTCCTCTCTGAGCAATATTCATAAGGAGCAAATGATGACGACGGTCGTCTATATCCTGACCGCCTTGAAAACCGGTGTCGACCCGGACGAATATGAACGCTTCGAGCGCGAGGTTGACTATCCGTTTACAGCAAAGCTGAAGACGATCATCAGCTATCGGATTCATCGCCTGACGGAGCCGGTGCCGTTCGACGGCGGCCCCTGGGATTACATCGAGCGCATCGAGGTGACCGATCGCGCCGCCTATGAGGCGGAGCTCGCCACATCCGCCAAGGATCTGATCGACCTGATACACAACAAATATCTGGACGAGTCGAAGCTGAAGTTGATCTGGTCTAGGAGAATCGATCCATGAGTGCGGGCGAATGTGATCTCAACGGCAAGGTCGCCCTTGTCACCGGCTCCTCATCAGGCACCGGCGCTGCAATCGCAGTCGAGCTCGCCCGGCGTGGGGCGCGTGTCGCGGTGCATTGCCGGCGTGCTTTGAGCGAGGGCGAAAGCATTGTCGCTCGCATCGCCGCGATCGGTGGAAAAGCGATGCTGTTTCCGGTTGACCTAAGAGACCCAGAGGCGGCGGCAGCGCTTGTATGCCGGGTCACAGAGCGACTGGGAGCCTTAGGCATCCTAGTCAACAATGCGGGTCCCTATTCAGATACACCGTTTCGGTCGCTATCCTTGTCGGAGTGGGAGACGGTCATGGCGGTGAATCTAAGGACCCCGTACCAGCTTGCTCAAAGCGCGATCACAGGCATGGAGCGAATGGGCTGGGGCCGGATCATCAATGTGAGCGCAACCTCGGCCTATGCGAGGTCGCATTCGGTATACGGGCTTGCCAAAGAGGCTTTGATCCATTTGACGCAGTGCCTCGCGCTCGAATTTGCGCCGCTCGTTACGGTCAACGCGATCGTACCCGGCCAGATCGCCAGCGAGCGTACCAATATGATGGCCGACTACAAGGCCAGCGTCGTCATGGAAACACCGATGGCGCGACTGGTCACCGAACAGGAGGTCGCCCGGATGGTGGCGTTTCTCTGTACATCGGAGTTTTCCGCGGTGACGGGACAATCAATCGTCATGGATGGCGGACGATCGCTGCCGCGCACGCTGAAACTCAACCTCACGACGACCAGTTAGGTCTCCGGCTGCGCCAGAGCGCGCGACATTCGGTGCGGGTGCTTTCCGATGCTGATTCGTTCGCGCGTCAAAATCCATCGTATCTTGCAGGAATCATTCACTTACCTCCAGTCTTTCGTGGAGTTTCACCGCTAGTTTCCAGCGAAGGCAGTCAGATCGCCGAGAAACGACGTCTTCCCGGTGCTAGTTTGCCCGTAGACCCGAGGGGAAATGCAATGGGGCGGGATCCTATGTGAGGCCAATCGGCAGCTGGCCGCAGTACTGGCGCCTGACCTTGAGCCTCATCCGCGGCAAGTGTGAGCTAGCTTTCGTTGCACGGGTGACACGAAGGACCGTATCTCAGCGCGGCGCAAGGCGAGATGTCATGGAATGACGCGCGGGCAACATTGCCTAATCATTCGGACCAGCGGATTGATTGCGGTCGGCGGATCGGACTGACTGGGAGAGCGGCACAGATCTTGGTCGAGAGAGCTTGAAAGGCTCGGCGCCCCCCCCCCCCCAAAGAACGGCGCAGGGCATCTGATAGAGTCTGCCAAACGAGCCTTATATCCAGTGCGAACAAGTCATCACTACGAACCAATTCGGGCGTTCTGCAGGCCGGTGCGCTCGGAATACTGCTACGAAGACAGGCGGCGCTCGCCGGGAGGTGTCATGAAGATCGCCGTTGCCAAGGAAATCGATCCGTCGGAGCCGCGTGTCGCCGCTTCGCCTGATACGGTGAAGAAGTTTAGGGCGCTGGGCGCCGAAATCGCCGTGGAGGCGGGCGCCGGCATCAAGTCGGGCCTGCCGGATTCCGAATTCACCGCGGCCGGCGCCACCGTCAGCACTGACGCGCTCAAGGACGCCGATATCATCATCAAGGTGAAGCGTCCCGAGGCGTCCGAGCTGGCGCAGTACAAGCGCGGCGCGCTCGTCATCGCCATCATGGACCCTTACGGCAACGAGGCCGCGCTGAAGACGATAGCCGATGCCGGCGTCTCCGCCTTCGCGATGGAACTGATGCCGCGCATCACCCGCGCGCAGGTGATGGACGTGCTGTCCTCGCAGGCCAACCTCGCCGGTTACCGCGCCGTGATCGAGGGCGCCGAGGCGTTCGGCCGCGCCTTTCCGATGATGATGACCGCGGCCGGCACCGTGCCCGCTGCCAAGGTGTTCGTGATGGGCGTCGGCGTTGCGGGCCTCCAGGCGATCGCGACCGCGCGCCGCCTCGGCGCGGTGGTCACCGCGACCGACGTCCGGCCCGCGACGAAGGAGCAGGTGGAATCGCTCGGTGCGAAATTCCTCGCCGTCGAGGACGAGGAGTTCAAGAACGCGCAGACCGCTGGTGGTTACGCCAAGGAAATGTCTAGGGAGTACCAGGCCAAGCAGGCCGCGCTCACCGCCGAACACATCAAGAAGCAGGACATCGTGATCACCACCGCGCTGATCCCGGGCCGGCCGGCGCCGAAGCTCGTCAGCGCCGACATGGTCAAGTCGATGAAGCCGGGGTCGGTACTGGTCGATCTCGCCGTCGAGCGCGGCGGCAATGTCGAGGGTGCCAAGGCCGGTGAGGTCGTCGACCTCGATGGCATCAAGATCGTCGGCTACACCAACGTCGCCGGCCGCGTCGCGGCCTCGGCCTCCAGCCTCTATGCCCGCAACCTGTTCTCCTTCATCGAGACCATGGTCGACAAGAAAGAGAAGAAGCTCGCCGTGAACTGGGACGATGAGCTGGTCAAGGCCACGGCGCTGACGAAAGACGGCGCCGTCATCCACCCGAACTTCCAGCCCAAATCATCTTAAATCGGGTTTAAGGAGAGCCGCCATGGAGCATGCTGCACAGGTCGTCGACCCCTTCATCTTCCGGCTGTCGATCTTCGTTCTCGCCGTCTTCGTCGGCTATTTCGTGGTGTGGTCGGTGACGCCGGCGCTGCACACGCCGCTGATGAGCGTGACCAACGCGATCTCCTCGGTGATCGTGGTCGGCGCGCTGCTTGCCGGCGGCGTCGCGAATGTCTCGAGCGGCTCGGGCTGGGCCCGTGCCTTCGGCTTTGTCGCGCTGATCTTTGCCTGCATCAACATCTTCGGCGGCTTCCTTGTCACCCAGCGCATGCTGGCGATGTACAAGAAGAAGTCGAAGTAAGCGGCCACCTCGGGCTGATGGGATCAATGGGGACCTGAGATGAGCGCCAACCTCTCTGCATTTCTGTATCTCGTGGCGGGAGTGCTGTTCATCCTGTCGCTGCGCGGGTTGTCGAGCCCGGCTTCATCGCGCCAGGGCAATTTGTTCGGCATGATCGGCATGGCGATCGCGGTCGCCACCACGCTTGCCAACCATCCGCCGGCCGACGGGCTCGCCTGGGTGCTGGTGATCGTCGGCATCGCGATCGGCGCCGCGATCGGCGCGGTGATCGCCCGGCGCGTGCCGATGACGTCGATGCCGGAGCTGGTTGCCGCCTTCCACTCGCTGGTCGGCATGGCCGCGGTGCTGGTCGCCGCCGGCGCGTTCTACGCGCCCGAGGCTTTCGACATCGGTACGCCCGGCAATATCCACACCCAGAGCCTGGTCGAAATGTCGCTCGGCGTCGCCATCGGCGCGCTGACCTTCACCGGCTCGGTGATCGCATTCCTCAAGCTCTCGGCGCGCATGAGCGGCGCTCCGATCATCCTGCCGGCCCGCCACGTGATCAACGTCGCCCTCGCGGTGGCGCTGGTCGCCTGCATCGTCGGCCTCGTCGTCACCGGCAGCCTGGTGTTCTTCTGGCTCAACGTCATCCTGGCGCTTCTGCTCGGCGTGCTCATGATCATCCCGATCGGCGGCGCCGACATGCCGGTCGTGATCTCGATGCTGAACTCCTATTCGGGTTGGGCGGCCGCGGGCATCGGCTTCACGCTCGGCAATTCCGCGCTGATCATCACCGGCGCGCTGGTCGGCTCCTCGGGCGCGATCCTGTCCTACATCATGTGCCATGCGATGAACCGGTCCTTCATCTCGGTCATCCTCGGCGGCTTTGGCGGTGAGACCGCTGCGGCCGGCGGCGGTACGGGCGAGCAGAAGCCCGCCAAGCTCGGCTCGGCCGACGATGCCGCCTTCATCATGAAGAACGCCTCCAAGGTCATCATCGTGCCCGGCTACGGCATGGCGGTGGCGCAGGCCCAGCACGCGCTGCGCGAGATGGCCGACATCCTGAAGAAGGAAGGCGTCGAGGTGAAATACGCCATTCACCCGGTCGCGGGCCGCATGCCCGGCCACATGAACGTGCTGCTGGCCGAAGCCAACGTGCCCTATGACGAGGTGTTCGAGCTCGAGGACATCAACTCCGAGTTCGCGCAGGCCGACATCGCCTTCGTGATCGGCGCCAACGACGTGACCAATCCGGCGGCCGAAGAGGACAAGTCCTCGCCGATCTACGGCATGCCGGTGCTGCAGGTCTGGAAGGCCGGAACGGTGATGTTCATCAAGCGCTCGCTGGCTTCGGGTTACGCGGGCATCGACAACCCGTTGTTCTACCGCGACAACACCATGATGCTGCTCGGCGACGCCAAGAAGGTTACCGAGAACATCGTCAAGGCGATGTGAACGCCACGAGCTAAACATGGTTCAGAGCCTCTCTACTCTTGATCAAGATCAGCGCGGCCGCGCCATAGATTTGAACAACTGGCTCGCCTGATGGCCATGAGGCAATTTCATCTTGCTTGCTCGATTCGCTGTAATGCAAGCTTTCGGAGACATTGAGATGCCGCCGCCGCCCCTTTGGATCCCAGACTCGCAAGATACTCCAGACATTTCGCCTGCGACCACTTGGTTGCTGGCGATCGTGGCCGCCCTCGTCAATCTCGCTTTCGTGGCATTGGTCCTCTATTCGGCGTGAGCGCAAGCTGCGCTCTTGCGGTAACGGCGACCATCTCCACGTCCCGAAATCGCATCACCTGTTCAGGGCCCAAAGCGTCCCGACGCATGAGCGTTCAATTTTTCATATCCAGCTTGAGGAGCTAGCGTGACTGCATATCGTGGGCCAGTGTTTGAGATGGCCGTAAAGCAATTCGAGGTGATCGCGAATTACCTGAGCATACCGGATGATGCGAGACCGCGCCTGTTGTTGCCGAAGCGATCTGTCACAGTATCGTGTCCAATTCACCGGGATGATGGCACCACCGCGGTGTTCGAGGGCTACCGGGTACAGCATCATTTGACGCTTGGCCCGACAAAAGGGGGCACCAGGTTCGCGCCCACAGTCGACCTCGGCGAAGTTGCAGCGCTCGCCATTTGGATGAGCTGGAAATGTGCCCTGGTCGGATTGCCGTATGGCGGGGCCAAGGGCGGCATCAATGTCGACCCCTCGACCTTGTCGAAGCGCGAGCTTGAGGCGCTTTCGCGCCGTTATATGCAGGAAATGATCCCCTTCGTTGGGCCACACACCGATGTTATGGCTCCTGACCTCGGTACGAACGAGCAGATCATGGCCTGGTTCATGGATACTTATTCGATGTACCAGGGCCAAACCGTCACCGAGATCGTGACGGGCAAGCCCGTCAGCGCTGGTGGAACGCTCGGCCGTCGTGAAGCGACAGGCCGGGGTGTGGCTCATCTGGTCAGGCGCGCTGCAGACGAGCTCAAAATCCGTCTCAATGGCTCAACGGCGGTTGTTCAAGGATTTGGAAACGTCGGTTCGATCGCCGCGCTTGAGCTGCATAACATGGGAGTGAAAGTGATCGCGGTCAGCGATCACACCGGCGCGCTCTACCGCCCTCGTGGGCTCGACATACCACAACTGGTCCGGCACGCAGCCTCGCAAGGAAGCCTTGATGGCTACTCCAATGAGCTCGCTCTGGATCCTGCAGAGATCCTGACCGTGCCGTGCGACGTGCTTGTTCCGGCTGCCGTCGAACGGGTCATCGACGCTGGAATGGCCGCTAAACTGCGCTGCCGGATCCTTGCCGAAGGCGCCAACGGACCGACCACGCCGGAAGCTGACCGAATTCTGGAAGGACGCCAGGACGAGGTGTTCGTCATTCCCGATATTCTCTGCAATTCGGGAGGTGTTGTCGTCAGTTACTTTGAATGGGTGCAGGACCTTCAGCGATTGTTCTGGGAGGAGGAGGAAGTCATGCGCCGGGAGTATCAACTCCTGGATCGTGCTTTCGAGCGTGTCCTGGCGCGAAGCAAAGGCGAAAATCTGTTCAATCGCACCGCGGCCATGGCAATAGGCGTCGAGCGTGTTCGCGGTGCCAAGGAAACACGCGGCCTGTTCCCGTAAAAACCTAGTTCTTCCCTCGCGTGGAGCCGCCGTAGGCCCCCTATGCTGCCGCTAACGAGCCACTTGAATGATGAGCCCCAACTGACCTGTGCGCTCGTCCTGATGGTCTCCTTGGCGAGCACAAATGCACCCAATCCACTGGCAGATCGGTCTGTCTGCCAGTTCGCCCTAGACTTAGCTGGGCCGTCGCCGACAAACGGCAGCGGCATGTTTAGCGTTGAGTGATAGTCTCACGTCTTACAGTTTTTCATCGGCCGCAGGATTGGCAAGCCATGCGCCATTTAAGGAAAGAAAGCATTGTTCTCAGCTCTCACACTTCGCGCGCTCTCGTTCAAACGCACCCCATTGTGGCGCTTGCTCAAGCTGCAGATTCCGGCCAGCCGAACATTCAGTGCCTCCTTGCGATTAAAGATCGGCCTGCTTGGCATCATCGCGGTCATTGCGACCGGCGCGATCTGCCTGGTCGGGTTGAACCACGCGGCGCAGGTCCAGGGTGATGCGGACGAGGCCGCTCGCGTTCGTGACCGGTTTGCGGCGCTCTCCCAGAGCTTTCTGGAATCGCAACATGTGACGACCGAATTCCTGCGTCGGCGCGACGAGGCAATGATTGAGCGCCATGCCGAGCTGCTCAAGCACGAAATGGCGATGCTCGGCGACATCGAAGGCATTGCGGCGCGATTGCCTGAGGGCGATCCTCTCAAGAGCTCTTCCGGACTGCGGAGCGGGATCGACCTCTACGCCGCTCGCTTTCAGAACATCGTCTCGGCCGAGCGCGCGCTTGGTTTTAACGCCGAGGAGGGGCTCCAGGGCGGGCTGCGCACGGCCGAGCTTCAGCTGGAAGGGCGGCTTGCCGAGCTCGACCAGCCAAGGTTGACCGTTCTCATGGAGAGGATGCGCGGGTATGAAAAGGATTTCATGCTGCACGGCGAAGAAAAATACGGCCAGGATTTTGACAAGTCTGGCGCCGAATTCGCCGGGCTGCTGGCCACCTCAGATCTCTCACCGGGTATTCGCCCCGAACTTGAGAGGCTTCTCAAGTCCTATCAAGCCGCATTTTCTGCCTTCATGTTGGTCCAGCAGTCGCTGAACGAGGAGATGGAGGATATTGCCAAGGTTTATGGCAGCCATCGACCGGCATTGGCACAGGCAATTGCAGAAGCCGATCGCCGAAGCGCCGCGGCTGGCTTGCGCGCGGCAAATGCCCGCGATCTCCTGTTTTGGCTGGTGGTTGGGGCGATGGGCCTGGTCGCGACGTTTGCGCTGCTGTTCGGCCGTCGCATTGGCGGTGCCATTTCACGTATGACGGTGGCGATGCGTCAGCTTGGTGCCGGTCAGTTCGAGATTGTTCTGCCGGGTCTTGATCGTAAAGATGAGATCGGGGACATGGGACGGGCGGTCGAGGACTTCAAGCAGGGCATGCGCCTGAAGGCTGAGCGCGACCTTGCCGAACAGTTGGAACGCGACCGCCTGCAGGGCGAGCGAAGCCGCGCGGAGCTAGAGCGGCTTGCTGATGCGTTCGAGGCGGCCGTCGGTAACGTCATTCAGACGGTGGCTAACGCCTCCCGCCAGCTTGAAAGTGCGGCTCTTGGCCTCACTCAGTCGGCCAAGCACACGACCGGCGTTTCGAGCCACGTCTCGGCAGCATCCGACAGCGCCTCTTCCAATATCCAGCTCATTGCTGCCGCGACGGAACAGATGATGACCTCTGCCTCCGAAATTGGGCGGCAGGTGCAGGAATCCTCGAAGATTGCGCTGGAGGCGGTCCGCCAGGCGGCGCAGACTGACAGGCAGATCTCCGAGCTCACTGATGCGGCCGAACGGATCGGCGACGTCGTTCGGCTCATTGCGCAAGTGGCACGCCAGACCAACTTGCTTGCGCTCAACGCCACGATTGAAGCCGCACGTGCGGGCGAATACGGCACCGGCTTTGCGGTGGTCGCGCAGGAAGTCAAGGCTTTGGCGGATCAGACTTCTGATGCCACCTCGCAGATTGCTGCGCAAATCGGCGCGATGCAGTCGGTCGCCCGCAAATCGGTGATTGAAATCGTTTCCATTAGCGCAACGATCGACCGCATCTCGCAGATTTCGGGTGCTGTGTCGGAGTCTGTTGAACAGCAGCTGTTGGCAACGCGCGAGATTGCGCACAACATCCAGCAGACCGCCGCGCGAACCTCGGAGGTTGCGAGCGGAATGAGCCAGGTCGCCCATGGCGCCGCAACCACGGATACAGCGGCAGGCGGCGTCCTGCAGTCGGCGCAGGCGCTGTCCAAGAGCAGTTCTGAGTTGACCGCTGAATTGAGCCGCTTCATTGCATCCTTGCGACGAGCGTGAGCGGCCCAAGCGGTCGAGCAGCCAAAATGTCCCTTGTGCAGGAACACTCAATGCAACCCGATGACCGGCGAGATGAAATGGCGCGAAAGAGCGGACTTGAGGAGATCGGTCCTACGAAATGCGCCGCTCGGACAATTCTGATGCCGTCCATGGGACGACGCATTGTGTCGGAGGGGCTCGGCACGGCGTTCCTTCTCGCTGCCGTGGTCGGGTCCGGTATCATGGCGCAGCGGCTCGCCGGCGGCAACGTCGCGCTCGCGCTTCTCTGCAACACCATCTCCACTGGTGCGATCCTGGTCGTCCTGATCCTGGTCTTCGGGCCGCTGTCGGGAGCGCACTTCAATCCCGCGCTGAGTCTGGCCTTGACCTTGCGAGGCGAACTGACGTGGCGAGCCCTGTGGGCCTATATTCTCGCGCAGATTGCCGGTTCGCTCACGGGGGTCTTTGCGGCACATTTGATGTTCGATATTCCGCTCTGGCAAGTCTCGCTCACACAACGAACCGGAGCAGGACAGTGGATCGCAGAAGCCGCCGCAACGTTCGGTTTGCTCGTCACGATCTTCGGCTGCGCGAGCCGAACTCCCGCTGTGGTTCCTTACGCCGTTGGCTTGTACGTAACGTCCGCCTACTGGTTCACCGCATCCACTTCGTTCGCCAATCCCGCGGTGACGATCGCACGATCGCTGTCCGACACCTTTGCCGGTATCGCTCCGAGTAGCGTTGTTCCCTTCATCATCGCGCAACTGATTGGGGCCCTTGCGGCCACAACGCTCGCTGCATGGTTATTTAGGAACACCGCCTGAAAGGGCGATGAGATTAGGAAGAAATCGTCATTGCGCTTTAGGTAATTGTTTGAGCATGATCTTTTCGCAAAACACTGCACACGCAGAATGAAGCGAAAGGGTCCGGCGCAGCTGACGTGATCGACAATCTCATTGACGTCAGTCGGCACGTCAATTCTGTCTTCTTGAACTTGCGCTCTGGCTGCTCCTCACACTTACCAACAGGTCGATCGTGCAGCCAATGAATGACGGGGAGGTCGTCGCCGCCCAGATGAGCACGCCACAGCCGCGGCGCCGGCAAGTTCCTGCATTTGGGAAGAAAACCGGAAGATCTTGAGCGCCGTTTGAAAGACGGCGCCCCGATGCCATGAAGCGTTGGTCGTTATGCGGGATGGTCACGCCAAGAAGGGTTGGCGCGATGCTGATTGCGTCACGTAAAGTGCTGAGCGGGGTATCGCCCAAGGCCGGCGTCTTGCAGTTCAGCTTAGGTTCAAAGGGAGAGTCAAGCTGCGGCGCGCTCGACGCAACTTGACCGATGTCACCAACCCGCTCGAAGTACGCCGATATTCTGGTGGTGAGCGTCGGGTCGGCGATAATCAAGGCAACCTATTCGACAATGACCGACTTAGACCTAGCGAGATTGCGTGGCTGGTCAACATCTGTGCCCATCAGCAACCCAGTATGATACGCCAAGAGCTGCATCGGAATGTCATAAACTATCGGAGTAAAGCTTGCCCCCATGTCAGGCAATACGATGGTCGCGAGCGAGTTCACAGAGGCCGCCTCGGCTCCCTTTGGATCGGTTATTAGGATGATGTTGCCACCTCTTGCTGCAACTTCCTGCATGTTTGAGACCGTCTTTTGGAACAGCGAGTCGGAAGGGGCGATCACCACGACAGGCACACCATCGCTTATCAACGCAAGCGGACCGTGTTTAAGCTCGCCCGCAGCATAGCCGTCGGCGTGGATATAGGCGATTTCTTTCAGCTTCAGCGCTCCTTCCAGCGCCAGCGGAAAGGAGCTGCCGCGACCGAGACATAGCACGCCACGCGACTTGGCGACCTCCCGCGCGAGCTTCTCGATTTGCGGTTCGGTTGCAAGTGCAGCTGTCATCAGGCGAGGAACTTCGAGCAACTCCTGTACGAGCGTGGCCTCGGTGGCCCGGGATAATTCACCACGCGCTCTCCCGTTGGCGATCGCAAGAGCCGCGAGCACGATCAACTGGCACGAGAAGGCTTTGGTCGAGGGGACGCCCATTTCGGGGCCGGCCAGCGTCTGCAGCACGGTCTCGCTCTCTCGCGCAATTGTCGAGCTCGGCACGTTGACTACGGAGAGCGTGCGCAGTCCCTGAGATTTGGCAAAACGCAGCGCAGCCAGCGTATCAGCCGTCTCGCCGGATTGCGAAATGAGGATGGCGAGATCGCGCTCGCGCAAGGGCGGTTCCCGGTAGCGTAATTCGGAAGCGACATCGACCTCGACGGGGATGCGGGCCAGCCGCTCGAACCAGTATTTGCCGATGTGGCCGGCATGGCGTGCGGTGCCGCAGCCGGTGATCAATATTCGGCCAATGTCATTGAAGTCGAATGGCAGCGTCTGAGGGAATGCGACGCGATCGGCCGACGCGTCGACATAGCGCGCCAGCGTATGGCCGGCGACTTTCGGTTGCCTGTGGATCTCCTTGAGCATGAAAGGACGATAATTTGCCTTTCGGATGAGAGCCGGCGAGGCTCTGCATTTCAGTACCTCGCGATGGGCAATGACGCCTTGCATGTCGTAGATCGTGAAGGAGTTGCGGGTCAGAACGGCCCAGTCGCCGTCTTCCAAATGGGTAATGCGCTCCGTGAAAGGCGCAAGTGCAATCTCATCCGACGCCAGATACATTTCTCCGTCGCCATGGCCGATAGCAAGCGGCGACCCATTGCAGGCCCCGATCAATAAATCGTCGTAGCCCTTGAACAGAAAAACCAGCGCGAACGGACCACCCAGTTTGGGCAGCGAAGCCTTCACCGCGTCCTGAGGCGAATAGCCCTTGATCAAATGGGATTCGACTATGTGAGCGACTACCTCTGTATCCGTCTCGGAGGCGAATTGTGCACCCTTTCGTTCCAACTCGGCGCGCAGCTCAGGATAATTTTCGATTACGCCGTTATGAACGACCGACACATTGTCAGTCGCATGCAGATGGGCGTTCTTCGCGCTCGCCTTTCTGTGGCTGGTCCAGCGGGTATGCCCGATGCCGGTATGCCCCCACACCGGCGCGGCGCGCAGGCGGTTCTCTAACGCCTTGAGCTTGCCCTCGGCACGCTGTCGGTAGAAATGACCGCCTTCCAGCGTTGCCACGCCTGCAGAGTCATAGCCACAATATTCTAGCTGCTTCAGGGAAACGATTAATTGCTCGGAGACCGGACGGCGTCCCACAATGCCGACAATTCCGCACATGCAGGTCAATATGCTCCGCAACTAGCGTTGAACCACATCGTCTTTCGAGTCAGGCGGCAAGCTAGAGGGGTTGGCAGGTCAATGAATCCCCCCATTTGGCTAGCCACGGAGCTGGCAATTTGCATGCCAGTACCGAACGACTTTACAAGCTATTTGGGCCGGTTCCCGGACACGCTGCTAGACGTATATCATCACGCTGATCAAGCATTCCGGGGGACTTCTGCTGACGATGGCTCGGCGCCTAAATGGAGCCGCGGGGCCCAGAATGTTCGCTCACTCGGCCAGATACTGACATTCCCCATCGACCTCGTTGCCCGATCTAACATCGCTCCGGTGTGGTGAGTAGCCGAGAGGAATTCACATTCATCGTGTGATACATTCGGTCCACCCATTTCGCCTTGTTATTTTATCGGCGTGGTGGAAGCCCGCGAAGAGGGCGCTGCCGCGCAGTCGCCGGCTGATCATATTCAGCCGTGTGTGGATCAAGACGTGCATGTGCGAAATTCGACAAGACCGCAAGTATTCCGCCGTACGGCGTGAAGTGGTTGTTTTGTCCGCCTGCTACGCAAGTGGCATAAGCCGTTTGTGGCACGCACTTTGCTGAGGTCCTGCGCAAACTCGTTTCAATGTGGCCGTCTGGCAGATAGCGCAGCCCGGAGTTCATATGGCCCTTGCTCGGCTAATCACATCAAGGCCATCGACAGGCCGTGAATTGAAAGCCCGCCGGGTGCGGCGCGATTGCCTTTGTCGTTCGTGCTGTACAGCACTTGGCCCTTATTCACGCCCTGAGAGTGGTAGCGATGCTTAGGAGTGCGCCGAGCATCACGGACGGCAATCGGCAATCATCGAACGCGTGCCCACCATCGCTCATGTTCTCGGAGCACCCTCACCGATGTGTTCCCTTAGGGCACGAGGCGCTCTGCGCGTTTGGTGTGAGCATTTTCGCCGAGCGATGTCCATCAGCTAAGGGGCCAGCGCAAGTGCGCCCTGGAATGCACTGAGGCGATCGTTGCCGACTCTCTTGGCTCAGAGCTGGCCACTTGGATTTTGATATGCCGCGACACGAGAAGGATCGAAAATGGCTGTTGTCCGATTTGTATTTGCCGCACTGAAGCCGGGTGTCAGCGCAGCGGAGTATGAACGCTTCGAACGCGAGGTCGACTATGTCGTCGCCAGTAAATTGAAGACTATCGTCAGCTATTCGACGCACCGCATCACGGAAACCGGCGTCGGCATATCAGGCGGGCCGTGGGACTATATCGAGCGCATTGAGGTGACCGATCGCAAAGCCTATCAAGCTGAGCTCGCCGTCGTCGGCAAGAAAATGCTCGAAGAACTCTACGAAAAATATCTCGACAGATCTAAGACAGTTTCGGTCTGGTCAGAACGGATCGAAGCATGAGTCTCGCATCCTCACCGTTCCCAGCCAAAGTTGCGTTGTCCGGCGGTTCTTGCCCGTCACCCGAAGAAAAAACACTGGGTTCGTGCCAACACGGGGACGGCGCCTCGAGAGGCGCGTCCGTGTCCGACAGCGCGGCCCAATTCGATGAATTTGCAAGTCTGCACGAGAATATGACTGAATGGCCCCTTCAAAAATACATCGAAGTGCCGAGCGTACTAGAGGTGATGGGTGACGTTGATGGCTTCTCCATCCTCGATTTTGGGTGCGGCGCGGGGGCATATTCGCGAATACTTAAGCAACGCGGAGCAGCCTCTGTTGTAGGATATGATCCGGCGCCAGGCATGCTAAACTACGCGCGGCGTCGCGCAGAAAAAGAGGGGATCAATCTCTCCTTCGTCACTCATCTCCATGCCAACATGGCAGCCCAATTCGACTTGGTACTTGCATCCTATGTGCTGCCCTATGCCGCCACCAAAAGTGAGCTGGACAGCATGTGCGCCGAAATGGCCGAACTGTTGCGTCCTGGCGGGCGCTTGATATCGTTGTCCACTCATCCAGCTTACAATCCACATCCAAACTGGTACGAACCCTGTGGCTTCAGGCTCGTCGTAGACGATCCTGAGAACCCATATTTAGAAGGTGGGCGTATTAAGGTCGAGTTCTGCAAAAATGGAGAACAAGGCGGCGTATTTGCATGGCATTGGCCCGCTCCCTCTTTGGAGAGTTCATTAGCACAAGCCGGGTTCCGATCATTGAAATGGAGAGAACTGTTTGTGCCCACATGCGCCCGTATAGATCAGCTTCCCACGGAGCTACATGCATATCTCCAAAGCCCGCACGCGATCATCATTGAAGGCGTCCGTGTCCCACGCCATGCGGGGCGACACCCATGACGTTTGTACCATTCAGGAGCAAGTTGTTAGTCCCGTTCTCCTCAGCGGTCGCGGAAGGTCTATGCGGCTTTGACGAGCATGAATGGGATGCCCTCGTCGGTGATAACAATTTCTATAACAGCTACCGGTGGCTGCGAGCGCTCGAACATTCGCTCGGCGCAACGGACGTGCTTGCGGTCCGCGGGGCGGCCGGAGTCGTGGCTGCGTGCACGCTTTGGGAGGGAGACCAATCACCTGGTTTGTTCTTCCTGCCAGATTGCATGGCTGGAATTCCCGGCCCTTGGCAACAAAGTTTTCTCTGGCTGGGTGGTCGGCGCAACACCCACAACGAGATACCCTGCATTCAGGGCAGGCGAAGGTATGAGGCTTTAGGCGAGTTGGGACGCAGCGCTCTAAACTATGCTCAGGAGCGGGGATATGCCGGCGTTGTAGTGCCGTACATGCCCTACCCGGCGGCGGTGGAATTCGCGGAGCACATTGGGGGTACGGTCGTTTTGCATTCTGCCGAAGCGTATCTAGAAGTGCCGGATACAGGGGTAGCCGGGATGATGGCGGCCTCGTGCGCGCATGATCGTAATCAAAGCAAGTCTGAAGTCGCGGCGTTCCGGCGAGCCGGGGGGAAGATCGGATGGGCCTCAGCCGAAGAACTCGATGACTCCATAGTCGCTGATCTCATAACCCAAAACAGGTCTCGACACGGAAGCACCCAGGGTCGCGACTGGATGGAAAGGATACTCGCCGGGCAGAGAAAGGCGGGTGTGTCGCAGTTCGGTGCCGCAGCAATTTCCGAGTGCAACAACGAGATAACCGGGCTTGCTGTTTTCTATCGCTTTGGAACGGCACTTCACTTGCGCTACTTCGGGGCAGACTACAGTCGCGATCTCAAGGATTACAGATATTTCGTCTTATGCTATTACGAGCCCCTCGATTACGCTGCGGCGCGCGGTCTCACAACATTGCGGCTTTCTACCTCCTCGTTACGTGCGAAAGTGAACCGAGGGGCAAAGATCGAGCCGCAGGCGATCGTCATCAAGTGCGTTGGTGAACAGCACATCTGCGGCTCCGACGTCAAGCGGCACAATCTGCGTATGATCAGACAATATCAGAATCAGTTCGCAGGCCATCTTTGCAGGGATTGGGAGTTGGTCGAGCGTTTGCTGGGTGAGTAACTGCGAGATTGAGCAAGATTCGCCGAGGTCTTTGGTCGGGTACGGTGCCCCTCGGCCTAACGCCAGGACTTCGACTGAAGATGCCGCGCTGGTTCTTCAAGCCGGAGCACGACGAAGGCACACTCAAGCAAAAACTGCTGCGCACATTCTGGGATACGGTGCCCGATGACGTCATGACGGCTGACTCCGGGTCTCGAGGGTCGGCAGCGAGCGCTTTTGTGGCACGAAAATTCGCGAGATTTCCGAACGAAACTGGGTAGAGCACGGCAGTCCCGACGACACTCCCGCGTGGCGAGTTGATGGAATCCAGCCTAAGCGAGTTTTCCGGCTTCAAGCAGTGCTTCCTCTCGAGAGGACGTCGGCGCGGCCGGACCTTTTTATGAATTTGGCAAGACGAGAGCCAGACTCGCCGCCAACGATGTCGCCGCCGAGGTCGCCAAACGCAACGAGCCCAAGCTGCGCGCGCGCCTGAAGCCGGATGCGGCCTCGCTCGCGCAGCTGCTCGGCGAGCGGGTCTTCGCCTTCGCCGGAATCGGCGATCCCCAGCACTTCCTCCGCACATTGGAGGCCAGCGGCATCGAAGTCGCGCGCACGCGCCGCTTCGACAATCATCACATGTTCTCGCGCGAGGAACTCGCCGCGCTTGCAGCGGAGGCACAGCGCGAGCAGCTCACGCTGGTGACGACGAAAATGATCTTGCGCGCCTGCATCGCAGCGATGGCGTGCCCTACCGGCATCGTCCCATTCGCTGTCCAGCTCGAATTCGACGACCGGGCCAAGCTGCGGCAACTGATCAGCGACCATCTCTACAAGGCCCGCGAGCGGCGTTTTTCCAGACGCTGATCTCGTCCGGTGGGCAAAGCGAGGCGTGCCGACCAACTTCGTTTCGCACTCGCTAAAGCTACCGCTTCAGCAGACAGTCATGCTCACCACACCCCAACGACCATCATTCCTATGATGGTCAGGCACGAGACGCAGGTCACCGTGAAGGTATAGCATTCGGGTGTGTTCATCGCTGTCTCCCAGACTGTTGAATTGCTTGGCCACTACCACGCGGGAGAGATTGCCGGTCTTGGCTGCTTCAATGCGGCGCGCCGCGATCGGTCTTGCGGTATGCCGCCGCCCTCTCGTCGTCACTCTGATCCGAAATAAGGTAGTCCGCTTCGAGTGCTTCAAAGCGTTCAGCTGCGATCAGAAGCTGCTTGCGCATTTCAGCGAGACGGGCGCGGCAATATTCGCGATAGAGCAAGTCCAGTATGATGGGCATGATCACCCCCATCGATTGACTTTGAATTGACAGATATTCCACCGCGGATTTTCGAGGTGATCGTCGCCCGTCAGATGGCTCTTCGATATGAGCCCGTTCACAGACTGCGCCAATTCCAAAGCTCAATGGCCGTTTGGTTGACTTGATTGTCTGTGCGATAAAAAAGAACAGGGCTAATTACCTAACAGGAAGTTTAGCGGCACTGTGTTTCAGCAAGACTTCGTCAAACAACTTAAGGGCGCCGGACCGCGACGAAAATTCCAACCACAAAGCGAAATGACTTACCTCGGAGTGCAAGCACGATTCGATGCAACGCGGATCGACGCGACTGCCTGAAGCAGGCGATCGATCAGAAGGTCGTTGGGGAGTCCAGGAGGAGTTTCATCAAGAGGTGCGTAGGCGGAGATACCACGGAGCAGTGAACCGGTTCGAAAGGCCGGTCGGGGGGCGGTGCTTGCTCTGCGCAAGCGAGAGATCACACCTTTCGTTGATCAGGCTTAGGCGTGATCGGGTGCTCCCGTGAGACGGCGGCAAGGCTGCCAAGCATCGTTCAGATGATCGGATTATGTCGGGTTAGGATGCGAGCCGGCGGCTCCGAATTCCAGCGGGGCTGCGCGTTTGTCGTTAGGCGCCATTGAGGTCGTTTACTTGGTATCACGTCGATAAGGGCCGTGACTTCCTCTCCCGCTGCATCACCCGGTGGTGTCTCCGCTCCAGCAATGCTTCCGGAGCAATTCCATGATTCCGACCACGCGGATCGAGCATTTTAGGGTCAGCTACCGCCGCCGAGATCCGTGAGGTGAACAAGGTTGTACCTCAAACCAGTCCCCTAGCTGAAATAGCTCAAGGAAGATCACCTGAGGCCTCCGTTGCCGGATTGCTCGAGCTCGATACTTCTTCGTCGCTTAAGGCGCTGCCTAACCGTTCCGGCGCCACTCTCCGCCTTGAGCAGCAGCAAAGGAATTCCCGTGTGGGGCCAGCAGATCGTTGCTGAGAGATCTGCTGATGGCACGAGAATTGTTGCCATAAGCGGAACTGCCGCCTACGATTTAGGTCTGGCCCTGACCGCGAAGATCACCAAGCAGCAGGCGCTTCCTCGTAGCCAACAAGCTTGTCAGCTTTGTCAGCTTCTGGGCAAGCCTTGTCTCCTTCGCGGCCAGCGCCTCCACCGGCTCCTGGCGCTTGGTCGCGTCGAATTGACTCAGCGCGCGACGCTCTCCTCCAACTGAGCACGCCGTCGCTCCATCTTCGTGCACGTGAAGTTCCTGTCCCGGCTGTTCACGGCATTGAACTTGCTGCCATCGGTGGCGGCGCCTCGTCGTTGCCAATAAGTCCATCTCTTGGCAGAGTTCGAGGAGCAAAGTGGGGGCGCGACGCTGCCCGCTGGCTCCGCAACCTCGAAGCGCATCTCAGCCAAACCGAGCGAATCGAGAAATACGTCGATCACCCGAACAGGGCCGCTCTCGTCAATGGCGTCATCGAAGTATTCGGGCTAAGCGTTCGCTTTCCAGGATCTACTTCTTCATGAAGCGCCTCATCAATTACCCCGGAAAATCACAGGAGAACATAACAGCAGCCCAGTGTTGTCACTGCCAGGACTCGTTGCCGACATTCGCGGAAAAGCGCGCCGGTAACGAAGTCTTTGACTGGCGCTACACATTTAGAGGACTCCACATGAGGGGACTACCAACCTCATTGAAAGCGCGTTGGCCAGCGCGTTCCGGCGCACCGTTCAAGGGATGTCTTTCGAACAAGGCTCGCTACGATCCTCAAGCTCGCCGAGGCCGCCGAGAAAAGCTGCGTCGCGTCGATGGCCACAACCAGTTGACGCAACTCTCCCGCGTTAAATTAGCCAACGGGAATCGAAGTCGCAGACCCGACTCAATCCACTGTCGCCTAGCCCGCTCCGGCACCAACATTCGGCGATAGCACTTTAACCCACGATAAGTCGCACCTTGGATCGAAAGACAAGTAATCGCAAGTTAGTTCTTCACCCGGCTGTACGTCTCGGGCTGTGAAAATTCGGCAATGATCGTCTTGGTATGTGTTTGGTTGATTGCTGTGATTCATGAAACGAGCGTTGTCAGCATTGTACTCTAAAACACCATCATCAACGTCGAGGTCTCTTGGATAGGCGTGCTTATCAAGTAAAGCTTGAAATGTTCGAGGTAAAGTTGCGTACTGTTCAGGTGTCACGGCAATGTCAACGATTGGGTTATGAATCCAAATCAATGCACCTTTAGGCAAAAGAGTAGCGGAGAAAAGTCCAATACCGCCAAACTGGTCTGGCTTCAAAATAGTTTCAACGATCAACACTGACATATCTCCCCAAAGTCGCTAGCACCCTGCAAGCTAACTAACCTGAGCCGTGCAATCTCCTGCATAAATTGGTGGGGTCGTTTAATCGCGTCTCGGTCACAACCTCGATTTTTTTTCAATCTGTGCATCCCTTTCGGTAGCGGCTGCTACCGATGAGGATCTCGGCTGTCGCTCCACGAGGAGATGCTGCAGGACTGGCGCCACGGTTCACCTTCCGCGGCAGCGACGTCGTGGCGATCCTGGAAAGCGCCTGCAAGGAATTGGGGTTCCCGGCAACGATCCGCGTCGATGAAGGCAGCGAGTTCGTGTCGCGCGATCTGGACCTCTGGACCTACCAACGCGGTGTCACGCTGGACTTCTCCAGCCCGGTAAGCCAACCGACAACGCGTTCATCGAAGACTGCGCCTTCCGGGTCGAATGCCTCAACACGCACCGGTTCCTCAGCCTTGCGGACGCCCAAGAAAAAGTGGAGACTACAACGAAGAACGGCCCCATGGCGCCATCGGCAGCAGATCGCCGATTTTGCTGCAAAACCACGTCGGCGCATCCAGCCCGGATGGTCCAAAGGTCGGCCTCGCTGCATCAACCCGAGACTGTAAGCGCTGCTGGATGAAAGTTGAGTGGCAGGTGCGGGACGATTCCACGGCGTATCCAAAAACGCCGACGCGTGACCGATCTGTCGCTGGCGCCGCGTTCGTAGAGCTCGTGGTGATCATCGAACGCTTCCGCTGCGACGCCGTCGTGCGGACGCCAGATCTTCACTGAGCGTTTCGCCGACGGGATATTGGCGTCATCCGCGCGACGCACGGCGCGGCTGGACTCCATGGTCCAGCATCTCGGTCTGGTGCTTAGCGGGTGACGGACAGGCCTTTGCAAAACGGCTGATGCTGCCAGAAAGCAAGGACAAGCCTGTGGGTTTGTCCGACGCCCCAGCTGTTCGCAGGCCGATTTTCTCAAGATCATCGCCAAACTCACCAGGCCCGGCTGGGGGGCATGAACGAATGGCTATGTTCTCCGCGTGGAGACCCCAGAGCGGAGCTGAACGCAGGATAGACTTTCATTTTCCTAAATAAGGCTCACCTCAAGGGATCACGGCCAGCAGTTAATCGAACCATCGACCAGTGCCTGCCTTATTTGTTCGGCCCGTTCCTTGGACAGCTTCTCGGCCAAGCTGTGGTCCTTTAACAGCGCCGGCCCCTTGCGTTCTCGATCATAAACCATCCAGCCGGTGGTCCCCCTTCGAACGAGGAACCTGGACTGTTGCGGAGGTAATTCGTGGATCAACAGTTCCTCCTACATTGACCTGTTACGAAATCGCGTCGGGTGTCCCAAGGAAAGACGACACTCGTGTCACGAAAATACGCCGCGCCCTTTATGCCTGAGCCGGGACACTGAAATTTCCCACGCAACAAACGCACTGCACGCCCTGTGCCACTGGCCGAGGCATCTTTCGATGCGGCGTTCATCTATCCTCACCGCCGCAGACGGGGACAAGCAAACGCCTCGTGAAATTGATCCCTCGCCCGAGGCCAGACGGGCCTATGACCCCGGCCGGGTGGCCGGATCGGCCGTGAAGGCTTGGATCAGCTAAGGCATAGATTTGGTGCTGCGATCGTCAATTTAGGCCGGCAGGAAGTCCGAAACGCCTCGCCGGCTTGCGTAAACGAGCTTTGGTCTACGACTTGTCTCGGATCAAGTGCGACGTGAAGGCGTTCACACATGATGAACGATATGACTTAGATGGAGGTAGCAGTTTCGGTCGAGATCGCCGAAAGTTGGTGACGGCGGGAATCGAAAAGGCGGCATATCGTGGGTGCTTGACGCCTCCACTTCTTCACCGAAGGACCGATATGCCCTATCCAAAGACAACATTATCAAGTTGATTCCGCCAGGAACCGTCGCCGATCAACTCACAAAAGTCTTGCGCAACTGGGCACGTCCATCTCGCTCAGGCGATCGAAGCCGAGGTCGCGGACTATCTCGGCAAGCATCCCGATTTGAAGGACCGCGGCCGGCCACCAGCGCATCGCCCGGCACGGTCACCTGCCAGAGGGGGAGGTGACGACCAGTATCGGTCCGGTCGCTATCCGCCAGCCGCGCGTGCGCGATCGCCAGGGGGTCGCCTCCGATTCCCGACCGCATCCGGTTCTCACCGTCGATGATCCTTCCACCCTACATACGCCGTTCGAAGTTGATCGAGACGCTGCTGCCTATCCTTTACCTGAAGGGGATCTCGACTGGCGACGCCTCGGAAGCGCTGGCTGCGCTGCTCGGCAAGGATGCTGCCGGATTGTCGGCCTCGGCGATCGGTCGCCTAGGGATGGCTAGCTCGACGAGCACACCGCGTGCCAGAAGCGCGTCGGCGAAACGCTACGTCTACATCCGCGCTGATGGCCTCCATCTCGAGGCCCGGCTCGAGGACGAAAAGCAGTCACGCGTGTTCAACAGGGCGCCGGAAGCAGCCTCTTTACTCCGAGGATTTCCCCTGTCTCGGGACTTGAGGAGGCCCTGATTAATGGCAATGCTGTAAAACGCAACGGCAATAACACCGTAGGTGTTCTTCGCAGCTTGGTCCCGGCTCTCGGCAAAGATCAAAGGGCGATGGCTATGCGGCTCGCCGAGGAGCCGCACAGCGATGATGGCGCAAGTTAATCGGGCCGAGTAGCGCTCTCCCGCACAGCCGGTCCCGAGCCAAGCACGCAATCGTCGCTGGAGCAAGCTATGGCCCATTAACAAGCCCAATACCGGACCTATGTGGACGGGCTGCTAGCGTCGGGAGTGTGCGCGGCGTCTACTCTCGTGGGTGATGGATGAGCCGAACGTCATTGGGCCCCCCCGGCCCCAGGAGGGCGGTGTAGAGCTCGCCGCGAATGTTGTATTGCTTTTCCGGCTGCGCCGCGTCCGGCAAGAGGCCCCAGCGGCCGAGCTTCGAACGCATCGTGTCCGAGGCGGGTTGGGTGCCGTGCGAAAAATTCTCGGGAACAGCGAATGATGCAGCATAAATTTCGCGGGCCGCCGGGGATGTCCTGTCAGCCCTGGAGGACGCCGGGGCGGCTTGCTGCATCGAACGTCCAAGCAGCGCTGGTGAGACTCGATTCGCTGGCTGTGCGCTGGGCTGCGGAACGTATTCCTGTCGAGATCCGAGAGGAATGGCAGGGCCTGGCGCATTGAGTGGGGTGCTTGGCCTCATCGCCGCCGCGGGCACGAATAGCGCCGTGTAGCGGTCATTGTGAACGATAAAGCTGTTTGGTCGGCTGTCCTGACTCGGCGGGATGCCGCTACCGTCAAGCGCAGCCGACGCGTGCTGGTTGCCCTGCCTGAAGTTGAAGGGATGGACAACCGCTCCTAAATTCAGGGTCTGCTCATGGCGCGCGGTTGGCTCGAGAGACGATGATGGGCCGGCGTCTTGCACCATCGCCCACAGCTGATCCTGATCGTAACCTTCCTCAGGAAGGATCAATGGTGAACCGACCGCTGGCCCGAAAGGCGACGGTGCGCCGGCGTTTTCCATCAGCACACGAGCCATTGAATTGCCCGGCTCGCTCAGCTGGCGCTCAATGGCATCCAGTTCCGCATGGCTTAGCGTCCTCTGCCTCTTCGCAGGCCTCAACTGCCCGCTGTAATCCTCACCCATGAGGGGCGCGTGACTTGAAAGGGGGGCGCTCCCGGTCAGCTCGTTCGGAGCCGGCTGGTAGCCGTCGCTCCAGTTGAAGTGACGAACGGCTTCTCCGAGATCCGGTGCTTGGTGATCGTGCGCGGTTGGCTTGAGAGACGATGCTAGGACGGATTCGCCGATCATCCCTCGCAGCGAATCCTGATCGTGACCTTCCGCAGTCAGCTCGCTCGGCCAACTCGAAGCCTCCCGCGCGTTGTGCTGCGCAGCGACGTGCCCGACGCCTCTGGTGACTGCGTCTTCGGGATGAGGACCGCTGGCCCCAAGTTCCAACGCCTCGGTAAGTCTACGGTCTTCGTCAGGCAGATGAGGATAGTAGCGATCTGGAGAAACAGGAACCCCTGCGACGGCAGTGGTATCAAGCTGCGGGACTTCATCCAAGTACGGCTCAAACTCCGCTTGCTGCTGTTGCGGTTGTGTCACCGCGTCGTTGTAAGCAGCCCGGTCGAATGGGTTGATGCTGTTAAATGGGTCCATATCCCCTCCCTTTGGGTCGGTTCGCAATCCTGAGCAGATCCGCTCTCTGTTCTCCCTCTATTAGGATCAGCTGTCGACAAGCTGACGCGCTTGGAGACTTGAGTGAGCCAAAATGGCCAATCCGACTGCCACACTCACCCGAGGCACGCGCCAAGGATCGCCGGATTGCATTTTTCCGAAACACTGGCTGGGTGAGTCGGAGCTGGCACCAACAGATTCTATTTCGTGGAGTAGCATCATAGGGCCTACTAAAGTGTGTACTGAGCTGCGAAGTGTTCTGGACGATGCGTCTGGATGGTGCCCGAACCGAGGCGGACCCCTCCGATGAAGGCATGCCTTGCCAAGAAGGTCTTAATTCTGGCGGCAGAGGGTGAATCGGATCCCGGCCATCTTGGCGCGTGTCGCGGTGGGACAGTGCAGGAATCCTTTGCGGCTGCGACCGATCTGAAGGAGGACGCGACGTGCGACATGTGCGGTCGCCAGGAGGGGCTTGAATTGATGCACTCGCAAGGCATCATCCATCGAAACCCCGGTCATGGTTGGTTCGTCGCGCGGCGAAGTGAATATGTCAGCGCCACGGTTGCGCCGGGCGCTCTCGGCAAATCGTCGCTCATCATTACCGAAATGCTCTCGATGGTCTCAGGCCAGGCGTTACTCGGCACGGCTTCAGAGCAGCTTCGCGTCTGGCACTTCAACCTCGAAGACCCTGCCATGGAAACGACGCGCCGCATACAAACCACCGCTAAGCAGTTTGAACTCTCTGAACATCATCTTGGTGATCGGCTGTTTGTCGATCACGGCCGCGAACGCCCCCTCGTCATCGCCAAAACGGAAGGCCGCGACACCGTGATCTGCACGCCAGTCGTGGACGCGCTGATTGCAGAGATCGAAGAGCGCGGCATCGACGTGGTGATCGTCGATCCGTTCATTTCGTCGCATAAGGTTCCGGAGAACGACAATAACGCCATCGACATGGTGGTGAAGGAATGGGACAAAGTCGCCGACAAGGGCAATTGCGCCGTTGAGTTGGTCCACCACGTTCGGAAGGGCGAGCAGGAGGTTACGGTGCAGAGCGCGCGCGGCGGCGTCGCGCTGACGGACGGTTGCCGCTCCGCCCGCGTGCTCAATAGCATGACCGAAGCTGAAGCTAAGAACGCAGGCGTCGATCATCATGGATTGTATTTCTCAGCCTATGCCGACAAGGCCAACCTAACCGAGCCAGCCGACAAGCGGGATTGGTTTGAGCTGGTTTCGGTCGATCTCGACAACAACCCGTTGAGCCGGGTCAGCGGCAATCCGTTCGATCATCTGAAGGGCGACGATATCGGCGTTGCGACGCGCTGGGAGCGGCCTGACCTGCTGGCCGGGGTTACGGCGTCGGATTTTGAGCGGTGCGCGCTGGCGATCAAGCAGGGCCAGTGGCGGGCCGACCAACGGGCGGACGGCTGGGTTGGCATCGCAGTCGCGAAAACGCTGGGTCTCAGCCTTACCGACAAGCAGGACCGGGCTAAAGTCGTGGCGCTGCTCAAGACATGGCGCGAGACGGGCGCCTTGGTCGAGGTCGAGCGGCCTGATGAGCGCCGCAAGCCGAAGAAGTTCATTGAGGTGGCCGACGACGACTAGGGGCGCTGGCTGCTCCAGTTGACCGGAGCAGAACCGGAGCGACTGGCGCACCTGATCTGCTCCGCTCCAGTTAAATCCCTTTAGGGATTAACTGGAAGTGGAGCAACAGATCGGGGGCTGGATGACTGGAGCAGATTGGGCGTCGGAACGAGAAATCAATATAGGGGCGCGCGCCGCACCTTGGCTGGCCGAGACAGGATGCCGTTTCTCGCCCCCTGAAGTGCCAAAATTGATCCAAAAATCGCTTGAAGGCATTCATCGTTTGATATTCAGTTGGCCTACCAAGAACTGGAGGGCCATCATGGAACTGGTAACGGTACATTTTGACGATCCCGCCTTAGCGAGTTCGATCTGCATTGCTGTCGAGAGCGCCGCTCCAAACGCGTCGATCCATCATTTTACCGGCGGACTGAAGCCTGAAGCGCCCCCGGCGGCGGCAGGCGACTTCGATCCGCAGTTGATTGAGCGGCTGGTAAAGATCGTTCAAACCGTGCCTAAGCACATCCGACTTGGCCTGCTGTACGGAGACGACTCATGCAGCATGTCTCACGGCGACGCGCGGTACAGCATTCGGCCAGAGACCATCGCCCTTTCGCGCAGGCTCAAACCCCTCTTCCCACATCTCGCCTCGCCCATTGACGCGCTGGTTGTGCGACGGCGCGAGTACTTTTTTGAAGGAAGCTACAAGGGCATCCGATACATTCCGACCCCGCTCGGAGTGGCGGTGCGCGAGGCCTTGAAGGCTCAAGAGGTCGCGTAATCACATTCGCCGAATGCAAGTCAAAAGAAACGGGGCCGGTCTCCCGGCCCCGTATACCTTATCGAAGGTGAACCCTGACTGCCGAAAGCAGCAGCAGGAAAATCACCGGGTCAACTTCAACATGAAGCCAGATCATCGGATTGCTTTCCATGTCAGGCTCATAGCCACGAGCAGTTAAGACCGTGGTGGTGCACTCACCCTCGCTGACGTCCATCTGCGCAAACGGACGGTTTTGTCTTTCGCTGGCGCTGCTCTTGGCGTGGTTGGCGTGCGGGCTGTTCGAGCTTATCCACTCACTGCTGGACGAAGGGGCCTAGCTGGCAGGACCCGTACCGCGATCGGTCCCTCTCGCCGCGAAGGACATGAATGCGGCACGTACGATCCAAGATGCGACCAGCACTCCAATCGAGATAGCAACGGCAAAGTACCAAGGTTGGTAGAAAAGGGCACGACCATCAGAATAAGCGTTGCCAGCGTCAGGAGCTGGCTCTCTGCCATGTAGCTTGCAAAGTTGTGCATAATCGTTTCCCCCAGTTAGCGACTATGAGCTTCGCTGAACGCCAGAAGCGAGGCAACTGGTAGTCTGCGCGTCCGGTCGTCTTTGCCTTGTCAGGACACTTCATGACCCTTGAATTGATGCCTCGACTGGCTCAACTGACGAAGGTCCACGGCGCAATTTTGGACGCCGAAGACCTTGTGATCCAGTGCGCCACGAATGCCGTACAGCGCGCCGATCTGAAGATGCCTGTCTTGGATGCGCTGAAGCTCTTTGAATGGCTTTCGCGACTTCCTTATTCGATCACGTTGGACCCGAACGAATGTTTCGTAACGTACGATTACATGCCGCTATTGGCTCAACTCACCAAAGCCCACGGCATGGTCCTTCACGGCAGTGAGGTAATAGTTCAATGCGCGACCGCGACGGCGGGGTGGGCCGATGTAATGATGCCGGTGGAGGAGGCGCTCAAACTGCGTGGAGTACTTGCGACGATGCTGGATGCGTTCGCAACTCCAAAGAAGGCAAGCGTCGGACGGCACGAGCACGTTCTACGTTTCCCTCGACCAATCAGTTTGGTTGCTATTCTGGAGATTAAGAGATTTCATTATCGTGCCAATCGATACATGCAGGCTCTCAGCCGAGAGGAATTGGAGCAACGACTGCATGATGTAATAGCAAACGTTATCACGCTCGGTGATGACGGGAAATACACCTTGATAAAGCCAAGGCGGGATGGAATGCATTCGCCGACCCGCAATATTGATTTCCTGTCTCTCTATACTGAATTGGCCGAGGAATTTCTCATTCGCGGATTACTTGACGGTGAGAAATCAGCTAACCCGCCGGAAAAAATCAGGCGCTTAGCCGACGAAAGCTGGTGTCGTAGGGCGGATTGGGTGGATGCTTCCCAGTATTCTCGCGAAAGCTATTTTAATGCGCCAAAGATGCTCTTCAAATTTGGAAAGGCCGAGCACATGCGCGCCCTGTATGAAAGAGGCGAACTGCTTGTCCGGCCTGCCTCATATTTCGCAGGCGCCGAGGGCTTAGCACGTCAGGACAATGAACTGACGATGAGTTGGTATCGTGACGGGCGAAAGCTAGAGTTTTCTACTAGCGATTATTATTGTTGGTGCTGCGCTTCCGTTTACGACTATCGCTTGTTTATGGATTTCCAGAGCGACGCTTGTGTGGCAATAAATGACCTCGACAGCTTCATCGAGAGATTTGCGAAAGCAGTGGCGGCACAGGTGTCAGGCGTGGAACGCGTGCGTCTCATACCGGCGTACTACTACGACCCGCTTTCAGTTTCAGATGACCCGGTCGAATTCGCTGCCGTTCAAGATGAAGCAATCCAGTGCGCGAAGCACTTTCGGTTTGCATATCAGTGGGAATTCCGAGTTGTCATCACGCGGTCCACTCCCGCTCCCATGCAAGCATTCAAGCTTGATATGGGGTCGCTGCGGGACATCGCGGAGTTGGTCGTTGCGCCGGGTTCATGAGCGCCGAAACGGCAAGGAGTAATTGTGAAGCCAGAATATTTCCTGAGCGTGGTTGTCGGCCGAAATATTGATTTGCTCAGGGAGAAACCCGGTCGGCTGGCCTCGGCCGTGAACATCTTGCTTACGCTCGATGCATTTGTCGGAATTCTTCATGCAGCCTTGGTGGCCGCTGGCGTGTCCGTACCGGATAAAGACGATGAGTTTCGGGACGTTCTTGCAGCGCAAAATGAGGATTATCGCATCGTTCGCGATGCCGTGTTCGCAATTAAGCATGGTCAGTTAACTGGCAGAAAATCGCGGATTGTCACAAACTCCAAACAGATGGCGATTTACGGAGCTGTTTTTGAAGAAGCCGTTTTTCAGGACGGGGTTTTCGAAATGGGCGCAGCTCGCATTGAAGTTGACAGCACGAGCGTTGACGTGGTGGAAGTCGCCGAGCGTGTGATCACATTCCTGTATGAAATTCTAGAGCAGACAAGCGGCGGACAGCGCCAATAGTCGCTTTTGAAATGATTTAATCGAAGGGGAGAGTTGGTCCTATGCAGCAATTGGACACGAAAGCGAAACGTAGCGAGTTTCAGCAAAAGGCAGATAAACGCGCTCGTCACCATGCACCTCAAATCGAAGAGATCGTGCCGATCGTGATCGAGGCTGTCTACGAATTTGCTGATCCGGGGAGTGGAAGGCTAGCCGGACGTAGCGGCTGGGCGGCGTTTGGGGGCCGTCGCGTGTGGGGCGGCTACAAAAATAAGAAAATCGAGTTTCGCGAGGAAAATCGCCTCGGCCGCGCCGTTGCGCGGTTTGATAATGGTTCCTCAAAGAGCGAGGTGGAGCGACAAGTTCGCGGTTTTCGACGCCGAAAGTGAGGGCGGTGTTCGGACGAGGAGAGAAAACCTCATGCGTCCAATGGTGTAGGTCGGCTACAAATGTCCGAATAGCCATTGTAATGTTGCGCGGCCGACACCCTTCCAAGCTAAAGGCCCGTCGCTTGAATTGGGCCACCGGGACCGTCGCAAAAATCGTCGATAGCGCGTCGTCGAGGCCATGACGGATATCTCAGCGCCTCGTTATCCTGGAAGCCACGCAGAAGGGCGATCTCGACATAACGGAATGGCTAGAGTGGTTTCTCGATTGCCTTGATCGCGCCTTCGATCGCGCCGACGTCATTCTTGGATCGGTTCTCAGGAAGGCCCGCTTCTGGAAGAAGCATGCCGATCAAAGCTTCAATGACCGCCAGCGCACCATGATCGAGCGTCTGTTTGAGGGCTTCGAGGGCAAGCTCAACTCATCAAAGTGGGCCAAGCTGACCAAGTCCTCATAGGACACTGCCCTACGCGACATCGAAGACCTCGTTGCCAAGGGGATACTCGTGAAAGACCCTGCTGGCGGCCGTAGCACGACCTATTCGCTCTTGGATGGAGATGCGTGATAGACGGACGGAACTGGCCTCCGGCGATACAGCTATTTGTGCCCGTGAACTAAGGGCGCAAAGAGATTTGCCAGATCAGTATCACTAAACTTGTCGGGCTCTTGCGTGCTTTGGAATTCGAAAGGCACTATGACCTTCAAGCGTGTTCGAAACGGATACGTATTGGGTGCCAAGGAGACACTTGAAGTGTCCGTGACATGTTCGAGCGCGTCATCAAACGGTTTCAGGCGGCTCTCAGCAGGTAACGAGCTTTTCCACCACAACTCTCGCCGTCCCGATTGTTGGTGCAAGCCCTGGTTTCCAGTCGGGGGAGGCTTGGGGGGCTCTGCCGTTGCTCAAGCTGCTTCCGGAGGTGGACGGAAAATCCAAGTCCGATGACCCCTTTACAATCGGTGGGCTTCCAAAAGCTCCTCAAACGACAGCGTGTTGGGCTGGGGCGGGGGGTGGTTCCAGG
>NZ_JADYVQ010000033.1:0-34930 GCF_020193895.1 Bradyrhizobium sp. NBAIM14 | reverse complement strand
TGGGCTTGATCACTTCGAAGGGCGATCATGGCAGGGTCTTCATCGCCACGCCCTGATGACAATGATTGCCTACGCCTTCTTGCAGCACCGTCGCCTCGCACATGCGGGACGGAAAAAAAAGAATCAACGGGCCTCCGCCTCAACCAACCATGCCCGCCGTACGCCACGCCATCGTCGATCTCATTCTCCGGCCGCCATCGCAGCGATGCCCGCACTGCAGAAGACGAATCCGTGAAAAACCACAGCACAAACCAAATCTGCCAAAGTAGTGCTAGTCCGGGTGTTCAAGCCCGCGGACACCTTGCCCCGATTCGGCTAAAATTCAACCCCTTCTTGGGGGTGCCCCGGCGTCCACATCCTAAATTGCGCGCAACCCGCCAGCCAGGCTGAGCAAGAAGCGGCGTAGGCCCATCATCAACGATTTGCCTACATCATCCAGCTGACTTACGGAATTTTTCCGCATTCTCCGCTGCAGCAGCGAGCGCCCGGGACAACTCAAGCGCTTGCGCCGCCGTCACCTGGAAATGAAGGCCCACAATGCTTCGCGATGACGACCGTGATCTCATCGTCAATTTGCTCAATGCAGACTGCCGCCGAATTGTCTATTTCGATCTCAGCGATCCGGCCGGGATAGTCATACTCTTCGTCTGACATCGCTGCACTCCATGCGCCCCGGGTGGTTCGTATATAGGAGATCCTGTGTCAGGTCACCGTGCTCTGTGGGCGGACCAAGATCATGGTTGCCCAGCCCCGCCCCCACCCCGTAAGGTTGCCGCGATGTTTGGGGATTTCAAATGGGCTATTTAAACGAAAAGGTACGTGGGAGCGCACGTTTCGGCTGAGAAGCCACCACGGCGCTTCAAAGGGATTGCTCGCCGTACTGTTCTGGTTCTGGGGCGTCATCGGACTGTTGTTCAACGCAGGCACGCTATTTGGGCTCACAGGCAGTATCGGCGTTGGGACGTCCGCCTATTTAACGGCTACGTGCCTCGTCTGGATTGGCGGCATGGTGCTGTTCGGTGTTGGCGCCCTACTCGCTCACACTGACTTTGATGGTGAGCGGCCGGTTGAGGAACGCTACGGCGACGTGCGGGTGTCGCGGTAGGCGCTAGATGCATTGGAGTAAATTGCATTGAATGATACGAACCCCGGCCTCGCCACCAGCACGGCATGCACACACTGCTCGGCCCAATTGCCTTTGGATTCCGAAGAGTGTCCCAATTGCTCTACTCCCGCGCTGCCTCGCTTCGGATACCTTCAGTTTTTTTGCAGAACTGGAGCGAAGGAGAATTATGGACGCACGTTTTGGCGGCCTCGTCTTGGGGCGCGATGGACCTGAGGACGATATACCGTTACTTCAACATCAAGGCGCCGGTGTCTTCGCCCTAATTGGAGTAATGCAGGGCGGCGAATACATTCTGTCAGAGGAAGCTACCAAACGTCACTGGACCAGGTTGCAGGAGATCAACGCTGAAAAAGATCGCCGCCCAGCTTTTCATATTCTCCACAAAGCACCGTGATCGACACAAATCTCATGCCCCCCGAGGTGACTTTGGGTCGCCTATCATGGTCAGTTTATTATCAATCGGTTTGCGACGGCTAAATATTTCGACGAGTTGGAAAGGATGAACGTAGTTTCCATTGTTGAAAAACTGCGTGGCGCAAAGGCTTGATCGTAGAACCACGGTTGACTGCTCATCCTGCGAGGAAATACCAAGATGCATATAGGCGTAATAATCGGCCTGATCCTGCTTCCATTCGCAGTGCTGCTCTCGATGGCTGCCAACAAGCAACATCGAGACGAGACCGGCGTTCCATCACCATCGCGCAAGCAGTTCAACAGGTTCTATCGGACTGCGCGACGCAAGGGCATATCGGTTGACCAAGCTTACCAAGAGTGGCTTGGCCGAGAACAGCGAAAACGGAAGTAAAGGAGTCGCCAGCACCAGGGTCGTTCACACAAGCCGCAAAGTGACCTGAGCTAAACTTCCCACGGTGGGAAGTTTACCAGGCAGCTCGGCCAACCGCATGCCGCGCGATCTCTACACCGGCGCTATCGACAACTATTACCACTGTGCCACTCCCTGGATCGTACTCGGGATCGCTGCCGATCTCATGAGCGACCCGGGCGCCGTACTGGCTCGCGAGAGCGGCTGAGCCAAACATCTCGCCGGCATCGTCCGCCTGTAGTTGTCCGTTATGGATAATCGGAAGATAGTAGCGCTGCACAGCAATGGCCCTCGTTTAGCAGCAATCATGCGCCCACCTCAGGGCGGGACGCACGTGTCATAAACGACAGGTGCCGTCAAACTGCGAGACCACATCCGCACCACCGGCAGCGTCGGGGACAGTGCTGTCAAGATCGTGGCCAACTACTTGTTCAGCTTCTCGATCTCGGCCGCAGTTACCTTCTCGCCATTGGTAACTGGGCGCGAATCACCGCGCCCTTCCACTGAAAAAGCTGGATAGCAGCCAACCACCCTTGCGACTCTCTGACGATTCGTTCATTTAGCTAGATGGTGCATCCGAATCGCCCACTCCGCGATGCGTGGAAGTCGTCACGACTTACATGGATTTCGGCGGCTTCGCTCGTCGAAGGAGGGCCAGGCTCGATCCTGGCGCGATCTCGGAAAGGAGGTGAAACAGCATGTTTCACTACCCGCACTGTGGCGGCACCCGCCCTGTAAGCGTTCGCGCTTACACACGGTTCCGCCTCGGTAAATGGGAGTGGGTCATCGCCCACTGCCGCGGACTGCCCAGCTAAGCTGAACAGTCCGCATCTCAGTGACTTGGGGCGGTGTCTCATGGGCACCGCCTCCTTTTTTCCGGCGGACCGGATCTACAGAACAACCAAGCACGACCATTCGTTGCAGTAGGCCTGCGTTAAAGTGGCTGTTCGAATTCTTTTCAATGGGTTGGTCGTCGACGAACTGACTGTCGTCGTTTATGGTTAACGGGCCGTTAACCCGCCTTGCCATAGTTCCTCCCCAGATCTGCGACTATTCGAGTCGCGCGAGCAATTCTTAACGAATTACTAGCGTTAGACGCTAGGGAATCAAGCCTTGCGTTTTTTGCAGGTTGTCACAATCCCTCGATTCGGGCCGTCATCAACTGCTTTGATGCGATTCGACCGCTATATATTATGCGGTATGCGACCCTGCTACCCCCAAGCCGTTGGGGGGCGGCGGTCAAAGAATTGTTGCTGCTCTCGGGTCCCTCGCCCTATAGTCGCCTCCGGTCTTGGGGGTAATTTTTCATGCGTCAATTTGCGATTGCGGCGCTCTGCGCCGCGCTGGGCGGCTGTGCTGGCGAAAGTCGCGGAGCTGAAGAAGCAACAGGAAACTGCGGCTGCTGCACCTGCTGCCCCTTAGCCAAAGAGGTCCGCAGTTAAACCAGCCCGACCAATTCGGCGAAGGTCTCGACCACTGATAACCCAGTTGTCCTTGAAGTTGATGCCGAGCTTGGCCATGTCCTTCTGGATCGGCACCCACTTCTCTTTACCGCGAGGAAGGGCTCACCGTCCGCAAACGGCGGGCTCGCCGCAAGGCCGTGGGGACCCGTGCCCCGATGAAGCTGTGCGAGATCAGTCTCGTTCTTTGGGGCGCTTATGGCAAGGACATCCTGCGCAACCCGAGCTCGAACTCGCTGTCTACGATTCGCGACATCAAGGATATGTCTGCAGAATAACTGCGCACAAGCGGCGCGATCTACGAAAATCCTGCGGACATTCTCAAGTATTTGACGGATTTAGTTACGACAATTAGGTGAAGTGACGTGATACAGTCCAAGTTGGACCGGGGCTCCTCCTCTTAGATATCGAACCGGAACGAACTCGTCCGAGTGTGGCGATTGATTTTAGATCGGGCGCTTGGGACGTCGAAGCGATCAGCGAAGATCGGTCCCCTTTTGTTGAGCCCGGCCAGCAGCCAATCGTTTCGAGGATGGAGCTCCTGAGATCAGATGCCACCCAAGCTGCCTGGATTAGCGACACGCCTCCGGAAGGAGCTGCGCGTGAGTCAGGATCTACTGAGGCGCTTCACATGGGAGATCAGATCGATCGACATATGCCTTGACGATCTTCGGTCCTACCAGGCGAATGCGCTCGGCATTACAGGTCCGCAAATGATGATCTTGATGGCACTGACGGAACTGGAAGAAGATGATGGTGTTCCCGTCAACGCTGTCGCGAAGCTGAAATCAGCTTGGCCGGAACTCGTTGTGAACGACTTTTCTGCGTTGAGGAGATAATTGTCGCCTTCGCGCGATGCCTCGGAGAGGTTGTACCACCAGTGCCCACCGGTGGCGCGCTCGCTGGTCGAATATGTGCCAAGCAGGGCGCCATTGTTCGCCTTGAGCCAGCGCTCCTTCTGGTCGTCGTTACCAAACAGGCTGATCGTCTGAGCCGCGCCGACATGCATGACATAGACGAGGCCGGTCGATGCATCGGCCTGTCCGATCCGGTAAGCGGCTTCGGCAAAATCAACATGGCCAAGAGCGAGGCCCCCAAAGCGTGATTCATTCAACACGCCGGTCCAGCCGGCTTCCGCCAATGCCCTCAGATTTTCTCTTGGAAAGCGACTTTCCAGATCATTGCGATCGGCATTGACCTTTACGGTCGCATCAATCGCGGCATCCAGCCGAGAATAGATGTCAGAATCGAACTTGCGAGCAAGATTGTCGTTAGCCATTGGTCATTCTCCCTTGTGTTTCGTCAAACTGCGACAACGGCATGGATGAGCGGTTTCTCGGCGGCGTCGGTTTGCGGCGAACCGCCGAGGTAAAGGGCCTTGATGTCGTCGCGGCTGTGCAATTCGACTGACGAGCCGGACAGCACGCTACGGCCGCTCTCAAGCACGACAGCATGGTCGGCAAAGCGCAGCGCCACCGTCGAATTCTGTTCCGCGACCAGGATTGAAAGCCCCTGCTCGCTGTTCAGCTGCTTCAGCGTCCCTGTCGCAATCGCCATCACGTGGCTGCCCCTCGCTTTACACCTATTCGGCAGCCTGAACGCGTACGGGCGTCCTTGTCTCGAGTTCGCGGACCAGCGGGATCACATGCTTGCCGAAATATTCGACCTCTTCCTGGAAGTGCAGGAACCCGAGCAGGATCAGGTCGGCGCCGGCATGCTTGAGCTCGATGATCCGTTCAGCGACTTGCTGCGGCGTGCCGATCAGGTTCTGACCTTGCCCCCATATGTGGAACGGCCCGCGAGGCAAGAGCTTTTTCAGTCGATTTCACACATTGGGACGGTGCGGTCATATGTCCGGCCTTTGCGCGCGGCACAATATGGCCGCTGGCCTCGATGAGATCCGCGGAACGAGGAGCCAAATCAAGTTTACGCGCTTGAGCGCATTGGGGGCAGTAGCTTCACTCGTTTCGGGATTTCGTCCCAAGGGTTCATCGCCTGTTGTTGCACCTTGCCCTCTGCCGGCCTGCGCCGGTCAGATCATTTTGGTGGTCACTGCGTCACCGCGGTAACCGCCAATGGGTCGGGACGCCGATAACTTCCGCCCTTGTTCAGGAGCGCCCAGATGATCCGCGCTGTCTTATTGGCCTGCGCGACGGCGGCAACCTTGAAGGGCCGTCTGGCAAGAAGGGCCTTCAGCCACGGCCGCGCCCGAGCGTCGTTTCGGACGACCCGCAAGACGGCCGTTGCCCCGACAACGAGGAGAGAGCGGAGTTCCGGATTTCCCATCTTCGATATTCGTCCCAACCGCTCTTTGCCTCCGCTTGAATGAGACCGCGGCGTCAATCCCAGCCAGGCGGCAAAGTGGCGAGCCGACTTGAACCCGCCGGGATCCGGCACAAGCGCCTTGATGGTCGCCGCCGTAATGGCGCCGACGCCAGGGATTGTGGTCAACCGACGCATGTCCTCGTCGCGCTTGGCCTCCACAACGATTGCGCGCTCGAGCCTCTCGATCTGGTCGGCTGAAGCTTCAATCTCGTCGGCAATAGCCATCAGCGCGAAGCGCGCTGCTGCGGGCAGGCGAGCATCTGTCTCATCCCGTATGATTGCGACCAGCGCCTCAACCTTTGCCAGGCCGGCGGTGGCGATGATGCCCAATTCTGCCAGATGCGCGCGCAACGCGTTGACCGCCTGCGTTCGCTGCCGCACTAGAAGAGCGCGGGTCTTCAGCACCATCGCGGCAGCCTGTTGCTCAGCCGTCTTAATCGGCACGAAGCGCATGGTCTTTCGGGTCACCGCTTCGCTGATGGCCTCCGCGTCCGCCGCATCCGTCTTACCACGCTTGACGAAGGGTTTGACATAAGCCGGCGGAATGAGCCGGACCTCATGACCGAGAGCTGCGATCTCGCGTGCCCAATAGTGGGCGCTACCGCATGCTTCCATTCCCACCAGGCATGGTGGCAGCTTCTCAAAGAAACGCAGAACTTCGCTGCGCCGTAGCTTCCGGTTGAACACGGGTGAGCCCTCGGCATCCGCCCCGTGAACCTGGAAAACGTGCTTGGCCAGATCGAGCCCGATGGTGATAACCTGTTTCACGGAACGGTCCCTCCTTTGTGGCGTTCGAACAACGACCACGTTCTAGCACTTTGATGCTGTTGGAGCGGGCCGTTCCACCACATCAAGTTTTATCCAGTCCTGAGTTCGCCCCGGCTGTTGGATTTAGCCGAATGGGCGGTGGTAGCGACGGGAGCTGGTGCGGAGCCATCGGCATAGCGCAGCGCCAGATCCCGTCGCGGGTTGCAGGTGAAGGCAAACTCCGATGGTGTTTTCCATCCGAGTTGCGAGTGAGGTCGCGTATCGTTGTAGTCGGCCCGCCAATGTCCGAGTTCGACGCGGGCCTGGGCCAGCGACGTGAACAGCGTCTCGTTCAACAATTCGTCTCGGAGACGGCCATTGAAGCTTTCGATGAAGGCATTCTGCGTCGGCTTGCCGGGCGCGATGTAATGCCAGGCGACGCGGCTCTGATCGGCCCATGTCAGGATGGCGTTGCTGGTCAATTCGGTGCCGTTGTCGCTGACCACCATTTTGGGCTTGCCGCGCTCGATGATCAGCCGGTCCAGCTCCCGCGCCACCCGGGAGCCCGACAGCGAGGTATCGGCCACCAACGCCAGGCATTCGCGCGTGCACTCGTCGACCACGGTCAGGATGCGGAAGCGGCGGCCATCGGTGAGCTGGTCCGAGACGAAGTCGAGCGACCAGCGGTCATTCGGCGCTATCGGCACCACCATCGGCGCTCGGGTCCCGATCGCCCGCTTGCGGCCGCCACGGCGACGAACCGCGAGCCTCTCTTCCCGGTAGAGCCGGAACAGTTTCTTGTGGTTGACCAGATAGCCCTCCCGCCTGAGCAGAACATGCAGGCGCCGATAGCCGAAGCGACGGCGCTCCTGGGCGAGCGCCCTCATGCGTTGGCGCAGGGCGGCATCATCCGCCCGGGACGTCTGGTATCTGATGGTCATGCGGCAACAGCCGATGGCTTTACACGCCCGCCGTTCGCTCATCCCGTGGGCATCCATGAGATGGGCGACAGCTTTCCGCTTCCCCGCGGGCGTCACCACTTCTTTCCCAGGAGGTCCTTTAACGCAGCATTGTCCAGCATGGCGTCGGCCAAAAGCCGCTTCAGACGCGTGTTCTCATCCTCCAGCGTCCTCAGCCGCTTGGCCTCCGATACCTCCATCCCGCCAAACTTGGCTTTCCATTTGTAGATGCTGGCATCGCTGACGCCGTCCGGCACAGATCGGCAACCGACACGCCAGCTTCGTGCTCCTTCAAAATCCCGATGATCTGCTTCTGTATTCGGTCTGCTTCTGTCAATCCCTTAAGAGCGCGTGCCGCGGGTACCTTGCTTCTGTTCGTGGTCGGCAAAGCCGCCACACGATGGGGTTCGGTTGAATGGTCGGTTCAAGCTCTTCGGCGTAGTCAGCCGCCTGGAGGGCGGACGCCACGACAGATCATACGAACTCGACCATCCCCACGCCCCGCGACGGGCGTCTCTTGGGATGGCGATGGCGTCCTTACGCCACCGCCGTCCATCGGAATTCGGTTCCATCAATCCACATTCGGTGAAGGACGACAGCCATCTTTCTGGCCAGCGCGACCTTCGCACGCTTGCTTCCTTGCCGGTGGGCAACACGCACCGCCCAAGCCTTCATCGGAGACCATCGGGTTGATGGCCTGAGAACAACGTTGGCAGCTTCGAACAGGGCTGTGCGCGTCTCTCCATCTCCGACTTTTGTGATCCGTCCCACCCGATCAACCTCGCCAGATTGGTATCGCCGGGGCGTTAACCCGAGATAGGCACCGACGGATTGAGAATGCAGGAATCGCCTCGGATCGTCCACAGTGGAGCGGAAGGTCAACGCAGAGACCGCGCCGATCCCCGGCATTGTCATCAAGAGCCGACAAGCCGGGTCACTGCGCACGGCCTTCAGAACCAGACGATGCAGTCGGCCGTACTCCCGCATCAGCGCTTCGCGTCCGGCAAGCAGCGGATTCATGATCGCCTCCAGCAAGTCGTCATCGCCGACCAACTCACGAACTCGCGTCGCGAACAGACTCCGCGAGACGACTCCTACTTTGAGACCGAGCGGACGCAGAAGTCCGCGGATGACTTGCTCTGCGGCAGCGATGGAGCGGATGATATGCTTGCGAGCCGCGGCCAGCGTCCGGGCCCTTTGACTGCCGATGCTCTTGACGTGAACAGGCTTGAACCATCCCGTTCTCACCACCTGCGCGATCCCACGGGCGTCATTCCGATCGGTCTTCACCGGCATGGCCGAAAGTGCCGCCTTAACCTGGCGGGCTTCCAAACTGACGGCCGGCAGCCCCAGTTCGATTAGATTTGCGGTCAGCCATTCTGACGTCGGTCCTGCCTCAAGGCCCACCCGTTGAACTTGACCAGCCCATGGTTCGAGGTACTGCACAATCGATGGCGCATCCGCCAAGATGGTTCCCTCCCGGATAAGCTTTCCGGTCTCGTCCACCGCACATACCGCAACGGAATTCAGCGAAACATCGAGGCCGACGTAGATCATGACTTTTCTCCTTCGGATGGAGTTGGTCCATGATCGTCAGCCAAAACGTGCCGCGCAGCAAATAGGTCAGACGATCGGGACCGAATACCCCATCTCTTCCGTAAAGCGGCTGCCTCGGGCGTATTCCCGTTCGTGAAGTACCAGTCGGACACGCGAGCGGCCATGTCGCGGGCGGCGCGCGAAGAGCCGCCCTGGAAGATCTCGGGCAGCGGATCGAGCGGTTTCGGCTTCAGCGAGTACTCGTTGAACCGATAGAAGTCCCCCTTGAGTGTGAAGCTCTCTTCCCTCCAAATCCCGCGCAGAGCATTGATGAACTCCTCCGAACGCCGGTAGCGCTCATCGTGATCGAGCCAGGCTCTCCGATTGCGTGGAATTCACCGCGGAACCAACCGGACACAATATTCACCGCAACGCGCGCGTTGGTAAGCTGGCCGATTGTCGCGATCTGCTTCGCCGCTACGGCGGGATTCCATGGCCCGGGAAGGAGAGCGGCGATCATCTTGAGCTTTTCAGTCGCAGCCAGCAGCGCATGCGAGAAGCTGACCGGCTCGTGCTGCTTGTCGGCTCCTAACCCGCCGTGAATCGGATCTGACTGAGTGCGTAGTCGAAGCCCGCCTTTTCGGCGATCTGAGCAAGCTTCCGGTTGTAGTCGATGTCCCAGCTGGTACGCTGCTCGATCGAAGAAATCACGAGCCCGCCGGATACGTTCGGCACCCAGTAGGCGAATTTGATCGGTTCGTTGTTTACAGACTAGTGGTTTGTCCCTTGAGAATGACACTTACTGCGAGGTAGGCGCGGCCTGAGCGCGCAGCACCATGCGACCACGCCGATCACGACGAACGGGCGCGACACTGCTGTTCAGCCAGCGTTTGCGTTATTGATTTCGAGGAGCTGGAGCGATCTCAGGCCAGATCGTCTCTATGAATTAAGACGCCGCTCAGGAACAACACGAACACAACTGGTCGACGAGCTTGCTCGGAATCGAATGCGTAACGTTGTCGAAGACGTAGTTGCGCATTGTCCGCGCTCCTGAGTGGGACCATCGCCTGATGATCAATCCTCTCAGAGATTGTTCGACCATGCGAGTCCAAGACGAACTATTTTTCGCCACGCGGGGAAAATCAGCTTCCTTTTGTTTAGCGGCGAACGCATCGTTTGTTGCTGTGTGGGTGCAAGCTGATCATTTCCTCGCCGCGCAGAAGGTCATTCAAATCGCCACGGCCGTACGGCGGCATCGGACCATCTGCACCAAATACTGCGGCTTCGGCCGCTGACTGGAATATTCCAATCGCATTCGCCGGCATCTGAGATCACTTGCTCTGCCGAAGAGATCGGAGACATCGAATTCGCATGGTCGGACCGGCTATTGCCGTCCAACATGCAAGCACGCTCGGCACTGGACGCAATCAAACGAACGCCCCAACGGATTCAGCGCAGAATAGGCGGGGTCGAGCGAACGGCAACAAGAGCCTGGACGGCCCGCCCGTTCATCCAACGCCGTCCTTGGCTGACCTAACGACGTTCGCTCCAGCCGAATTGCCTTCCCTGTCGCTCGAAGGCGTAGATCGGATTGATACCGCAATAGGCATATGTGCCAGAGGCGGTAGCCATGCACTGGCTATAGGTTGAGAACTGGCAGTTGCCCGGATATCCCCAGGCTCGGCCCTGCAAGCAATAAACGTCTTGCCGGGCCGGTGGGGTGTACGAATGAACCCGTGAAGCGGCGGTCGAGCCTGATCCAAAGCCGACGAGGATAGGAAGTGTTAGCACTCCGATAGCGAGAACGTAGCGCATGAGATCTCTTGCCTCCGTTAATTCGCTGAAGGATAGAGGATCCGAATAAAGCGGTTTGATCTTAATCAATGGCGGATGGTGGGTCCAGTCGGACTATCGTCAGCAAGACCATCACCCGTGGACAGAGACCCGAGCGGGATACTTGAGCAGGACGTTGGATATAAGGGTGGGGAGCAATGAGAGGGTTGGAGCGGATTATTCGACCCGTCCTCGGTCCTGGGCTAACCCGCCGGCATTTCGAAGCAGCCTTCCAGCGACACCGCCCGGCGAAACGCATCTTTTAACCGCGACTTGGCGCCTTCGCGCAGCAGAACACTCGTACAGCAGTCAAATCTAGGATCGTTTCATTCGCTCTGAGGCGTGTTGCCGGGCACCTATCCTCGACGATCGAAGGCCACAATTGCCTCGCCTCGACTGTTGCGCGGGCACTGCGTCACAAGGACACGACTTCTTTTTCATAGATGATTGTTAAATACTGTGCAGGCATCCATAGATTGCACCAAATTTATTCGCGAGGCTCCAATTCCCTTCGCATATTCTGGTTTAGGAGTGTCGGACCATGTTTGTGAGCATCACCACAGACCAAAGATCCCGCATCAATTCGCTCAGTGAGCTCGGCATATCGAGCGGGTCAAATCCGATCGTCAGCTTGAGCGAATTCACTTACAAGAAAGGTAAGACGATCTACATCGAGAGTGACCCAGCCGAGTACGTCTATCAGGTCAGAAAAGGCGCGGTACGGACTTGCAAGTTACTCCCCGATGGACGCCGTCAGATCGGCGCATTTCATTTGCCAGGTGATATTTTTGGACTCGAGAACGGCGTAGCCCACCGATTCACGGCGGAAGCAATCATCCAAACCACTGTTCGCCTGATCAGGCGGCAACATCTTGAGACGGTGGCCGAGACTGACGCGGTTGTCTGGCGCACTTTGCTCAGCCTGACTACGAATAACTTGCAGCACGCCGAAAACCATATGCTGCTGCTTGGACGCAAAACCGCTCTGGAGCGCGTTGCCGCGTTCTTGCACGAAATGGATGAACGGCTCACGGCTGCTGACGTTATCTCGCTGCCAATGTCTCGGCGTGATATCGCGGATTACCTTGGCCTGACCATCGAGACCGTTTCGCGTGCAGTATCGCAATTGCACAGTGATGGCGTCCTCGATTTCATCGGCAATACTCAACGCGAGATCGTGATTCTGGACCGGCAGCGGCTCGCGAGCGTTGACCTGCAAAGCTAAATCGCGGACGGCGTAAGACCCTTCGGTCGAGGCCAGGATCGCTCGCGCAGCAACTACCGGCTTTCAGACATAAATTGGTCCGCATCTCTGAGGCGCACCAGTCAGCTTTCGAGCACTATTTCCTGAACGCTACGATGTGCCTTCGCACGGTGCCGGTAAGCACCGCCGGATCATACAGACAGTTGAGCCAACCGGTCAGCATTTTGGCAACCCGTCCTTTGGAATAGACGCTCAGCCGTTCTCCAGTTCTACATCGCTGATATGGGGCCCACGTGGTGAATGGTCATTGTTCTGCTTCTCTCCGCGCAACTCAGTAGACCGAAAATCCACGCTCACGAAGAATATTCCCGTGTCGTTGGAGAGCCAGACTGTATTTCTGCGGGATCCAAGACATTCGTTCGAGGCGGCGCGCCATTCAAGGAAAAAAATCAGCTGCGCGAAATGGGTCATCGCAGAGTCGGGGCGGCGAACGCATGACGTGGATACGATCAATGCGTAAAACTGAATGCATTCCATTCGAGAAGCGATTCGCTCCGGCCTGTGCTTGAGGGGATCGCCGCGGGGGCGGTGGAGCGCGAGCGAAACCGCGTTGTCCCGTTCGAAGCGATAAAGCTGCTCAAAGCGGCGGGGTTTGGAGCCTTGCGGGTTCCGGTCAAGTTCGGTGGTCTCGGCGCATCGCTTCGTCAGACCTTCGATCTGCTCGTTGCACTTGCGCCTACGGACTCCAAGGCGCAGAGGACACACTTCGACCTGCTCGAGGACTTACGCCTGAACAAGGATGAGGCCACCAAGCGCGGTGGCTCAGAGCCATCGCGAATAGTGCGATAATCGGAGTCGCGATAACAGAGTTGGGCGTCGGCGCCGGCGATCGCTACCAGCCGGCGGTGACGTCGGACCAAGCCGGATTACAGCTCAATGGCAACAAAACATTGCACGACTGGCACCCTGTACGCCGATCACGTGATCGTAGCGGCTGACCAGAGCGGCAAGCGGATCGACGTACCTCTCGATACCGGCCAGCCCCGCGTTAAGCATTCACGATGACTGGGATGGCTTCGGGCATTTTTACCCCCCCCCCACCCGTTCAACGGTTCGATCCGCTTCTTAAAGTTGCGGATATTGGCGATCGTATCTTTGCTCTCGCTATCGACATTGAAACGGCCGCGAAGATTGTCTAACTGCGCGTCCAAATAAATCGAGAGGACATCCGCGATAGCGATATCGTCTATGTGGAGGATTCTTCGCTTTGGCGTGTGTTTAGAGCTGATGTAATCTCCTAGCTTTTCCTCCGCGGCCGCAATCTCATCTGCAGCGCAGCCTGTGCTGACATCCCGGCCGTTGTCTCTGATGATCCAGATTGCCCGGTGAGTGATTTATGCGCTCTTGTTTCGGCGGGCAGCCTTGAGCTGAAGTCGGGCGCCCTTGCTTCTTCGCGGCATAGCTCTCTCATCCGTCCGATATGAGCCAGCGTTGTAAATTCCTTGCCCGCAATCTTCTCGATAACCAGTCGATTACGGTCGCGCTCACGACGCAAACCCGCGACGGTCATTCCTCCCAAAGGAAATGCGACCTTCACAGCATCGGCAAGGCGAAGTGGAGTATCAGGTGTAATTTCAGGTTGCGTTCGACGCGGCATCGACGCCACAGCGGGGCTGTTAAAAACCGAACTAAGATGTCAGCGCCTTATTGAAAGTAAACCTTTCCTTCCTTCGATCGTAGGATTGGCAGTTTCATCGCAAAATTGACGAGACACAGCATAACTTGAAGGAGGGACTGACCGTCACTCGGCTTCCTGACTCTGCTTGCTGCTGGCAGTTCCGCCGCACTCGATATCGATCGTGCCATTCTGGATGAGTGGAATACGTGGAAGAGTAAGCGGGCGCCTTTATCTGAAGGCCTGGAGTTCTGAGATCAGCTTTCAGCCGATCGACGACGTGTGCGCACAGGTCCAGGGAAAAACCAACGAGCAGCGGCGGATCTCGAGACGAAGCTTCGAACCCTCAGCTTTCGGAGAAAGTTTTCTCGGTCTATTCAACAGTCCCGATCAAGGCTGTTGAAATGGCTCGAGCCAGAACTCGGCGGTTTTCTGGATTGCTCACCATTGTCGCGTGGTTGCCTGGAACCGGTACGGCACGAATAGCCCCAGCATCCACGACCCGGTCCCAGCCCTGGTTTGGCAAGTCGCTACTGGGTCGTTTGTCAAATGGTACCCAACGACTGACGAGAGGCTCACTCGCATAGAACTGATGTATTTCAATCGCGAGCGACGGAACGCGATACGATTGTAGCGCGCGGTGAAATGTCGCGGCCCTTTGATACATTGAAACGTCACTGCGAAGATCGTGATCTGGAGCTAACGCTCCTATTTGCTGCGCCTTTTCAAGCAACTCAGAGATGGAACATGGTTCGGTGTCGCGTTCCAGAACCTCGTGATACTCATCGCGCAAGATTCCACAACGATCCAAAACAAATTCTCGCGCCAAATTCTTCAGTGATCCGTTTGAAGAAGCCGCGGGTAGACTGACATCGATGAACGCCATGAATGACACAACTTCATCAACACTCAGTAACTGCTCGGCAATTGCATAAGCCAGGATTGCACCTGATGAGTATCCAGCAAAACGGTATGGGCCACGGGGCTGGATCTGTTTAATCGCAAGAATCACCTCCACGGCCATCGTCTCAAGAGTCGGTGGACGAACGTCATCCAAAGGGGGCCATGGCAGAGCGTAGACCGAGCAGTCTGCATCCATTTCCGCTGCCAAACCGAGGACATACGAACAATCCCCAAAACCTGTGGGGACAAAGAAGAGAGGTGGCTGCAATCCGGTCGCTCGAACGGGAATCACCGCCGTGTTACTGGGCTGCACCTGCAAACGAATCTTCGATGCAAGCTCCTTTAGAACAGGGGCTCGGAAGAGGTCGGTGGCGCTAAAACTCAGCCCAAGATTTAATGCTTGACTGAGCATCTGCACGGCCAAAAGCGAGTGGCCGCCCAGTTCGAAGAAGTGGTCGTTGCGCCCGATGCGCTCGACACCAAGGAGCTCGGCCCAGATCTGCGCCAGCGCCGTCTCGACCGCACCTTGCGGCGACTGGTAGGCCGCCAGCGCATAGGCCTGATCGGCCGGCGCCGGCAGCGCGTTCCGATCGAGCTTGCCGTTCACCGTGAGCGGAAGCGCCGCCAGCCGCACGAACGCACTCGGCACCATGTAGTCCGGCAGCCGCGCACTTAAGTGCGCCCGCAAGGCGCCCGCAAGCCCGCCTCCATCGCCCTCGTCCGAGCCGGCCTCGGGCGCGCAGACCACATAGGCGATCAGATGTTTGTCGCCGGCGCCGTTCTGGCCCGCCACCACCACCGCCTCGCGCACCCAGGCGTGCTCGCAAAGCCGCGCGACGATCTCGCCCGGCTCGATGCGATAGCCGCGGATCTTCACCTGATCGTCGTTGCGGCCCAGGAACTCAAGATTGCCGTCCGGCAGATAACGTGCAAGGTCGCCGGTCCGGTACAGCCGATCGCCCTCGACAAAGGGACTGGCGATGAACCGCTCCGCGGTCAGCTCAGGGCGGTTCAGGTAGCCCCGTGCCACCCCCGCCCCGCCAATGTAAAGCTCACCCACCGCGCCGAACGGCACGGGCGCGCCATGGCCATCCAGCAAGTACACACGCGTGTTGGCGATTGGGCGCCCGATCGGGACCAATGACCCATTAAAATCAGCCGGGCAAGTCCAGATCGTCGCACAGACTGTTGCCTCGGTCGGGCCGTAAGCATTGACAATTGATGTTGGGGCCAGACTTCGGATGAGTTCTGGCTTCGGCAGCTCTCCAGCAAGAACGAGAGCTTGCACAGCCAAACATTTCGGATCCTTGTTTGTCTGAAGCAACGCTGGGGGTAATGTCGCGTGGGTGATGGCTTCGCTTTGCAGATAATCCGATAGCTTGTTACTCGCTTGACGGATCTCTTCCGCAGGCAAGTGCAAAGCGGCTCCGGAGCCAAACGCCATAACAAGCTCCCAAGCGCTTGCATCAAAAGCAATGGAGGCGAACTGCACGACGCGGCTGTTGGAAGAAGCGCCAAAGAGGCCGACCTGAGCCGACAGCAGATTGACCAACCCTTGATGCTGGACCATGACCCCCTTTGGGGTTCCGGTTGAGCCTGAGGTGTAGATCACATAAGCGAGATGGCCCGATGTGAGGCCAAGCGTGCGCCGGTCAGGGTTTGAAGCCGCCCGTTCGGCCCAGGCGGGCGTGGCCGTCTCCACATCGATGACCGTCACATCGGTCAGCACCTCGAGACCGAGTGCTGCGCGACCGACGACGTCGCAAAGCAGCAGCCGCGGCGCGGCATCGTCGACAACCTGATGCAGCCGCTCGCTGGGATATGCTGGGTCCAGCGGCAGATAGGCACCGCCAGCCTTGAGGATCGCCAAGACACCAACCACCATCGCCGGACTGCGTTCGAGGCAGATCGCAACCGGCTGGTCCGGCTTGACCCCGAGGGCGATCAGGTGATGCGCCAGCCGGTTGGCCCGCGCGTTGAGCTCGCCATAGCTCAGCCGCTCGTTTTCGCAGACCAGCGCCACCGCCTCCGGCGCCTTTTGCACCTGCGCCTCGAACAGCTCATGGACGCACAGGTCCGATGGATAGGCCTCCGCCGTCCGGTTCAGATCCTCCAGCAGATAGGTGCGCTCTTCAGCTGGCAAGATGTCCAACTCGCGTACCGGCGTATCCGGGGCATGCTCCAGCGCCTTTGCCAGCTCCTCGAGCACCCGCTGCATGTAGCCGCAGATCCGATCCGCAGAGATAGGCTCCGCCACCTGCACAGTGAGGCCCAGCGCCTCGCCAAAATCCTCCACCGACAGGGTCAGCGGATAATTGGTGCGTTCCTCCCCACCCAGCCATTCCATGCCCGACAAGACATCATCCATCCCGGAGCCGGGCACAGCCGGCGCCGTGTTGTGACGGTAGTTCAACAACGTGCTGAACAGCGGCGCCGACGCCGCAACAGCGCTGCAGCGCTGTACCAGCGCCAGCGAGGCCTGCTCGTGCGCCAAGAGCTCGGCCAGCCGGGCGTGCGTGGTTCGCACGCTCGCCTCGACCGCTGTCCCATCAAGATCAAGCCGCAGCGGCAGGGTGTTGATGAACAGCCCCATCGTGCGGTCGGCGCCAGCGCTGCCCTGCAGGCGGCCTAACAGCACCGTGCCGAACACCACCTGCTCGCGGCCGCTGCTGCGCGCCACCACCTGTCCCCACGCCAGATGGCACAGGCTCGCCAGACTCACGCCCAGCCGCCGTGCCTGTTCGCGCAGCCTCGCTTGGAGCGCTGACGGCAGCATCCGCTGCGCCTCTCGAACCCCGCTGCCGTCGCCGCGCACCTCGCGCAAGCCGAACGGCGTGCTCGGCTCGTCGATGTCGGCCAGCAGCTCCCGAAAGAACGCTTCATCGGCCTTGGCATCACGGCGTAGATGCGCCTGCGCCACCAGATTGCGGAATGGCTGCGGCGCCGTCAGCTCATGCTGGCGCCCCTCCAGCTCGGCCCGGACCTCAGCGTGCATCACGTCCCGCGTCGTGTGATCCCCGATCAGATGATGCTGCAGCTCCAGCAGCAGCCAGCGCGCGCTGCCGGGCTCGCGCGCAATCATAAATCGCAGCAGTGGTGCTCGGCCAAGCTCGATGCGGTGCTGGCGCGGATCAAACCGCTCCTTAAGCTGCGCGGCGCCAGCACCATGAGCGCCATCCAGCTCGACCTCGATCACCTCCAGTCGCGCCTCCCGCCACACCACCTGGGCCGGGCGCGACAGGCCCTCCCAGACGAACGAGGTGCGCAGAATGTCGTGCCGATTCACCACCCGCTGGACCGCGGCAAGATAGCGATCGAGCAGCCCACGCTCGTCAAACGCCATCTGCGATACCAGCAGGTACGGATCGCCCTTTGCCGCCAACAGATGATGGAACAGGATGCCGTCCTGCAGCGGCGACAGGCCGTAAATGTCCTGGATGTTGCAAATCCCGCCGGGCACTGTGGCGATGATCCGGTCGATCTCGCCCTGGGCCAGCTCAATCAGCGGCAACATCTGCGGCGTGATCGCCGCACTTCGCTCGGTGATCAGGTTGGCCGGGACCGCCACCTCGTGATGGCGGCCCAGGCTTGCAGCCAGATCAGCCAGCACCGGCTTGACGAACAAGGTGCGCACCTCGATGCGCAGTGACCGCCGCCTTAGACGCTCGATCATCTGCACCGCCAAGAGCGAGTGCCCTCCCAGTTCGAAGAAGTTGTCGTGCCGTCCGACCCGCTCCAGCCCCAGCAGCTCGGCCCAGATCTGCGCCAGCACCGTCTCCGTCTCGCCCTGTGGCGGCGCGTAGGTCCGGCGCGCATACGCCTCGTCGCCCGGGGCCGGCAGCGCGTTTCGATTGAGCTTACCGTTCAGCGTCAGCGGAAGCGCCGCCAGCCGCACGAACGCACTCGGCACCATGTAGTCCGGCAGCCCCGCACTCACATGCGCCCGCAAACCGCCGGCAAGATCAGATTCCTCAGCTTCGGCGGCAACGACATACGCAACGAGGCGCTGCTCGCCGCGACCATCCTCGCGCGCCACCACCACCGCCTCGCGCACGCAGGGGTGGCCGCAAAGCCGCGCGACGATCTCGCCCGGTTCGATCCGGAAGCCGCGGATCTTCACCTGCTCGTCGTTGCGGCCTAAAAACTCCAGATTGCCATCCGGCAGGTAGCGTGCCAGGTCGCCGGTCCGGTACAGCCGGTCGCCCTCGACAAAGGGACTGGGGATGAACCGCTCCGCTGTCAGCTCAGGGCGGTTGAGGTAGCCCCGCGCCACCCCCGCCCCGCCAATGCAGAGCTCGCCCACCGCACCGAACGGCACCAGCCCGCCATGACCATCCAGCAAGTAGACCCGCGTGTTGGCAATAGGACGGCCAATCGGGACGATGGCCTCATCAAACTCAGCCGGGCAGCTCCAGGATGTAACGTCGATCGCGGCCTCAGTCGGACCGTAGAGATTGTGCAGGGCCGTCCAGGGCAATACGCGCCGAACCCTATACACACTGGCGGCAGGGAGCGCCTCGCCGCTGCATAAAACCCGCCGCAGCGATGTGCAGCGGTCAACACTCTTCGCATCCAAAAAGCTGACCAGCATGGATGGCACGAAGTGAACCGTCGTGATGTGCTGGCTGACGATCAAGTCGACCAATGCATCGGGATCTCTGTGCGCACCGGGTGGGGCCAGTACCAGCGTTGCCCCTTCAAGCAAAGTCCAAAAGAACTCCCAGGCCGAGACATCGAAGCTTAATGGCGTCTTCTGCAACACGACGTCTGTTGGCTTCAGACCATAGGCGTTCTGCATCCAGATCAGGCGATTAACGATAGCCCGATGCTCATTCTGTGCCCCTTTGGGCGTGCCCGTGGATCCCGAAGTGTAGATCACATAGGCGAGGTTGCGGGAGGTCAGGCCGAGCGCGCGCCGGTCAGGATCCGCTTCCGGCAGGCTGGCCCAGGCCGGCGCCGCAGCATCGAGCTCCACCACGCTCACAATGGCCGGCACATCCGCGCCGAAGGCGGCACGGCCAGCCACATCGGCCAGCAGCAGCGGCGGGGCCGCATCGTCGAGCACCTGATGCAGCCGCGCCGACGGATAGGCGGGGTCCAGCGGCATATACGCTCCGCCGGCCTTCAGGATCGCCAAAAGCCCCACCACCATCATCGGACTGCGCTCGACGCAGATCGCAACCGGCTGGTCCGGCCTGACCCCGAGGGCGATCAGGTGATGCGCCAGGCGGTTGGCCCGTGCATTGAGCTCGCCGTAGCTCAGCCGCTCATCTTTGCAGACCACCGCCACCGCATCCGGCGCCTTGTGCACCTGCGCCTCGAACAGCTCGTGGATGCACCGCTCCGCAGGATACGGCGCCGCCGTCCGGTTCAGCTCCTCCAGCAGATACGTGCGCTCGGCAGTCGAGAGCAGCTCAATCCGGTGGACCTCTTGCTGCGCATCGGCAACCATCGCCCGCAGCTGCGCCAGCAGATAACCACGCTGCCGCTCGATCGTCGCCTGATCGAACAGCGCCGTGGCATAACCCAGCGTCCCAGCGATCACCTCACCCTGCTCGCCAAGGCTCAGCTCCAGATCGAACTTGATCTGATCAATCTCCTCCCCGGCAGCTTCGACACTCAGCCCCGGCAGGTCCAATGACCCAACCGCATTGTTCTCCCAGGCCAGCATCACCTGGAACAATGGCGTGTGATCAAGAGCCCGGGGCGGCTGCACGATCTCCACCACCTGCTCGAACGGCAGGTCCTGATGCTCCTGCGCAGCCAGCACCGTGCGCCGCGTCCGCTCCAGAAGCTCCGACACGCGCGGCTTGCCCGACAGGTCCAGCCGAAGCGCCAGGGTGTTGACGAAGAACCCGATCAGCTCTTCGATCTCGCGGTGCCCCCGATTGGCGCTCGGCACGCCAATCACAAGATCGTCCTGCCCGGACAGACGCGACAGCACCGCCGCCCAGGCCGCCAGCACCATCATGAACAACGTCGTGCCATGCTGTAGGCTCAGCCGCTTCAGCTCCCGCGTCAAATCCGCATCGACGGTGATCGGGACCGTGGCCGCGGCAAACGACTGCTGGGCAGGCCGCGCATGGTCCGTCGGCAAGACAAGACGGGCTGTGCCTGCCAGGGCGCTGCGCCAATACTGCGCCTGCTTCTGCAACCGTTCCCCCGACAGCCATTGACGTTGCCAGGCGGCGTAATCCGGATACTGGATCGCAAGCGGCGGCAGAGGGTCGTCCTGCCCAGCCTCGAATGCCCGGTAGAGCTGGCTAAGTTCACGCAGCAGCACGCCCATCGACCAACCGTCCGAGACGATGTGATGCTGGGTCAGTAGGAAGACGTGTTCCTCGTCGGCGATGCGGATCAGCCGCCCGCGGATCAGCGGACCGCGCGCAAGATCGAATGGCGTGCGCCCCTCTTCATGGCACAGATCCAAAAATGCCGCTTCCGCATCCGATCTCTCCCGCAGATCATGCTCAACTATCGGCAGACCCGCGTCCGGCGGCAGAACCTCAACCCGGGGCTTGCCTTGGGTCGCGACAAACACACTGCGCAGCGCCTCATGACGCGCAAACAGACGGTCAAGGCTGCGCTGCCAGGCGCTGCGGTCGAGCATCCCGCGCAATCGCAAGGCCAGCGAAATGTGATAGTTCGTGCTGCCTTCGTTCAGCTGAGCCAAAAACCATAGCCGCTGCTGCGCAAACGACAGCACAAGCGGCTCATGACGCGACACGGCTGCAATCGACGACAGCTCGTGCGGACCGGAGCGGCTCAACAGCTCGACGATGCTTGCCGCCAGGTCACTCAGCACTGGCCTTGCGAACAGCGTCGACAGTGGCAGTTCGACCCCGACAGCCTGTGACAGCCGGCTCGACATCTGCACGGCCAAGAGCGAGTGGCCGCCCAGTTCGAAGAAGTGGTCGTTGCGCCCGATGCGCTCGACACCAAGGAGCTCGGCCCAGATCTGCGCCAGCGCCGTCTCGACCGCACCTTGCGGCGACTGGTAGGCCGCCAGCGCATAGGCCTGATCGGCCGGCGCCGGCAGCGCGTTCCGATCGAGCTTGCCGTTCACCGTGAGCGGAAGCGCCGCCAGCCGCACGAACGCACTCGGCACCATGTAGTCCGGCAGCCGCGCACTTAAGTGCGCCCGCAAGGCGCCCGCAAGCGCGCCTCCATCGCCCTCGTCCGAGCCGGCCTCGGGCGCGCAGACCACATAGGCGATCAGATGTTTGTCGCCGGCGCCGTTCTGGCCCGCCACCACCACCGCCTCGCGCACCCAGGCGTGCTCGCAAAGCCGCGCGACGATCTCGCCCGGCTCGATGCGATAGCCGCGGATCTTCACCTGATCGTCGTTGCGGCCCAGGAACTCAAGATTGCCGTCCGGCAGATAACGTGCAAGGTCGCCGGTCCGGTACAGCCGATCGCCCTCGACAAAGGGACTGGCGATGAACCGCTCCGCGGTCAGCTCAGGGCGGTTGAGGTAGCCCCGTGCCACCCCCGCCCCGCCAATGTAAAGCTCGCCCACCGCGCCGAACGGCACAGGCGCGCCATAGCCATCCAGCAAGTACACCCGCGTGTTGGCGATTGGACGCCCGACGTGAGGCATCTGGGGCCAACATGACGGATCAGCTGCAAGGTGGTGCTCGGAAATGACGCTGATTTCCGTGGACCCATATTGATTGATCAATCTCGCGTTCGGATGTGCTTCGAAGAACGCCCTAAGCAGTGGAGTGGCCTGTAATCGCTCGCCGGCTGTATAAAGCTCTCTTAAAGCGCGCAGCTGCACCCGCTGCGTGCTCCAGACTTCCGCAAAATGATTCAATGCCACGAACGGGAGGAAAAGCCGCTCGATGGCCTCCCGCTCTACAAATTCCAGCAGGTCGGAGAAGCGCCTCCGGGTCTGTTCCCGCACGAGCACAAGCACTCCGCCGTCCTTCCAACAGATGAACAATTCCTGACAGGACACATCGAAGTTCAGGGTCGCGAATTGAAGTGTGCGCTGTTTTGACGTGCCAATGCCCGCAAGCGAATTCACAAGCGCGCCATGGGACATTTCAACGCCCTTGGGGATTCCGGTTGAGCCGGAGGTATAGATGACATAGGCGAGATGGCGCGATGTGAGGCCAAGCGTGCCCGGGTCCGGGTTCGAAGGCGGCCGCTCGCCCCAAGCCGGGGTCGTCGTCTCCAGATCGACCACCGTCACATCGGCCACGGCATCGGCGCCCAATGCGGTTCGACCGGCGACATCGCAAAGCAGCAGTTTCGGTTTTGCATCGTCGACAATCTGCCGCAGCCGCGCTGACGGATAAGTCGGATCTAGCGGCAGATAGGCACCGCCAGCCTTCATGATCGCCAACACACCGACCACCATCGCTAGGCTGCGTTCCAGGCAGATCGCCACCGGCTGGTCCGGCTTGACCCCGAGCTCGATCAGATAATGCGCCAGGCGGTTGGCCCGCGCATTGAGTTCGCCATAGCTCAGTCTCTCCCTCTCATGGACCACTGCAACCGCTTCCGGCGCCCTTTGCACCTGCGCCTCGAACAACTCATGGATACATCGCTCAAACGAAAAAGGCGCCGCCGTCCGATTCAAATCCTCAAGCAGATACGCGCGTTCGTCGGTTGGCAGAATGCCGATTCGGCCGACAGACTGCCCCGCATCGTCCATCACGCCGCGTAACAAAACTTGCAAATGCTGCGTCATGCCGTCGATCTGCTTGGGCGCCAATCGAGCGGCATCAAAATGCCAGCGGAAGCTCCCATCCAGAGCGCGAACCTCAAAGGTCAGCAAATCGCCGCATAAGGCTTGGCCAGTCTTGTGGCTCGCCGACAGATCGTCGGCGACGGAACAGCTTTCTGTCGCGATTGCAATACCAATCGGCCAAGGGTGGCGCGCCCGTAGCGCCTCCACTCCTCGCAGGGTCGGGCAGCGCGCGATAAGATCTCGGGCAAAGCTGGCGTGTGCCCTCAGCTGAGCGACTTCGGCCGCTACGGTTTTGCGCACTTCTTCAAAATCATAAGCAAGCTCAATGCAAACCTCCATCGGCACGACGGAGGCGATTACGAGTTTGGAGCCAGTTTGCAATCCGTCCCATGCAGGCTTCCATCCCAGTTGAAACTCTTTTTGCCCGGTGACTCGAGCGAGATAGATCAGCCAAGCGGTCACCAAATATTCCGAGCGATCTTGTGGGGAAAGTTTAGCCAAACCGCTTGGGCTAAACCACGAACTCGACTGCCATCGGGAAGGCGCCGCAGCCACGGACGATGACAGAAAAGGAAGATGCAATCTGCTAAACTGCTCGAGCCGCCGTCGCCAAAACTCCTCCCCACGCGCTAGCAGTTCATGCGCGGCAGATATGCTCTGCACCTGTTCATCGCTCAAGCTCGGAAGGCGACTTTCTTGATTCACGCAAATCGCTCACATCGGTTCGTATCTGTTGTCGGGCTTAGGCTGGTCTGCATTGATGTGACGAAACCCTTCGCCGAAGCAGATCACTCAATCTTCGTGCCAACCTTGCGCATCACCAAATATGGTGCCGGCAGCATCGCAGCTGCCACTCAACCGCGTCAGAGTTTCTGGTAAGCGTCCTCATCGAACGACTTCTCCTCTATGGCGCCCTTTAGACGATTACGCATCTATCGTGCCAACGGTGAAATCGAATTCAATCAATGCGAAAGCCACAGCAGCGCTATGTCAGCTGTCCAACAGCGTCGCCAGACATCGTACAATTGAGCGCGCTATCAATCGGCACAAACCTCCGCCCGCCTGGTCTTTCCGGACAAGGGAAAATGGACCTGGAATGCCAAAGTATTTTGTCAGCTCCGCCGAAGCGCATCGCGTGCGCCTTTCGTAAAACCGGAACAAAGACTTTTTCTGAGGTCCGCGTGCGATACGAGGCAGCGCTGGATTGCTCGAGTAAATGTATCTCGCAATTAGCGGCAGTTCATGTTGTATTGGCGTTTCTTCGCATCACTCAATATGTGGAGCCCGCCGGGTCGTCGAGCTTGTGGCGCTCGGTTCCGGTAAGGGGCGGGTTGAAGATGCTTACGAGGATCATGTCGTTGTTCCGTCCCCCGCGCAGGAAATGCTTGTCATGCTTGTCAAGCACATACATGTCACCCCTGCGAATGGGAAAGACATTGCCGTCCATGTCCTCGACCTCGCCCTCTCCGCCGATGCAGTAGCAGGCTTCGAGATGATTCCGGTATTGCAGAAGCGAAACGGTGTTAGCGCGCACCACGGTGTGGCAGATGCTAAAACCCATGCCGTCCTTATCGGTCAGTAGGCGGTGGCTAGTACCATTGCCCCAATCGACGAAGTGATCGGTTGCTTCGACGTCGCGCAGGCTACGCACAATCATAGTGTTCGATCGCCCGGTGCAGGTTGAAGTGATTGATCCAAAAGCTGGAGGCCGTTGTTCTGCCCCGGAACTGCGACTTCCCTGTCGCGCTGCCGACTGCGGTCCGTCGAAACAACCAACCGTCGGTCGCGAAGAGCCCGTGCAGCAGTCCTATGGGATCGGCTACACGCAAAAGGCCTGCCATTTGCCCGACGGCGACTAGGGAAAATATCGGCGCGAGGGTATTTCGCAGCCGAGCCCGATCGACGCGTACCAATTTGATGTTCCACCTTTGGCGTGGTGCCGCCGCTTACCTTTGGATTCCCCAGAATGCTGCTGGAGATATTGCCGGCGACATAAACTGTCTCCAATCGCAGATTTGGCAAGTCGTTTCCCTCCTTGCTGTGCCTCTCGCCGCCAGTAGAGCAAATCTCATGCCGTGGTGGCAGGCCGATGAAAGATGAAGTTGTGGCTGTCTCAGCTGGCAAGCGAGTGAGAACGATTTGGCTGGGCGTGTAGCCAATCTAACAAATTGTCGAGATATGGCCGAATACAAACGGGTCCGGAGCGAGAACCGGTCGAATAGTTCGGCTTTCTAAGGCAAAAGCCGATATAGATTGAGCAGCTGATACCCGAGCCGAATGAACTCATGTGCAGGTCAGCAGATTAGGTCTTGGGGCTGGGCCGACAGCGGGCGGATATCATCGATTATTTGCCGGGTCGCGAGCCCATGATGATGCCGTCGGCGAGAAATCGCGTGGTCCCGAATGCGAGCGTCGTTCGCGGCTCCGCGCCTATCTTGCCGACATGTCCGTCCGCTTCGGAAGGCTGAACGCGAGCGGGAAGGTCTCGGCCGAAAGAGACTCGAGGGCCGCCTGCTCCTCGGTGAGGCGTCCTTCAATGAACTGACGTTCGACATCCGACAGGTTCGACTTCAGCAGGCGAGAATAGCGGTGGATGGTGTTACGGTGAGCACGAATGCGGGCCAAATATTCATCGAGCATCCTGGACGCTCCTGAGGTCGTCGCAATCTCTACGAAGAGATATTCAGGCGAGCATGTCGTCGATCAACGCGCCGCCTGCCATCGCATCTCGGAAGCCGTTCGGCAGGCGGATAAGACTATGCTAGTTCGTGATATCATTCCCTCCCCTAGCCTAGCAACCCTCGCGACGATCCGCAGCGTTTTTGGCTCGCCATAGCCGTCCTTCTGCTCGGCTAGTCGCTCAAACAGAGCTGGATGCTTGTAAGGCGCAAGGAATAGTCGGTCACGCCCCCGGCGCCGGACGCTTGTCGCTAACAAGCTCGCCCGTCAGTATTCTCTCCCGACGAGCTGAACATCGTTTGTCGATGTGCTATACGCATCTACGTTGAGAACAGCTTTGGTTGAGAGTTTCGATGTCTCTTTCGATTGGATTGATCGTCGACGGCTATGTGAAACTAAGCAACCGCAGCGCGCTGGAGACCCTTCTGGCGCATCGGCGGGAGCTACTGCAGCAGTTGAAGTGCGTTACCGGAGTTGATCCGAAGCCAGCGATCGCTCAGGTCAGTCAAGACATCACAGTGATTGAAAGGGCACTTGCGGGGCTCGCACAGGAGTAGACAGCAATGGCGCACCCGCTCGCTTGAGTGATGGCGCTCCGGCGCCGAACACTGAGTTCGCCCTCGTTTCCGGACGAAGGTTATTAGCGTGACGCCTCACCGGCATCGTGGCGCGCAAGGGTGCGTGCGCCAAGGCTTGGATGCGCTGCCTGTTGTGCGAGCAGCTCGTTTCAACGATCGGCCTCGCAGCGAGCAACGCGCCAACCGATTCACATCGGATAACGCCGCGTCTTGGGTGACGTTAGGCCGCCATCGATTTGCGACCACGATACACCTCTGCGAGCTGGCCGGATCGCTATGCCGCAGGCGACGCGACGGCGCGCGCGAATCTGGATAGCAGGCCAGGACCTTCAGCACTGTGACTTGGAAATTCGCCTCAATGACAAGCCATGTCCTAGATCTAATCGCCACATCGTTGGTGCTCTGGAAGAGCTTCCTGACCGATCTGTTTAAGCAGATTGGGGCACGTCTCATCTCTGATGGCGGCCTTCAGGATTTTGGAGGCAACGTAGGCGCGGACGCCGGCGTCATACGGTGAGGCGCTTTCGCAGACCTCCCTATCGGCTCCAAACCCGACCGCTTGGCATCCTGCACTGTAGAGGGACTTCAATTCATGCGTTGAAGCATATCTTTGCGTCAAAAACCAGCGCCCGCCCCGCGTCTGGCGACGAAATCGGGCCAGGATCCGGCGCCCGCGCTAAGTGCCCCCTTGACTCGCCCTCCTGGCCGCTCTTGAGGGAACTTCGGCTTTATGCAGCTTAGGAGGTCGTCTGCGCGATCGTGAAGTAGTTTCATGGTCATGGGCGTGTGGTTAGTGATCCATAATTGCAGGTATTGGCAGCACACGATTTTGAGCAAACCTCCTTTGGCATGCCCGCTTGCAGGCGGATGATTTCGGTAGCGACTTGCGTTTTGGACATATAAGCCTGCTGAAGGACCCCAGCACGGAGACGCGAACGTCGCGTGAAAATTCATCGGAGGCGCTGCCGCAATGCAGGATTTGAGCGCGAGAGCGCGGCTCGTTGCATTAATCGATATTGCCATTTTGTTACCAGTCTGCGCCCAGAGCAATCACATGCAGCCGGAGGGCGGCATATTCCGCGGCCACATTGTTGGGGGTCATTACTGCAACTGAGCTTGAGCGACGAGCGAGATGGCGTCGCCGAAAGTGCCGTCGAATCTACGACCTGGGCGAAGGCCCTTTGCAGGGAGTGAGCTAGCAACCAGCCCACCGCGGGCTGCGTGTGAAACGCTCTGATCTGACGCCGAGGCGCCTCGTTCAGGGAAGAGAAGCAACTGGGCTGTTCAGATTATCTGCTGTGTTTGTCGAATCGGAAAGGGAGCTACATGAATCATCTCGGCAGCAGCTATCGTCGCACACCATCTGTGATGACAGACGAACAGCACGAGCTGAAGCGGTGCAAGCAGGAGATTGCGCGCCTCAAACAGCTGGTTGTACGACTTTCTGAAATTGTTTTGCGCGACGTCGTAAAAAGCGCGCAAAGCGGTCGGAACGCCCCGGAGTGTCCAAGCGAGCCGCCGAAATCATAAAACGGAAAGCGAACTCGCACTTGGCTGCTCTCGGCAGCGCGGCAGCGGCCCCGCCTCGCTCCACCCCGTCAGCCGGCAGAGCCGATCTCAGCCGACATCATGAGGTTGAGCGGGGGGCAGTTGTTCAGCACGCAAAGGGCAGTTCCGGGTCGCCTTCGAGAGATGTTGAGGATTTCAGGGCCAACCCATCCGGTTCGACTGTTTGTGAGCGCAATCACTTGCGGATCTAGCTACGATGGCGACCGGGATAGGACTACATTGTCGATCAACCGAGTGGAGCCGACGTACGCTGCGACACAGAGTGCCGCCGGGTAGCGCAGAGGGCTCTCGGCAATCCTTAGGGTCCCAGTGTCGACAAGCTCAAGGTACTGCAGTCGATCGACCATTTCCAAATGCTTTCTTGCAAGCGCAATCAGCGTTGCCGCATCGCGCTCCCCTGAGGCAAACTCATGCGCTGCGGCGAACAAGCCACGGCTGATCGCAAGGCTCCGACCACGTTCTTCCGAGCTGAGATAACGGTTGCGACTGCTCATTGCCAGCCCATCTGGCTCCCGCACGGTTGGCACAGTGACAATCTCGATCGGAAGATTCAGATCAACCGTCACGCGGCGTATCACAGCGCATTGCTGAAAATCCTTCTGTCCAAAGTACGCGACGTTCGGCTGCACCATGTTGAATAGCTTGCAGACGACAGTCGCTACACCACGAAAATGTCCAGGCCTGAAAGCACCGCAGAGCGGTTTTGCGAGTTCGCCCGGCTCGACAAAGCTCTCAAATTGAGCCGGATAGATCTCCTCTGCACTTGGCGCGAAGATGATGGTGACCCCGGCACTGCGGCACAACGCTTCATCGCGCGCGAAGTCGCGAGGGTACCTGCTGAGATCCTCATTTGGGCCGAACTGAGTGGGGTTGACGAAGATGCTGACGACAGTGACGTCGCAGTGTCCCCGGCTTGCCGAGATCAGGGCCAGGTGGCCGTCGTGCAAGTATCCCATCGTCGGAACGAATCCGATGCGCTTATCGGCATTGCGAACGTCTGCAAGGGCGCGACGCAGCTCAGCGACCTTCGTAATGACTTGCATTTCTTACCTTGAGGTTGAATTGGAGGGCACCCAGTTGGCGACGGCATGCCGAAGCTGATCAGGAAGCCGATAGCACTCCTCCGAGCCCGGGAATGCACCTTTGCGGATATCGGCAGCCCAGCGCGACAGCGCCTCCTGGAACAGCTGGAATCCATTTGTATAGGCACGAACGAATTTGGGGCGATGACCTTCGGTTAGCCCCAAGACATCATGAAACACGAGCACTTGGCCCGAGCAATCAGGTCCTGCTCCGATCCCGATGGTGGGTATCGTGAGACATTCGGTCGCTCGCGACGCGAGCTCGGCAGGAATGCCCTCCAGGACCAGCGCGAAGCAGCCGGCTTCCTGCAGACGGTGGGCGTCATCGAGCAGCCGCAAGGCGGTATCCGTTGTCCGTCCCTGCACCTTGAATCCACCCATGACGTTGACGCTCTGCGGGGTCAGACCGAGATGTCCCATCACAGGAATTTCGCAATCGACCAAGGCGCGTACCATATCGATGCGTTTGGCACCACCCTCGAGTTTCACAGCATCGGCGCCACGCTGCAGAAAACCTCCTGCGTTGCGAATCGTATCCTCAGAACCGACATGAAAGCTCAGAAAGGGCATGTCGGCCACAAGCAGGGCATGAGGCTTCGTGCGCGCAACAGCCTCCAGGTGATGATTCATCATGGCCACGCTGACGGGCAGCGTGTTGTCGAATCCCAGGCAGACGTTTCCAACGCTATCGCCGACCAGGATGATATCGACAATGGGATCCGCGATGCGCGTCGCAACCGCATCGTAGGCGGTGGTCATCACGACACGCCGTCCTTTATCCTTCCACTGCTGCAGTGCCGGAATCGTGACACGCTCTAGAGGCTGCTCTGAACTGTGGCTCATATTGAATCCGCTCCCCACACACCGTCGGCGCTTCCTAGAGAAGGCAGGAGAAACCTGTCAATGGTATGGAGGATGGAGATCCCAGTTTCTCTAGAACTGGAGAACAGAGCAAAAACAGCCCAATGGTCGCGCAACCATGAGACAAGACCTTCCTCATCGCGATTTCACCTCCCGATGGCTCGTCTTCCCGTGCAGTTTCAGCGGCTATGCCAGCCGCGGCCTCAATCGAGGAGCGGCGCTCGCGACGAGCCACCATCTGCACGCGTTTCTGGGCTAGTTGCAGTCTCTCCAAACGGTGACGGCTCGACCGGACCGAGCTGCAGATGCACGCGTGGGGACTTCGTCTTTAGGCACATCTGCGTGTCTGCCCCCTAGGGGTACTCGTTAGCCTCCCGCTTTCGCGCTGGCGCACCGAGCAAAGCAAACGGATGGCAGGCCAGGAACGTCCAAAAGTCACAGGCCGCCGTAAGCGCAGCGAGAGTCGCGGTCGAGTAGATGTCGTCGCGAAGGCGCTCAGACCGAGCCAGCCTGCTGGCCCTGTAGGCTCTGAAGTCGATTATTTTTGCCGATGTTTCTGTCACTTGATTTCCACGCGCTCTAGAGGGCCACTTGAATTCTCTGACCAGGGTCGTACCGGCACAACTCAGTCCATTCCTAAGCGGCTCGCCCCCGTCGCAACCAATTCTGATCGGCCTCCCGCCGCGCCTTAAAGCGGTTGACGCATTTCTTGGAGCAAAGGGCCGTTCGCCAGCAGTAATGGCGGATCAGCCCAAACTTTCCGCCGCATATCGCGCAGCATGTGGCTGAATGGTCGGGGGAATTACGGAATCCAATGTGCATTCTCGCCTCCTGTCAGACGTTTACTTGGGGAAGCCCCGCTGCCCTCTGACCACAGCACCACGCGCGCACCAAAGGTGCGGTCGCCCGGCGGTCCATTTCCCTGGTTCTTGCAGCCATCAAGAGTCTTGACTCTGATGTGCGGCTGCCTCGCGAAGCAGTACTTTCCGCAGAAAGCCTCGCCGAGAATTTGCTCAAGATAATGGATTTCTCTATCGTGGTTAACGCAATTCGCCCGACATTTCGGCCAAATGCTGCGCCTTTCATGGCTAGCCCGCAGGATTGCTGCGGCAGCGGGGTCGGGAGCGCTTAAGTGCTTAAAGCACGATCAGCCTGCGAGCCTTGGGTGCTGCATTCTCGTTGCACTATCAAGCGGCAGCAATACGGACACTTTCGCCTTCCAAGATGCTGTCGCTGCAGATGATTGCACAGCCTCGTGCATCTCACATCAGCAAGTCAGCAGCGTCGCGGATGGCAGTATAGATTTCATCAAGGTCGGCCGCCGTAACGCAGTAAGGCGGCATCACGTAGATCGTGTTACCGAGTGGGCGTAGCAGCAGATTCCGCGCTTGGAAGAAAGCCAAAAGCCTCGGACCGATGTCCGCCAGATAGCCGGCATCGCTCGTGTTGAGTTCAAGCGCTGTGACTGTTCCCGTGCGTCGGACGTTTGCGAACCGTGAATCGGCGCGGAATGGCACGAGTGCCTGCTCTTGCATCCTGGCCAAGGATGCCAGCCGCCAGCGATATTCCTGATCCTGCCATAGGTCCAGATTAGCCTTGGCCGCGGCACAGGCCACTGGATTGGCCGTATATGAGCTCGGATGAAAAAACGTACGTGTGCGATCTTCAGAATAATGCGCATCGAAAATATCGGCACGACAGAGTGTGACGGCGAGCGGCAGCGCCCCACCCGTGAGGCCTTTCGAATAGCAGGCAATATCGGGCATGACATCGGCCTGCTCACACGCAAACAAGGTACCCGTCCGGCCCCAGCCGGTCATGACCTCGTCCGCAATGAACAAGACGTCGAAGGCTTCGCAGATCCGCTTCATCTCTCTTAGGGTCGAGGGAGAATACATCAGCATTCCACCGGCACCCAATATCAGGGGTTCCACGATAAAGGCTGCGGGATGTTCGTTTCTACACGCGTTTTCAAGCGCATCGAGCGCTCTTTGCTCACGATCTCTTGCCGGGAACGGAATCGAGGTCACCTCGAACATCAGCGCCCCGTAGGCCGCATTGAAGACGCCTCGGCTACCTACCGACATCGCCCCGATCGTGTCGCCATGGTACGAGTGCTGCATCACCACAATTTGGGTTCGCTGTCTTCCGGTATTGCGCCAGTAGCCGAGCGCCATTTTCAGCGCGACTTCGACGCTGGTTGACCCGCTATCGGAGAAGAACACATGTTCGAGCGCCGGGGAGGTGACCTTCAATAGTTCCGTCGCAACTTGCTCAGCCGGGTCGTGAGTGTATCCGGCGAAGATGACCTGGTTGAGCTTGCCTGCCTGCTCTCGGATCGCGTTCACGATGCATGGATGGCAATGGCCGTGGGTCACGACCCACCAGGAGGAGATTGCATCGATAAGGCGTCGGCCATCTTCGGTGTAGAGATAAGCCCCCTCTCCCCGCAGCACCTTCGTCATGTCCCGCTGTAGAGCATGCTGCGTGAACGGGTGCCAGATCGGCGACCTCCTGGCTATCTTCATAGGTTCAGGAAATCGCTGCTAACAAAGGAGTCTTTGAAAGCCGCCTGCAGCCTATCGTCCGTGAGGGGAACAACCCACGGGAGCTGTCCCAACCAACGCACTCTCCCGATCTCGCAAATCGCGCTTTCAGTTTCGGCGTTTCTTTCGCCAATGAACGCAATTCCAAGGATTCGAATCTGACGCTTCCGCAGAGCCTCTATGGAGAGCAGGGAGTGATTGATTGTGCCCAGTCCCGTCCTTGCGCAAAGCACGACGGGGAGCTGCCAGCGCTCGAAGATGTCGATGTAAAGAGTGCGCGCTGTCAGCGGCACCATGAGTCCGCCGGCGCCCTCGATCACGAGTTGCCGCTCGCCGCTGTCCGGCAGTCGAAGCGTCTCTGTATCTATGCGAACACCGTCGATCTCCGCGGAGTAATGGGGCGACGCAGGCGTCCGAAGTCGGTAGAGCTCCGGGACAATCCGATCGGACGAGAGGCCACCGAGGCGGCGGATGCACTCGGAATCGGTCTCTTGTTCGAGTCCAGCCTGGACCGGCTTCCAGTAATTCGCGCCGAGAAGGCCGGCGAGCCCTGCGGAAAATACCGTTTTGCCGACCCCGGTGTCCGTACCAGCCACGACGATCCGCTTATTCATCAAAACGAGCCCTCGTCACCTCAACCAGCGCATCGAGCATTGCGCGCACGTCCTCTTCCCCAACATTGAGTGTCAACGAAATTCGCAACCGGGCGGTGCCTGCAGGGACGGTTGGCGGCCGAATTCCGCGGATGTCGAAGCCGCGCGCCTGCAGAGCAGAGGCAAGTCGCATTGCATGAGCATTATCACCTACGATGTACGGCACGATCTGAGAGGTCGATGGTGTGCGCAAACCAAGCAAGGTGATCTGCCGATGGGCGAACGCAACGAGATTGGCCAGCCGCTGCTGCCGCTCCGGCTCTTTCTGCAGGGTGAGAAGTGCCTCTCGAACGGCAACGGCCATCAATGGTGATGGGGCGGTGGCAAAAATAAACGGACGGCAGCGGTTGACCATGAAATCGCGCAAGATGCCGGAGGCCGTAACCAGTGCACCCGCCGCACCGAGCGCTTTGCCGCAGGTATGAACGACGATGAGATTTTCGCGCCTGTCATAAGGGGCCGTGAGCCCTCGTCCCTGATGCCCGTAAGCGCCTGTGGCATGAGCCTCATCCACGATCAGAAACGCGTCGTGGCGATCGGCGATTGCCACCAGCTCTTCGAGTGGAGCGAAATCGCCGTCCATACTGTAGAGACTTTCGGCCACAATCCAGACGCGGCCCGCCCCACCTTTGTTTCGCCAGTCGCGAATTTCGTCTTCGAGTGACTGGGGATCATTGTGCGCGTGAATTCGACACTCTGCGCGGCCGGCCCGTGCCCCCTCGTGAATACTGGCGTGCACGAGCGAATCGAGAACGAGCAGATCGCCGTGCTGCGGCAGCGTTGTCAGGAGGGCAAAATTTGCGATGTAGCCGCCTCCAAAGAAAAGCGCTGCCTCCGCGCCAAAGAACTGAGCCGCTTCCGTCTCGAGCCGTTCATGCTCCTCGCAATTGCCGCGCAGAAGCCGCGACCCGCCGGCTCCAATCGGAGTGCCCGCATCGAGCGCGGCGACCATCGCCTTTTTGATGTGCGAGTCGTTGCCGAGCGCCAGATAGTCGTTCGATGCGAAATCGATCCCCACGCGGGGCTTGAGGCAGCGCAGCCGTTTATCTTCGTTCAACGCATTCAACGCTGCGACGTAGGGACCAAGTCTAGCTGTTTGGATTGACCGCATTCATCACTCCGAGGCTCGCATCAAATCACGCAAAAAATGCGTTGGCCGTTTAAGAAGGAAGGATGGCCGGAGGTTCAACTTGCCAGGATGCGATTGTCTCTGTCCACACGCACAATGCGTGGCTTGAATATCTTTGCTTCGGCCTCGTCGAATGAGGCATATGCAACGATAATGATCTTGTCTCCGGGCATCGCCAGTCGGGCGGCCGCACCGTTCAGGCTTATCGTGCCAGACATCGGCGGCGCCTCGATCACGTAGGTGGCAAAGCGCATCCCTGTTTCGACATTGTAGATTTCGACGCGCTCGTTGATCACCATTCCTGCCGCGTCCAGGAGCGTACGATCTATCGAGATCGAGCCTTCATAGTGAAGATCAGCTTCGGTCACTGAGGCGCGATGGATTTTGCCCTTCATCAAAGTTATCTGCATTTCTCACCTAGCATTACAGTTGCATCTTCCTGAAGGTTCTGAATCCATGGGCGACCATGATTCGGGATCTGATGATTGGTGGCGCGTCAGTTGAAGATACGCTGACGCTGTGGGCTTCGGCGTTGCGAGATATC
>NZ_JADYVQ010000032.1:0-44094 GCF_020193895.1 Bradyrhizobium sp. NBAIM14 | reverse complement strand
GGCAGCCACAAACTGCTCTGGGTGGGCTCGATCCGATCGCCAGCGGCCTGCCGGGGTTGCAGCCCCGGCAGGCCATTCCTCTCGGAACACCCCAATCAATATCCGATTGCGCTATTACAAGGGTGGGCAAAGGCGCGAAGCGCCGTGCCCACGTCTTCGCATCAATTGGGCAGGACGTGGGCACGCTTCGCTTTGCCCACCCTACAGCAGTGTGCGTGACGGCCGCGCCTACGCCGCGTCCCCCACCTTCAACACGCCGCGCCGGATCTGGTCCTCCTCGATCGATTCGAACAGGGCCTTGAAATTGCCCTCGCCAAAGCCGTCGTCGCCCTTGCGCTGAATGAACTCGAAGAAGATCGGGCCGATTGCGTTGGCCGAGAAGATCTGCAGCAGCACCTTGGTCTGGCCGCCATCGACCACGCCCTCGCCGTCGATCAGGATGCCGTTCTTCTTGAGCCGGGCGACATCCTCTCCGTGCTTGGGCAGGCGCGTATCGATCTTCTCGAAATAAGTGTCGGGCGGCGACGGCATGAACGGCAGGCCGGCCTCGCGCAGCCCTTCGATGGTGCGATAGATATCGCGGCAGCCGCAGGCGATGTGCTGGATGCCCTCGCCGCGATAGGTCTCCAGATATTCCTCGATCTGGCCGGACTCGCCGGCGTCCTCGTTGATCGGAATGCGGATCTTGCCGTCGGGGCTGGTCAGCGCGCGCGAGAACAGGCCGGAGGCGCGGCCCTCGATGTCGAAGAAGCGGATCTGGCGGAAGTTGAACAGCTTCTCGTAGAACCCGGCCCAGACATTCATGCGGCCGCGATGGACGTTGTGGGTGAGATGGTCGAGATAGAACAGGCCGGCGCCATGCGGCTTGGGATCGCGCGCGCCCAGCCATTCGAACTCGGCGTCATAGGCCGAGCCCTTGGCACCGTAACGATCGACCAGATAAAGCAGGCTGCCGCCGATGCCCTTGATCGCGGGCACATCGAGCGTCTTCTGCGCCGACGACACATCGGCCGGCTCGGCGCCGAGCGCAATCGCACGGTCATAGGCCGCCTTGGCATCGACGACGCGAAAGGCCATGGACGGCGCACAAGGGCCGTGGGCGGCGACGAACTCATAGCCGTGCGTGCCGGGCTCCTCGTTGACGAGATAGTTGATGTCGCCCTGGCGATAGACCGTGATCTTCTTGGTTCTGTGGCGCGCGACCGGCGCATAGCCCATCAGCTTGAACAAAGCGTGCAAGTCTTGCGGATTGGGATGGGCGTATTCGACGAACTCGAAGCCGTCGGTGCCCATCGGGTTGTCGGCAGTGATCGTGGCCGGCGGTGCATCGTGCGGAAACGGTCCCATGGTGTTCTCCCGAATGGCTGCTGACAGGGAACTATCCTTCATGGGCCACGCAATGAGCGTGCAAACGAGACGGGCTTTGGCTATTCTATGCACGATCCGCGCATGAAACGGATGAAAGACGCATGATTTCTGTTGACGCCTTCGACCTCAGGATTCTCGGCGCGCTCCAGGACGATGGCCGCCTCACCAACCAGGAGCTCGCCGAGCTCGCGGGCCTGTCAGCCTCGCAATGCTCGCGGCGGCGGATGCGGCTGGAGGAGGAGAAGGTGATCGCGGGCTACCACGCCGACCTCTCCAGCGAGGCGCTCGGCTTCGGCGTGATCGCCTTCATCCAGGTGGGACTGGCGACCCACTCGCCGGACAATTCCAAGCGTTTTCGCGCGCTGGTGAACCGGATCGATGAGATCCAGGAGGCGTATTCGCTGACGGGCGATGCCGACTATGTGCTCAAGGCCGTGCTGCGCGATCTCAAGGGCCTGTCCAACCTCGTCAATGACGTGCTGATGCCGCACCAGAGCGTGGCGCATGTGCGCTCCTCGATCGTGCTTGATAGGCTGAAGGAGAGCTCGAAGCTGCCGCTGAAGGAGATCAAGCCCGGCTGAAATCGAGGGAACTATGGCATTCGCGCTGGCAACGCGATCTGCGATGATCGCAGCTCCAGTTGCGGAGATTCAACATGGCGCTCCAGCTGCGACCGAACTGCGAATATTGCGATTGCGACCTGCCGCCCGACGCGACCAATGCGCGGATCTGCTCCTATGAATGCACGTTCTGCGCGGACTGCGTCGAGACCAAGCTGTTCAATGTCTGCCCGAATTGCGGCGGCGGCTTCGCCCCGCGGCCGATCAGGCCGGCGCAGGAATGGCGGCCGGGCGTGTGCACGGCCAGGCAGGCGCCGTCCGACAAGCGGGTGCATCTGAAGTACAGCCTGGAGGATGTCGCGGCGCATTGCGCGCGGGTGCGCGACGTGCCGCCGGAGAAACGGTGATTTGGCCCGCTACTCCGCCGCCACGATCGTTCCCTCGACCTCGCCGAAGCCGACGCGGTAGCCGTTGCCCTGGCACCAGCCGCGCATCACGAGGCTGTCGCCGTCCTCCAGGAACGAGCGCCTGGCGCCGCCGGGCAGCTCGACCGGCTCGGTGCCGTTCCAGCTGATCTCGAGCAGGCTGCCGCGCTGGTTCTTCTCAGGACCGGAGATGGTGCCGGAGCCTAAGAGATCGCCGACATTCATGGCGCAGCCCGAGGAGGCGTGGTGCATCAATTGCTGCACCGAGGACCAATACATGTATTTGAAGTTGGTGCGGCTGATGCTGGCGGGCGCATTGGCGCCGGCGGCGTGCAAGGAGACGTCGAGCGCGACATCGTAATTCTGCGGCTTGGTCTGCTTGAGATAATCGAGCGGGACCGGCTGCTGCTCGGGCCCGTTCAGGCGGAACGGCTCCAGCGCCTCGCGCGTCACCACCCAGGGGCTGATCGAGGTCGCAAACGCCTTGGCCAGGAACGGACCGAGCGGCACATACTCCCATTGCTGGATGTCGCGCGCGCTCCAGTCGTTGAGCAGCACGAAGCCGAAGATCATCTCCTCGGCCTGGCTCTCGGTGAGCATGCCGCCCATCGGCGACGGCTGGCCGATCACGACACCCATCTCCAGCTCGAAATCGAGCCGCTTGCACGGCGCAAAGCTCGGCAGCTCCACATTCGGCGGCTTCAGCTGCCCGCGCGGCCGCTTCACCCTGGTGCCGGAGACGACCACTGTGGAGGCGCGGCCGTTATAGGCGATCGGCATGTGCAGCCAGTTCGGCTGCAGCGCATTGTCCTTGCCGCGGAACATCACGCCGACATTGGTGGCGTGCTCCTTGGAGGAATAGAAATCGGTGTAGCCGGAGACGGCGAAGGGCAGGTGGAGCTTCGCGTCGCGCATGAGAACGAAAGCGCGCGAGCGCAACTGCTCGTTATCGCGAAGCTCCGGATTGTCGTGCCGCAAGAGCTCGCTGATGCGCGCGCGGGTTTTCGACCAAACCTTTGGACCCAGATGCATCAGGGCGTTCAGTCCTCCTGCAAATGTGCCCGGATCGCCCGCACTGATCAGGCCATCTTGCTCGAGCTCCCAGAGATCGAGCACGTAGTCGCCGATCGCTACGCCGAGGCGCGGGGCACGGCCATCCTTGGTCGAGAACACGCCATAGGGCAGATTTTGGATCGGGAAGTCCGAGCCCGGATCGACGGCGATGAAGGAGCGGAGGCTGGGGTCGTTGGGGTGGGGCATTGGTTCCTGCCGAATGTTTATTCACAGTTTCTCCGCCGTCATTCCGGGGCGCGCGGAGCGCGAGCCCGGAATCCATATTCACAATCGTGGTTATGGATTCCGGGCCTGCGCCTTCGGCGCATCCCGGAATGACCAAGTAACTACGGCTTGCCTGGATCGAACCGCTTCTCCAACCCCTTCCAACAATCCGCGTAATCGGCCTGGAGCGTGGCGGCGTTCGCCGCATGCGCGGTGACGCGCTGCGGGTAGCGGGTCTCGAACATGAAGGCCATGGTGCCGGTCAGCTTCACCGGCTTCAATTCGCCGTTGCTGGCGTGCTCGAAGGCGTCGCGGTCGGGGCCGTGCGGCAGCATGCAATTGTGCAGCGAGATGCCGCCGGGGACGAAGCCCTGCGGCTTGGCGTCGTAGACGCCGTAGATCAGGCCCATGAACTCGCTCATGATGTTCATGTGATACCAGGGCGGCCGGAAGGTATTTTCCGCGACCATCCAGCGCTCCGGGAAGATCACGAAGTCGATATTCGCGGTGCCCGCCGTCTCCGACGGCGAGGTCAACACCGTGAAGATCGAGGGATCGGGATGGTCGAAGCCGATCGCGCCGACGGGAGAGAAGGTACGCAGATCATACTTGTACGGCGCGTAATTGCCGTGCCAGGCCACGACGTCGATCGGCGAATGCGGCAACGTGGTCTTGAACAGCGAGCCGCCCCATTTCACGTAGAGCTCGGTCGGCGTATCCTTGTCCTCGTAGTTTGCCACCGGCGTCAGGAAGTCGCGCGCATTGGCGAGGCAATTGGCGCCGATCGGCCCGCGCTCCGGCAGCGTGAAGGCGCCGCCGTAATTTTCGCAGAGATAGCCGCGCGCCGGGCCGTTCGGAATCTCGACGCGGAACTTGACGCCGCGCGGGATCACCACGATCTCGCCGGGCTCTGCATCGATGCGGCCGAACTCGGTGACGAGGCGCAGATTGCCCTGCTGGAGCACGAACATCAGCTCGCCGTCGGCATCGTAGAAATGCTGATCCACCATCGACTTGGTGATGAGGTAGACATGCGCGGCCATGCCGGCCTGCGTATTCACATCCCCCGCCGTCGTCATGGTCCGCACGCCCTGAATGAAGGTGACCTCCTCCTTCGGCAGCGGCGTCGGATCCCAGCGCAGCTGCGCGATCGGCAGGTCGTATTCATGGCACGGCGCCGAACGCCACAGCCCGGCGTCGACCTTCTCGAAGCGGCCGGAATGCTTCACTGAGGGGCGGATGCGGTAGAGCCAGGAGCGCTCATTGCTGCCGCGCGGCGCGGTGAAGGGCGAGCCCGAGAGCTGCTCGGCATAGAGTCCGTAGGCGCAGCGCTGCGGCGAGTTGCGCCCGATCGGCAGCGCGCCCGGCAGCGCCTCGGTTTCGAAAGAGTTGCCGAAGCCGGACATGTAGCCCGGCGTCACCTGGGCCGAGCTGCGGATGATCTGATCAGGCGAGGTATTGATGTTCATGACTATCCTCCTCCTTGCAAGGCGGCCCACATTTCCTGATCGCGCTTGTCGGTCCAGATCACGGGGTCGTCGATACCGGACGCTTCGTCGTAAGCGCGCGACACGTTGAACGGCAGACAGTGCTCGTAAATGGCAAAGCTCGAGAATTTCGGATCCATCACCTCGCGCGTCGCCGCCATCGATTCCTTAAGCGTGTGGCCCCTGGCGACCGAGATTTCGGCCGCGCCATAGAGCGAGGTGACGAAGTCGCGCGTCATCGCGATCGCCTCGCGCACCGTGGCGGTGCCCTTCAGCGCATCGCCGCGGCCCGGCGCGATCGCCTTCGGATTGAAGTTGCGGATCTCGTTCAGCGTCATCGGCCATTCTCGCAGATGCGCATCGCCGCAATAGCAGGCCGAGTGATACTCGATGAGGTCGCCCGAGAACATCACCTCTGCATCCGGCACCCAGCCGACGATGTCGCCCGAGGTGTGGCCGGCGCCGAGCTGCATCAGGCGCACCTCGCGCTTGCCGAGATAGATCGTCATCTCGCCTTCGAAGGTCAGCGTCGGCCAGGTCAGGCCGGGAATGCTCTCCGCATCCTGGAACAGGCGCGGAAAGCGCCCGTACTCGGAATCCCAATCCTGCTGGCCGCGCTCCGCAATCAGCCGATGAGTCTCCTGCGAGGCGACGATACTTTGGGCGTGATAGGCGGAGGCGCCCAGCACGCGCACGGCGTGATAATGCGACAGCACGACATATTTGATCGGCTTGTCGGTCACCGTGCGGACCCGCTCGATCACCTTGTTCGCCATGGCCGGCGTCGCCTGCGCGTCGAACACGAGGCAGCCATCGTCGCCGACGATCACGCCGGTGTTGGGATCGCCCTCGGCGGTGAAGGCATAGAGATCGGTGCCGATCTCGGAGAAGGTGATCTTCTTCTCGGAGAGATCGCCGGTGGATGCGAAGTTCTTCGCCATCAATTCGTCCTTCAGGTCAGGGTTATTGTTGTTGCTGTTGCTGCTGCTGGCCGTCGATCATGCGGCGCTTGGCGAGTCCGATCGCCTCGCGCAGCACGTCGATGTCGCCGATATGGTTGGCGAGGATGAGCACCAGAGCCGCGTCGAAATCGGCGCTCTGCTCCTCGGTCAGGCCGCGATGCGCCTCGACGATGGCGCGGAAGGCATCGTCAGGGCGCGCGAAGTTCGAACTGGTGGAGAGCGGCATGCCAGACCTCAATACAAACCTTCGGCTCGCGCCAGCGCCGCCGCGATCGCCGAACGCGTCGGATGACGGAAGCGCGCCGCGACATAACCGTCGGGCCTCAGCAGGTAGGCGGCACCCGGCACGGCGCCGTAGCGCTTTGCGATTAGGCCCGAGGGATCGGCAAATTCACCGTCGGCGCCAATGCGGATGCCCTTGATACCATCAGGCGCATCGATCGGCGCGCCATTGCTGAACGACAGCAGAGTGAAATCCGTTCCACCTTTGCGGAAGGCATCCGTCAGATAGATCGGCTCGCCGGCGGACGTTGCGGCGGGCGCGTCGAGCATCGAACCGCCGGGCGGGGGTCCACCGCGCCACGCATCCGCATCAAGCGAGGACAGCGGCGTATCGTAGCTGCACGGCACCGACAGCCGACCGCCATTGACCATGCGCTTGCCGAATTCGGTCTCCTTGGCGAGCGACAGCACCGCCTTGCGCAGCCGTGCCTCCTGATGCGAGTTCGGCGCCATGAAGTCGGTCGAGCGGGTGGATTCGCGGATGTTCTCGTCGGCCGCCATGCTGCGCTCGACATGGTAGCTCTCGAGCAGGCTCGCAGGCGATTTGCCGCGCAGCACGCGGTCGAGCTTCCAGGACAGATTCTCTGCGTCTTCGAGTCCCGAGTTCGCGCCACGCGCGCCGAAGGGCGAGACCTGATGCGCGGAATCGCCGGCGAAGATGACGCGGCCATGGATGAAGCGGTCCATCCGCCGGCATTGGAATTTGTAGAGCGAAATCCACTCGAACTCGAACTTGTCATGGCCGAGCATGCGCGCGATCCGCGGCCGCACGTTTTCCGGCTTCTTCTCGAGGACCGGATCGGCATAGCGATTGAGCTGGAGATCGATGCGCCAGACATCGTCGGGCTGCCGGTGCAGCAGCGCCGAACGCCCGGCATGGAACGGCGGATCGAACCAGAACCAGCGCTCGGTCGGAAATTCCGCGGTCATCTTGACGTCGGCGATCAGGAACTGATCCTCGAAGACCTGGCCGGCGAATTCCGCCCCGACCATCTGCCGCAGCGAGGAGCGCGCGCCGTCGCAGGCGACGACATAGCGCGCATTCAGGCGGTAGGCGCCCTCGGGCGTCTCGATCGTCAGCAGCGCGGATTCGTTGCGCTGCTCGAGCGCTGTCACCTTGTTGCGCCAGCGCAGGTCGATCTCCGGCAGCTCGTTGATGCGATCAACCAGATAGGCCTCGGCGTAATATTGCTGGAGATTGATGAAGGCCGGCCGCTTGTGACCGTCTTCGGGCAGGAGATTGAACTGATAGAGCTGCGACGCGCCATGGAAGATCCGCCCCACACTCCACACCACGCCCTTCTCGACCATGCGGTCGCCGACCCCGAGCCGGTCCCAATATTCCAGCGAGCGTTTCGAGAAGCAGATCGCGCGCGAACCCTCGCCGATGCGGTCGGCATCATCGAGCAGCACGACGCGCTGGCCGCGCTGGGCAAGATCGATCGCCAGCGACAAGCCGACCGGGCCCGCACCGACGATCACGACCGGATGCTCCGCAGGGCTCGAGGCGAGGCGGTCCTGATCGGGATGACGGCGGTAGCCGAACTGGGTCTTGGCTTGAGCGGTCTTGGCTTGAGGGGTATTGGCCGGCGCCATACACGAACCTCGGCTCTGGTCAGGACAGGATCGATCTGCTAGATAGTCTCACGTGCAACTATTTTGGACCGGAGCCGGCCGGCCGTCAACTAGAATTCGGAGCGCTCTCCTTGGCGAGGACATCCAGCGACATCGCGCTCAAAGCGCGCGCGGCCGACGAGGCTTCGGCGCGGCCAAAGCCGCGGCTCGATTTGTTCAAGTTCGTGCCGTTCCGCCTCAATCGGCTCGCCGCGGAGGTCAGTTCCGCGCTGTCGGTCGAGTATCAGGAACGCCACGGCCTCGACATTCCGGCCTGGCGCGTCATCGCCACGCTCGGCTTCCGCAATGATGCCTGCAGCGCGCAATACATTTCGCAATGCACCCGCACGCACAAATCCACCATCAGCCGCGCAGTGACGGCGCTGCTCAGCGACGGCCTGATCGAGCGGGTCGAGAACGAAGCCGACCGCCGCGAATTCCGCCTGCAACTGACCAGGAAGGGCCGCGCGCTCTACGAGGAGCTGTTCCCGCAATTGCTGCGGCGAGAGGACGAGATCCTCGCCTGCCTCTCGGCGCAGGAGCGCAAGCAGCTCTCGGCCCTGCTCGGCAAGATCGAGCAGAGCCTCGATCTGATCCAGACCAGCGAAGAGGCGGATGCGAAGCAGGCGTATTAGGGCGCCCCCCATAAGGCGCAGACGTCAGCTTTTGGGAGCCCGGTTGAGAAAGCTTGGTAGGACCGTGACGGCAGCGAGGTATATAGCGATGCTCCTTGTGGCGTTTGCCGCAACTCGCGCATACGCCGCTGACATAGGTTATCTGGCTCCCCCTGGAGTCGCGGCAAACGAGTTTCCCTCACCGCAGCGTCCTGTCGCACGGATCGTCAGCCCGCGCCGCTCCGCCGAAGAGCGCCGCGACGCCCTGAATGAGGCCGGTCAAATCGCACGCGCTCTTGAACTGAAACCAGGGATGACTGTCGGCGACATTGGAGCAGGCAGTGGCTATCACACGGTCAGGCTCTCGCACCTCGTCGGATCCGCCGGCTCTGTCGTTGCCCAGGACGTCACGCGGGACTATCTCGTCGAACTCGCCAGGCGAACAAAACTTCTGAAGTTGACAAACGTGCAATTCGCGCTCGGCGAACCACACGACCCGCGTCTGCCCGCTTCCTCGCTGGACGCCGCAATCCTTGTGCATATGTATCACGAGATAGCCCAACCCTATGCCTTTCTCTACAATCTTGCGTCCGCCTTGAAGCAAGGTGCGCGGGTCGGAATTGTCGATCTTGAGCTTCCGACGTCGAAGCATGGCACGCCAATTGAGCTCTTGCGGTGCGAGTTGACCGCCGTCGACTATCGCGAGATCGCCACATATAAGCTCGCAGGGGGCGGAGGATACCTGGCGGTATTCTCTCCTCCGGAGCTAGCGGCTCGAAAATCTCCCCACGATATCGTTGCTTGCGGGGATCCTGCCGGTGCTCGTTGACATCGCGCCCGCCTCCCGTCTCAACCCATCCGACGAACTCTACGAGGAGCTGTTCCCGCAATTGCTGCGGCGAGAGGACGAGATCCTCGCCTGCCTGTCGGCGCAGGAGCGCAAGCAGCTCTCGGCCCTGCTCGGCAAGATCGAGCAGAGCCTCGATCTGATCCAGACCAGCGAAGAGGCGGATGCGAAGCAGGCGTATTAGCCACCGCTGTCATTCCGGGGCGCCGCGCAGCGGTGAGCCCGGAATCCATCGCGACATCAGCTGCGTCGACAGATGGATTCCGGGTTCGCGCTTCGCGCGCCCCGGAATGACGCTACGGTGTCACTTTACAAACGACCGCGACGGCGGCAGATGCAGCGCCCAGGCATCGACCTCATCGCTGGCGCGCGGATAGATCTCCGTCACGATCGGATCGTGGCCGGGGATGAACCTGTCGGGATGACCGGCGAGGCGCTCGATCGTGTCCCAGCCTTGCGCCATGTCGCCGACATTGTAAACGATTGGGAACGGGCTCTTGCGCTGCAGATTGGCGTAATAATGCGCGGCATCTGAGGCCAGCACCACGGCGCCGCGCGCGGTCTCGACCTTCACCACCTGCAAGCCGTCGGAATGGCCGCCGACGCGGTGCACGGTCACGCCGGGAGCAACCTCGCCATCGCCGGAATAGAAGGTGACGCGCTCGCCATAGACGTGGCGCACCATCAGCGTGACATGCTCGACCGAGAACGGGTGGCGCAGCAGGCCGTTGCACATGCAGCGTCCGGTCGCGTAGGCCATCTCGCGCTCCTGCAGATGGAAGCGCGCGTTGGGAAAGCGGTCGAGATTGCCGGCATGGTCGTAATGCAGATGTGTCACGATGACGTCACGAATGGCTGACGCCGCGACGCCGAAACGCTCTAGCGCATCGACGGGATTGAGCGTGAGCTTGCGCGCCCGCGCGCTCGCCTCCTCGGCGTTGAAGCCGGTATCGACCAGAATGTCGCGGCCGTGCCCTCGAATCAGCCAGACGAAATAATCGAGGTCCTGCGCCGCGCTGTCATGCGGGTCGGGCAGGAGGAAGTTCATGTGGGGGGTGCGCGGCGACATCGTCGCATAGCGCAGGGCGTAGATCTCGTAGACGTTTCCCATGGGCTCGCTTTTTTTAGAGTTGGATCTTGGACGATCGCGCACACCAAGCCACCACCGGCAGGAAAGGTCAAACCCGGAGGCGAGGCTGCAATGTGAGATCGATCACGTCTTCACCCGCCCTGGCCGCGCTAAGGTCCGCCGGACAGCATCGAGGTACCGAGAACCGTCATGATAACCCCATCCATCCCTCTCGCGGCATGCCCATCCGCTGCGGTCCATCATCGGGATAAGGTCGAATCTCCAAGCGGTTGACGCCCTCCGTCCCCGGTTTGATAATGAGGTAAGCGTAAGTTAAGGTCGCCGCGGCGCAAGCTGGAACGGCGCCTTTTGGCTGGACCGCGCTGATTATGAAAATTCGCTTCTTTTTTCTTCTGCCCTTGCTGATCTCGCTCGTCCCGACGGCCCCCTCGCTTGCGGCCGGCGACCGTTTTGCGCTGGTCATCGGCAACGCCAAATATCCGGATGCGGATGCCCCGCTGAAGGAACCGATCAACGATGCGCGCGCCGTCGCCGACGAGCTCAAGCGCGACGGTTTTTCGGTCGAGCTCGGCGAGAATCTGACCGGCGACGCCATGCGCCGCGCCTTCGACAAGCTCTACGGCAAGATCAAGCCGGGCTCGGTCGCGCTGGTGTTCTTCTCGGGTTTCGGCATCCAGTCCGCGCGCCAGAGCTACCTGCTGCCGGTGGATGCGCAGATCTGGACCGAGTCCGACGTGCGCCGCGATGGTTTCAGCCTCGAGACGGTCCTCGGCGAGCTCAACACCCGCGGCGCCGGCGTCAAGATCGCGCTGGTCGATGCGTCCAGGCGCAACCCGTTCGAGCGCCGGTTCCGCAGCTTCTCAGCGGGCCTGACCCCGGTGATCGCCCCGAACGGCACGCTGGTGATGTACTCGGCGGCGCTGGCCTCGGTGGTCTCGGACGCCGGCGGCGACCGCAGCCTGTTCGTCCAGGAGCTGCTGAAGGAAATCCGCGTTCCCGACCTGATGGCCGAGGAGACGCTGAACCGCACCAAGATGGGCGTCACCCGCGCCTCGCGCGGCGAGCAGGTGCCGTGGATTTCCTCGTCATTGGCCGAAGATTTCTCGTTCATTCCGGGCGCCGGCGGATCGCGTCCGGCAACGCCGCCGCCCGCGCCTCCTGCTGCGCCGGCCGTCGTCGCCAACAACCCGCCGGCCGCCCCTCCCGCACCGCCGACACCACCACCACCGCCGAAGCCGGCCGACAGCGCGGCTGCGGCTCCCGCTCCTGCGCCTCCGCCACCTGCGGCTCCAGTCGCGGCGCCGGCACCGGCGCCCGCGCCTGCTCCCACCCCGAGGCCGCAGATCGAGGCCGCCCTGCCCCCGCCGCCACCGCCGGTGAAGCCGGTTGATCCCGTTCCTGCGCCGAGCACGGACGGTGGGCCGAGCGCTGCCGCCCTGGCTGACGATCCCACGATCAAGAGCCTGACTGCCAAGATTGCCGCCAACCCTGACGACGTGAACGCGCTGTACCGCCGCGGCCAGGTTTATGCCAGCAAGGGCGCCTACAGCCTCGCCATCAAGGATTTCGACGACACCCTCCGGATCAATTCGAAGGACGTCGAGGCCCTCAACAACCGCTGCTGGACCCGCACCGTGGTCGGCGACCTCCAGGCCGCGCTGAAGGATTGCAACGAGGCGCTGCGGCTGCGGCCGAACTTCGTCGATGCACTGGACAGCCGCGGGCTCGTCAATCTGAAGTCAGGCGCGGTGAAGAATGCGATCGCCGATTTCGACGCGGCCCTGAAGATCAACCCGCGCCTGACGTCCTCGCTCTACGGACGCGGCCTTGCCAAGCAACGCAACGGCTCGGCCCAGGAGGGGGCGCTGGACATCGCCAATGCCAAGGCGATGGATCCGAACATCGTTCAGGAATTCGCAAGCTACGGAGTGCGCTAGTATTTGTTTGAGTTGGGCCCCCGTCCAAGGCTCGAACCTTGAACAGCCCTGGGAAGACCAATGGGCGGATGCCGCAACAGGCCTTTTCGGGGGCGTGTTGCTTGAATTTTGAGAGCACGTGAGCTGGCTGCGCAGGAGGGACTGGGAATGAGATCGGCTGCAAATTGGCTTACCGCGATTCTGTCCATCATCACCGTCGGCGCCGCGCTGTCACTGCCGACCTCGGCTGCATATGCGGGCGATGACGGCAACAGCAAGAACGTCACCGAGGACGAGATCGTCCGCGCGCTGGCGCCGGCGCCGAAGAAGCCCTTGACGCGCGGCCTCTCGATCGGCCCGCAGACCGCCCCTGCACCGAGCGCGACCGACTCCAAGCTGATCCAGTCGGTGCGCGGCCGCTCGACGCGTTCGCTGTCGTCGACCGAGCGCGAGGAAATCGCCTTGGCCGCCAAGGACAAGCCGAACATCGATCTCGAGATCACGTTCGACTACAACTCCGCCAATATCAGCGCCAAGTCGCTGCCCTCGGTGCAGGCGCTCGGCCGCGCCTTGACCAGCCCGGACCTGAAGGGCTCGACCTTCGTGGTCGCCGGTCATACCGACGCCGCCGGCGGCGAAGCCTACAACCAGGACCTCTCGGAGCGTCGCGCCGATTCGATCAAGCGCTACCTGGTCGAGAAGTACAGCATCTCCGCGACCGATCTCGTCACCGTCGGCTACGGCAAGAGCAAGCTCAAGGACCCGAACCAGCCGCTGGCGGAGGCCAACCGGCGCGTGCAGGTCGTCAACATGGAAAACAAGACCACCGCATCGAAGTGAGCACGACGAATCCATTGCCAGTGACAAGTCGTGATGTCGTGTAAGGTCTCGTTTCCAAAGCGCGTCCCGCAGCCTTGCGGGACGCCGCTTCATGTCAGAAAAGCGCTCCGTTTGGGCCTCGCGCGGATGGCCGTGAGCCAGGTCAGGATGATCCGGCGATGAATTTGACTGAATACCTCAAGCCGGCCGGAACCGTGCTGTTCGTCGCCGCGCTCGGCATCGGCTATTATCTGTTCGAGCATCGCAAGCGTCCCGAGCCGAAGGAGACGCAAAGCGAGGCGCTCGTCATCGTGACGAAGTCAACCAATGCCTGCTTCTCCGATCTGGTGCGGGTGACCGGCTTCTTCGTACCGCGCCGCGAGGCGGTGGTCGTTGCCGATCAGGAAGGCTCCAGGGTCACCGACCTCCTGGTCACCGAGGGCACGATCGTCGCCGACAATCAGGAGCTAGCGCGCCTGACCGCACCGCCGCAGATTCCGGGCCAGCCGCAGCGGCCCGGCCCGCAAGGCCCGATCTCGCTGAAAGCCCCCGCGCCGGGCCTTGTCACCGAAGTCCGCACCATCGTCGGCGCGCCGGCCTCGCCGCAGGCCGGTCCGATGTTCCGCATCGCCGTCAACAACGAGATCGAGCTCGACGCCCAGGTCCCGGCGGTGCACATGTCCAAGCTCACCTCCGGCGCCACCGTGCGGATCAGCCGCGACGATGCGCCCGACCTGATCGGGCGGGTCCGGCTGGTTGCACCCGAGATCGACCGCGCCACGCAACTCGGGCGGGTCCGCATCAGCGTCGCCAACAACCCCTCGCTCAAGGTCGGCGTGTTCGCTCGCGCCTCGATCGACGCCAAGCGAAGCTGCGGCGTCTCGATCCCGAAGACCGCGATCGATCACCTCACGGTGCAGGTCGTCAAGGGCAATGTCGTCGAGACACGCAAGGTGCGGGTCGGATTGTCGTCCGACAGCGCGACGGAAATCCTGGAAGGGCTGCAGGTCGGCGAAATCGTCGTGGCCGACGCCGGCTCTTCGCTCCATGACGGCGACCAGATCAAGACCATGTTCGCCGATGAACTCGATCGCACGCGGGTACGCTGATGGCTCTCAATATCTCGGCATGGTCGATCCGCAATCCGCTCCCGTCGGTCGTCTTCTCGATCATCCTGCTGGTCCTCGGCTGGGTGTCCTTCACCAAGCTCGCGATCACACGGCTGCCCTCGGCCGACATCCCCGTGATCTCGGTGGCGGTATCGCAGTTCGGCGCAGCGCCGGCCGAGCTCGAATCTCAGGTCACCAAGACGGTTGAAGACGCGGTCTCCGGCGTCGAGGGCGTCAGGCACATCACCTCGTCGATCACCGACGGCCTGTCGGTCACCACGATCCAGTTCGCGCTCGAGACCAACACCGACCGCGCGCTCAACGACGTCAAGGACGCGGTGACGCGCGTGCGCTCCAACCTGCCGCAGAACGTCACCGAGCCGCTGATCCAGCGCGTCGACGTCATCGGCCTGCCGATCGTGACCTATGCCGCGATCTCGCCCGGCAAGACGCCGGAGCAGCTCTCCTATTTCGTCGACGACGTGGTCAAGCGCGCGCTGCAGGGCGTGCGCGGCGTCGCCCAGGTCGAGCGCATCGGCGGCGTCGAGCGCGAGATCCTGGTCTCGCTGGATCCCGATCGCCTGCAGGCGATGGGCCTGACCGCGGTCAATGTCAGCCAGAGCCTGCGCGGCACCAATGTCGACGTCGCCGGCGGCCGCGCCGAGATCGGCAAGAACGACCAGGCGATCCGCACGCTCGCCGGCGCCAAGACGCTTGGCGATCTCGCCGGCACCATGATCCCGCTGTTCGGCGGCGGCGAGGTCCGGCTCGACGATCTCGGCACCGTCACCGACACCATCGCCGACCGCCGCACCTTCGCCCGCTTCAACGGCGAGCCGGTGGTCGCGCTCGGCATCAAGCGCTCCAAGGGCGCCAGCGACGTGAAGGTCGCCGAGGCCGTGCAGAAGCGCATCGACGCGCTGAAAGCCGCCTATCCCGACGTCGACCTGAAGGTGATCGACACCTCGGTCGAATACACCAACGGCAATTACCACGCGGCGATCTCGACCCTGTTCGAAGGCGCGATCCTCGCCGTGATCATCGTGCTCTTGTTCCTGCGCGACCTGCGCGCCACCATCATCGCCGCGATCTCGCTGCCGCTGTCGATCTTCCCGGCGTTCTGGGCGATGGACCTGCTCGGCTTCTCGCTGAACCTCGTCAGCTTCCTCGCCATCACGCTCTCGACCGGCATTCTTGTCGACGATGCCATCGTCGAGATCGAGAATATCGTCCGGCACATGAACATGGGCAAGTCGCCCTACCGGGCCGCGCTCGAGGCCGCCGACGAGATCGGCCTCGCCGTCATCGCGATCTCGCTGACCATCATCGCCATCTTCGCGCCTGCGAGCTTCATGTCCGGCATTGCCGGACAGTTCTTCAAGCAGTTCGGCATCACCGTCTCGGTGCAGGTGTTCTTCTCGCTGCTCGCCGCGCGCTTCGTCACGCCGGTGCTGGCCGCCTATTTCCTCAAGCACAGTACGCACGAGGAGCCGCCGCCCGGTCCCATCCTGCGCTCCTATCATCGCATCGTGGCCTGGTCGGTGAAGCACTATTTCATCACGGTGCTGATCGGGCTCGGCGTCTTCGCCGCCTCGATCTGGAGCATCACGCTGCTGCCGCAGGGCTTCCTGCCGGCCCAGGACAGCGCGCGCTCGCTGCTTGCGCTCGAGCTGCCGCCGGGTACCCAGCTCGCCTACACCGAGAAGGTCACCGAGGACATCGTCGCGCGCCTACGCAAGCGGCCCGAGGTCAAGAGCATCTTCGTCGACGGCGGCCGCGTCCCGCCGGGCACCCAGGAGGTGCGCCGCGCCGCCCTGATCATCAATTACACGCCCAAGGACAGCCGCGACATCACCCAGCGCGAGCTCGAATTCTCCATCAGCCAGGAGCTGGAGAACGTTCCCGATATCCGCTTCTGGTTCCTGGACGAGAACGGCCTGCGCGCGATCTCGCTGGTGGTGACCGGCGTCGACCCCAACATCGTCAACAACGTCGCGAGCGAGCTTGCGACGCAGATGAAGCGCATTCCCACCATCGCCAACGTCATCTCGGAAACTTCGCTGGAGCGCCCCGAACTGCGCATCGAGCCGCGCGCCGATCTCGCCGCACGGCTCGGCGTCTCCACCGAAAGCCTGTCGCAGACCATCCGTGTCGCCACCATCGGCGACGTCGGACCGGCACTCGCCAAGTTCGACGTGGGCGACCGCCTCGTGCCGATCCGCGTGCAGCTCGAGGACGCCGCCCGCGGCGATCTGAAGACGCTGGAGCAGCTCCGCGTGCCGCTCGGCGAGCGCGGCGAGAAGGGCGGCGTGCCGCTTTCGGTCATCGCCGACGTCAAGCTCGACCAGGGTCCGACCAGCATCGGCCGCTACGATCGCGAACGGCAGGCGACCGTTGCCGCCGACCTCGTCGGCTCCGCCGCGCTCGGCGATGCCACCAAGAAGATCTACGACCTGCCGGTCATGAAGACCCTGCCGAAGGGCGTGAAGGTCTCGCCCTCGGGTGACGCCGAAAGCCTGAACGAATTGTCCGAGGGTTTTGCGACCGCCATCACGGCGGGGCTGATGATGGTCTATGCGGTGCTGGTGCTGCTGTTCGGCACCTTCCTGCAGCCGATCACCATCCTGTTCTCGCTGCCGCTCTCGATCGGCGGCGCGATCGCGGCCCTGCTCGTCACCGGCAAGCAGCTCACCACGCCGGTGTGGATCGGCATCCTGATGCTGATGGGCATCGTCACCAAGAACGCGATCATGCTGGTGGAATTCGCCATCGAGTCCATCAAGGCCGGCACGCCGCGCGAGGAGGCCATGATCGATGCCGGCATGAAGCGCGCCCGTCCGATCGTGATGACCACGATCGCCATGGCCGCGGGCATGATGCCGAGCGCCCTGGCCGTCGGTGCCGGCGGCGAATTCCGCTCGCCGATGGCGCTCGCGGTGATCGGCGGCCTGATCTTCTCGACCCTCCTGTCGCTGGTGTTCGTGCCCGCGATGTTCATGGTGATGGACGATTTCGGCGCCCTGATCTGGCGCTTCGCCAAGCGGCTGATCGTGCACAGCGAGGATGCGGAGACGGACCATCATGGGGCTGCGCCGGCGGAAGCCAGGCCGGCGGCGACGAGCATCGCACGACCCGCGGCGGAGTAGGGTCCACGCCAGCTTGGAAGCCCACGGTGGCGCAAGTCGTTTGCGCCCGCTAGCCTATGGCATGGCCTTCGCGCGCATCACGATGGACCCTGCCGTCTGCACTGGCAAAGCTTGCATTCGCGGGCTGCGTTTTCCGGTTGCGCGGCTGCTCGGCCTGCTGGCGGCCGGCGAGACGCGCGAATCGATCCTCAATGAATATCGGTATCTCGAGCGCGAGGACATCGATGAGGCACTGCGATACGCGGCGTTCCTCGCCGAGGATCTAGCCGTCGATCTGTCTCCACCCGCCGAGCAAGAGTGAAACTGCTCGCCCTACTCGTTCCGCGCGATCGCGGTCAGCTTGGTCATGTTCCGCAGCAGGATCCGGCCGCGCTGGAGATCGAGGATCGCTTCCTTGCGCCAGGCCTGGAGCTGGCGGTTTACGCTTTCGCGGGCGGCGCCGACGAAGACGCCGAGTTGCTCCTGCGAGATGTGGACCTCGGAACCGAAATCGGCGGCGAGCGCGCAGAGCCGCCGCGCCAGCCGCACCGGCAGCGGCTGCAGCATGGATTCTTCCATGCGCTCGCTCTGCCAGCGGATGCGCTGGCACAGCAGCGCGATGATTTTGATCGCGACCTTGGGCTCGCGCTCGAGGAAGCCGAGGAAGTCTTCGCGCCGCAGCACGAACAATTCGCTGGCCTCGCCCGCGGTCGCGTCCGCCGTCCGGTTCTGGCCGTCCAGCACCGCGACCTCGCCGAACAGGTCGCCCGGCCCCATGAAGTTCAGCGTCAGCCGGCTGCCGTCGGCGGCGCCGGTCTCGATGCGGACCTGGCCGCGGCGCACGCCGAACAGCGCATTGCCGGGATCGCCCTTCTGGAACAGCACCTCGCCGCTGGCCAAATGCTGGGTGTGGCAGAGATTGGACAGCCGCTGGAGCTCGTCTGCGCCGAGATCGGCGAACATCGGGTTCATCTTCAGGATGACCGCAAATTCGGCCTGCTTGCTCATGTCAATGTCCTTGTGAACGTGCTGGTCATCGTCTCTTGGCAAATCGTCTTGGCAAATCGCTTGAAACCATCAACCTCAGGATCGCGTAAAACAGCGCCAGAGAAGTGTGTCATAAGTCACATAACTTTGCAGCACCCCCTGACTATTTTTGCGCGCTTGGAGCCGCTTCCCGTCCGGGGATAAACTCCGGGCGCAAAGGACGGGTGATCGGCCGGGTTCGGCGCGGATTGTCCGTTGCTGGAAAGTCGACATGAGAGCATTGAAATTCGTCGGCGGGGCTTTGGCCGCCGTCATCGTCGTGATCGCACTTCTGCTCGTGGTCGGGATCCCCTCGGGCTTCCTGACCTCGACGATCGCCTCGCGCCTCGAGAGTGCGACCGGCTATCGGCTGTCGATCGACGGCACCACCAAGATCAGCCTATGGCCGACGCTGAACGTCACGCTGAACGACCTCACGCTGGCCGACCCCAAGGACCGCAGCGGCATCACGCGCCTGACGATCGATCGCGTGCAGGCCGACATGTCGCTCGCGAGCGTGTGGTCCGGCAGGCCCGAGATCAGCGAGCTCGTCGTCACCCGTCCCGTGCTCTACCAGCCGCTGCTGCGCGAACGCCTGCCGAATGCGGCCGCGCCTGCGAAGCCGCTCGCGCTAGACACCAAAGGCGCCACCATCGACCGCATCAAGATCACCGACGGCGAGGTGGCATTCTCGCGCCTGCGCGACCGTGTCGAGGGCCGCATCAGCGCCATCAACGCCGACGCGACCCTGGACCGCGACCGCAAGGTCAACATCACCGGCACCGCGCGCGTCGGCGATCACCCGACCAAGTTCGACATCAAGGCGGCCTCGCCGGCCGAACGGCCGGCGTTTCATGTGGATTTCGCTATCGATATGCCCAGCGTGCTGAAGTCCCAGCTCACCGGCCAGGCCGAGATGCGGCTGAGCGGCAATGTCGTGATGATCAACGGCGTGAACGGCAGGCTCGGCGATGGCGCCTTCAATGGCTGGGCTTCCGTCGACATCGCGAGCAAGCCGCTGGTCAAGGTCGATCTCGACTTCCATCGGCTCGCCATGCCGCTGGCGAAATCGCCGGAAGGCGTGTCCGGGCAGCCCTGGAGCAATGCGCCGATCGACGTCTCGGGGCTCAACTATGTCGATGCGCAAGTGCGGATCTCCGCCAACGAGGCGGTGATCGGCGATGCGCGCATCGCGCCGCTGGCGCTCGACGCCAAGCTCGCCGGCGGCGTGCTGAAGGCCGGCACGGCCAATCTCGGCGCCTATGGCGGCCAGGTCTCGGGCGAGGTGATCCTGGACGCGACGACCGGCGCGCCGAGCTTTGCCATGCATTCCGACCTCGTCGGCGTGCGCGCGCTGCCGCTGCTCCAGAGCCTTGCCGAGTTCGATCGCATCGACGGCAAGCTGCAGGCCAAACTCGCCCTGCGCAGCGCCGGCAACAGCCAGCGCGCGCTGATGGCGAACATGCAAGGGACGGCCTTCGTCAATTTCCAGGACGGCGCGATCCGCGGCATCAATGTCGCGCAGATGATCCGCTCGCTGACGACGAGCACGCTCTCCGGCTGGCAAGGAAACCAGAATGGAAACCAAAACGGAAACCAGGACCCGAGCCAGGAGCAGAGCACGGATCTGTCGCAGCTCTCGGCCTCCTTCCGCATCGACAAGGGTCAGGCGGTGACGACCGATCTCAACCTGATCGGGCCGCTGGTGCGCGTCACCGGCGCCGGCACCATCGCGCTCGACACCAAGATGATGGGCTTTCGCGTCGAGCCGAAGCTCGTGATGACGACCGAAGGCCAGGGCCGCACCTCCGAGCCGGTCGGCTTCGGCATTCCCGTGATGATCCAGGGCTCCTGGTCGCAGCCGCGGATCTATCCCGACATGGCCGGCATGCTGGACAATCCCGACGCCGCCTATGCCAAGCTGCGCGAGATGGGCAAGGGCCTGTTCGGCCCTGACGGCGCCGGGCTCGGCAACATCCTGGGCAGCCTCGGCCTTGGTGGCACCGTCGCGCCGGGCGGCAATGCCAATCCGCAAGGCCAGCAACCGGGGCAGAACAATCTGCTTGGCGGCCCGCTCGGGGAGGCGATCGGCAATCTGATCCAGCATGGTCTCTCCAGCGGCGCGGGGAGCGGCACTGGCACCGGCACCGGGCGCAACCGCAGCCTGCCGGCAACGCCCTCGACGCCGGCGCCGCAGGCCTCCCCTGCGGCCCCCGCCCTGGAGGATCCGCCGGCCGCGCAGCAGGACAGTCAGCCAATGAACGACGTGCTGCGGCAGCTCTTCAACCGCTAAGCTCCCTCCTTCGAACAGATCGGGCTGCGACCATCGCCGCCCGTCCACCTGCCCAGGAGGCCACAGGGGGTAACCACACCGGCCGGTCCCCGGCCGCGCGACGGCCCTTCGGTCCAAATTGTGCTAGAACGGCTTGGAAGGGCCTGTACGGCCCATAGCGCGCAGCGTCAGTGGCGGCGCGAGAGGATCGGGATGGCAGGAGCGAACGACAAGACACGATCTCTGCGCGAGGGCCTGTTCGCCAAATACGTCGTCTCTCTCGTCGGCCTCGTCGTGTTCGTCCTCGCCGTCAACGGGGCGATGGAGACCTGGATCTCCTACCGCGCGACGCGGACACAGCTGACCGACGGCCTGGAGGACAAGGCGCAGGCGGCCGCCCGGCGCATCGAGCAGGCGATTTCGGAGCTCGACCGCCAGATCAGCTGGGTGACGCGCGCGAGCCAGGACACGCTGGAGAAGCGCCGCGCCGACTATGCGTCGCTGCTGCATCAGGTTTCCGTCGTCAACCAGCTGTTCCAGCTCAACGGCGACGGCCGCGAGGTGCTGCGCGTCTCCAGGCAATCGACCACGACCGGCGGCAATGCCGACCTCTCCCGCGACGTGCGCTTCACCGACGCCGTCGCCCGCGGCGTCACCTACGCGCCGGCCTGGTTCGCCGACCGGACGCCGTTGATGTCGATCTCGGTGGCGCATTCCGGCTTCAATGCCGGCGTCACCGTGGCCGAGATCGACCTCGGTTTCCTCTCCGACTTCCTGTCCGACGCGCAAGTAGGCAAGGCCGCCTTCGCCTATGTCGTCGATCCGCGCGGCCGGGTGCTGGCGACGTCATCGAAAGGGCCCGAGATCGGCAAGGACCTCTCCAAACTGCCGCAGGTGGCGGCCGCGATCGCGCCCGGCCACGAAGCCGAGACGTCGGGCACCGACTTCAACGGCCATGCGGTGATGAGCGCCGCGAGCATCGTGCCGAAGCTCGGCTGGAGCGTGCTGTTCGAGCAGCCGACCACGCAGGCCCTGATGCCGATCCGCGACCAGCTGGTGCGCATCGCGCTTCTGATCGGCATGGGCCTGATGGTCGCGATCCTCGCCGGCACGCTGCTCGCCCGCCGCATGATCATCCCGATCACGGCGCTGCGCGACGGTGCGCATAAGCTCGGCGAAGGCGATTTCAGCCACCGCATCGACGTGCACACCTCCGACGAGCTGGAAGACCTCGCCGGGCAGTTCAACCGCATGGCCGACCAGATCCAGGAGACCTATTCGAACCTGGAGAGCAAGGTCGAGGAGCGCACCCGCGATCTCGCGCAGTCGATCCACGAGCTCAAGGTGCTGGAGGAGGTCGGCCGCGCGGTGGCCTCCTCGCTCGATCTCAACGCGGTGCTTGCAACCATCGCCGCCCGCGCCATCGAGATCACCCGTGCCGACGCGGTGCTGATCTACGGCTTCGACGCCGAAGCGCGCCGCTTCAACCTGGTCGAGGCCAACGGCATCGACAAATCCGCCGAGGGCGCGCATGTCACCATCGCCCAAGGCGGCAACATCCTGAGCGATGCCGCCGACAGCGGCGCGCCGATCGCGCTGGCCGAGCTTGGCGATGCCGCCGAGCAGCCGCTGCGCGAGGCCGCGCTCGCGGCCGGCTTCAACTCGGTGCTGGTGGTGCCGCTGATCGACCAGCAGGGCACGCTGGGCTCGCTCGTGGTGCTGCGCCGCGCCACCGGGGCGTTCGCGCCCAGCATCATCGGCCTGATGCGCACCTTCGCCAACCAGGCCGTGCTGGCGATGCGCAATGCGCAGCTGTTTACCGAGGTCGACCACAAGAGCCACGCGCTGGAGGCGGCGAACACGACCGTGCGCGCGCAAGCCGACAAGCTCCGCGAGCAGACCGAGCAGCTCAAGGACTGGAACAAGTCGCTGGAGGAGCGCGTCCGGACCCAGCTCGGCGAGATCGAGCGCATCCGCAAGCTCGAGCGTTTCCTGGCGCCGCAGGTGGCGCAGCTGATCGCCTCCTCCGACAGCCCCGAGGGGCTGCTGACCAGCCAGCGCCGCGAGGTCACGGTGGTGTTCTGCGACCTGCGCGGCTTCACCGCGTTCACGGAAGCGACCGAGCCGGAAGAGGCGATGAACGTGCTGCGCGAATATCACGCCGCACTCGGCCAGCTGATCTTCAAGTACGAGGGCACGCTGGACAAATATGCCGGCGACGGCGTGATGATCCTGTTCAATGCCCCCATCCAGTTCGAGGACCACACCAAGCGCGCTGTGAAGATGGCGGTGGAGATGCGCGACACGATCGGCCCCCTGACCGAGCGCTGGCGCAACCGCGGTCATAGCCTCGGCTTCGGCATCGGCGTCGCGCTCGGCTATGCCACGCTCGGCCAGGTCGGCTTCGAGCAGCGGCTGGAATATGCCGCGATCGGCAGCGTCACCAACCTCGCCTCCCGCCTCTGCAGCGAAGCCAAGCCCAACCAGATCGTGGTCAGCCGCCGCGTCTACGGCATGGTCGAGCCTTTCGTCGAAGCCCGCGCCCTCGACGATCTCCAGCTCAAGGGCTTCAATCACCCCGTGCTGGCGATGGAGATCCTGAGCTGGCGCGAGGAGGTGGAGAACGTGGTGGATGCGGCGGCGGTGCGGCGAAGGGGGTAGCCGCAAACAAAACTGCGAAAACAACCCCATGCACAGTAGGCAGGGGCTTTGGGATCAATGACTTACGGCAGGCCTCGGCCGCGTGCCGCGCAATTTGACACGTCGGGCAAAACACCGGCAGATTGGCAGCATCCCAGCTCCCTCTCACGAACCACATCCCTCCTCCCCGCGACCAACCATCGCCTCAACGGCGAGGCGGACTTCGTGGGAGACGATTCGTGACGCTTGCCCTGCCTTCGCGTGCCTATGATTTGCAGATGCTGGACCGGCCCGCGGATCGCGCGCGTGATCAGGGCTGGGTGTTTGGGCTGCCGCCGGGCATTGCATCCGAGCAATGGCCGCTCGATCCCGTCACCGGCTATCCCTTGATGCACGGCTTCACGCTAAAGCTGCCGGAGGATTACCGGGTGCATGGCGCGGACATCGTCGCGTTGTCGTTCTTCGCCACGGCGCCCGATCACAATGACGGCGGCGCGCCCGACGATCCCGAGATTCGCGAGGCGGTGCTGGCGCGGCCGTCGCATCCGCGCCTGTCGCGCATGACCGACATTCTCGACTACGCCTATGCCGCGCTGCTCTTGACGAAGGCCGAATATGACGGCGCGTTCGCCGCGCCGCCGGCGCCGCTTGCGCTGGCAACGGTGGAGCGGCCGCGCTGGCTCGATGTCGGCGGTGCCAGCGCCTTCTTCGAGGCCGCACCTAGCTACGCCAAGAAGATGTTTGCAGCCCCGCCGCGTGCCGATCTCAGCGAGACGCGCGCGATCGCGCTGTCGCCGCGCGCTGATGATCCCAACGCCGGCAAGGGCCCGCAGGATGAGCACGTGCGCGAAAATCCGCCGACCGGCTATCAGCCATATTACTACTATGTCGGCGGCAAGCCGGGCCGCGACAATTTCCGCCTGCACGACTGGGCCAAGGATCACGCCCACAACCACCTAGGCGGCACCATGCGGCCCTGCCAGGCCGTGCCGGAGATGAGCCCGTTCTATATCGAGTTCGAGGAATATTTCGGCGGCTACAATTTCGGCGGCGGCAACGCGCAGCTCGACTTCAAGGACATGAAGTTCGACTGGGCGTGCGGGTGATCATGGAAGCCGCGCAAGGATCCGGACTTTGCGATGATGCGAGCGTTCACGGAGCCATGCCGAGGAACGGATTGACGATGGTGAGCCCGCCGATGCTGCGGCCGCGCTGAAGGTCCCAGAATCACCGCTGTCAAAGAACGCGATCACCGCTCGTTCGCCTCGTCCCGATCGAATTTGTAGCCGGCGGGCAAGGCCGCCCAATTGCGCGCCTCCATGTTCTCGATCGCACGCCGACGCTGCTCCGCCTTGGTCTCGATTTCGATCGCGCCTTTGCGAGTGGCCACGATATCGATTTCGTCGCCCTCCTTGAGGCCGAGTTCATCAACTAGCGCTTTGGGCAGGCGCACTGCGAGGCTGTTGCCCCATTTGGAAACCAGCACCAGCACCCTCCGTGATGTGCATCCCTATCTGCATATCATAGGGAGATATGATGGCATTCCAAGCTGGCGTCCCCTCACGCCCCTCGCTTTGGCCCGATCGCCTCGAATCCGGCCTTTTGCTCGTCGCTGAGATCGGCCTGGAAATCGTCGAGCGCGTCGGCGATGGCGCCGACGGCTTGCAGCATGGTCTGCAGCCGCGCCTTCACGGCGGCGAGGCGGGCCTGCGCCGTTGCAGCGGGTTCTGTCGGACAGGCGCTGAGCGTCTGCATGGTGCGGAGCGTGGTGTCCTGCAGCACCTCGAAGCGGGCGCGGGCGACCTCGTCGAGGTGGAGCGTGGCCGCGATTTCGGCGGCGGGCCATTGCTGCTGGAGCAGTTGCTCGTATTGGCGCTGCGCGTTCTCGTCGGAAATAGGATCGTAGTCCGCCTGGCAGGCCTTGGCCGCCTGTGCGTCCTTGGATGCGTCCTTGCCCGCGTTCTTGTCAGCGTTTTTGGACTGGTAGGACGCCAGCGCGGCGCGACGCTCATTGGCTAAGGCGTTGAGCCGGGCTTTCTGGTCGTCATTGAGCAGGCCGACGAATTTCGACAACGGCGCTTCCATGGTGTCGATGGCCTTGATCATGGCCTCGACACGCTCGCGCATCAGGCCGAGGCGCTCCGCCGCATTCGCAGGGGTTTGCGCCGGGCAGGCGGTGCGGATGGTGTCGCGCGCCGCATTCCAGGCGGATGAGAGCTCGTCGAGCGCGGTGCGCTGAGCTTCGTTCGGTGCAACGGCGCTCGCGATGCGCTCGACCGGCAGGCCGCCGGTGTCGCTGGCCTCGCACAGCGTCTCCGCGGTCGGGACTTTTCGCGCGCGACGGCCTTGCGGCACGGTGTAGGCGGCAAGCTCGGTGGCGGCATAGGGCGTGAACAGCGCGGCATAGATATCGCCGTAGCCGTAGAGCGAGAGGCTGGTGGTATCGCCGAAGACGATCGCATTGGTGAGATCGTCATGGGCGAACGGCCAGAACACCGGGCCGACCCAGCCATAGCTGCCATCGGGATGACGCCACCAGCCCTGCGGGCGGCGGCCGCCTTGCCAGCCCGCCAGCGCAGCCTGCGCCGTGAGGGCCGCACGCATCACGTAAGGGTTCGACAGCTGGCTGCGGTCGGCCCCGCGCGGGTCCTGCGACCTCAGCGCAGCTGACCGGTAGCGGCCGCCGCGCACCGCCATGCGGGAATGGCGCAGGCGCGACAGGCCGATCACGTGGCCGACGGCGAAGCGCGCAACCCCGACCGGACCGCCGCGCAAGCCGAACTGCGCCTCGGCTCTGTCAGGCAGCAGCACTGTTGCAACCACCAGGACCGCGCCAGCCAGCGCCAGTCCCATGCGCCCCGAGAGGATTTTTGACCTGACGACTGGTTTGGCCACGTCTTGTTCGGCCACGTCTTGGCCCTCCCTCCCGCGCCAAGTGCGCAATGCGTCGCATCACGAAGACGCGCGAGGGAACCGAATGTTCCAGAGAGACACAGGACAATGCGTCGCAACGCGCCGGCTGTGCCGTGTCACTCCGCCTTTTGCGGCATCACGAAGGTCTGGCCGGGATAGATTAGATTGGGGTTTTGGATCTTGTCGCGGTTGGCGTTGAAGATCACGGCGTAGCGGGAACCGTCGCCGTAAGCGAGCCGGCTGAGCGCCCACAGGCTGTCGCCGCGGGCGATGATCCGGCTGCCGCCGGCCTCGGCCGGCGCGGCGGTGAGCGCCTCCGCCGGCGAGGCCGATGCAACCACGGTGGCCCTCGGCGCCTGCGCGAAGGCCTTGGGTTTCGGTGCTCCGATCAGTTTCGGCCGGGCCGCTTGCCTGTCGGGCACCGACGCCAGCCGCGGCGAGGCCGACGGCAGCGCGGCGACGACATCCGATTTGTCGTCGGGCTTCTCGGCCGGCTTGGCCTCCTGCTTCGCAACCGGCGGCATGCGCACGGGCGTCGGCGCCGCCGCGGCGATTGTGACCGGCATGGTCCGGCCGGATTCGGTGACCGTGCCGTCCGGCGCCCTGGCGCGGAGCGTCAGGTCATATGAGCCGGCCGGCAGCTGCGGCGGGGTCATCACGAATTGGCCCGAGGCGTCGGCGACCACGCTGTCGAGCGGCTTGCCGTCGCGCAGCAGCTCGACCCGCGCACCCGGCGTGGCGCGGCCGGCAATCACCGCCGCCTCGCCGTGATCGTCGATGCGGGCGACGTCGAAACGGGGGCCGGCATCTGCAGCCGGCGCCGGCGGCTTGACCGGCACGAGGTCACCGAGCGCGGCCACCTGCTTCTGGGTCTCGGCCAGCGCGCCCGCCTTCGGCTCGGGTGCAGGCGGCGCGCTGTCGACGAGCTTCGGCTGTTCCGGCTTCAGCTCTGGCTTGGATTCAGGCTTGGACTCAGGCTTGAACTCCACCTTGGGCTCGACCTTGGCTTCAAGCTTGGGCTCGACCTTGGCTCCGACCTGGGGTTCGACCTTGGCCTCCGGCTTGGCGGCGACGGTGACCTTCGTCCCATCAGGCAGCAGGCGGCGCAGCTCGGTCGGGCCGATCACCAGCGCGGTGCCGACCAGCGCGAGCAGACAGAAGGCAATGAAGGCCTTGGAGGCGGTGATCATTTGAAAAGGACCTTGGGTGGCAAATCAGCCGAGGCCGGCAAGGTGCGCCGATTTGGCTGCCGCAGCAAGACTGTCGATAGGATTATGCTTCCGTCCAGGCGCGCGGGATGAACCGGCGCGACCACGCGGGTGTCCAAGTATCAAGGCCGCCTGGCGGCATTCTTCAAGGGAATTCCTCCCGTGACCGTATTCTCCCGTGCCGCGGGATCCCTAGCGGTTGCTCTGACGCTGGCCGCTGCACCCGCTTTGGCCGCCTCCGGCCCGCCGCCCGGCTTCACGCTTTCCGACGATGCCGATCTCGCCTTCACCTCGCCCGACGGCGCCACCAGGCTCGAGCAGTATATGAAGGAGGACGAGGATTTCGACATCAAGTGGCAGGTCTGGGCGCGACGCGGCGGGGAGATGCGCGAGTTGAAGCCCGAGCAAGGCTATCCGGCCGGCTTCCGTTTCACGGCCGACTCGCAATGGCTGGTGCGGATGCAGAAGACCGGCTCGGGCGAGCAGGACCTCTTCCTCTATCATTTCGAGAACGGCAGCTTCGTCAACGCGACCAAGACGTCGCTCGGCGATCTGGCCTGGGCCTACTTCCGCAGCCGGCCCGACACCAAGAGCATGAAGCTCGACTATCACATCACGGCGAATCTGGTGAAGGGCACCGAAGATGCGTATCGCTGGCTCGGCGTCGACTGGACCAACAACCGCTATCTCCTGATCTCGCTGTCGGGCGAGACGGACAAGCATCCGAAGAACGTCGCGGTGAAGGGCCTTGCGGATTGGAAATGCCGCTATGACCTCGCGACCGGCAAATTCGATGTGCCGAAGATGTTCGCCAAGGGCAACGCGGAAGCCTTGAAGTGGAAAATCAGGCGCTGAAGGTCCTGCGGTCTCGCCGCGGTCTCCTGTACGATGGAACCAACCCTCTGATTCCATTCCGATTCATATTTTCCTAACCGTCAATGGTAACCGGGTCTTGTCGGTTTTGCTGCATCTTGCGTCCCACGGGAGGGCTGGATGGGCGCATCGATCCGATGGACCGCGCGAACGCGCGCGTTGCTCCGCCGTTGGCGCGGAGCGCCGCTGACGTGGCTGATCGCCGGCGGCTTCGTGCTGATGCTTGCGACCGCCATCGGCACCGCGCTCACGGTCGACCGTTTCCGGCAGAATGCCATCGAGAGCGGTCGCGACAGCCTTGAAAACGCCGTCCGCATGCTCGCCCGGCATTTCGACCGGCAGTTCGAGGACTTTGCGGTGCTGCAGAAGAGCATCATCGCCGAGCTCGAGAGCCACGGCATCCAGTCCGCCGAAATCTTCCGCAGCGAGATGGGCACGCTCGCCGTGCATGAGGTGCTGCGCGCGAAAGCCAGCGGCTGGTCCGACGTCGCCGGCGCCAATGTGTTCGATTCCAGGGGCGTGCTGATCAACTCGTCGCGGCAATGGCCGGTCGCCGATATCTCGATCGCCGATCGCGGCTATTTCAACCGTCTCAAGGACGATCCGGCCGCACAGGAGGAGGTGGAGGTCGTGCCCGGCCGGTTCGGCAACGGACCGGCGATCGTGTTCGCGCGGCGCATCTCCGGCCCGCACGGCGAATTCCTCGGGCTGGTCTCGCGCGCGATCACGCCCGAGCAGCTCGAATCCTTCTTCGCCTCGACCGGGCTCGGCGAGGATTCCTCGATCGCGATGCACCACCAGAACGGCCAGCTGCTCGCCCGCATTCCACACGTCGAAGCGATGATCGGGCAGAACTTCCGCACCGGCACGCCGGAGCAAATGGCGGTGTTCGAGCGCACCTTCGTCACCACCCAGCTCGCAAGCCCGATCGACGGCAAGGACCGCATCGTCGCCTCGCGCCTGCTCACCGGCGAGCCGCTGGTCGTGGTCGCGACCAAGTCGCTCGATGCGACGCTGGCGACCTGGCGCACGCAGACGAAATTCTTCGTCACCATTGCCGCGCTGTCGATCGGCCTGTTGGTGCTCACGCTGTTTCTGATCTTCCGCCAGGTGACGCACCGCCTGTCGCTCGAGAAGCAGCGGCTCGACATCGCGATGAACACGATGACGCAGGGCCTGTTGATGTTCGATCAGGACGAGCGGCTGATCGTCTGCAACCGCCGCTACATCGAGATGTATGGGCTCTCGGTCGCCGTGGTGAAGCCCGGCGTCCACTTCCGCGACGTGATCCGGCACCGCCGGGACACCGGCTCGTTCGAGGGCGACATCGATGCCTATTGCGACGACATCCTGAGCAATGTCGGCCGCACCAAGAGCGCGATCGTCGAAACCGCCGACGGCCGCCTGATCGAGATCAAGAACCAGCCGGCCGCTGCCGGCGGCTGGCTCGCCACCCATGACGACGTCACCGAGCGTATCCGCGCCGACGAGCGCATCGCCCATCTGGCGCATTACGACGCCCTCACCGATCTGCCCAACCGCGTGCTGCTGCGCGGGCATCTGGAACGCCGCGTCGCCGAGCTCGCGCAAGGCAAGCCATTCGCGATCCTCTATATCGACGTCGACGAGTTCAAGGGCGTCAACGATTCGCTCGGACACGAGGTCGGCGACGAACTGCTGCGCCAGGTGGCGAACCGCCTGCGCGCCTGCGTCAGCGGCAACGACATGGTCGCGCGGCTGGGCGGCGACGAATTCGCCATCGTCAAGGCCGGCACCTCCGATCCGGCCGAGCTGACGGCACTGGCGGAAACCATCCTCAAGGCGTTGCGCGCACCGGTGGATTGCAGGGGGCACGAGGTTCCGACCGATGCCAGCATCGGCATCGCCGTCGCGCCCGATCACGGCGACAATCTCGACGATCTGCTCAAGCGCGCCGATCTGGCGATGTATGCGGCGAAGTCGGAAGGCCGCCGCACCTTCCGCCTGTTCGTGCCCGAATACGACGCCAAGGCGCGCCAGCGCCGCCAGCTCGAACTCGATCTGCGCCAGGCGCTCGCGCGCGGCGAATTCGAGGTGCACTACCAGCCGCTGGTCGACCTCACCGCCAATGTCGTCACCGGCTGCGAGGCCTTGCTGCGCTGGCGCCATCCCGAGCGCGGCATGGTTTCGCCGGCGGAGTTCATCCCGGTCGCCGAAGACACCGGCCTGATCGGCGAGATCGGCGAATGGGTGCTGAAGCAGGCCTGCGTCGAGGCTGCCTCGTGGCCGGGACGGATTCACATCGCGGTCAACGTGTCGCCGGTCCAGTTCCGCTCGCGCACGCTGGCGCTCAAGGTCGCCGCCGCCCTCGCGGAGTCCGGGCTCGCGCCGGGCCGGCTCGAGCTCGAGATCACCGAGACGGTGCTGATCCGCGACGACGAGGAGGCGCTGGCGATCCTGCAGCAGCTGCGCGAGCTCGGCGTGCGCATCGCGCTCGACGATTTCGGCACCGGCTATTCCTCGCTCAGCTATCTGCACCGCTTCCCGTTCGACAAGATCAAGATCGACCGCAGCTTCATCAGCGACATCGGTCAGTCCGAGGACTCCTCGCCGATCGTGCAGGCCGTGGTGCGCATGGCCGCCGCGCGCCATATGGCGACCACCGCCGAAGGCGTCGAGACCGAAGCGCAAGCCGAGGTGCTGCGCCAGCTCGGCTGCAGCCAGATGCAGGGCTGGCTGTTCAGCCCGGCGGTACCGGCGACGAAGCTGAAGCAGCTGCTGGCGGCGCAGGCGGTCGCGGCCTAGCCGGCGACGCCACGTCTGGCCCGGATGTCCGCTGCGAGGAAAGCGGCGCCGCTGAGTGTTCGGTTCGAAGTCGTGCGGCGATTTGACAATCAGCGACCGACAGCTATCAATTCATTGAATTCTGCGCACCTGGCTCGTCGAAATGGTGAGCCGCCGATCCGCCTCATTTTCGAGACGCGGGCAAGAAACGCTCAAAATACCGATGGTTTGCCTCCATTGGCCGCCGCAACGAAGAGCCGCATCGAGTCCCCATCCAAGCGCAAACCACAGGCATTTTGGAGCCGCTCAGCGCAATTTGAACCAGGGATTTCCGCATGCCGAATGATGAGTCGAGGACGGGGACGGAGCGTCTGAGACACTGGCTTGAAAGCGTTGGGCTCAGCCAATACACGGACCTCTTCGTCCGCCATCGCATCGATCTCGACATCCTGCCCCACCTGACCGAACCGGATCTGGCACAGATTGGACTGCCGCTCGGAGACCGCAAGCGGCTTCAGCGTGCAACGGCGTCCCTTTCCGGAATGGCCGCGCCAGCCGCGGGCCACACATTGCCCGCTACGGCAATCGTTGCGGAACGTCGCCAGCTCACCACGATGTTCTGCGACATGGTCGATTCCACCGCGCTCTCCGCACAGTTCGATCCCGAGGACGTGCGTGACATGATCGCGAGCTTTCGCGAAACCTGCGTGGGTGTGGTCAAACACTATGAAGGATTTGCCGCCCGCTTCGTCGGCGACGGCATCCTGGTCTATTTCGGCTACCCGAAGGCGCATGAGGACGATGCCGAGCGAGCGGTGCGGGCTGGTCTCGAGATCGTGCGGACATTGTCGACCGCGCCTGCGATCGAGCCGCTGAGTGCGCTCAACCAAGCGCCCGCCGTCCGGATCGGCATCGCGACGGGACTGGTGGTCGTGGGCGACTTGGTCGGCCAGGGGACCGAGGAGCGCGATTCCGCGGTCGGCGAGACCGTCAATCTGGCGGCGCGATTGCAGGGCCTGGCGCCGCCGAACGGGGTGGTCATCTCGTCGTCGACGCAGTCGCTGTTGAAGGGAAAGTTCGACTATCGCAATCTCGGGGTCCATGCACTCAAGGGCATAGCCGGAAGAACACAGGCGTGGCATGTGGTGCGGCCGTCGCGCGTGGAGACCCGCTTTGCCGCAGCCATCGGCTCCCGGCTGACGCCACTCGTCAATCGCGACGACGAGATCACGGTTCTGCTCGGCCGCTGGGAGCAGGCCAAGGCGGGCGACGGCCAAGTCGTGGTGCTGTTCGGGGAGCCGGGCATTGGCAAGTCGCGCATCGTCCAGGAAATCTTCGTGCGGATTGCGGGGGATCGGCACGGGCATGTCTCGTTCCAGTGTTCGCCCTACTACAGCTCGACGGCGTTCCATCCCTTCATCGAGCAGCTCAAATTTGCCCTGGGCCTCGACCGCGACGATGCTTCGGCCTCGTCTCTGTCGAGTCTCGAGCGGACCGTTGCGGCCGCGCATGGCGACATCGAGCAGATGACGCCGCTCTTTGCGGCGCTGCTGTCGATCCCGACCGGAGGTCGCTATCCTCCGCTCGATCTGTCGCCGCAGCAGCAAAAGGACGCCATCGTCTCCGCCCTCATCAATCATCTCCTGGGCCTCGCGCACGATCAGCCGCTGGTGATCGCCTTCGAGGACGCCCATTGGATCGATCCGACATCCCGGGAGGTCATCGATCTGCTGGTGGAGCGGGTCCAGTACACGCCCATTCTCGTCGTCATCACTTGCCGTTCCGAATTCAAGCCGAGCTGGAGCGCTCACTCTCACATCACGACGCTGGTGCTGAACAGGCTGAGCCGGCAGCAGCGGACGACCTTGGTCGAGCGGGTTGCCGGCAGCCGCAAAATGCCGAAGGAAGTCGTCGAGGACATCATCGTCAAGACCGATGGCGTGCCGCTGTTCGTCGAGGAGCTGACCAAAGCCGTTCTCGAAAGCGACCTTCTGACCGAGGAACGGGGAAATTATGTGCTCTCCGGTTCGTGGCGACCGCTGGCAATCCCGGCGACTCTGATGGATTCGCTGATGGCGCGTCTGGATCGGCTGGGCCCGTTCAAGAGGGTCGCACAGATCGGAGCCACCATCGGCCGGCAGTTCTCCTACGAGATGCTGAACGCTGTCGCCTCCGTACCAGCCGACCAGATCGAGGCGGCGCTCGATCGCCTGGAGGAGGCAGGGCTGATCGTCCGGCTGGGCCATCCGCCGGATGCGCTCTACTCGTTCAAGCACGTGATGATCCAGGATGCAGCGCATGCGAGCCTGTTGCGCAGCGAGAGGAGACGGCTCCACGCGCGGATCGCGTCGGTGCTGAGTCAGAACTATCCGGAAAAGACCGAGCGCGAGCCGGAGCTTCTCGCCTATCATCTGACCGAATCCGATCAAAGCCAGCCGGCTGCAGCTTCCTGGATCAAGGCCGGCAGGCACGCCGCAAGGTTGGGAGCCTATTTGGAAGCGATCGGCCACCTGCGCCGTGGCCTAGCGGTCGTCCTCGGCAGTCCCGAGATGCCCGACCGCGATGAAATGGAGCTGGAGCTTCGCATTGCGCTGGGTAACGCGCTGATCGCTGCCAAAGGTTACGGCACACAGGAGGTGGAAGACAATTTTGCCCGAGGCCTCGAGCTCGGACGGCAGCTCGATGATGAAGACAAGGTGCTAGCGGCGATAAGAGGCCTTTGGATGCACCACTTCATTCGGGCTGACCTGACCAAGGCGCACGGTCTGAGTGCCGCACTCCTGAAATTCGCCAAACGGGAACGTCCGAGCGAGTTGCTGTCGAAGCAGACCCTGTACCTCGTGGAGGCCCACAGGTCGATCGCGGCGACCATGCTTTACCGCGGGCGGTTTCTGGCGGCGCAACATCATCTTCGTCGCTCCATCGAACTCGATGATCCGGTTCTGCATCGCGGTTCGGCGGAAAGGCTCCTCAATCCAGGCGTCATGTCGATGTCGTACCTCGGATACCTGCTATGGTTCCTGGGGCAGCCCGACACCGCGCGGCAGCACAGCGAGCAGGCGATTTCCGATGCCGAGCAAATGCGCCATCCTTTTACGCTGGCATTCGCGCAAGTGTTTGGCGCATACCTTTGTCAGCATCTGCGCGACGTCACGGGCACCAGAGATTATGCCAGCCGCGCGATGACCATTTCATCGCAACACGGCTTTCTGCATTGGAAGCAACAGGCCACCATTCTGCATGGATGGGCGCTGACCGAGCTCGGGGACATGGATGCAGGTCTGAGCGAAATGCGCACGGGCGTCGAGGGTTACGAGGCGCAGAATTCCTGGCTCGCCAGTTGCTGGTTCAGATGCCTCCTCGCGCAAGGCTATGCGAGGGCCGGTCTGTCGGAAGCGGCCTTGCGCGCGCTCGATGGTGCCTTGACGGTCGCGAAGAGGACGGGCGATCACTTCTATCTGGCGGAGATCTACCGCCTGCAAGGGGAGTTCATCCGGGCCCATGCCGGACCAGCGGCCGACTCCGAGGAATTGTTCGTGCAGTCGCTGGAAGTCGCGCGCGGACAGAATGCCCGCTCGTGGGAGCTGCGGACAGCCGTCAGCCTGGCCCGCCTCTGGCGAGATTCCGACAAGCTTGAGCAGGCGATGGACCTGCTTGTGCCTGTTGTCGGCAGGCTCCGTGAAGGGCTCGTCACGCCGGACGTGAAAGAAGCCATCGCGCTCGCAAACGAGCTCGATATGCTGTCATCCAGAGATCAGCCATGGATCGCGCGAATCAATTCGATCCGACAGTGCCCGTGACCGGCATCGACATGCGACAGCGCACGCCGCCCGGTTCGAAGGCGAGATCGAACTCGCCGCCGAGGTCCGCCTCGACACAGCGCTCCATCAGCCGCGTGCCGAAGCCGCGGCGCATGGGCGGCGTGACTTTCGGGCCGCCGGATTCCACCCATTCATAATCGAGAATGGTGCCGTGCCCGGCATTCCGCAGGCTCCATCGCATCAAGAGCGTCCCATCCGGCGCCGACAAGGCACCGTACTTCGTCGCGTTGGTCAGGAGCTCGTTGAGAACCATCGTAAAGCTGAGCGCCGAGCGCGCATTGAGCGCGACGGGTGGACCTTCCATCCTGATCCGGCCATCCTCCGCAACAGCCGCCGTGATGTCCTCGACGAGCCGCTGGAGCGGAGCGTCCTGCCACTTGCGCTCGGTCAAGAGATCATGCGCACGAGAGAGCGCCAGCAACCGGCCCTCGAAGGTTCGATTGAAGTCGTCCAGACTGCTGGTATGGCGCGCGGTCTGGCCGGCGAGCGATTGCACCATCGCCAGGGTATTCTTGACGCGATGATTGAGCTCATCAATCAGGAGGGTTTGCGCCATTTCCGCGCGCTTGCGTTCGGTGATGTCGACCAGCATGTTGACTGCACCGATCAGCCTGCCCCCCGAATCGAATAGCGGCGTCGGATAGGGAATGAACGGCACGCGCGTGCCGTCCGGTCGCTCCGCGACAGCCTCCACTCCACGCACGGGCCGACCCTCCCGGAGCGCGATCGCCATCGGACATTGGTCGTGCGGCAGAGGCGTGCCGTCGGGCCAATAGAGCTTCCAGGTCACGCACCATTCGTCGCCGGGCAGCGGCGTGCGCCCGGCCATCTCGACGGCGGTCTTGTTGTAGAAGGTGATGCGGCCGTTTGCGTCGGTGGTGTAGAGTGCGGCGGGCAGCGCCTCGAGCAGATCGCGCATATGCTGCTCGCTCTCGCGAATCCGATCCTGCAATCGCTTGGCTTCCGTGACGTCGTGACTGACGCGAACGCCGTAGCGGAAGCGTCCCGCGCTGTCCGTGACCGAAGAGCTGAAGATCTCGAGATAACGCACGCTGCCGTCGGGGCGCAGGGCGCGCTTGCGGCAGGTGTAGCTTGGAATCTCGCCACGGACCTGTTGCTCATAGAGGGCAAGATCCGCGGCGCAATCGTCGGGATGAGTATAGTCGGAAAAGCTCATCCCCAGCAGCTCCTCACGGGATCTCCCGGTGATCTCGCTCAGATAATCGTTGACCCGGAGCAGCCGCCCATGTTCATCGGCCTCGGCGATGCCGACCTTGGCCGCTTGGTAGGTTGCAGCGAGGCGAGTCTCGCTCGCCTCGCGCGCCAGCTCGGCCACGCGCAGCCCGGTGACATCAGCTGTAAAGCAGCGCGTGCTGACGAACTTGCCGTCCTCGACACGACTGTTGGAGGTGATCAGTACGTGCTTGATCGAGCCGTCCTTCGCGCGCAGGCGGGCAGGATAACGGTCCAGCCTTTCGCCGCAGGACAGTCGGTGGAGAATGTCGCCGATGACGGGGGCGTCCGCGTGAAATTCGGCCACATGGTGACCGATATACTCTTCGGCGCTGTAGCCCAGCAGATCGAGCTCGGCCTGATTGGCCCTGCGAATGATGCCGTCGCCACCCACGATATGGAGCCCGACCGCACTGTTCTCGAAGAAGTCCTCGAGATCCTTGGTCTTTGCACGAACCTCTTCCTCGATCTTCTTGCGATCTGAAACGTCCTGAAAGCAATTGATTGCGCCCTGGATGCGGCCGGCATGATCGCGCAGGGGACGGATGTTGACGAGCGCTGTGATCCGCGAGCCGTTCGGCTGTTCGATGGTGACCTCCGTGTTGCGCGTGGGAAGACCGAGCCGGACCGCATTGGCCATGGGGCACTCCGAATGCGGAAGCACGGTGCCGTCCATCCTGTAGAGACGATGCGACCCGCAGAACTTCTCGACGGAACCAAGCTCTGGAGTTCTGCCCCACAATTCCGCGGCTTCGCGGTTGTAGGTCACGAGCCCGCCTTCGCTATCGCAGACATAGACCGCGCCCGGAATGGCCTCGAGCGCACCCGGAGCCGCCGCTACCAGGGCCTCGAACTCGGTCAGCTTGCGGGCAGAGAGCGGAAATTCCTCGACATTCGACATACATAGCCCCGACGTGCCGCAGGCGGGCGCCTACGCAATGAGCTTGAACGCATGGAAGCCTGGAGCGTTCCAAGGTCGCCAACCGCTGGTTGAGACCTGGCGGCGCCGAGTGCGGTTAAAGCGTCCGCGAGCGGCGCTTCGACAGTCGGGCCTCCCCCGAGGGGAAGATAGGGATCAAGCCTCGGAGCTCGCGGTTATCGCCTCGCTGAGACGGTCGGGAACTCCGGCCGACGGGCCCTAGTCGACATTGCATCACGCGCCCCTCAGTCGGCTTTTCGCCGGCGCTGTGACGCGCGCGTGCATGAAACGGTAAGAGAAGCTCACATCGATTGTCGGGCCGCCCGCACTTCGGCGAATTCGGCGTCGGGGTGGCTGACGATGGTGGCGACCATGATGCCGCTGATGATCAGCGACCACGCGGTGTTCCAACAGATCCAAAACACGAGCCAGCCTCCCTTTTCCCTCTCTCACGCCCCGAGCTAACGGCAGAGCGATGCCGCCGTTCCCGGCGCGGGGGCCTGCCGCGAGGGCGGCGGCAAGGTACTATTTTGGTTTGGTCGGCGGCGCCGCCCGATCGGTTTGGCCGGTGTGGCGCTTTGCCACGACATCCGCATCGCGCTCGCCCTCGTGCGGGCGCGGCGGAAGCTTGGGCTGGCCGGCTTGACCGCCATGCTTGCCGCCCATGTCGGGCTTGCCTTCGAGATCGTTTGCGCGGGACATGTCGGTTCAATGCGTTCGCAGCGCATTGGTTCGCGACAGCATCGGCCGTTTTCGCCCTGTGAACGGCCTCATAGAACCGCCGCTCTTTGCAGTGCAGGATCGCTGACGCGGCCCTTGGCCTCGCGGCTTGCACCGATGGATTGGCCTGATGCGAAAACGACTCATCCTCTGGACCCTCATGACCTCCGCCCTGGTCGCGATCACCGTGTGGACTATGCTCGGGCCGCCGGACCAGCCGTCCGGGTTGCGTCTGCCCTCCCGAACCGCAGCGGCGCGCTGACCCGGCATCCCGCGACCGATGCGATTTCGGCATCGATCGATCCCCATTGGATTTTGGTGCGGCGTCGCTCCGCCCGCTATGCTCGCGGCAAAAACGATAATACCGCGAGCCAGCTTTCAGGAGGAGCCCATGTCGAGACCGATGTCGAGACCGATCCGACGCATCGCATCGCGCGCGCCACGCGCTGCGATCGCCGCCGCCCTGTTCGCTTCGCTTGCCCTCATTTCTGGAGTCCGTGCCGGTATGGCCGAAACCTTCGCCTATGTCGGCAATGCCGACAGCAACGACATCAGCGTGTTCAAGATGAGCGAGAGCGGCGAGATGACGCTCGTGCAGACGGCCGCCTTCAAGGGCGTCGAAAAGCCGGGCTCCTCGACACCGCTCGCGATCACGCCCGACCACCGTACGCTGATCGCCGGCATCCGCTCGCAGCCCACTCTCGCGGTGAGCTTTGCGATCGATCCCAGGAGGGGCGAGCTCAGCCATCTCGGCAACGGACCGCTCGCGGACAGCATGGCCCATATCGCCATCGACCGCAGCGGCAAGTACCTGTTCAGCGCCTCCTATGGCGGCAACAAGGTCGCGCTGAATCCGCTGCTTGGCAACGGCGTTGCCGGCGAGCCCAAGCAGGTGATCCCGACCGGGCTGAACGCCCACGCCTTCCTGCCATCGCCCGACAACCGCTTCGCATTCGCGACCAATCTCGGCTCCGATCAGGTGCTGGCCTTCGCATTCGATGCCACGACCGGCACCCTGACGCCGAGCGATCCGCCGGTGCACAAGGTGCCGGAGAAATCGGGGCCGCGGCACTTCGTGTTTCACCCCGGCGGCAAGTTCGTCTATCTCCTCCACGAGCTGAACGGCGATGTCGCGGCCTTCACTTATGAAGCCAGGAGCGGCGCGTGGGACGAGATCCAGCGCACCACCGCGCTGCCGGAAGGGTTTTCGGGAAAACCTTGGGCGGCCGACATCCACATCACGCCGGACGGCCGCTTCCTCTACGCTTCCGAGCGCACCACCAGCACGCTCACCGCCTACAGGGTCGATGGCTCGAGCGGCAAGCTGACCACGATCGGCAGCGTGCCGACCGAGAAGCAACCGCGCGGCTTTCAGGTCGATCCAAGCGGCCGCTATCTCGCCGCGGTCGGCGAGCTCTCCGACAGCATGACGGTTCATGCCATCGACCAGGGCAGCGGCGCGCTGACCAAGCTGAAATCCTACCCCACCGGCAAGAAACCGAACTGGGTCGAGTTCCTGAAACTGCCGTGAGGAGCCATCGCCGACCTACGTAAACATCCGTAATTTCGCGAGGCCCGGCTTGGCGTCATATCTCGGTCATGGACCGGCAGATTGTCTTCAAATGCCCCCAGACGGGCCTGAACGTGCAGCATCGGCTTACCGACGAGCCGAGCGATCGCACGCACGTGTCGGTGTCGTGTCCGGCCTGCACGCGGCTGCATCTGATCGAGCGGGCCAGCGGCAAGCCGGTGGGTGAGCGGCGCCGCTGACGCCCGCCGCGCGCGACTCGAGCTCTTCGGAGCGAACCTGTTCTCCAATCCCGCGACTCATCAAAGACTTGCTTGTCAAAGACTTGCTTGCCGCGACTGCCGGCGGCGGCACGGCGTCCTGTTTCGGGACGACGCGGCCGTAGTGCGGGCGGCGGCCATCTGCTATCGATTGGAGGCATAGCCCAAGTGGAATTTACCCAATTGGAATTTCCGATGCGTCATTTGCCCCGCGCCGTTGTTCGAAACCTGTGCCCCGCAGCCGTCGCCGGCCTGCTCGTCCTCAGCCCCCATCCGGCCGGTGCCGCCGATGACGACGCGCCGAAGGGGCCGGCGGTCACGGTGCTGAAGGTCGCGAAATCCTGCTTCTCCGACGTCGTCGAAGCCACCGGCACGATCATCGCGCGTGAGGAAACCTCGGTGCGGCCCGAGCGGCCCGGCCTGAAGGTCACGGACGTGCTGGCGGAAGCCGGCGACACCACCACCGCCGGCCAGGTGCTGGCCCGGCTGGCGCTGCCCGAAGGCGGCACGCTTCAGGTCACCGCGCCCGTGGCGGGGGTGATCGCGACCTCGACCGCGCAGATCGGCAACTTCGCCTCGGCCAAGGGCGAGGCGCTGTTCACGATCGTGGCGCGCAGCGAGTACGACCTCGTCGGCCTCGTGGCCACCACCGATGTGCGCAAGCTCGCGGTCAATCAGCAGGCCACCGTGCGGATCCCAGGTGGCGGCGACATCAGCGGCAAGGTGCGCCGCATCGGACCGACCGTCGAGCCGAACATCCAGCAGGGCATGGTCTACATCGGCATCTCCTCGCAGAAGCGGCTGCTGCTGAATGGGAGCGGGCGCGCGCTGATCAAGACCGGGCAGAGCTGCAACGTGGCGGTGCCGCTGACCGCCGTGCAATATTCGTCCGCCGGCACCGTGGTGCAGGTGATCCGCCGCAACCGCGTCGAGACCAAGCGTGTCGAGGTCGGCTTGATGTCCGGCGGCAATATCGAGGTCCGCGACGGCCTCAGCGAGGGCGACGTCGTCGTCGCCCGCGCCGGTGCCTTGCTGCGCGAAGGCGATCCGGTGCGTCCCGTGATGGCGAGCGCGGAAGCGGCGAAGTAGGAGCAACGTCGTAGGTACAGGGTGGGTTAGCCGAAGGCGTAACCCACCTCTTTGCTTTCCAAGCTGACGCGAGAGAAGCGGTGGATTACGCCTTCGGCTAATCCACCCTACAAGAGCCGCGAACTAACCGCCGGCTTCGCCGAAACGGACGTCTTCGAGCAGCGACGACGATACGGTCGGGACCTGGTCGCCTTCGCTGGCGCGGGAGATGGCGAGGCGGGTCTTGTTGAAGACGCTCTCGGCGCTGCCGGGCTTGCTGAGGTTGTTGAGGAACTCGCTGACCAGCACGCTGTGCTCGCCCTTCCCGTCGTCGACGACCTTGCCGGGCGAGGCGGAGGTGAGGATGAGCGCATTGTCGGACGCGCTGATCGGCGCGAGACCGTGGCTGTAGGAGCGGAAGCGGCGCTCGTAGGGATTGCGGCGGGAGGCGTCGACCACGACGAGCTTGGCCTTGGCGCCCTGCTCCTTCATCATCTCGAGCACGCCCTCGATCGACACGCCTTGGCGGCGGACGTCCTTTTCCTTCCAGATCACGGCATCGACCGGCAGCATGTAGCTCTCGCGGCCGGCCTGCACGCCGTAGCCGCCGAAGAACAGCATGACGACGCTGTCGCGGGTGATCCGCGACTTCAGGCGGCTCACGGCGCGGACCATGTCGTCGCGGGTCGCATCTTCCACCATGTCGACGTCGAAGCCGTTCTTGCGCAGGGACGAGGACAGCGCACGGGCGTCGTTGATCGACTGCGTCAGCGGCGCGCTGGCGTCGGGGTAATGTCCATTGCCGATGACGAGCGCCAGGCGCGAGCTCTGGCCGATCGAACCGGTGATCTGATCGGTCGAGACCGCCTTGGCGGCATCGATCGCACGCATGTTGAGAGCAGCATGGGCGCCGATCACCAGCGACACCGTGCCGATGAGGGCCGCGGCGAGGGCGATCGTACGTCTGGAAAGGTCGAGCTGCTTTAGATTCATCTCGCTTCGTTTCCTGTGCCAAAGACCTACCAAGCGCGCGCACACTGTTTGAGTAGCGCGATAGCGGCTTTAGGTTTGAGGGATTGGCCGGGGATGTGACCCCGAATTGCGCGCAATTTGCGGCGCCGCACCAAACAAACCCTTAACCGGATATAGGCCCTGGGGCAATAGATTGCTCAAAATTTGAACTAAGCGTCTGAATATACTTGATAATTCTCCGATCCAAATTGCCGCCTTTACGGCTTCCCCGTAGCCTTCCGGAGAGCGATCATGCAGCCTTCGTGCCGGCTTTTCCGTGACTTCCATCACATTTGTTTTTCCCGCGAATCCGGGTAGCTTTTTCAACGACTTGCAGGGGGTGGCGCGCAGATGGCAGCGTGCCTGATGTCCCCGACCAAGGCCCCCGCGACCAGGTATTTCATGAGCTTTCATTATTTTGCCGGCGCCGCCTGCCGGGCGCTGACGGCGCGGAAGGACGGCCCCTCGCTTTACGACGTCTGCGATCCCGTATTGTCGGATACGGCCAGCGGCGATCCGCATCTCGCCAAATTCTACAGGACCGCCCTCGGCAATCCCGCGCTGCGGATCCTGCTCCGCCGCGCCGGCCTGCCCGAGCTGCGCGACGAGGGGATGCTGACGCGGCTGCGCGCGGCCCTCGCCCAGGCCCGCGACGAGGCCGAGCCCGACTGGGCGGCGGTCGGGCAGCCGATCGCCGATCTCGTCGACAGCATCGCGCTCGACCACCCCAAGCCGCCGCCGGTGCCGTTCACCGCCACCATGCCGCAGAGCGCTGAGATCGACGGCGTGATCCGCGATTGCGCGCAGCATCTGCTCGGCTCGTACCGCCGCAACGGCTTCCTGCCGACCTACGCCGCCTTCAACCTGATCGGCGATCCTGATGTCCGCGGCCGCGAGCTGATCATGGCGCTCACGGGCCTCAACGCGCGCGGCTACAAGAATTCCTCGCTGCTGTTCAACCTCGCCCGCGTCTTCATCGCGCGCTCGCCCGCGCGCGCCGTGGTCAATCCGCCCTGGAAAGGCATTGCCGAGCCGATGTGGGAGCCGGTGCAGATCCGCCACCGCTCGGCCTATTACGACGCGTTCTTCATCGAGGCCCTGCTCGGGTTCGTCGAGACCGGGCTCGCCTCCCCGGCCGACAAGGTCGCGGCGGAGCGCGCGATCGCCGACATGGTCGATTTCTGCGTCAACATCAGTCGCGAGGAGGTCGAGGGCTTGGGCGGCGCGCGCTTCAACGTCGTCACCGCACTGGCGCCGGCGCCGCATCCGCGCTTCTCCCGTTACTTCGCGCAGATCAAGCAGGACCTCGGTTTCGGCATCTACGTGCCGGATTGCGACACCACGGCCTGCTCGATCTCCGCGGCGACGCAGGCCGGCTGTACCGACGCGATCATCGACCAGCCGCTCCTGGACTTCTATGCGGGCTATCAGGTGCGCGCCGGCGTCAACGAACCGCGCGTGACCGTGCCGCTCAACGACAATATCGACTATGAGGGCGGGGTTGCGACCTGGATCGACAATCTCAAGGGCGAGCGCCCTTACGGCAACGATCTCGATCCGACGCTCAATCTCGACATTCTCGAGGTAAGCTTCCGCAACCTTGAGCGCTGGAAGGTGCTGGAGACGCCGTCGCGGCTTGCAACATTGCACCGGATCATCGGCTTTCAGAAGCGGCTGGCCGCCAGCGGCGCCTTCGCCAATCCGCGCTCGCACATCTATTATCTGCCGGAGCTCTACAGCGCCTATTTCGGCCGCTGCTATGCCGCCTTCCTGGCGCTGCCGCTGGCGGCGCAGGCCGCGATCGATCCCGCCGGCGATTTCGATTTCATCCGCCATCGCGTGCTGTCCTACGTCAAGGGCGAGCTGATGGCGGCCGAGATGAACGTGTTCGACGCCGCGCTGGCGCTGATCGCGCTCGGCCATCTCGGCGCCGACCCGCGCGCCTTCGCACCGGCGCTGAACGTGATCGTCGCCGGGCTCGGTGAAGGCGGCCGCCGCGGCCCGTTCCGCGCCTATGAATGGAACAAGATGAAGACGCCGACGCGGATCCTGGTCGGTGGCCCGGAGGTGACCTCGGCGTTCGTGCTGATGGGGCTGGCGGTGGCGAAGCGGGCGATGGCGCGAGGGTGAGGGGTCTCGTAGGGTGGATTAGCGAAGCGTAATCCACCATCTAACCTCCGCGGATACGAACAGTGGTGGGTTACGCCTTCGGCTAACCCACCCTTGTAATAGCGCAATCGGATATTGATTGGGGTGTTCCGAGAGGAATGGCCTGCCGGGGCTGCAACCCCGGCAGGCCGCTGGCGATCGGATCGAGCCCACCCAGAGCAGTTTGTGGCTGCC
>NZ_JADYVQ010000031.1:0-45509 GCF_020193895.1 Bradyrhizobium sp. NBAIM14 | reverse complement strand
TCGACAAGGGCTAACAGAACGCGGATTGGCCTGGGCCGTCGGCATCCCTCGGCACCTCAAGGTGTATCCGGTTGATGTGAAGCTCATTTGGCCGATTACCAAAGTCCGCGGGAAACCACGAAAGCACGTAAGCGCTTAGCCTTAACCCTTGCTTCGGGATCTGGATAGCTATGCGAAGAAAGCCTCCGGCTTTGGACGGAGGTTTTGGATGGGATTGGACAGCAAAAAAGACGTCCATTTGGACGGCCCATCGGCGGGGTCGGTTAGCCGGTTGGAAGTTCTTGAAGGACCGTCGGGGCGCCGCGTGCGTTCGGAAGCTGAGAGAGCTCGGATTGTCGCCGAGAGTCTGTTGCCCGGCGCCCAGGTATCCGAGGTCGCGCGCAAGCACGGAGCGACGCGCTGGCAGATCTACGATTGGCGACGGCGATTTCGACAGCGAGGCATGTTGCCGCCGTGCGAGGCATCCCCGCCGACATTCGCTCCGCTGGTCGTGGAACGTGCTTTGGAGGAGCTTCCTGCTCCGGCGATCAAGCTTGAGATCGTGATCGGTGATGTCGTGCTGCGGACGGATACGGCCATTGATGGTGAGCAGCTGTCCCGGGTGATCCGTGCGGTGCGAGCGTCACGATGATCGCGGCCGGTGCTGATCTGAAGATTTACATCGCGACGCGGCCGATCGACTTCCGCTGTGGCCACGATGGGCTTGCGGCGAAGGTGCAGGAGATGCTTCGTCTCGACCCGTTCAGCGGCGCAGCCTTCGTGTTCCGATCGAAACGAGCGGACCGGATCAAGATTTTGGTCTGGGATCGAACGGGCCTGGTGTTGGTGCACAAGCGTCTCGAAGGTTGCAAGTTTGTTTGGCCAACGATCGCAGACGGCGTGATGCGGATATCGCCGGCGATGTTCGCGGCCTTGTTCGAGGGGCTGGATTGGAGGTTGGTCCGCCCGGAAGAAGCGCGGCGCCCGCAGGTCGCTGGATAACTGCGGCAGAATGACTCGGCAGCTATTTTGAGCGTGGCACGCGCGGCGGCGATGTGCTCGAAATAGCGCATGAGCATCGCGGCGCTGCGCGACGAAAACGAACAACTGAAAGCGCTTTTGGCGCAAACGCAGGCGGCCTTGAGCGAGCATCAGGGGGCGCTGGCGGCGTCGGAGGAAGCGCGGCGTCGGCTGGAGGTCATCCTCGGCGAATTGCGGCGCGACAGGTTCGGCGCGAAGTCCGAGAAGCTGCGGCCAGATCAGTATCACTTACCGTTGGAAGACGTGGAGATCGCGCAAGGCATCCTGGACGCGGCGCAGGAGAGAGCCGAGGCTGTGATCAAGGGCCGATCGCGGAGCGTGCCGGATCAAGGTTCTCATCGCAATCGCGGCTGCTTGCCTGCCCATTTGCCACGCGTGGAACGGATCATCGAGCCTGCAAGCACGCTCTGCCCGTGCGGTTGCGGCGCCATGACGAAGATCGGCGAGGACGTCAGCAAGCGCCTCGACGTGATCCCGGCGCAATGGCGCGTGCTGGTCACGCGCCGGCCGAAATACATCTGTCGTCGCTGTTCGGGGCCCGTCGTGCAGGCGCACGCACCGGAGCACGTCGTGCCCGGCGGGCTGCCGACCGAAGCGGCCATCGCGCACGTGATCGTCTCCAAATTTGGCGACCATACGCCATTTTACCGTCAGGCCGAGATCTATGCGCGCCAGGGGATCCGGCTCGATCGGGCGACGCTGGGCAACTGGTCTGGCCGCGCCTGCTTCCACCTTCAGCCCATCGCGGACCACATGCGCCACCACCTGGCTATGGCGGATCGGTTGTTCATGGATGAGACCAAGGCGCCGGTACTGGATCCGGGGCGCGGCCAAACGAAGAAAGGCTACTTCTGGGCGGTCGCCTCCGACGACCGCGGCCACAGCGGCCCAAGTCCACCGATCGTGTTGTTCAGGTATGCCCCCGGTCGCAGCGGTGCCTTCGCGCAGCAGTTCCTGGACGGCTTTGGCGGACGCTACCTGCAATGCGACGCCTATGACGGCTATGACCGGTTGAACGAAGTCGTTCGACCACAAGGGCCTTGGACGCTCGTGCATTGCTGGAGCCATTTGCGCCGGCGCTTCGTCAAATTGGTGCGCAACAGCAAGTCACCGATCGCCGAGGCCGCTGTTCGGCACATCGCGCAGCTTTACGCCATCGAAGCCATGGTGCGTGGCTCATCGCCGGACATCCGGTTGGCCGCGCGCAAGGAGCACTCGCTGCCAATGATAGCCACGTTAAAGCTGTGGTTCGAGAAACAGCTTTCGATGATCTCCAGCGGTTCGACCCTCGCCGAGGATATCCGCTATGCGCTCAATCATTGGCAGGGGCTGACGCGCTTCCTCGAAGACGGACGTCTCGAGCTTGACACTAACCCGGTCGAGAACGCCATCCGGCCAATCTGCTTGACCAGGAAAAACGCTCTCTTCGCCGGACATGAAATCGGGGCCGAAAACTGGGCCTTGCTGGCATCGATCGTCGCCACCTGCAAACTCAACGACGTCAATCCGGCCAGCTACATCGCCGAAACACTCGAGGCGATCATCGACGGCCATCCCCATAGTAGAATCGAAGACCTCATGCCGTGGCGATTCCGCAAGGCGTCAAGCCAGTCTCAACAGGGACACGGCTGAGCGCTTACGAAAGCACCACGTGCCGGATATCTTATCGATTGCGGCAGAACACATGCTGGCGAGCGCCAAATGGAAAACCGTGAGTTGGCGCAGCGGGACGAAAGGTCGGCTGAAAGCCCGATTTGCTGCTCTCCGTGTCCGCACCGCCGACGGCCCTCCCCAGCGAATCTGGGATAAGGGTCAGCAGCATCTCCCGGGCGACGAAGCTTGGCTCATTGGCGAGCAGCGTGCCTCAGGGGAGAAGAAATACTATCTCGCCAACCTCCCTGCGGCGACGGATCTGCGCACACTGGCCGCCACCATCAAGGCACGATGGATTTGTGAGCAGGCGCATCAGCAGTTGAAGGAGGAGCTTGGGCTTGATCACTTCGAAGGGCGATCATGGCAGGGTCTTCATCGCCACGCCCTGATGACAATGATTGCCTACGCCTTCTTGCAGCACCGTCGCCTCGCACATGCGGGACGGAAAAAAAAGAATCAATGGGCCTCCGCCTCAACCAACCATGCCCGCCGTACGCCACGCCATCGTCGATCTCATTCTTCGGCCGCCATCGCAGCGAGGCCCGCACTGCAGAAGACGAATCCGTGAAAAACCACAGCACAAACCAAATCTGCCAAAGTAGTGCTAGAGTTTTTCGCCGTGATCACGTTGGCGGGCTGGATGCGCCGACGTGGTTTTGCAGTAAAATCGGCGGTCGATTGCCGATCGCGCCATGGGGCCGTTCTTCATTGTAGTATCTGCGCCAAGTCTCCACTTTTTGCTGGGCGTCCGCAAGAGACAGGAACCAGTGGACGTTGAGGCATTCGGCCCGGAAGCGGCCGTTGAAGGCCTCGATGAACGCGTTGTCCGGCATGATGTAGCCGGTGTCCCGTGTTTCCAGACTCGATCTAGCCCATTAGCGTAGACCGATCCGGGCCTCGGGGCACCGGGAGCACGCAAGTGCGGGCAGGCCGTCGCACTGACATGAACTGCGAGTTCGAGGTCGTTATCTGGCCGCCCCTGCGACTAGCCCGGATGCGCTGCGAGCGCGGATCCGTAATTGTCGTGTTGCCCGCAGCTCCCTTTCGCACTGACCATGGAGGGAGAGATGCGCATCATTGGCATGGACATCCATCGCGTGGCGGCCGAGGCCGTGGCGCTGCTCGAGGGACATCTAGCGAAGCTCGGCCGCATTCCCATGACTCGTGACAGCTTGGAGGCTTTCGCCTGGCCGACAACCGCTCAATGCCATAACTGTTTGAATTCAGGGTAATTCTTGGCGTTGGTTGCTGCCGATGCCAACAGAAATACCAACAAGCCAGGCGAGGTCTTCGCTGGCAAGAATAATTCCATTGCTTCTCCATTGTAGCCGGCCGTTCGAAGCAACAGCAAATCGGTGAACGGCGCGACCATGGTTGTTACTGCGCGGTTCCGCGATGTTACTCCTCGTCACCGCGTAAACCGTGGCTTCGGAGCGTGGGGTCCGAGGACAGAGTTCGATGAAGAGCATGGCGCGCAAGCTCAGCCGCATCCCAATGACGAACGCTTCCATACTTCAACCATCTGATGGTGCTGAAGGGTAGTCCCGGATACAAGCTTCACTTCAACGAGGCCGATGCGCTGACCGACAGCCAGCGCGGCTATGTCGAGGCTCAGCTGAAACTGTTCGATACCTGGTATGCTCAGTGGTCGAAAGAGCTCGGCGCCTCGCAAAAGCAAGCGGCCTGACGACAAATACGAAAAGCCGTTCAGCGGGAGCTGAGTGAGCAGACGATGTCCAGCACGGCAGTTCGCGACACGATCGTGATCGGCGCAGGCGCCGTCGGCCTGTCTGCTGCGCTGGCTCTACAGGCCGAGGGGCGCCGGGTCGTCGTGCTGGACCGGGAAGGTCCGGCTGTGGGGGCATCCGCCGGCAACGCGGACGACTTTGCCTTTACGGACATCTTGCCGCTCGCCTCGCCCGGCATTCTGCGCAAGGCGCCAAAATGGCTGCTCAACCCCCTTGGGCCGCTGTCGGTCCCGCCAGCCTATGCGCTGCGGATCGTGCCATGGATGCTCCGCTTCTGGCGCGCTTGCGCGCCGGATCGTGTGGCGCAATCGACGGCGGCGCAGAGATCGCTGATGGACTTGTCAAAAGCCGAACTCGAGCCCTTTCTGCAGCGGACCGGCACGTTCGCCATGCTGCGCAAGGAAGGCAATTTGCAGGTCTATGAGAGCGAGTCCGAATTCCGCGCATCGCTGCCCGGGTGGCAGGCGCGCGCCGATCACGGAATTGCATTCCAGCACATGACGGCAGCGGAGATGGCGGACATCCAGCCCGGCATTGCCCCGCGCTTTACCCGCGGCACGTTCACTTCGGGCTGGTACTCGATCTCCGATCCGAAGCTTTACACGTTAGCTCTTGCCGAGCGCTTCACTGCCGATGGCGGCATCATTGAACGCGCCGAGGTGTCTGCTCTGCACCCGCTCGATAACGGTGTCGAGGTGTTAGCCGGCGTCGCGCGCCGCGCCGATCACGTGATCGTGGCGGCAGGGGCCTTCTCGCATAAGATCGCCCACACCATGAGCGAACGCTCCCGCTTGAGACCGAGCGAGGATATAACACGACACTTCCGATCGATGCTTTCGACCTGCGCAGGCAGATTACATTCGGCGGGCACGGCTTCGTCGTCACGCGCCTCTCCACCGGCATCCGCGTTGGTGGCGCAGTCGAGCTTGGTGGCCTTTCGCTGCCACCGAACTTCGCGCGCTCCCGCGCCATGCTCACCAAGGCCAGCGCCTTCCTTCCGGGTTTGAAGACCGGCGGCGGCGTCGAATGGATGGGATTTCGTCCGTCCATGCCCGACAGCCTCCCGGTGATCGGTCGCTCTCGAGCGACACCGCGCATCATCTACGCTTTCGGTCCCGGCCATCTCGGCCTGACGCAGTCGGCCGGGCACCGCTCGGCTGTCGCCGACCTGGTCGCGGGGCGAATGCCCGCCATCGACCTTTCTCCTTTCTCGCTTCGGAGATTCTGACCATGGCCACCCATACCTTCTCCTGCATCGACGGGCATACCTGCGGCAACCCGGTTCGTCTGGTCTCCGGTGGGGGGCCGCGTCTGGACGGCGCGAGCATGCTTGAAAAGCGCGCCCACTTTCTGCGCGTCTATGACTGGATCCGCACCGGCCTGATGTTCGAACCGCGTGGTCACGACATGATGTCTGGCTCGATCCTCTATCCGCCGACGCGCCCCGATTGTGATCTTGCGGTGCTGTTCATCGAGACATCCGGCTGTCTGCCGATGTGCGGTGACGGCACTATCGGAACTGTCACGATGGGCATCGAGAATGGCCTCATCACACCGCGCGAACCCGGAAAGCTCTCGATCGACGCGCCGGCCGGCAAGGTCGATATCACCTACCGCCAGGAAGGCCGCTTTGTCGAGGAGGTGCGCCTCACCAACGTTCCGGGCTTTCTCTACGCTGAGGGATTGACGGCTGAGGTCGATGGTCTCGGCGAAGTCGTCGTCGACGTCGCCTATGGCGGCAATTTCTATGCCATCGTCGAGCCGCAAAGAAACTTCCGCGACATGGCCGATCATACGGCGGGGGAACTGGTGGGCTGGTCGCCGCGCCTACGCGCAGCGCTCAACCGGAAGTACGACTTCTTCGTCCACCCCGAGCATCCGGAGATCAAGGGCCTCAGCCATATTCAGTGGACGGGCAAGCCGACGAAGCCGGAGGCGCATGGGCGTAACGCCGTCTTCTACGGCGAAAAGGCCATCGACCGGTCGCCATGCGGTACCGGCAGCTCGGCGCGGATGGCGCAGCTCGCTGCCAAAGGCAAGCTGAAGGTCGGCGACGAGTTCGTGCATGAATCGATCATCGGCTCGCTATTCAAGGGACGAGTCGAGGCCGCCGTCAAGGTCGCCAACCGGGATTCGATCGTCCCCTCGATTGCCGGCTGGGCCCGCATGACCGGCATCAACACGATCTTCATCGACGATCGCGATCCCTATGCTCACGGCTTCGTCGTGAAGTGAAAGTGAAAGTTCGAGGCCACGATAGCCGCGCGTGGTTATTGTCATCCAGCGGGATCACGAGACGGCCAGGGAGCCGCTTGCTCGTTCCCTGATATGCGGGCGTGGCTTGCTCGTGAAGTTGGTCATCGGCGGAGGCCACACCTGAAACCTGATTGGTCAAGAGCGTAGACTCGGGCTTCAGTCTAGCCGCCCAGCACCCACGCAGCTACTCGATGCAGGCGCGCTGGATCGGCTTTTTGGAGATCGTCTTCGGGATTTCGTCGAGGATGTGGATGATGTCGGGGATAGCGGCAGATGGTGCCGTCCCGAAGCCGAAATCCGATCGGTTCTGCGGACCCGACCGCGTCGACGCGGCGACCCTGCCATCCGTGCCACCCATACTGGTACAAGCAAAGAGGAGACATCGACATGTTGCTCACCGATTTCGACGCGCTGACCTTCGACTGCTACGGCACCTTGATCGATTGGGAGAGCGGGATGGTCGAGGCTCTGAAGAGCCTTACGGATAGGGTGAAGCGTCCGCTCACACGCGACCAGATTCTGGAAGCGCATGCGCGCCATGAATCAAGCCAGCAGAAGTACACCCCGGCGAAGCGATATCGGGATCTGCTGCCGATCGTCTACAAGCGCCTCGCCGAGGAATGGGGCGTGCACGCGACACACGAAGATTGCGTCGAGTATGGCCAGTCCGTCGGAAATTGGCCGGCGTTCGAGGACTCCCCGGGCGCGCTCCAGTATCTGAAGAAGTATTTCAAGCTCGTCATCCTTTCCAATGTGGACAACGTGACGTTCCAGGCGAGCAACCGCAGGCTCCAGGCGGAGTTCGATGCGATCTACACCGCCGAGGACATCGGATCCTACAAGCCATCGCCCCGAAACTTCGACTACATGATCGAAAAGCTGGGCGAGATCGGCGTTAGGAAGGAGAAGATCCTGCACACGGCCGAGAGCATGTTCCACGACCATAAGCCGGCAAACGAGCACGGCTTGAAGTCGTGCTGGATCTATCGTCGTCACGCCCAGCAGGGCTTCGGGGCCACCATGAATCCTGACCAGATGCCGCACGTCGACTTCCGGTTCAACAGCATGCACGACCTGGCGAAGGCGCATCAGGAGCAATTGCGGGTAAAGTGATGGCCGAGCGAACGGGGATCACCAAGCCTCCTTTCGCGTTTCGAAGGGCATTGTGCTGCTAGACCCAGAGTCCGGCGGAAGATTGCGCGGCGGCATGCGAGGATGCCCATTTTTGGCCGGTTAAGCCCTGGGTTCCGACCGGTAACGAGGGCGCGGTTTCCCCGAACAGCTCGCGGGATGAGCCCGGTTGAGGCACCCACAAACTGCCTCGGGCGAAGTAGGTTTGGTTCGTGTGGAGAAAGGCGGTAGCGGTCTCCCGCGACCAGAAAATCAAGCGAATTTTCGCGTGCGTTCCTATCCGAACCGTAGGCAATTCCAGTGGAATTAGCTGGCAACGACGTTGATGGCTTGCGTGGGCGACCGACGGACGGCGACCAGGGCTCGCAGAAATCATCGCTCTGGCGAGCGTTCGCCGCGGAGGCTTGCGGGCCGCATATCGCCCCAAACTTGCTCAACGTAGGTCAGACATTCCTCCTTGCTGCCCGTTTTCGGGGCGAGCTGCCAGCCGGACGGCACTTCGCGCCCGAGCGGCCAGATTGAATACTGTTCCTCGCCGTTGACGACGACCTGGAATTGGCCGTCCTGGTTCTCTTGCCTGTTCACCGGATTCTCCTCGTTCAATTGCCTGGTTTGGATACAGGAGTGTTAGAAGCAAATCTTGCAGGCGGGCCCGGTTCGCGGGACGGCGATCTTCAAGTGAGGCTGTGGGCGGCCTCCTCTGGCATTTGCTCAAGCTCCGCGAGCAGGCGATCGATTTGATCGTCCCCCCGTTTCTCCAGCATGGATTCGACGGTCGCCAGTGCCAGCGCTTGGACCGTGGGATTATCGAACATAAGGCGGACGGGCAGTTCGGCCCCAAACTCATCCCTGATCCGAGAAATGACGCGAGTGGCCAACAATGAATGCCCCCCGAGCTCAAAGAAATTATCTTTAATGCCAACGCTCGGCACCTGAAGGATCTCACTCCACATGCGCGCCAGCGCAATTTCCACGGGCGTCCTCGGGACTGCGCCGGTGACGGAATGGGACGCTTCCCCTTGCGGGTCGGGCAGGTTGCTTCGGCTAAGCTTGCCACTCGGCGTAAGCGGCAGTGATCCCACAACGACATAGGTCGCCGGAATCATTTGTTCGGGCAATATGGCTCGAAGATGCGCCCGGAGGTCCTCGGTTGACGCGGGCGATTCCGGATCGGCCTGAATGTAGCCGAACAGACGAAGCTCCCCGCGACTTTCGCGCGCAACCACAACGGCTTCGCGGACCGACGGGTGCGTCCGTAGAGCAACTTCAATCTCGCCGAGTTCAACGCGAAAACCACGAATCTTGACCTGTTGGTCCGCCCGTCCGAGGTACTCAAGCTCTCCGTTCGACAAAAATCGCGCGCGGTCGCCTGTCCGATACAATCGTCCCCCTCTCGTGCTTTGCCCATCCGGGACGAAGCGCTCGGCCGTCAGGGCGCGCCGTTCCAGATAGCCGTGCGCCAGTGCAGAACCGCCAATGCAAAGCTCGCCCGGAATACCGATCGGGCAAAGCTGTCCATGCGAGTCAAGGATCTGGATCACCACATTGGGGATCACCCGGCCAATCGACGGGCGCGCCGGCCAGTCGCTTGCCGCCCCGGCCAGCCTGAGTTCGGTAACGACATGAGACTCGGTAGGTCCGTACTGATTATACAGATCCGCGCCGAGCCGAGTCATCATTGCAGCTATCTGCGGTGTGATCTGCAGTTGTTCGCCGGCCGTTATAATCTCTGTCAACGAATGCGGAAGATCGGCGGCATGTCGAGCGTGCTCTGCCAGTTGCTGGAGCGCGACGTAAGGAAGGAAGAGCCGACGCACATTTTCCTGATACAGCAATTTCCATAGAGCGGGCGGGTCCCTGCGCTGCTCCTCTGTTATGAGTACGAGCGTTCCGCCGGCGTCCAACGTCGAGAATATTTCCTGAAACGAGACGTCGAAACTCAAGGAGGCGAATTGTAAGGTTGGCGCTGCCGTCGGCAGCGCGGATCGGGCGATTTGCCAGCGGATCAGCGATGCGAGTGGACCATGCGGCATTGCTACGCCTTTCGGCTTGCCCGTCGACCCGGATGTATAGATGACATAAGCGAGACTGCCGGCAGAAACGGGCACGGCTGGATTGTCGTGAGGGAACATAGCGGGTTCAGGGTCATCGATGGCTAGGAGCGCGCCAGTCGCTCCCGACAATTCACTGCGTCGCGCACTCTGCGTCAGCACCAGTGCGACGCGCGCGTCTGCCGCCATAAAGGCGATGCGCTCTTTCGGATAGGAAGGGTCGATCGGAACGTAAGCCGCCCCAGCCTTTAGCGTTGCGATAAGGGCGACGATCATATCCACACCACGATCGACGCAAATAGCGACGCGAGAGCCCGGTCCGACGCCAAGCCCAATCAGGCGGTGCGCCAGAGCATTGGCGCGACAGTTGAGTTCCTTGTAGGTGGTTTTTTCCTTCCCTGCGACAAGCGCAACTGTATCCGGCAAGAGCTCAGCCTGCCTCTCGAACAGCACATGGCACATTTCCCGTTGAATCGGGTCCTCGGTGTCGTTCCAGTCCGCCAGAGCTGTTGTCTCGGTCGGCAGAAGCATTGGCAGCGACCATATCGGACGGTCCGGCTCGTCCATCGCCGCGGCGAGCAAGGCACCATAATGTCCCGCAATGCGCACAACCGACGACAGGTCGAATAGATCGGAATTGTATTCGATTCCGGCACAAAGGTCGCTCGCCGTTTCCGACAGGAACATGGTCAGGTCGAATTTGGCCACACCGGCGCTCAGTGTCGACGTATCCTCATCGAGCACGCCGCCGGTTTCCATGGGGCGGCCGGTGTTCTGCAAGGCAATCATGACCTGGAAGAGCGGATTGTAAGAGAGGTTTCTCTCCGGTTGGATCTCCTCGACCAGCTTCTCGAAAGGAATACCCTGGTGCGCGAAGGCTTCCATCGTCACATCGCGCACCTCGGAAACGAGCGCGCGGAAAGTGGAATTTGCCGAAAATTGGGTGCGGAGCACGAGTGTATTGGCCATAAAACCAATCAACCCTTCGAGTTCGGGGCGTACCCGGTTGGCAATCGGAGACCCCACCACCAAGTCTTCGCGGCCAGTATAGCGATAGAGAAGAACATAAAACGCTGACAGCAATGTCGAAAAAAGGGTTACTTGCTCCTGCTCGGAGAAGTTCTTGACGCTCTTCAGGAGCGATGGGGGTATGGTGAACGGGTACAAGCCTCCGGTGAAGGTTTGCATCGCCGGCCGTGGTCTGTCCGCCGGCAAGTCGAGCAGCGGAGGTACACCTTCGAGTTTGTTTTTCCAGTAGTTGACATCGCGCTGCAGCACCGGGCCGGACAAGTATCGACGCTGCCAGCAGGCGAAGTCCGCATACTGGATCGGAAGGTCGGGCAACGATGGAGACCTCCGGCTAAGCCGGGCTTCGTAAAATGCGACAAGCTCTCGGGATATGATGTCCATCGACCAACCATCCGCGGCTATGTGGTGGATGGTTAGAAGGAATCGATTGTCATTATTGTGCAGACGTATGAGTTCAGCCCGCAAGACCGGTCCGTGCTTGAGGTCGAACGGCATCCGCATCTGCTGCGTAGTCAGACGTTGTGACTCGAGTTTTCTGGTCTCCTCGGGCATGTTGCGAAGATCATGAACGGGCATCTTGATTTTGAGAGACGGAGCGATCACTTGCACTGGCTCGTCCGCGACCGTGTCAAAAGTTGTGCGCAGCGTTTCGTGGCGCACAATGAGGTCATTGAGGGCGCCTTCGAGCACTGCCACGTCGACCGCTGCGAAGCGCACCGGCATCGCGATGTTGTAAACGGCGCTCCCCGGATCGAACTGATCCAAGAACCATAGGCGCTGCTGCGCAAATGATAGCGGGATCGGCCGATCCCTAGGAACTCGAGCGATCGTGGAGACTTGGGGCCGAGGATCTGAGCCAACGAGCGGCTTGATAATTGCCGCCAGTTGCTCGATCGTCGGCGCTTCGAATAAGCGCTGGAGTGGTACTTCGATCTGCAAAGTATCGCTAATCCGCGCGATGATCTGTGTGGCGATCAAAGAATGGCCGCCAAGCCGAAAGAAATTGTCGCGGATTCCGACCACGTCCGTGTGGAGGACGCCCATCCAGATCTGCGTCAGGTGAATTTCCAAATTGTCGCGCGGCGCGAGATATTCTTCGACGCCGGATATTGGGGCGTCGAGGCGCGCGACGATTTCTGCCAACGCACGCCGGTCGATGCCGCCTTTGCCGTTATAGGGAATCTTTCGCTTAAGTTCGAACGTCGAGGGTATCAGCCGCGCCGGTATCCGCGCAGCCAAGAAGCTCTGTAGCTCCGATACGGGAACATCCCGAGACAGCTTTAGAAATGCGACCAACCCCCGGTCATGCAACCCCTGGCGGGTTCTTGCCGCAACGGCCGCTGCCTCCACTGCCGGATGGTCGCAAAGAGCAGCCTCGATCTCGACAAAGCTGATCTTCGAATTTCCCGTTAGCAGAGCATCGTCCATATGCCCATGCAGGACAAACTGCCCGTCCTCGAGCCGAGCGAAGTCACTCGTCCGATAGCCTGGCTCGGGGTGGGGCAAATCGGGATTTTGTACATAGATGTCTCCAGGCACTCGCCCCGGCACGGGCTCGAGGTCGCGTCCTAGAAGGTCGATTCGGACGCCGGCAGCTGGAATTCCAAGTGGAATGACCGCGGCATCCGGCTTGAGCAGCGCCAGTGGTTGTATCAAATAAAAGCCACCCGCGGCCGGATCGCCCGACACCATATGAATCCGTCCGATTAGCTCAGGCGTGAGCGCTTCCTGAAGTTGGCCCCAATCCAACCCGCGCTCGGCAGAAAGCACCAGCCGAACGCTCCGCAAGGACCGCGGAAATTCCCGGGCTAACCGCTCCAAATCCGCCAGAGCGAGAGACATGACGGTAACGGAGGCCTCATGCAGCAGTGTTGCAAAGCGCCGCGAGCGAAACGACAATTCGGGCGGCACAAATACGATTGCCGCCCCGGCGGCCAGCGCACCGAAGATTTCGTACCGCGCGCAGTCGGAGCCGATATTGGAAAGATGCGCAACGCGATCCTCCGGCGAAAGGCAAAGGAAACGGTCACATCCGGCGCGGCTAAGCATCCGATGGCTGAGGCGCACAGTGGTCATTTTGGCTGTGCCGTCAACCTGGACAAGCATCACGGCGGGCGAGTCGGGCGTTACGCAGGTTGTGAGTTCATCGTCCGGTTGGGTCGCCGAATCTGCCCAAACTTCGTCAAGCCGGACCGTCTCTACTCCGAATTGTCGGAAGCACGGCTCGGTAGCTTCGTCTACGACCACCAATGCCGGCCGAAGCGCCGTCAGGATGCGCTCTGCCCGATTGGAGTTCAGCGGGATTCCGCCTGATGCCAAGATGTCGGCAGGATCGATCGGAGCCCAGACCAGACCCGCCTTCAAGATCCCCAAGATGACCGCGAGCCCTCCCGATCCGGGCCTAGAAGCGATCGCGACGGTGCTGCCGGCGCTCAGTTTCCGGAGGAAAGATGTACGCGCGATCCGGTTCGCCCGTTGGTTCAGCTCGAAATAGGTGCACGTACCACTGGGATCGATGGTGGCAAGGGCTGTCGGTGAGCGTGCCGCATGGGCGGCGATGCGCGCTCCCAGGACTTCCGTCGGCACCGCCGCTGTTTCCGGGGCGTTGGCCGAATCCGCGGTCTTGATGACCTCGTCGGGCATCCATACGGAGAGGCGCGACAGCGTTTCGTGAGGATTCTCCACAATTCTGTGCAGCAACGCTATATAGCGCCCGATCATGATCTCGGCGGTCGATTCGTCGAAAAGGTCGGTGTTAAATTCAAGAGCTCCTCGTGCACCGGCTCCGGTATCAAGCACCGACATCGTCAAATCGAACTTGGCAGTACCGTTGCCGACCGAGCCAGCCTGAATCTGGGATCCCAACGGCTGGATAGGAGCCGCGCTGCGGTCTAGCGTTCCGATGTTTTGGACCCCGAACAGAATCTGGAAAAATGGATTGCGGCTCAAGTCTCGGTCGAGCTGAAGTTCGTCTACCAACTTCTCGAACGGCATGTCCTGATTGCCATAGGCTTCCAGCGCCACGTCACGCTCGCGCACAAGCAACTCGACAAAGGTTGGATCGCCCGAGAGATCGGTCCGCAACACCAACGTGTTGACAAAGAAGCCGATCAATCCTTCAAGCTCCGAACGGGTCCGGTTGGCGATAGGCGATCCGACGGCGATGTCGGTTTCACCACTCAAACGGTGGAGCAACACCTTGAGCGCGGCGAGCAGAGTCATGAACAGCGAGGCGCGGCTGGCGTTGCCGAGCGTCTTGAGTGCTTCGCACAGTTTCTGGTCCAGCGTGAAGACGCGGACCGACCCGTTACTGGTCTGCACGGGCGGTCTGCGACGATCGGTGGGAAGATTGAGCACAGGCCGCAGGCCGCTGAGCTGCTTGCGCCAGTAACCGAGCTGCTTTTGCAGAAGCTCGCCGCGGAACCACTCTGCCTGCCATACCGCGAAGTCCGGGTATTGAACCGTTAGTTCCGGCAATGGAGAGGGGCTCCTGCGCAAAAATGCCATATATATCGTCGTCAATTCCCGATTGAGCACCGACATCGACCAACCATCGGAGACGATGTGATGCATCACCAGCATCAGAAAGCTCTGGTTGGAATTAAGGTGCACCAGCGAAGCATATAGCAATGGGCCTGTTCTAAGATCGAACGGCCGTCGGCTTTCCGCATAGACGAAGCGGCTCACATCCTCCTCCCGGGCCACCCCGGAACGCGAACGCAGATCCACGATGGCGAGCTTGAGCTTCAAGGAAGCCTTGACGACCTGTGCGGGTTGTCCGTCGACCACCTCGAATGTCGTCCTCAAGGCTTCGTGCCGTCGCACGATTTCATTTATGGTTCGTTCGAGAACCGTTACGTCAACCCGACCATACAGCGGGACCGACGTCGCAATGTTGTACGCGGGATTGCCCGGTTGCAATCGGTCGAGAATCCACAACCGGGATTGCGCAAAGGACAAAGGACGAGCACGCCGCTCGCCATCCTTGACGAACTGGGACGCGGAGCCGTGCGATTGATCTGGTGCCTGAGAGATCGTGGACAACATTGCACCTCCACTTTTGCGGGAAATCCCGACGTCTGAACCTAGCCCGTGCCGCTGTCATTTGGGGACATCGCCGCCCGGCGAGGCACCCGATCTTTGTCTTCCCGGCTCACTCACCGGCCCGGAGCAACCCGGCCGTGTCAGCTGAGTTGCTCACATATGTCGGATCGAGCGAAAGCATCTGTCCATCGCTACGTTCGGGCACTCCATCACCGGAGGCAAACCATTCAATCATGCGTGCCACGACGTCAGCTCGATCATAGAGAAAGTAATGCGTCGCTCCCGGAGCCTGCAGCAGACGAGCCCGGGGAAATAACCCGCGCGCCCATTCCGAAGCTTTGGGCGCTGCGATACGGTCGTACTCCGACGCGAAAAGCAAGATCGGAACGTCGATTTGGCCCGCGACCTGGCTAACATCGTAGTGCCAAAAGTCGATCATCTGATGCGCAAATCTGATCGTTGTGTTCGCGTCGCGAAACGGCCGTAGAACCGGCATTCTCAGGTCACGGTTCATGGCGCGGAGAACGGCCTCCGACTCCTCGGTTTCTGTCTCTATCATCAGGTCTGGGCCGGCCTCACTCGCACGTGACGTGAGAGAAGCCGCTATCGACGAGGCCGTCGACGGACTTTGCTCAAGCTCGTTGAAAAGGGCCTGAAAATCAGTTTCATACGGCGTATCAAAATCGAGCGAGCTCTCGAGACACTTCACCTGCATATTCAGGAAAGTCATGGAGAGCAACCGATCAGGGTGACGTAGAGCGAATTCTGCCGCGATTTTAGGGCCAGTGCACCATCCGACCAAATGGACGCGAGTCACCGACTCCCGCTCGATGATCGACGCTAGATCGGCAACATGATCGAGAAGCGAGAGCTGAGATTCTGACTCATCGAGCCCGCGCGGATCCCAACTCAGTACCCGAAACCGCGGGCGCAGATGAGCTATCAGCCGAGACCATGGCTTCGGTCCCTGGCCCAGGGCATTGAGCAGCACAACCGCCTCGCCATCGCTGCTGGTAGAACTATAAGAAAGCTTTCGGCCGCCACGATGCGTCGTTCGGATGTCCGGCAGCTTCGATGCGTGAGAAACGAATGCGCTATGTTCGGACAACTGCGCCTGATGCGCCAATTCCACTAAATCATCGAACTCGGCCGGATCCAGGCCAGGTTGAACAGACCTCATACCTGCGGCGTTGTAGGCATGTTCGATCACTTCGCAGTCTGGCTGACCCAGGTGTTCGGCGAAATTCATCAACCGTCGATCGAACAGCGCGTCGATGGCAGTTAGCCGCTGAGAGAACAGTGCCTTGCCGTCCAATGGCAGTAGGCTTACGCCGTAAATGTTACCTACCCGCTCGAGAAAATCCTCCGCCGACAGGCTCTCCGCCCCCGCGACGACGTAGTTACCGCCCTCGGTCCGATCAACAATCGCCATTATGATTGCTGCTGCTTGCTCAGTTCTCAGTACATTGACCCGGGCCGTCGGCGCGATCAGGCACCGGAGCCCTCGGTATTCGAATAGATCATCAGCCCGTTCATCGACTTCCGTCTTGAGGTCGAATAGGGTGGACAGGAAATGAAGGATCCCTTCTTGTGCGATGTCGTCGGGAGGGGCGATATCAAGCGTGAGCGTCGTTCGGAACGTCCTCGTCACGGGGAAATCGAACGTCGCCGGATTGCTATAGACGACCGACCCGCCTCGCGGCAGAATCCAGCGCCAACGCTGGCCACCGCAATAAGGTGTCATAACCACATTCAGCGCACCGATGGGGGCAAGCTGAAAGGTTTCGCGCAATGATCCGGAAACGGATTCACCACTCGACGCGAAGTGCCATACTTCCGCGCCGGCAGCGTTTTCCAATGAGGCGAGGTGCTCCATCTGTCCCACCTCAGCCCTTGGGTCTCGGCGGAGCGAAATTTGCCGCACCAAGGACTCGAAGCGCGCGTACGCCCCCGATGGTGCGATGACGCCTAGTCGCTGGGAACGCGACAACCGCTCGGCGGCGATGAAGGCCGCCAAGAGGCCAAGCGTCCCAGTGAAAACAGCACTCTCTTGCGACATGCCGAGGTACCCACAACGTCATCCGCCCTGGCGGTGCATCAAGCGGCTGCTCTAGGTGCCCCGCCCGGGGGTGTGAAGGGATCGCTGGCAGCAGGCGCACTAGAAGAAGTCGGCCCCACCAAGCTCATCGCCGTCGCTGAAACGGAAAGCAGGCTTTGGCCCAGATTTCTCACATCCGTAAAACCCAGGTCGTTGATGTCGCTCTCGGCGATCAGTTGTTTCAATGCGGCCTTGTACCTGTCATACGCCTCGGCGTATTGCTGCGGCAGGGTCGGATTGCTGTAAAGCGATTGTACCTTCTGTTGATATTCCTCTTGCGCGGCGCGGAACTGCTCTGGCTGTTGGCTCTGATAGGCCTTTTCGACCCCGCGTTCGAATTCGGTCTGGATGCTGCGACACCGGCTTTGTGAGTCCGCCCAGGCATCAGCCACATCCCGGAAATATCTTTCGTGGATCAACTGCAGCTGCCTGTACAGTGGCTCGTTTGATTGGTCTTGGTTTGTCTGCGTCATAGAAGCCTCCCTACGTTCGGTTGGATTGGGTCAATTACGGTAGCGCCACGCGCTGTCTCCTAGTTGTGCCTAAAACACCGGTGGACCCATGTCGGTCCTTAGCGTCGATCCAAAAAAGGATCTCGAGTCCTTGGAATCGTTTGCTATCTTTTGGCTTTCCGATGCACGCCATGATCCGTTCCACCGATAAGATCGCGATGGTGGCGTGCTGGTGGTGGCAAGCTTGTTCGGAATGTTCTGTTCTTGCCGACGCTCTCTGCTGAAAGCGGATATCAACTGTCGGCAGGTCGATGTCGAGATCGTCGAAATCCTCAAAGGGCGTGGCGCTAGCAAATCCGTCATCCCGCCCGAGCACCAAATCGCCGGACGGATGATATCGGTTGGCTCGGCCGCTGCCGAAGCCTCGCCAAGGATGGGCGATGATCGAACCAAAGCGCGCTTGCCTTTCTGCTCTGAGCATCGACCCGGCCAGAACACTAAAAACAATATGCTCCCGGAGAGGCTCTCTCCTTGATCTCCCGCGCACTTCGGGTTGTTACCAGCGTGTCAAAGATGCGCGGTCTTCCGGGTGTTCAGCGATCTCCGAGCGAGTCCAAACATTGTTCCTCGCCGGGATAACAATCTCGCCGTTCACCCAGAGATTGTATTACCACATTCTACGCGCTACCGTGAATGAAATTTGCGCATCCCATTCGAAAGGTCGGAAGCCAGGCGTCGTCTTGGTTTCGCCTTCGCCCATGAGACCGCGCGCGATCCCCGCTTTCTTGCGGCGATGATTGCTTCAAAACTACAAAAATAAGGACCCGATCAATCGGTTATTGATTGGTCACAGACTACGCCATAAGGCCTGCACGAAGATTTCTCTCAGTGCTTCTTATCAGCCGAAGCTTCCTGATCCGTCAGCTGCGCCATGTGCTGCCTGAGGCTCAGCGGGCGCATGTCAGTCCAGACTTGCTCGACATAGGCAAGGCACTCCTCCTTCGAGCCAACCTTACCCGCATCCCGCCAGCCAAGCGGATTGTCCCGGTCAACCGGCCAAATCGAATACTGCTCTCCATGATTGATTACGACTTTCATTTGCCTGTCATCAAACATGTCAGCTCTCCCGTAAAACGTTCAGCGCCAAATTACGATTCCGATCATCGGATACTTTCATAACAACTGAAAGTAGGATATTGTTAGACGAAGAAACTAAGAGTAGTATCAAGTTCGTGGAAATCTTAGACGCCGATTTTTGAATTTGTGCGGTGTTGCGGGCACGTCGGTAGATTGCCCCGTTGAGGCTTGCGTACCTAGCGAAATACATCGAGGGAGGAAGACATTGGAATTTCCCATTGATATTGCGAGGGCGTCGACAGCCATTGATATCGACGGCAACCACGAAGTGTTCGGATCACCGGCCGCGGTTGCATCCGACCGGTGCGCGCTATTCGTCAAACCACAAGTTCATAACGGGATTTGGCTCTTATCATCGAGAGAGTGCCATGATCTATCAGTGTGTCGGGATCGGCGTCGGACCGTCGAACTTAAGTCTTGCCTCGCTTCTCTATCCGTATAAGGGCGTGCTCAGCGCCTTCTTCGATCGAAAGCCGGAATTCGCGTGGCATGACGGGATGTATTTCCCTGGTGCGACGCTGCAAGTCTCGCTGTTCAAGGATTTGGTAACGCTCTCAGACCCGACAAATCCTTTCTCGTTTATTTCTTACCTGCATGCTGAGGGTAAGATTCATCACTTTCTCAACGCTCGATTCGAATCGGTGCCGCGGCGTGAGTTCCGGAACTATCTGAAATGGGCGAGCGATTCGAACGAGAACGTCCATTTCGGTGAAGAGGTCACGCAGATCCGATTCGACGGGCACTTTGTCGTAGAAACGGAGAGGCGCTGTATCCGAGCCGAGAACATTGCCGTCGGCGTCGGCACAGAGGCCCATATTCCCAGCTTCGCCCGGTGCCATATCGGCCCAACGCAATTCCATGTCAGCGAATATGGCGCCAAGGCTAAGTCGCTCAAGGCTAAGCGCGTCGCTATCGTCGGAGGTGGTCAGTCCGGCGCCGAAGCGTTTCTCGACGTCATCACCAGCGAGCGCGACCTGCTGCCGAAGCAGGTAATCTGGGTATCGCGCCGCGAGAATTTCCTGCCATTGGACGATTCTCCTTTCGTCAACGACTATTTCATGCCGAGCTTTTCCGAGTACTTTTTCGGTCAGGATGCCGATTTCAAGAGAGCGTTCCTCGAACGGAATGTTCTGGCGAGCGATGGCATCTCGGAAAAGACACTCCGGGAAATCTATCAGCGGCTTTACGTGCTCCGCTTTATCGAGGATTGCGACAATGTGTCCGTGCTGATGCCGGGCCGAACGGTCGAGCAGGTATGGCACGACGGGCGGCAATGGGGGCTGGCCGTGACCCACGATGCGACCAAATCGGAAGAGGAGCCTGTCTACGCCGACACCGTCATATGGGCGACCGGCTTCCGCGGCGCCCGCATGCCATTTCTCGATCCGCTCGTGTCGCGCCTTGAATACGAAGACGTTGAGGTTCGCATCGACGCCAATTTTGCGGCGGTCTGGGACGGTCCGACCAATCGACGCATCTTCATGCTGAACGCCGCGCGGCGGCAACGCGGGTTGGCTGAGCCCAATCTCAGCCTGATCGCTTGGCGCAGCCAATGCGTGATTGAGGCGGTGCTGAGCGGGGCAGGCTGCACGCGCGCAGCCCAGAAGCGGTCCTTTATGACCTGGCAGCCGATCAATGCTTGGTCCGAGCGCCAGCACCGTGCGGTGTGAGGGGGCGGCCATGCGCGAACGGGTCGTCGTTGCGGGCGCGGGGATTATCGGTTCCGTCATCGTTCGACAGATCTTGGCCGAGCGACCTGGCGCGGAGATCATCGCGATCGACCGGGACTTGGTCGGCTCAGGCGCATCACGGCGTTCTGCTGGGCTGCATTTTCCGGTTGGCCGGACGGAGCGCGTACGCGCCATGACCGAAATGAGCGAGCGCTACTATCAAGCGCTCGCAGCCCGCGATCCCAGCCTGCCGATCTATCCAGTAGCAATGCATGCGGTTGCCTTCGGCACAGCTGCGGAGGCGGCATGGCGCAATTTCATCAAGGCGGGGCCGATCGAAACATCGCCAGCCTGTCGACGGGCGGCGATGGGCCAACCGGTCGGCGCTTCTGTCTGGTCGGTCCCAGGTTGCCACTACACCGATGTCGCGACCCTGGCAGGTCGCCTTGTCCGTGATTTCCGGTCCATGATCTCGCTGCTTGAGGGCGTCGCCGTCGCAAGTATCCAGGAGGAGACAGGCGCCGCCGTACTGGTGCTCTCGACCGGCGAGACGTTGAGGGCGGACCGATTGATCCTGGCGCCGGGCCCGTGGGTGAATGCACCGGCATGGCGTGCGCTGGTCGCGCCGCTCGGCATCCGGATCAAGAAAATCATCGCCCTCCATCTGGATGCTCCGGCGGACAAGGCAGACGCTGCAGTCGTGTTCCCGGAGGAGGATGCTTTCCTGCTGCCGCTGCAGTATCGTGGCCATTGGCTTTTTAGTTATACGTGCCTCGATTGGGATGTCGATCCGGACGCGCCGCAGCCTGGTGTGAATCGACAGAATCTCGATGAGGCGCAGAAGGTGCTTCGACGTTACGCACCGGAGCTGGTCGAGAAATTGCGGTCCGGCCGTGTGTTCTGCGACGCGTATAGCCCGAGTCGGGAACCAATTGTCGCCACGGTCGGCGCAAGCGGCCGGATCATTTTCGCCGGCGCTGCAAACGGATCCGGCTACCGTCTCGCACCGGCCATCGCTGCCGAGACGTTGCGGCTGCTCGACAACTGATCACTTGGCCCAAGGAACGCACGCTATGAAAATCATAACCTTGGACGAAAGCGCCTACTCTGCTGCGTTCGGCATCGAGATGGCGCCGGTTGGTGGGCTTGCCGGCCCAGGCGGTGCCGCAAGTTTCGGGCGTGTCTTACCGGGGGGCGAGACAACACCGCACCAGCATGACGAAGCCGAGGCATTCGTCATACTCAAGGGCAAGGGCGAAGTGGTCGTCGACAACGTCATCCATGGCGTCGGTCCGGGCTCGGTGGCGGTATTCGAGCCCTTTGAAACGCACACGCTGCGAAATCCGGGTAGCGTGCCGCTGGAATTCTTGGATCTGTATGGCCGCGATCCAGTCCGCGCGGCCGAAGCGGCCAAGAATACCGGCAAGGAACGCTTTGCCGGTCGGCCTGTCTTCGTCTTTTCGACGCCGCCCACACCAAACGGCGATCTTCATCTGGGACATCTCTCCGGCCCCTATCTCGGCGCCGACGTCTTCGTCCGCTTCCAACGCATGAACGGGGTCGCAGCCTATCACCTCACCGGCAGCGACGATTTCCAAAGCTACGTGGTCGCCCGCGCCAACGAGGAAAACACCGAACCTCTGCGCGTCGCCGCACACTATGCCGCGGAGATTCGCGCGACGCTTTCTCTCATGGACATCATGGTCGACCAATTCACCGTTACCGGAACGGACCCGACCTACCGGGGAGGGCTGCAAAATTTCTTTTCGCGTCTGGTCGGCTCCGGCGCGGTGCAGCGGCGGAAGGATCGGGCGCTCTTCGATGGAGCGACCCAGACGTATCTCTATGAGGTCGATATCGGCGGACTGTGCCCGAGTTGCTCGGCGCCGACCGGCGGTAACATCTGCGAGGAATGCGGCGAGCCCAATCTCTGCGTCGATATTGTCAACGCCAAATCCAAGCTTTCCGTGGCGGCACCAGCGCGCGGGACGGCTGAACGCTACTCTCTGCCGCTGCATGATTTCCGCGACACCGTGATGGCTCATCACCGGACCGGTAAGGTTTCGCCGCGGCTCCAGGATCTCGCCCGGCGCGTCTTTGCGCGGGGGGAAATCCATTTGCCCGTCACCCACCCAGCCGAGTGGGGAGTGCCGCCGGTAGAACCGGTCGAAGGACGCCAAGTCATCTGGGTCTGGCCAGAAATGGCTTATGGATTCCTGCATGGCATTGCTGAGCTTGGCCGCCGCTACGGCCAAGAGTGGTCGGCGGACGCGCCGCAGCGCAACTGGAAGATCGTCCACTTCTTCGGTTACGACAACAGCTTTTACCACACGATCCTGTATCCGGTGCTATACGCTCTCGCTTATCCGGATTGGTCTTGCGACATCGAATATAACGTCAACGAGTTCTACCTGCTCGATGCCAAGAAGTTTTCGACCAGCCGGCGGCATGCGATTTGGGGCAAGGATATTCTGTCGCCGGAGATGGTCGATGCAGTGCGCTATTATCTCGCCCTGACGCGCGGCGAAACGGAGCGAACCAATTTCGAGCTGAAGAGCTGCCAGGCCGTCATCTCTGGGGCATTGATCGGGCGATGGCAAACCTGGCTGAACGGGCTGGGCGGTCGTATCGCCTCGCACTTCGGCGGCCATGCTCCGGATGCGGGCGTCTGGTCACCCATACAGAGCGCTTTCCTCGCGCGGTTGCAGACGAGGCTCGACGCGATCGCGGTACATTATGGCGCTGACGGCTTTTCGCTCAATGGCGTGATGCGCGAGCTCAATGGATTGGTTGATGACGTGATCCATTTCACGACGACGCACCAGTGCCTGTCCGGCAATTCCGACGCCTATGACGAGTGGCGCACCGTTATCGCGCTCGAGCTGGCAACAGTCCGGTTGCTCGCTCAATGCGCCACCCCGGTGATGCCGCGCTTCGCCGGCAAGCTGGCCGAGGCGATCGGCACCGATGACGCCACGTCGCATTGGTCGGATCGGGTGATGCTGCTGCGGCCCGGCACCAAAATTGCGCTTGCCACGGCGTGTTTCTTCGCTGTTCCCGGAGCGGCATCGTCTGACGACGCCGGACAACTCGTTAGGAGCGCCCGGTCATGCTGAGGCAGCCTCAGATACAAATCGAGATACAAGACCTGCCGCCATCCGATCCGGAAGCGGTCATACGGACGGAATTTGAAGCGACTCTCCGAGCGATCCTGCACCTCGCCCCTGATGCACCAATCCGGTCACAGGCGCCGGGTGATCTTGGCCTCACCTCGCTCGGCGCGATGACGTTGCAATACAAGCTGCAGACCAACTGGGGCATCGAGCTTTCTGTCGGCGATATTCTGAAGGCAGAGACGGTCGACACACTCTTCGCTCTGGCGATCGCGCGGCGCGCCGCCTGTCAGCAAGAAGGAATCGTAATATGAGTGCCGAGAGCATTCTGAGAGTTGTCGCTGAGCGCGGCCTCGTCTTGTTGCGCAACGGCTCGAACCTGCGCCTCGAGGGGCCTCGATCAGCGATTGACCCGGCGCTGATTGGACTGATCCGCAGCGCCAAATCCGAGCTGATCGAGCATTTGCGGGCCGTGGCGAGGGACGACGGCGGGTGCATCGCTCTGACACCGATGCAGGCAAGCTATTACTATGGTCGCCAGGATCACTTCTCGATGGGTGGCGTGTCCTCCCATGTCTACCGCGAGATTGAAGGCGTGTTTGATGCCGCTCGGCTCGAAGCGGCCCTGGCCGAGGTCGTCGAGCGGCACGGCATGCTGCGCACCCGCTTCGCCGACGATGCGGCGCAGGTCGAAGATAGTGCCGCCGAGTGTCAGCCGGTGCGGATCGCTGTGGCGGATCTGCGCGGCCTGAAGGGTGCCGACCAGCAAGCAATGCGGGATCGTACGCGGGCTGAAATGGCCCAGCAGGTGTTGCCGGCCAACCGCTCGCCGCTCATCGAAGTACGGCTGACAATCCTGGGCGAAGCCAATATGATCCTTCATGTCAGTCATGACGGGCTCGTCATTGATGGCAGCAGCGCATTCCTGTTCTTCGAGGATTGGCGCCGGGCCTATGTCGCGACGGACCGGCCGGGCTTGCGTGACGCCTTGCAAGTATCGTTTTTCGACTACGTTCGCGCGCTCGCGGCGTCGCACGCCGCACCGGAATATATGCGTGCGCGCAATTACTGGCTAAGCCAGCTGGAAAAGATTCCGCCCCATCCGCAGCTGCCGTTGTGCGGCAACCCGGCGGCAATAAGCGCGCCGGTCTCGGTTCGTCATGGATTCCGTATCGAGCCGGAGCGCTGGTCCGCGCTCAAGGCGCAGGCGGTCCGCCGCACGCTGACACCGAATGCCGTGCTTGTTGCCGCCTATGCAGAGGTCTTGTCGCTTTGGGGCGCCGGCGAGCGCTTTACGCTCAACATCACCCTGGCGAACCGCCTACCGATCCATCCCGATATCGACCGCGTCATCGGCAATTTCACCGATTGCATGCTGCTGCCGATCGAGATCGATGTCCGAGCCGATTTCGCAGAGCGCGCCGTCGCAATCCAGACCCGCCTGCGCGAGGGACTGGATCATCGTCAATTCTCCGGTCTCGACGTCATGCGGGAAATCGGCCAGCGTGCCTGCACCGGTCAGGCAGTGCCTATGCCGTTCACCTTCAATAGCACACTCGGAGCTGTGCCGGACGGTTCGGCGATCGCCGCCTGGGGGCGCGAAGTCTATTCGGTAAGCCAGACACCGCAAGTTTGGCTCAATGCCTTCGCACTGGAGAGTGACGGCGCTCTCGTTATCCAGATGGATTCGGTGGACGCGCTGTTTCCGGCAGGGCTGGTCACCGCTCTGACCGAGGGCTATGAGCGGCTTCTCGTCGCGCTCGCCGCCGGTGACGCGGCGTGGTGCCGCATCGATCAGGGGCTCCTGCCGCAGGACCAGTTCGCTCAACGCCGGGCAGCCAACGACACGGCCGTCGCAATTCCTCCCGGGCAGCCCTATGACCGCTTTCTGCAGCATGCCGCCGCAGCACCAGACGCCCTGGCGATCGATTGCGGCACGAGGCGCCTGAGCTATGGCGAATTGCGTGCCGGTGCATGCGCGGTAGCGCGCTGGCTCAAAGGCAACCGCATCGGCCGCGACGACCTGGTCGGCGTCGTGATGCACAAAGGGTGGGAGCAGATCGTCGCGATCCTCGGTGTAGGCCTCGCCGGCGCCGCCTATGTGCCGATTGAGGCGGGGCTTCCAGCGGCGCGGCTCGAGGCTCTGCTGTCGAACGGGCCAATACGGTGCTCGCTGGTGCAGGATACCGCGATGCAAGTCTGCGAGGGCACGGTGAGCTTGACCGTCGATGGCGCCTTCCAGGAGCGAGCTCAGCACACGGAAGCGGATACGCGGCCCGAGGATCTCGCTCCGGTCGATTCGGCACAAGGCGATCTTGCCTATGTTCTTTATACCTCCGGCTCGACCGGCGTGCCGAAGGGCGTGATGGTCACTCGGCGCAACCTGATCAATCTGGTCGCCGATACGACAAAGCGCTTCGAGATTTGTGCCAAGGACCGCTTCTTCGCGGTCAGCAGCTGCAGCTTCGACCTGTCCGTTTTCGACATATTCGGTGCGCTCTCGGTCGGTGCTGCGCTGGTCATCCCCGACGCGGCGCGCGCGGCGGATCCGGGACATTGGCTCGACCTGGCCGCGCGGGCCGGCGTCACAGTGTGGAATTCGGTGCCGGCGATCGTTGGTTTGCTGGTAGATGAGGCCGTTGCGTCCGGCCGGGCGCTGCCACAGACGCTGCGCTTCGCGCTCATGAGCGGAGACCGCATTCCGGCGACGCTGCCGGGGCGGATCGCGGCACTCCAGCCAGATGTTCGGATAGTCAGCCTGGGCGGCCCGACGGAGACGACGGTATGGAACATTCTTTACCCGATCGACCACCCCGGCTCGATCGACGGACCGATACCGTACGGCAAGCCGAACGCCAATAACCGTGCCTATATCCTCGATGCGCAGCGCCGCGAATGTCCCGACTGGGTGCCGGGCGAACTCCATGCCGCCGGCGAGGGGCTCGCTAACGGCTATTTGGGTAATCCGGCCCTGACCGCCGCCGCCTTCTTTGACCACGAGCCGCTGCGCGAACGGCTCTATCGTACGGGCGACAGCGCCCGCTATCGTCCGGACGGAAACATCGAAATCCTTGGCCGGGTCGATTTCCAGATCAAGCTCAATGGCTATCGCATCGACCCGGCGGAGATCGAAGCCGTGCTGATCAATCAGCCGGGTATCGCCGCCGCCGCCGTGGTTGGCCGCAGCACGCGAGACGGTCCGCGCCTCGTCGCCTGTCTCGTCGAAACCGGCGACGGGACCACGGTAGCCGAATGCACTTTGACTGCAGCGCTCGAAGCGGCACTGCCCGAGTACATGGTGCCGCGCCAATTTGTTTGGCTAGAGCGCTTGGCGTTGACCGGAAACGGCAAGGTCGACCGAGCCTTCCTTGCCCAGACTGCGATGCCGGACGCGCCGGACACGGCCACTGAAGCCGCTCCGGCCCCGCCAACCGAACTCGAAGCGAAGATCATCCAGATCTGGTCCGATATATTGCGTTGTGACGCGATTGATCCAGTCAGTGGATTCTACCAACTGGGCGGCACGTCGCTGTCGGGTGTCCGGCTCCTCGCCCGCATACGCAAGGAATTCGGTATCTCCGTGCCGATCGCCAAACTGCCGCGCCTCGACACGCCGCGTAAGATGGCAAGCCACCTCGACCAAGCGCAATCGCACGTGAAGACCTCGTGACATGGAACAGATCATCAACCGGGTCGCGAATGGTCGGCCCTCGGCCGCAAAGTCGATCGCCATCTATGGCCCGGGCGGGCGAACCGTACTGTCGCTATCCGAACTCGACCGGCTTGCTCGGAAGATGGCTGTCTATCTCCAGCGCCTTGGTATTTCCGCCGGGGATCGGATCGGCATCGTGGCCAGGAACCGGCTCGAATGGCTGCTGCTCGACTTGGCCGCGCTGAAGCTTAAGGCAGTCACCGCCGCTTTCGAGGCGGGGAAATTCCCGGCGGCGGCCGCACTCGCCGAGCGATACGCGCTGCGCATCGTCTTCAGCGATGAAGCGTCGGACGCATCTTGCATTCTGCCGATGGACAACCTGCTTGCCACGCTGGAAGCGCTGCCGGAGGATCTCGACCTCCCTCCCGTCGCCTTTGCGCCTAGTGACGTGACGACGATCAAATTCACGTCTGGGAGCACTGGTGAGCCTAAGGGCTTGGCGGCCACGGTCGGCAGCATCGACAGCTCGATTACTGCGACACAGGCGCTGTTCAATCATTCGTCTGAAGACAAGATTTTTGTTTTCTTGCCGCTGTCGCTGCTGCAGCAGCGCTATTGGGTCTATTCCGCGCTCGTCTACGGGCATGATGTCGTGCTGTCGACTTACGAATTGGCGTACTACGCGCTGTCGCGCGAGGCGCCGACGGTCGTGATGGGTGTTCCCGCCTTCTTCGAGACGCTGCGCAAAGCGATCGCAGCGCGGGTCGAGAGCGACGATCCGGCGGCGCTCCGCCGCGCCGCAGTCGAGGCCATGGGATCTCGGATCCGTTATCTCTGGACCGGCTCTGCGCCGGCCAGCCCGGACATGTTGCGCTTCTTCGAGGATTGCGGCACGCCGATCTTTGAAGGCTATGGCATGAACGAGACCTGCATCGTCACCAAGAATGCGCCAGGTGCCCATCGACGCGGCAGCGTCGGCAAACCGATCGACGGCAAACGTGTCTCGATCGATGAAGAGGGCATTGTCGTCGTGCACAGCGCTTTCCCGGTGAATACGAGCTACCTGTTCTGCGCGCCTGGTGACTCGGAGCGCATCTTCCAGCCGGACGGCTCGGTGCGCACCGGCGATCTCGGCCGCTTCGACGAGGACGGGTTTCTCTACATTCTGGGCCGAGCCGACGATATCGTCGTGCTCACCAATGGGCGCAACGTCCTGGTCCGGCCGATCGAGGAAAAGCTTCGGACCTGTCCCGAGGTCGAGAACTGCATCGTTCTCGGTTCAGGAGAGGATCGCCTTTCGGCGATCCTTTGCGCGCCGCACGGCGAGGCGGCGCGCGACGTCATCAAGCGTCATATTGCCGATCTCAACGACACGAGCCGGCCGGATGAGCGGATCGGCACGTTCCTCATCGTGGACGAGCCGTTTAGCATCGAAAACGGGCTGCTGACCTCGCAATACAAACCAAAGCGCAGGGCCATTCTGGCTCGATTTGCGAATGAAATCACCCAAGCGTCAAGGGGCTTGATATGAGCAATCTTCAGTCCACCGTCAAAAGAAATCTCGCAGAACTACTTGATGTCGACGTCGATCGGATCGCCCTCGATGCAAATCTTTCCGATGGATACGGGCTGACGTCGCTCAATCTGGTGCTGCTCATGACGTCGCTCTGCGAGGAGACGGGCATCCCCGTTTTCAGCTTTACCGACAAGGACATCGCCAGCCTCAGGACCCCGCGCGATGTTGTCACCCTGTTCGCAACTGCCGGCCGCCAGGAGGCTTGACATGGCTTGGAAGGACCTCGCCGAGGTGCGGCTTGAAAACGATTATGCGCGGCTGCGGCCAATCGCTTTCACCGATCGTGCGTCGCTCGCCGAAATCGCTTTCGATGCCGATATCTGGCGTTATTTCGTGCAGCGGATCGATGCGGACGTAGATCTTGACCGCTTCATCCAGCAAGCGGTCGAAGACACCGCTGCCACCCGCCGGGTCGTCTTTGCCGTCATCGACAAGGCGACGGGCTCGATGGCCGGCAGCATGGCCTACGGCAATTTGGCTGAGGCCGACCGGCGCCTCGAAATTGGCTGGTCGTGGCTCGGCCGCGCCTATCGAGGGAAGCGGCTCAATCGTTGGGCGAAATTTCTGCTGCTGCAGTACGCCTTCGAACGGCTGGACTGCGAACGCGTCGAGTTCAAGACTGACGTGCTCAATCTCCAGGCGCGCAAGGGCTTGCAGAATATCGGTGCGACCGAGGAGCGGGTGCTGCGGAGCTTCAACTACATGCCGGACGGGCGTCGCCGCGATGCGATCTATTACAGCATCCTGCGCCACGAATGGCCGATCGTTCGGTCCGGCCTGCTCAAAGAAGCGAAACTGACCAGGGCAGCCAGCGAACTGGTTGGTGCGGGGCAGTGAAGCCGCTGTGCCTCGAGGGCCTGCCGCGCGAGCTCGGACGCGCCCATGGAGTGGCGCTCCGGCAGCAGATCCGCACCTTTCTCGATGACGATCTGGCGCGGCTCAATCGCGTCTTGCCGCGGCAGATCAGCCTCACGACACTGGAGCCGGAGATTGCGGCCTATCGCCGCGAGATCGCCGCGGCGATGCCGTCGCTTGCCGAAGAAATCGAGGGCTTGGCCGAAGGCGCCGAGATCGCGCCGGACGAAGCGATGTTGCTGCAGATACGCCGCGAGGTGATGGGCTATTCGCGGTTTCATACGGCAGGCGACTGCACGACACTGTGCCGGCGTGGCGAAGACGGCCCCGTGCTTGCCCAGACGATCGACCTCAATGGCAATCTGGACGACCAGATAGTCATTCTCCGGATTGCTCATCGGTCGAGTCCGCGGCGGGTCTTGCTGCTGAGTTTCACGGGACTGCTCGGGTATCTCGGCCTCAACAGCGAGGGTTTGGCGATCGGGCTCAACCTTGTGCTCGGCGGTACATGGCGCCCCGGCATCCCACCCTATCTTGCTATCCGCCATTTGCTCGACAGCAGCAGCGATATCGATTCATGCCTGGATTGGTTGTCGAGGGTGCGGCTCGCCAGTTCGCGTTCGCTCCTGCTATGCGATGCACACCGCAGCGTTACCGTCGAACTCTGCGACGGGAAGCTTTCCGTCCGAGCCGGTACCACTCTTGTGCACACCAATCATTTCCTGTCGGAAGACTTTGTCGCAATGGACCAGATGAACCCATTCTCGCGCAATTCCTCGGTGCGCCGGCTGGAAGCGTGTGTCGCGCAGCTTGATCGTCCGGGCAGTCACGGAGGCCCGGAGGACTACATGGCCCTTTTATGCCAGGAGCCGATCTGCGTGCCCGACACCGGCAATATATGCCGCGAGAAGACCGTCGGCGCCGTGGTCATGTTGCCAAAGGATGGCATACTCCATATCCGGCGCGGCAATCCCGCGCTGGCTCGAACCGAAAAATTCTGTCTGGCCGTGTGAGATGGCCCGTCACCCCGCCGTTTCAGCCGGCCCAGGCCCAAATTCAACTCTTGCGCAGCAATGCACCGAAGCGGGCACCGGATACGCTCGATCCCAGTGCCAGCAGCTCGCCCGACGCCACCGAACCGCTTGCCGCCAAGTCGATCATATTGATCAGTGGATCGCAGGAGAAGACGTGGCCGATACGTGGAATATTGTCGAGATGGAGCTGGTCGCGGCGGAAGCCAGCCTGCTGCTCCTTCATGATCACGATCGGCTTCCACAGATTGTTGTGCGCGAGGCGCTTGATGTCGCGGAGGCCAACCTCCGCCAGCGCGAACAGTTCGGCATTCGCCCGCCGCGTCAGGTCGGCCGAGATTTCGGCGTTTGGCCTCATCATTCGGGCATCAACCGCCGCGGCTGTGCCAAGCAGTTGGAATTCGCCACTTTGTCCGGCGCTGACGATGCAGCTTGCCGCTCCATCGCTGAACACCGCGAAAGGGCGCAGCCTTTCATCATGCGCGCCGATTGTATCTCCGGCCGCCACCAGGATCGCCTGGTGCCGCCCGCTGCGGACCAGCGTCTCGGCCAGGCCAACAGCGGATGTGAGGGTCGCGCAGCGATTCAGGGTAACGCCGTACGGTATGGCTTGGTGCAGGCCCAGAGTCTCGAGCAGCCGGCCGATGAAATCGGCATGTCGGTCGACATCGGTCGGAAAGTGCGTTGCGCACAGGATGACTGCATCGACCGATGGCTGACGGGCGCCAAAATCCGCCAAGCTCCGGCGCGCCGTTTCGGCCAGCAGCTCGACCGTCGGCCTGGCCGTAACGCGAAAACGATCCCAGCCCCACAAACCCGGGTCGTCGATCATTTGGTTTCGCGCGAGCCACGTGGCCAGACCGGGAATCTCCGTCACACGCCGCTCTTCTTCCCCGAGGAAATAGTGACAGCCGTGAAGATACAATTTCTGGTTTTCCATGCCGCGTCGATCCGCCGGTTGGTGTTATAGGAGTCACCATAGCGAGGTTGTGAAATGAAAGGCCTACCATCAACCGGTATATCATCCAAATCGGATGCGGCCTTGAATGATGTTCAAGGCGCCGCCATACATCGCTTCCTTGGTGGCATGATCGGTCTGTTCCATTTCGATCCGGCGGCTCGACCGTTGGCCGATGCCGCATTGGCCGCGGAGCCGGCCGAGATCGCCGCACTCCTGTTGAAAGATTGCGAAAGTGAGGCGATGCTACTGGCCGCCAAGCAGATTCTGGATGCCACGCTGAGTGTCGCGGAGTGGGACGATGGAGCGCTGGAAGCAATGGCGCAGGCGCCCGTCCTCCGCGGCGGCCGCGTAGATCGGGAACGGCTGTGGCACTGGCTCGAAGAGCACCGTATCGCCACCACGGCGGCGCTCGACGGCGTGGTCGCCTTAGGAACGGCTGCGAAACACTCTCTTCTTCGTGGGCGGGCTGCGCTGTCGTTACTCGGCGATTGCTGGCTCGACACCGTGTCGCAACCCGCGACCCAGCCTGCCGCCATCGTCAACATCCTGTTCGGCCAAAGATGGCTGCTTCTTGGCGAGGGCTGCCCAGCCCGGTCATGTGTCGCTTTGCGCCGTCGGTCCCTCGAAGAGGCCGGCATTTTCCTGCCGTCGATCTCCGATGCGGGCTTCTTCCGCGCGGCCGCGACGGAGCCGATGACGTCACTGCAGGCCGCTTTCTTGCTGTCGCTGTCTCGCTACCCGGCGACCTACCTCCCCGAGTTGGTCGGAATCCACGCTGCCTACCACGCCCTGGGGATCGATGACCGCGTGGCGGGGCTAGCCCCCTTCGTGTCACCCGAAACGGCATGGGAGGCCCTCGACACCTATGTCGACGGGCTGCAAGATGACCCGGCGGGTGAAGCCTTGTCCCGCCGCCTCGTCGATGCGATGCGTGTCTTTGTCGGCCTCGAAAGGCGACAGGTGACGATGCTGGCGGAACTGGCCGGGCAATCGACGGACCGCTCCCTTGATCTGCAGGTCGCCGAGATCATCCGGCGCCACGCGCCGTTTGCCGGGAAACAGCATGGGCGCGTCCGGATCGGCGGAAAGCTGCTCTCCGAGAGTTTTGCTGAAACCAGTTTGGATCTCGCCGTCTTCCTGCGGGATTTCAAGCGCTCCAGCTATCTGCGAGCCGATGCGAAAGGAAGTTGCCGCTTCGTCGACGCCATCAAATTCGGCGGGCCGATGTTCGGCATATTTTCCGAACAGGAAGCGTGCGTCCTCAAATCGTGGTTCCAGCGAGCGGCTCAAACGATCGACGAGCCGATAATCCTGGTACCGGAAGGGCATGACGAATCGGTCACGCGATTGTGGCTCGCCAGCATCCGGAATCGCCCACCCCGCGACACTGTGTTCGAATCTGCCCCAGATCTCGATGACAGGACGCTGTTCTACCGGCTGGTCAATATAGAAAATTTCGCGAACACATTATCGGTTGCGCTGGAGCGCGCACGCGTGGGGTTGGCTCGGGCGGAGGTCCTTTTCAACAACGAGGCCACGGGGCGATATACAGACGCTCGCTTTTTCGAGTATTCCCCCGAGGCCCTGGAAGCTCGGGTCGAGTCGATCTATTGGCACAAGCTCGTCGAACCCTATGCGCCACTCAACGACATTCCGCCTCGTGACGAAGTTGTGTTCGGTCAGAAATACTTTGCGCTGGGCAACCTGATCGATGGCTGCTGGGCATTTCGAAGCAGCGGCACGGGCCGCTTCGAGCGAGCCGCAGATGCGACTTTGTTCAGCATCTATGCCGATGAGATGGGCTTGGGTGATATTCAGAAGAACCACATCACGCTGATCTATGGGGTCCTGAGGAGCCTGGAGATCGACCTGCCGCATATCCGTGACGAAGCGTTCATCGATCAGGACGAAATCCCCGACAACTTCTATACTTTTCCATTGAACCAGCTGTCACTCGGCCTATTTCCGAACCGCTTTCACCCTGAGATTCTCGGCTACAATCTGGGCGTCGAAATGTTTGGCCTCGGCGAGGTGCGGCTGCATGAGATCCAAAAGCTGAAGCACTGGGGCTTCGACCACATTTACGAGGATGTGCACCTCTCCATCGACAACCTCTCCGCCGGACATTCACGGCAAGCGGTGACGATCATCCAGGCGCATCTCGACGAAACGGAGCGGCGATACGGCACCGCTGCAGTCGCCGCCGAATGGCGCCGCATTTGGAATGGCTATGCTGCGTTTTCCTATTTCATGGAAGGTGGGACGCTGGAATCGCCCCACTCTGTCATGATCGACGATGATGCGATCGGCGATCATTGTGCTTTGACGCTCTGACCGTTCGGCGAGCCGGTGCCAGCGGATGACCGGATCCTGGCGGGCGGTGCCGCCACGAGGCCACCGCTTTGCCTTCGGGAGAGTTTTGCAACACCGGGTCGAAGGGGCCGCCGTGAAAATATTCGACACCTCGGTTCTTAGACTGCCGCTCTACGAGGAACGGCATCGGCAACTCGCGAGGCGAATTGAAAGCTGGGCTGACGAGATCTCGCCAGAACTTGGCGAGATCGAAGGTCGCTCGCCCGCCGAGATGGGCCGTCATCTAACGGCCCTGTTCGGGCGAACCGGCTGGTACGCGGCCGTCGGCGGCGCCGATGCGGCCCCTGATTTCCGCAGTATCTGCTTGATTCGCGAGGGCTTCTCGTTCATCCATGATTTGTGCGATTTCGCCTTCTCGATTCAGGCCCTGGCCGCTGCGCCGCTGGTCCGGTACGGTTCTACGGAACAGCGCGCGACTCTGCTCCCGGACATACTGGCAGGGCGGTCGATCGGGTGTCTGGCCTTATCCGAACCCGACGTCGGCTCGGACATTGCCAACGTTTCGCTGCGTGCCGAACGTCGTTGCGAGTCCTATGCCCTGAACGGGACGAAAACCTGGATTTCCAACGCCGACATTGCCGATTTCGCGATTGTCCTGGCCCGAACGGCTGACCAGTCGGGGCCACTGGGGCTCAGCTTGTTTTTCGTGCGCGCTCAATCGCCTGGGATGCGTGTCGCGGAGACGATTGAGGCGATGGCGCGGCGCTCCTTTGGCAGCCTGAGCTTTGACGAGTGCATCGTGCCGGCGGCCCAAATGATCGGAAAGCCGGGACTCGGCTTCCAAATCGCGGGCGAAATCCTTGAGCAGTATCGGATGACGGTTGGCGCTGCCGCGACCGGTTTCGCCCGCCGGGCGCGGAGCGCAGCGCTAAAATGGGCTCGCTCTAGACGCCTCTCGACCGGCACGGTCTGGGACATGCAATTGACTAAATCGAAGCTCGCCGACAGCGAGGTGGCGCTGACCGCCAACGCATTGCTCATCGCCCAGGCGGCGTGGGAAATTGACCAGCAGATCCGTGGCTTTGGAAAGCACTCCAGCATCGCGAAACTGTTTGCGACTGAACATGCACAGCGGATCATCGATGATGCAGTACAGATCTTCGGCGCCGCGGGAATCGTGAAGGATGCCGTGCCCGAACGTCTCTATCGGCAGATCCGATCGCTGCGCATCTACGAAGGAACCTCGGAGATTCAGCGCCTGATCATCGCAAGCTATCTCCAGCATCCTGACATCGGATAGGCCTCCCGCGTGAAGGGCGGCAGGCAGACTCGACGGCGTGACCGCGGGGCTCTACGGGCAGGGATCTCGGGGCCAACAACTCCCAACCGGTCACAACTCACTGCGTGAGGAGCGCGGTCCGAGAAGAAACCGGTTGACCGCATCGGCAAATTCGTCTGGATCTTCGACCATCACCGCGTGGCCGGCACGAGAAACTTCGCACAGCTGGCCATTTTTCAACAAGCGTATGATATCTAGTGCTTCTTTTTTGCAAAGGACCGCAGATCCTCGGCCTCTTATCAATAATGTTCGGCATAAGATCTTAGAAAAAATAGCCCGAACATCATCCGTTCGCGCCGATCCTGTGCTTATTAGTTGCTGAATCCTCTGATCGACTTTGAGTACAAATCTTCCATCGGCGGTCTCGCGCAGAGCGTTGTCTACGATGTGACGAAGCATTCGTGGATGAGTCAGCGGTCGCTTGGCCGATATCCAGGCGGCGTACTCGGCGAGCGAGTTGTAGCCATCGCATTGCTCGTGGAACTGCGAGAGAATATTTTCGCAAACGTCCGGTTCGGTGCTCAAAGAGAAATCTACAAGAACCAAGTCTGTTACAAGGTGAGGGACGGCTGCAGCAACTTGAAGCGCCACGGCCGCACCAAGGGAATGCCCTACAAGAGAAACATTACCAAGTTTGTATTTCTGAATAAGATCGAGAACGTCTGTGGAATAGGGGCCAACGCCATAATTTCCTGTTGGATCTTCATCGGAATCTCCGTGCCCCCTGAAATCGATGATTATGGCACGGTATTTTTTCGGCAAGCGAGGTGCAAAGTCGTACCATACATAGCCACCTTCGCCGAAGCCATGAAGGAGTATGCAAGTCGCGTCTCCACGACCACACTGCTCTATGCGGAAAGAGAATTGGTCTGCCCCGGGCGCCGGCGTGTGCAACAGGTCCGGCACTTTCATAGATAGCACCTTATCGTTCGTTAGATGAAGGGCAGCTCCGATCCAGTGTCTAAATCTGCAACGATATCGTCATCACCCCATAAGATGGATGGCTCTATGCGCTCGATCACGGGGGGCCAAGCGTTTAAAAAGACAACCAAGAGTTCTAGCAAAAGTAGCAAAATTATCTATATACCGATAGTGGGTTGAGGGTCTCAATAGCGCAGCCACCTGATCGAGCTCCATGAAGCCTCGCTTGTGATGGTCGAGGCGAACGACGCCTGATCGCACGATCGGGCCGACGGCCTGGCGAGCGTTCATTGAATCCACCGGGAGCGCCATCGAACCTCCAAGGTGGAATACAGAGCGACGATCAAGAGGTTCGGTAGCCACGAGGTAAACGCCGGGATCGGAGACGTGCTGGAATAGCTGGCGTACCCCAACGCATAGCCGATCGGAATCTGCAGGCGAAGGACAACGGCTCATCGGGAGATGTATCCTGTCTGCATCCGTCTCGCACCTTGCCGCTGCTATTGGTTAAACCGTGGTCTTGCCACTGGGATTTCCCGGGGAGGGAAACGAGCGTCTCGCGCCGCCAACTCGGTGGCCAGCCATATCACAAACAAAGCCTGTGACCTTTAGCCCCGAGAGGGTCGGGTGGCACTCACCCCTCACCCTCTAGAAGATCGCGTATGCGTGCAGCGATCCGCCGCGCGTCCTTCGGCCTAAGATTGGGCTTCACACTATCGAGTATGCCCAACACTGCCTGAGCCTCCTCTGCATAAGATGTCGCGACTTGGCGATCTGCCAGGCTCAAAGACTGATCGGCCGCGCGGGCCTGATTGGCTGCAAGCACCTCAAGCGCTTGCGACCGTAGGGCTGTGATGTGCCGCTCGAAAATGTGCATTCCGTTGGCCCGGTTTAACCTGGTGGGTACGAGTCGCGCCCATATACCCACTCGCTTCTGAATCTATTGTCGTGGCTTTGGACCAGAACCTGCGCGTCGTTTCCTGCCTGCCCCTGCTCGTGGGCGTTCTTCACTGCGACACCGATGGCCTCTTGCTCAGTGGCATAGGGGCCGGAGTACACATCCTTGAGCGAAACCGCCCATTGGCCCCTGTAGCGCGTGACGAAGTATTGAACGCCAGCCATAAAGCCTTTCTCCGGCATCGCCTCTATGATCGTTGGTCCGGATGATCTTTGCAAACCTGACGCGGTCGTCTCAACTACCGGAGTTGGTGGCCGCCTCGTAGCGTCGCTAACGCGCGGGGTGGGCGCATTCAAGTCGACGATCTCGTTACCTGGGTGTCTCACCGGCCCGCACGTTAATCTTGACCTTGCCCCCTGGACTTAATCCAGATTGAAGTTCGCTCTGGCCATATGAGGACCAGAGCATGAAGCGCAGCCGCTTTACGGAAGAGATGGGGTATTCGGTCCCGATCGCCTGACCTATTTGCTGCGCGGCACGTTTTGACTGACGATCATGGACCAACTCTATCCGAAGGAGAAGCGTCATGATCTACGTCGGCCTCGATGTTTCGCTGAATTCCGTTGCGGTATGTGCGGTGGACGAGACCGGAAAGCTTATCCGGGAGGGAACGACGTTGGCGGACGCGCCATCGATTGTGCAGTACCTCGAACCATGGGCTGGTCAAGTTCAACGGGTGGGCCTTGAGGCAGGACCGACGTCAGAATGGCTGACCGCAAATCTAATCGAACTGGGGCTGCCGGCCGTCAGTTTGGAAGCCCGCCAGGTTAAGGCGGCACTTTCGGCCATGCCGGTGAAGACCGATCGGAATGACGCCCGTGGGATCGCGCAGGTGGTGAGAACGGGATGGTTCAAGCCTGTTCACGTCAAGAGCATCGGCAGCCAAAGGGCGCGGACGCTGGCCGCGGCTCGCAAGCATATCGTCCGCTCCATCGCTGCCACAGAGCAAGTCATCCGCGGACTTCTGCGTCCGCTCGGTCTCAAAGTCGGAATCGTCTCGCGGACTCTGTTCGCGACGCGAGTTCGTGAGTTGGTCGGCGATGACGCCTTGCTGGAGGCGATCATGAATCCACTGCTTGCCGGACGCGAAGCGCTGATGCGGGAGTACGCCCGACTGCATCGTCTGGTTCTGAAGGCCGTGCGCAGTGACCCGGCTTGTCGGCTCTTGATGACAATGCCGGGGATCGGCCCGGTCTCTGCGTTGACCTTCCGCTCCACTGTGGACGATCCCAGGCGATTCCTGCATTCCCAATCTGTCGGCGCCTATCTCGGGTTGACGCCCCGGCGATACCAATCTGGCGAGGTTGATCGGGTGGGACGGATCACAAAAGTCGGAGATGGAGAGACGCGCACAGCCCTGTTCGAAGCTGCCAACGTCGTTCTCAGGCCATCAACCCGATGGTCTCCGATGAAGGCCTGGGCGGTGCGTGTTGCCCACCGGCAAGGAAGCAAGCGTGCGAAGGTCGCGCTGGCCAGAAAGATGGCTGTCGTCCTTCACCGAATGTGGGTTGATGGAACCGAATTCCGATGGACGGCGGTGGCGTAAGGACGCCATCGTCATCCCGAGAGACGCCCGTCGCGGGGCGTGGGGATGGTCGAGTTCGTATGATCTGTCGTGGCGTCCGCCCTCCAGGTCGGGTGACTACGCCGAAGAGCTTGAACCGACCATTCAACCGAATCCCATCGTGTGGCGGCTTTGCCGACCACGAACAGAAGCAAGGTACCCGCGGCACGCGCTCTTAAGGGATTGACAGAAGCAGACCGAATACAGAAGCAGATCATCGGGATTTTGAAGGAGCACGAAGCTGGCGTGTCGGTTGCCGATCTGTGCCGGAAGCACGGCGTCAGCGATGCCAGCATCTACAAATGGAAAGCCAAGTTTGGCGGGATGGAGGTATCGGAGGCCAAGCGGCTGAGGACGCTGGAGGATGAGAACACGCGTCTGAAGCGGCTTTTGGCCGACGCCATGCTGGACAATGCTGCGTTAAAGGATCTCCTGGGAAAGAAGTGGTGACGCCCGCGGGGAAGCGGAAAGCTGTCGCCCATCTCATGGAGGCCCACGAGATGAGCGAACGGCGGGCGTGTAAAGCCATCGGCTGTTGCCGCATGACCATCAGATATCGGACGACCCGGGCGGATGACGCGGCCCTACGCCAACGCATGAGAGCGATTGCCGAGGTGCGCCGTCGCTTCGGCTATCGGCGCCTGCATGTTCTGCTCAGGCGGGAGGGCTATCTGGTCAACCACAAGAAACTGTTCCGGCTCTACCGGGAAGAGAGGCTCGCGGTCCGTCGCCGTGGTGGCCGCAAGCGGGCGCTCGGGACCAGGGCGCCGATGGTGGTGCCGATAGTGCCGAATGACCGCTGGTCGCTCGACTTCGTCTCGGACCAGCTCACCGATGGCCGCCGCTTCCGCATCCTGACCGTGGTCGACGAGTGCACGCGCGAATGCCTGGCGTTGGTGGCCGACACCTCGCTGTCGGGCTCCCGGGTGGCGCGGGAGCTGGACCGGCTGATCATCGAGCGCGGCAAGCCCAAAATGGTGGTCAGCGACAACGGCACCGAATTGACCAGCAACGCCATCCTGACATGGGCCGATCAGAGCCGCGTCGCCTGGCATTACATCGCGCCCGGCAAGCCGACGCAGAATGCCTTCATCGAAAGCTTCATGTATAGACGGCCCCGCGGGTGCAAGAGGTTTTTACAGCATTTTGGATATCGGTCGGGTGCGTTCATGTATACGGCCTGTTAGTGCGACCGATGCCATGGCCGCTGGCCCTGATGGAGATCGCGGATCGAGGCCTCATCAACGGGTCGCGCTTGTTGCGCTTAAAGCTCTTCGGGCTTGCTCGATCCCCAGCTCCGCCGGTGTCCATCATGCTGTCATTTGCCCTACACACCATAAGGTGGCCAACATACGCGGAAAGTCAGGCCGCGAGCTTTGACCGATAGAATTCTCCGGTCGTCATCATCGCCCAGACGATCCGGGCCAACTTGTTGGCAACGGCGACGGCGACGACCATGGGCCGACGCCGTTCAAGCAGGGCTTCGATCCAGCCGCCTCCAACCCGGGAGCGTGCCTTTGGGTACCGAACGACGTTACGTGCTCCGATGACAAGCAAGTGCCTGAGATAGGAATCGCCCTGTTTCGTAATCCGGCCGAGCCGATCCTTCCCGCCAGTGGAATTCTGCTTAGGCGTCAGGCCAAGCCAGGCCGCGAACTCCCGCCCGGAGCGGAACATGGTCGCGTCCGGTACGGTCGCGGCGAGAGCCGTGGCCGTTATGGGACCGATCCCGGGAATCGAGGACAGCAACTTCGCCATCGGATTTACTCGCTGGATCTGAGCTAGCTCGCGCTCGATGGCCTCGACCTGCCGGTCCAATTCCTTCAGTTGGTTCATAAGAACGGCCAGTGCGATGCGGGCATGGGACGGCAGCGTCAACCCCTCGTCATCCAACAAGTCCACCAGACCATCCACCCGTTGCCGGCCTTGCCCGAGGATGATTCCGAACTCAGCAAAGTGAGCCCGAATGGCGCAGGCTGTCATGGTTCGCTGGCGGACCAGCAAGCCTCTTGCACGATGAAGCATCAAGAACCCTTGGTTCTCGACGCTCTTGATTGGAACGAACCGCATATTTGGACGGGTGACGGCTTCGCAGATCGCGGCCGCGTCAGCAGCGTCATTCTTGGCTCCTCTTCGTACGTAGGGTTTGACATAGGCCGGCGGAATCAATCTTACATCGTGTCCAAACTGCCGAATCTCCCGCGCCCAGTGAGAGCGGTCGCGCAAGCCTCGATGCCGACCAAGCAAGGTGCGAGCGAGGAGAAGAACGACATGATCTCGCCTCGCCGGAGGCGCTGGCGACTGGTCACTTGGCCTTGGCTGTCAACTGCATGGATGTGAAACACGTGCTTCGAAATGTCCAATCCAATTGTCGCGACTTTCATAGGGAATAGCTCCTGTTAGCGGGTCCGTACATCGCCAGTATATCGCGGCGCCGAGGGAGCGGGGCCGTCTTCCCCATCAATGGCCGTCTCCGAGACGAATTGTTGAACGAGACGCTGTTCACGTCGCTGGCCCAGGCCCGCGTCGAACTCGGACATTGGCGGGCCGACTACAACGATACGCGACCTCACTCGCAACTCGGATGGAAAACACCATCGGAGTTTGCCTTCACCTGCAACCCGCGACGGGATCTGGCGCTGCGCTATGCCGATGGCTCCGCACCAGCTCCCGTCGCTACCACCGCCCATTCGGCTAAATCCAACAGCCGGGGCGAACTCAGGACTGGATAAAACTTGATGTGGTGGAACGGCCCGCTCCAACTGCATCAAAGTGCTAGAACGTGGTCGTTGTTCGAACGCCACAAAGGAGGGACCGTTCCGTGAAACAGGTTAGCACCATCGGGTTAGATTTGGCCAAGCACGTTTTCCAGGTTCACGGCGCGGATGCGGAGGGCTCGCCCGTGTTCAACAGGAAATTGCGGCGCAGCGAGGTTCTGCGCTTCTTCGAGAAAGTGCCACCATGCCTGGTGGGGATGGAAGCCTGCGGTAGCGCCCACTATTGGGCGCGCGAGATCGCAGCTCTCGGTCATGAGGTGCGGCTCATTCCCCCGGCTTATGTTAAACCCTTCGTCAAGCGAGGCAAAACGGATGCGGCGGACGCGGAGGCCATCAGCGAAGCGGTGACCCGCAAGACCATGCGCTTGGTCCCGATCAAGACGGCCGAGCAACAGGCTGCCGCGATGGTGCTGAAGACCCGCGCTCTTCTAGTGCGGCAGCGAACGCAGGCGGTCAACGCGTTGCGCGCGCATCTGGCTGAATTGGGCATCATCGCCACCGCTGGCCTTGCAAAGGTTGAGGCGCTGATCGCAATCGTACGGGATGAGACAGATGCTCGCCTGCCCGCAGCAGCGCGCTTCGCGCTGAGGGCTATTGTCGACCAGATTGAAGCTTCAGCCGACCAAATCGAGAGGCTCGAGCGCGCGATTGTTGTGGAGACCAAGCACGACGAGGACATGCGTCGGTTGACCACGATACCTGGCGTCGGCGCCATCACGGCGGCGACCATCAAGGCGCTCGTGCCGGATCCCGGCGGGTTCAAGTCGGCTCGCCACTTTGCCGCCTGGCTCGGATTGACGCCGCGGCCTCATTCAAGCGGAGGCAAAGAGCGACTGGGAGGAATATCGAAGATGGGAAATCCGGAACTCCGCTCTCTGCTCGTTGTCGGGGCGACGGCCGTCTTGCGGGTTGTCCGAAACGACGCTCGGGCGCGGCCGTGGCTGAAGGCGCTTCTCGCCAGACGGCCCTTCAAGGTTGCCGCGGTCGCGCAGGCCAACAAGACGGCGCGGATCATCTGGGCGCTTCTGAACAAGGGCGGGACGTACCGACGTCCCGACCCGCTGACTGCCGCCGCCGTCTGATGGACGCAGTGACCGCCAAAGCGATCTGACCGGCGCAGGCCGGCAGAGGGCAAGGTGCAACAACAGCCGATGAACCCATGGGACGACATCCCGAAACGAGTGAAGCTACTGCCCCCAATGCGCTCAAACGCGTAAACTTGATTTAGCCCCTCGTTCCGCGGATCTCATCGAGGCCAGCGGCCATGTGCCGCGCGCAAAGGCCGGACATATGACCGCACCGAATATGTGAAATCGACTGAAAAAGCTCTTGCCACGCGGGCCGTTCCACATATGGGGGCAAGGTCAATCCACGTGTCGAACGCGTCCTTGGAGCAACCACAATAGGCGGCCCGCGTCGGCCTTAGTGGGGCCCCGAGGCGCGATCTGATCGGCGCGTAGTATCCGCTCCGAACGTCTCAGCTCTGCGGGCGAAGGTTTGTCACGCTGATGATCACCGTCCATTTGGACCTATGGTAGAAGTTAGCGGCAACGTGACGCGGCGCCCGCTTAGAGAAAAAGCGCTGTCCCCTACCACGCGCCGCTAACTTCAACATGGCCAGCCTCAAGCGCCTGAAGCTGACGGCGGAAAGTATCGTCCGGAAAGCCCGTGGCACAACTACCAGGACTGGTCGTCGCCAGGCGCTTGGGCGATCAGTCTCGGCGATCTTCGAGTTCGAGACGTTGCGAATGACTTCCATTTTAGTTCCCCTACAGGCTTCTTAGTGAAACCCCGCAGAGACTGATGGAAGCCTCCGCTGGCGGCGGGAGGCTAAGAACCTGTAGAGCACAGGCGCGCTTATTCGTGGTGTTTCCAGCCTTAGCGCGGCCCTCCCGCCATAGCGGAACGTCGAACGGAAAGCCGGACACAAAAAAGCGCCGTTCGAAGCTCGGCGCTGTGGGCGCCTTTAATGGGGTTCTTAGGCCCCGCGCAATCTATCGACTGCGCAACTATACAATGCACAACCGCGCCGTTTCTGTCAACGCCAAATCCGCTTTAAGCCACTGATTTTAGGGGCGTTTTGTAAGGTGACATTCCTTACACAGACTGAACCACCTCGCGACCCTCGGTCGGTAAGGGGTTGAAGACTACGCCCATTGATAAATCGATGTCTGTGGAAAGCAGCGCGGATGCGACTCGGCGCCCATATCGACCAGGGGGTCTTGGATAGGGGGCGCTGCCTGCCGCATCCGCACTTCCGGGACGGTTGGCGACGAACGTGACTCGGCGCATTCCACCTGGAATGGAGCAAGCATGGAAGGCGCTGTCCCTATCACGTGCCGCAAATCCCGGTAGTGGATTCTAGCAAGGCGCCGCCAAGCAATCGCCTACCGGGATTGGTGGGCATGCAGAAACGATCAGAGCGCCGCGAACTGTGCGCTGATCTCCCCATATCTCCGCTTCAGCTGCCGCAACCTCTGAAGGCCAAGCGCCCTCTCAAGCATCGGCTCGCCGCAGCATTTCATCACGACCCGAATGGCGCGAGCCGGAATGTCCTGAACCTCCTCCGAATTGATGGACACCTGTAGTAGGCTCGAAGAGCCAGGAGGTGTCGGATGGAAGGACGTCAACGTCGGTCGTTTACGGATGACTACAAGCGGCAAGCGGTTGATCTCGTAGTGTCGAGCGGGCGCTCGATCGGATCTGTTGCCAGGGAGCTTGGCCTGCGCGATTCCGTGCTGCGGCGGTCGGGTGGAGCAGCGAGGGGCCCGGCTGGAGCCGACGGCGGCGACGCGGCGCCCCACAACGCAGGCGACGCTGCCGTCGGCGGACCACGCGGCGGAGATCGCGCGTTTGCAGCGGGAGAACGAGCGGCTGCGCATGGAGCGTGATATTTTAAAAAAGTCCATTGCGATCTTTGCTGGAGTTCCGAAATGAGATTCCGCTTCATCGAAGATCGCCGCGCCGACTATCCGGTGATGATCATGTGCGGTGTGCTCGGTGTCTCGCCGGCCGGCTATTATGCCTGGCGCTCGCGCCCGGAGAGCCAGCGATCCGCAGCCAATCGTGAACTCGTCGACGACATCAGGCGGGTTCACCGCGACACCAATGGCCGCTATGGCAGCCCGCGCGTCCATGCCGAGTTGAGGGCTCATGGCCGCGGGGCCAGCCGCGGTCGCATCGAGCGATTGATGCGCCGCCATGGCATCAGGGCCATCATGGCGAAGCCACGACGGGTGCGGACCACCGACAGCCGTCACGATTTCCCGATCGCCCCGAATCTTCTCGAGCGCAACTTCATCGCCACTGCTCCGAACCAGATCTGGCTCGCCGACATCACTTACGTCGAGACCGAGCAGGGTTGGCTCTATCTGGCCACGCTGATGGATCTCTACAGCCGCAAAATCGTCGGCTGGGCGATGGCAGATCATTTCCGCGCCGAACTGCCGATGGCGGCCCTAGCGATGGCCATTGCGACACAGCGGCCTGGCGCCGGCTTGATCCACCATTCAGATCGTGGCGTTCAATATGCTTCGGCGGAGTATCGCAAGATGATGCAGTCCGCCGGTTTTCGGGCCTCGATGAGCCGCAAGGCCGATTGTTACGATAACGCACCGATGGAGAGTTTCTTCCACACGCTCAAAACAGAACTCGTCCATCAGCAGCATTATGAAACACGTGAGGAAGCCAGACGTGATATCTTTGCTTACATCGAGGGCTTCTACAATCGAAAGCGTCGTCACTCCGCCATCGGCTATATCAGCCCGATCGAGATGGAGCTAAAAGCAGCTTAACCCTGTCCATTTTTTCGGGGGAAGATCATCCTGCCGTCATGAAGCCGCCCACGCTAGGAACGGCAACACGACTTCGGGCAGCTCATCCGTCAAGCGCAGAACGTTGATGGCATCGCCCCCACATTGCCTCAGCTTCGCGATCGCGTGTGCGAGGACATCGGGAGTATCAGGCTCGACGGCCGCAGTGCGCGGTGCGAACTGTAGCTTTACGACGCCCATGTCACTCTACGCCCCTGCCGTATAGCGCGACAATCTGGGTGGGAAGCGCACGACAATCAGGATGGCGAGTCGGTGTCGCGGCGAGGTGATGATTGCCGCGTTAATTGTCGCGCGCAAGAGTTTTTTGAACTCTGATTGTCGCGGAGC
>NZ_JADYVQ010000030.1:0-47858 GCF_020193895.1 Bradyrhizobium sp. NBAIM14 | reverse complement strand
GAACGCTCTTGCGATCGCCCGGGCCGATCAATCCCGCAACGTACAGGGGACACATCCGCTGCCGGGTCTTATGACCCAACCGGTCCAGGAACGGCTTCAGCCAGCGTTCGAGTTCGTCTTCCCATTCCGCCATGGTCAGCCCTCCAAGAGCCGACCACCCATGAATCATTGAAAAATCGATTCGGGAATCCTAATAAAGAGCCCAAACCCAACAATCTGCCAAAGTAGTGCTAGGCGCGCCCGTCATCGACCCGCCCGGAAAGCTCGCAGTAATACAGCGGATGACATCCTCGGGTGACGGCAATTCGCCACGGATGGTGCTGACCAGTTGGTGCACGGTCTTGTAGCTTTCGATGTGCATGAGGCTTGGCACATGAACACTTCCGATGCGGCAGACGCGACCAAGATCGTTCCGCATGAGGTCCACGATCATGAGATTTTCGGCCCAGCTCTTCTCGTCCAAGCGCAATTCTTCAGCGATCCGGTCGTCTTCGTCCGGGACTTCGTGTCGAGGCGCGATGCCCTTGATAGGCTTGGTCTCGACAACGAGGTTGCGATCGATCCGCAGGAATCTTTCCGGGGAAGAGCTGGCAACGCAAATATCTCCAAGCCTGAGGAAAGCGGAGTATGGGGCCGGATTTCTCCGCCTTAGGATTCGCTACAGGTTGAGCGGGTCGATCTCTGTCTCGACGGTGATCTCGTTGGTCAGACAGATCTCGTAGGTCTCGCCAGCTCGGATCTTGGAAAGGCATTTTTCGATGTTTTGCAAGTATCGGACCCGTCCTGACGAAGCTTGAACTGAATTGGACCCCGATTTGCGTGGAGGGAGGACGGGGAGACGCCAGCAGCAGGTTCAATGCCGTGGATCTCCCGCTCGGTCTTGCTGATCCAAAGGGCAGCATCGTCGGACAATCCTGTCTCGATGTCGGGATAGAGCGCAACGATGTGGATGCGGCCATTCTCATGATCAAAGGCGAGGAATCTTGTGCAGAAGATGAAGACTGCATCCGGATATTTCGATGGTCGTGAGCTGACGCCGCAGGTGAGTGACTTCAGTTCATAGCCGAAATAGCCCACGTGGCCACCTTTGAAGGGAATGTCTTGCACATCAGCCTGATCTTTCAGCTTGTGCGCGGCACGTCTAACGGCGAGAAATTCGAAAATCGATTTGGAGATGATCATTGGTGATGCCTCGCCGTCGCGAGTGATCCCAATTTCCTGGCGAGTTGCATCGTAGCATCCCAGATAGCTGCCCGGCCCGCTAAGCCCTCCCATGAAGGACCACCGCGACACCCCGGGCACCAGCATGCTGCTGTCCAGCCAGAAAGCAGGCTGCGCACCACCAAAGAGACGCACGAAAACATCCTCAGCGCTTGCGGTGCATGAGGCCGTTGAACTTCTCGCCCTATACGTCGCCGTCTTGAAGAGAAGGTTGCTGGCGCGCGGGACGTTCATTTCAGGACCCCGCCAGTGCTCTGAGCGAGGATGGGGGCGCGGACGAGGCGCACAGATCAGAGAGGAAGTTGGCAAAAAGTTCTCGTCCGTATTGGGAGCAGATGGATTCCGGGTGAAACTGCACACCGTAGTGAGGCGCCTGCCGATGGCGTAGCCCCATAATCACGCCATCCTCACACATAGCACTACATTCAAGGCATTCCGGAAGCTCACTTGTCACTGCCAGAGAATGGTATCTGGTCACATTGAAAGAGCGCGGCAGCCCTTCGAATAGGCCCCTTCCGGAGGTTGTGATGCTGCGGATCCGGCCATGGAGCGGCTCTGGTGCGCGGGCAACGGATGCACCATGAAAATGGGCAATGCATTGATGTCCCAGCACACGCCCAAGACCGGAACGGCGCTCCCGGCCAAAACATCCATCGTTGAGCCGACATCCTTGGAATTTTGAGGACTTCCTGGGCCGGGTGAGAGAATGATCCGCTCATGAGGTATTTTGCGGATTTCGCTCCATGGCACTGTGTTATCCAAGACAATGACTTCCCTACCATTCACCTCGCCGACCATCTGGGCAATGTTGAATGTAAAGGAGTCGAAATTGTCGATCAGGATCACCGATCTCTCAAAGCCTCTCTCGTTTGCTGGCATCTCCATTTCCTGCTGCGCGCGGCTAATCCCATACAACGGAGAACTCCGCTGCGGTGAACGGCAGCGGCATGACCCAGCGTCGCGGTAGATGCGTGCTTCTCTGATCTGCTACGGCTCGAGAAGGCGCAGGGCGTTACTCTGCTGGATCCTACCTGAGCATGCTGTACTTTTGCCGCTGACACGTCAGCTCATTATGTCCATTGCGAGAGCCGACTTTGGTCGCTGCGAGAGTCTTTGTACCTGAGCTTGATCAGGCCAGCATTCGTTATCCGATTGTCCTCCTATCTCTCATCTCGATCAATCACCAGTGCTGGTAGTTGACGGGGGCGCAAAGCTACCGGGCTAAGATTCCGCCATATTGAAGAGGCTGCCATCGGCGCCCTCATCGTGAAGGCGAAGTAGATCGCATTCGGCACGAATGTCGGCGGAGAGTTCTTCTCGATCGCCAGCTGTGGCAAGCGCAGCACGTTCGGAAGCCACCGCTTGTCGGCCCGCAACCGCTCGGCGGCTTCCGCCATCGCGGGCTTCTTCAAGTAGACGAGTTGCGCGACCGACATGCCTACGCGGACGGCATCGACGATAACCGCCGTATCACCGGTCCAAGGTCGTTTGCCGCGTCGGCTGCCAGTGCGGCGCCATATCCAGCGAGACCTCCTCAAAGAGTGCCTCGGCGTGCGTACGCGTCCGGTGACTTTCAATTACCCACAAATGCTTGGCTCGACCGCGATCCGATCGAAAAAACTTGAAACGGATGAATCGCTTGTGATTCGTTGTCGGGCAGCCACCGCAAACCTTTGCCATCGTTGGGGTCGAACAGCTCGCGGGTGTGAGCACCCCACGATGGCGGGGCTTCCGCCGACCTTCGTGTAGAAGATCGCACCCGGCTTGAAGCAGTACTTGAGGGCTTCCTGCAGCGACTTGCGACCCGTGACGGTCAGCGGCGCGAAGCCGCCGCGCATCTTCTCGATCCGGACCATCGGGTCGTAGTCGGCGCGAGGCTTGCCTTCCAAGCCGCGCGCAGCTTTTCAAAAGAGAGATATTCCTTGCTGCCAGGCTCGAAGTAGCTGGGGCCGACGATAAAGATGCAGTGCAGGTGCACCATGAAAAGGCCCGTCTGTCCGTTGCCTGATTTCGAGCGCGCGCAGCCAGGCAAGTAAGGCCCGCCTTATCGCAACCGTGCGCATCAAACTGCGGTAGGCTTCGGGGATCTGGTTGACCGCGACCCAGAGGTCGTATGCCGGCACAGCCCGGGTCGTGAGGGTGCCCATCAAGGGCCGTGAGCCAGGGTTCTAGCGGATGTACCCTCGATCGCGGCGCCCTTCTCCTCGACCAGCTTGGCGGCCCGGCGGCGTTGAGCCGTCGGGCAGACGAGGTGGTTGCACTCGTTCATGGCGCGAAAGACCGCCTGTGCGGCGTCGATCTCTCCGTCCTCAAGCGCGTCGGCGATGCTCGGCCAGACTTGGATCTTAGTGCGCGGAACCTGCGGTCCCGCCACCGAGTTGCGCCACGAGCCAATCTGCAAAGGCTCGTACCGCAGATCTCTGTCGGCTGGCCCGTGGGTAGATCAGGCGATGGCCGACGTAGCGGATATCCTTGGCGCGTCCTGCCAGTGGCGCAACCAGTCGCCCGCTCGCCAGTTCGCGTTCGGCCAAAAGGGTTGATTCCATCGCTACTCCCAATCCCTCCGCGGCCGTTGCGATTGCCAGAAAGCTGCGATCAAACCTCATGCCGTGCAGGGCGGGGGCTTCCAATCCGTTGGCGGTAAACCATTGGTGCCATTGCACCTGCTTCACGTCGGAGCGGATCAGCGTCTGATCGAGGAGATCGGCCGGCTTCCTTATCGATTTTGCGAGAGCAGGGGAGCAGAGCGGGGTGACCGTTTCCTCGGGGAGAGGAACAACCTCCACGCCCTCCGCCCGCGGCGGACCGTAGACGATATCGATGTCGAAATCATCGTTGCTGAAGCGAGCGTAGTCCGTGCTCGCAGCCAGCCGCACTTCGAGCTTCGGATAGGCGGCGAGAAATTGTGCGAGGCGTGGTGCCAGCCACTGCGCAGCAAAACTAGGTGCCGAATGGACGCGCACCAATTGCGGTCCGCGCGCGGCGACTTCCTCGAGGCCACGGCGGAGCTGATCAAATGCCGCTCCCGTGTGGCGCATCAGGTTTTCGCCGGCTGGCGTGAGCCGCACTGACCGCGCGCTGCGCTCGAACAGAACGGTCCGAAGCGTGTCCTCCAGTTTGCGGATGGCATGACTGACCGCACTCGGTGTCAGGTGAAGCTCATTCGCCGCATCGCGAAAGGATCCGGTGCGGGCGGCGGCTTCAAAGGCGCGAATTGCCGATATCGGGACATTCGACAGCATCCCATAAGTGAACCAGATTCATCGATCCGTGACAACTGTGCGTTTGTCTGTTGCGCGTCCGCGGTTCATTGGTCTTGCCAAGGAAAAAACATTAGTGGGAGGAACTGATGCTGCTCAGGGGTAAGACGGCCATCATTTCGGGCGCGGCCTCGCCGCGCGGCATCGGGCTTGCCACGGCGCGCCGGTTCGCTACCGAGGGCGCTCGGGTCGCCATTCTCGACATTGACGCGAGCGCGGCGGCGGACACCGCGGCATCGCTTGGCAAGTCCCACATTGCGCTGCGATGCGACGTCGCCGACAAATCATCCTGCGAGCAGGCCGTCGCTCGCGCGATCGAATCCTTCGGAAACATCGATATCCTCATCAACAATGCGGGCATCACCCAGCCGGTCAAGTTCCTGGATATCTCGCCGGCTGATTGGGATCGCATTCAGGACGTCAATCTGAAGGGCATTCTGTTCCTCTCCCAGGCGGTGATCCCGCACATGCGCGTGCGCAAGTCCGGATCGATCGCCTGCATGTCGTCGGTTTCGGCCCAGCGTGGAGGGGGAATTTTTGGTGGCCCGCATTATTCGGCGGCCAAGGCTGGCGTGCTCGGTCTCGCCAAGGCGATGGCCCGTGAGTTCGGCGCGGACGGCATCCGCGTCAATTGCGTAACGCCCGGCCTGATCGGCACCGATATCACCGCGGGCAAGCTGACCGACGAGATGACGGCGAAGATCCTGGAAGGCATTCCGCTCAATCGTCTTGGCACGGCAGACGACGTCGCCGGCATTTACACCTTCCTGGCCTCGGATCTCTCCGCCTACGTGACTGGTGCCGTGATCGACGTCAACGGCGGCATGCTCATCCACTGAGCCAGCAAGACAAGGTCCAGATCGATGGAAACGCTCACTAATACGCCCAAGCTGGCGGACCGCGCCTACAACATTCGCCGCAATGCGCTGCGCATGGGCGAGGTCCAGGGCCAGGGCTATATCGCACAGGCGCTGGACATCTCGGACGTTCTCGCCGTGGCCTATTTCCACGCGATGCGCTACCGGCCGGAAGATCCCTCCTGGGAAGACCGCGACCGCTTCCTATTATCAAACGGGCACTACGCCATCGCGCTCTATGCGGCTTTGATCGAGGCGGGGATTGTCCCCGAGGACGAGCTCGAAACCTACGGCAGCGACGAGAGCCGCCTGCCGATGTCGGGCATGCGCTCCTACACGCCCGGAATGGAGATGTCGGGCGGCTCGCTCGGGCTTGGGCTCAGCATCGCCGTCGGCATGGGCCTCGGGCTCAAGCGCAAGAAATCCGAGGCGCGGGTGTACACGTTGTTCTCCGATGGCGAGCTCGACGAGGGGGCGGTCTGGGAAGCTATTCAGTCGGCGGGCCATTACAGGCTCGACAATCTGATCGGCATCGTCGACGTCAACAATCAGCAGGCGGACGGTCCTTCCACGCAGGTGATGGCGTTCGAGCCGCTGGTCGAGAAGCTTCAGGCTTTCGGCTGGTTCGTGCAGCGGATCGACGGCAATGATCTCGATGCCGTCGTTGCCGCGTTCGATGCCGCCAAGTCTCATCCCGCGCCCAAGCCGCGGATGATCGTCGCCGACACGCTGATGGGCAAGGGCGTTCACTTCCTGGAGCAGCGCGAGAAGAACCATTTCATCCGCGTCGAGCAGCACGAATGGCAGCTCGCCCTGGCCGCGCTGGAAGCCGGGAGGCAGGCATGAAGACCGTCAGATCAGCACCCCAGCCGGGCAAGCCGCGCCTGACGACTTCAGCCATGATCGCTTCGATCGCGGCGGAGGGGCAAAAGACGAAACCGGCGCCGTTTGGACACGCGCTCGTCGAGCTCGCGCGCAGCCGTCCCGATGTGGTCGGCATGACGGCCGATCTTGGCAAATACACGGACCTGCACATCTTCGCGAAGGAATTTCCGGACCGCTATTACCAGATGGGCATGGCCGAACAGCTTCTGTTCGGCGCCGCTTCGGGCCTCGCCGCGGAAGGCTTCATGCCGTTCGCGACCACCTATGCCGTGTTCGCCTCGCGGCGCGCCTACGATTTCATTCACCAGACGATTGCGGAGGAAGACCGCAACGTGAAGATCGTCTGTGCACTGCCCGGCCTGACATCGGGCTATGGCCCGAGCCATCAGGCCGCGGAGGACCTTGCGCTGTTTCGCGCCATGCCGAACATGACGGTCATCGATCCCTGCGATGCTCATGAAATCGAGCAACTGGTGCCCGCGATCGCGGCGCATCAGGGCCCGGTCTATATGCGCCTGCTGCGAGGCCAGGTGCCGGTCGTGCTGGACGAATACGACTACAAGTTCGAGCTCGGCAAGGCCAAGCTGATCCGTGACGGGAAGGATGTTCTAATCATCTCGTCCGGCATCATGACAATGCGTGCGCTCGAGGCGTTGCAAACTCTGAAGAACGACCGCGTCGATGCCGCGGTGCTCCACGTTCCGACCATCAAGCCACTCGACGCCGAGGCGATACTGCGTGAAGCCGGTAAGTCAGGCCGGCTGGTCGTCGTTGCCGAAAACCACACGACGATTGGCGGTCTCGGCGAGGCGATCGCCGCACTCCTGATGCGTTCAGGCGTCCATCCGCCTTTCCGCCAGATTGCATTGCCGGACGAATTCCTTGACGCCGGCGCACTTCCGACGCTGCACGACCGCTACGGCATTTCGACCGCCGAGGTCGCAAGGCAGATCAAGCAGTGGCTTTAGCGGACCGGCACTAAACGCCAGTCAGGCTCCGAGTGAAGAGTTCCACCCGCTGCAGATTGCGGCGGGCGAGCGATGGCTGTTGCCCGAATTTGGGCGGTCGAAGAGCCCGGACAGCTGGAAACCAGCGCAGGCCCATGCAGCCGGCACAACATCAATACAGGATCAGGAGGAAAACATGACTGTCTCGAAGCCCGGAAGCATCAGCCGCCGTTCGCTATTAATCGCGGCGAGCGCCGTACCTCTCTGCGGGATTCTGACCCGTCCGGCCTCTGCCGCCGAGTTCGTCTACAAGTTCGCAACCGGACAGGACCCGACCCATCCGGTGAACATCCGCGCGCAAGAGGCGATCGAGCGCATCCGAGAAGCGACGAGCGGCAGGCTCGAGATCAGGCTGTTCCGGGCCAATCAGCTCGGCTCCGACACCGAACTACTGACCCAGGTTCGCAGCGGCGGCGTCGAGTTCTTCAACCTATCGTCCTCGATCCTCGCCACTCTGTTGCCGAGCGCCGGCATTGTGAACACCGGCTTCGCATTCACCGACTACGACAGCGTGTGGAAGGCGATGGACGGCGAGCTCGGCACCTACATCCGGGCGCAGATCGCCAAGACATCGATCATGGCGGTGTCGAAGGCCTGGGATAACGGCTTCCGCCAGGTGACCTCGTCCGGCCGCGAGATCCGCACCCCGGATGATCTGAAGAATTTCCAGATCCGCGTTCCGCCCGCGCCGCTGCTCACCTCGCTCTTCAAGGCGCTCGGCGCCGGGCCCACCCCGATCAACTTCAACGAGGTCTATTCCGCGCTGCAGACCAAGGTCGTCGACGGCCAGGAGAATCCGTTGCCCATCATAGCGACCGCGCGCCTCTATGAGGTGCAGAGCACGTGCAGCCTGACGGGGCATGTCTGGGACGGCTACTGGATCCTCGGCAACAAGCGCGCCTTCGAGCGCCTGCCCAAGGACGTACAGGAGATCGTGACGCGCGAGCTCGATCGCTCCGCGGTCGATCAGCGTGCCGACATCGCAAAGCTCAGCCAGTCGCTGCGCAACGATCTCTCGGCCAAGGGTCTCAAATTCATCGACGTCGATCGCGCCGCCTTCCGCCAGGCCCTGGCGAAGACCAGCTTCTACGCGGACTGGAAAGGCAAGTTCGGCGAGGAAGCATGGTCGCAACTCGAAAAAGCCGCGGGCCAATTATCATGACCAGTGTGAGTCATACGCCCCACGTCGAGGTCGGTGCGGCGGCCAGCGCGACGCAGGCTGGCCGGCGCAGTTGGGTGCTGACAGCGAACACCGTCCTCGGTCATCTCGTCGCTGTCCCGGCAGCACTGCTCGTGCTGGCGGAGATCGCGGTGCTATCAGCGGGCATCGTGGGCCGATACGTCTTCCGCTCGCCGCTTATCTGGTCTGACGAACTCGCCAGCATTCTCTTCCTCTGGCTCGCCATGCTGGGATCCGTGATTGCGTTCCAACGCGGCGAGCACATGCGCATGACCGCCATTGTCGGTGTGCTGCGTGCGGAAGTTCGCGCATTCCTGGACACGGTCGCGGCCGCAGCATCGCTGGCCTTCCTGGTGCTGGTCGTCTGGCCGGCCTATGAGTTCGCGGCCGACGAGGCCTTCGTGACGACGCCGGCCCTCGAGATCGTCAACAGCTGGCGCGCGGCGGCGTTGCCGATCGGGATTGGATTGATGCTGGTCGCAGCGGTCCTCCGCCTCATCCGCATCGCGAGCCCGCGCAGCTTGCTGGCTTCCTTGGCGCTCGTTGCAGGCATCATTGCGACCTTCGTTCTGCTCGCTCCCGTCTTGAAGCCGCTCGGCAATCTGAATCTTCTGATCTTCTTCGTTTTCGTCGTCGGCGCAATGGTCTTCGCGGCCGTTCCGATCGCGTTCGCATTTGGCCTTGCGACGGTCGGCTATCTCGCCTTGACGACCAGCACGCCCGACGTGGTGATGATCGGGCGAATGGACGAGGGCATGAGCCACCTGATCCTGCTCGCCGTGCCGCTCTTCGTCTTTCTCGGCCTCCTGATCGAGATGACGGGCATGGCGCGCGCCATGGTCAGCTTCCTGGCGAGCCTGCTGGGCCACGTGCGGGGCGGGTTGCACTACGTGCTGGTCGGAGCGATGTATCTGGTCTCGGGCATTTCCGGCTCCAAGGCAGCGGACATGGCTGCGGTGGCTCCTGTGCTGTTTCCCGAGATGCGGCAGCGCGGGGCCAAACCGGGTGACCTCGTTGCGCTTCTGGCGGCAACCGGAGCGCAGACCGAAACGATCCCGCCCTCGCTAGTCCTGATCACAATCGGCTCGGTGACCGGCGTGTCGATCTCGGCGCTCTTCACTGGCGGGTTGCTCCCGGGCGTGGTGCTCGCGGTCATGCTCGCGGCCGTGGTCTGGTGGCGATATCGCCGCGAGGACCTGTCTCACGTCAAAAGGGCGAGGGCCCGGGAGATTGGCCGCGCCTTCGTCATCGCGATACCGGCCATCGCGCTGCCTTTCGTGATCCGGACCGCGGTCGTCGAAGGCGTCGCGACTGCAACGGAGGTCTCGACCATCGGCATTCTTTATTCGGCCTGCGCGGGTCTCTTCGTCTATCGCCAGTTCGACTGGCGTCGCATCTATCCGATGCTGGTCGAGACAGCCTCGCTGTCAGGCGCGATTCTGCTCATCATCGGCGCGGCGACAGGCATGGCCTGGGCACTGACCCAATCGGGATTTTCTGCCTCTCTGGCCAAATTCATGACCAGCCTTCCCGGCGGGGTCCCCGTCTTCCTGGCCGTGACGATCGTGACTTTCGTGATCCTCGGCAGCGTGCTGGAGGGAATCCCGGCTATCGTCCTGTTCGGCCCGCTGCTGTTCCCGATCGCGCGGCAGGTCGGGGTGCACGACGTCCACTACGCGATGGTGGTCGTTCTCGCCATGGGCATCGGCCTGTTCGCGCCGCCGTTCGGCGTCGGTTACTATGCCGCCTGCGCCATCAGCCGCATCAACCCGGACGAGGGCATGAAGCCGATCGTGGGCTACATGATCGCGCTGCTGATCGGCACCCTGATCGTCGCAGCCGTGCCCTGGTTGTCGATCGGCTTCCTTTGACGAGCTCGGCAGGAGCCTCGCGGAAACCCGTGCCTCCTGCTCGGGCGAATTTCGGCAGGTAAAGGGGCAGGCCGTCGCAAGGCATATCGATCTGCTCGACCTGGCCCTTGCCAACCTCCGTCACCCGGAGCTTCTTGCCTCCGAGCGTGAAGGCACAGTTCGTCGGCTGAGGCCCAGTTTGCAATTGTTGCCGAATCTGCTGAAGTGAGACTTGTTGATCTTCGAGGACCGAAATGGTTGACGTGACCTGGCGCGCGCGATTTCGTTTGAAACCAGCGCCACCTTCGGGCAGCGTCAAGAGGTCATATTTCGCGACGACCGCCGGCTTCTTCGTGAAGATGATGCTCAAGGTCTCGTCGAGCTGATAATACCCTCCCAGTGTGAGAAAATCGGTGCCTGGCGGGAATGTGTAGGTGTAGCTCGCGGTCCCATTGAATTTCACGGCGACCTGAGCCGTGAATTTGGGGTTGTCGATGGCCGAGCCTGCGAGAGCCGTGGCCTGCACGGAACGATAGAGCCAATCCTTGATCGCCAGATTCTTTGTGAGCGAATGGTACGAAATCGTTTCGCACTCGCAGGGCAGGGCACTATCGAGGATAGGTTTTTCAGAGTCGAAATTGATCGACGCTTCAGGTATGGCTGCCCCTCATATCAAGGGTGACGCCGTTACCACCGCCGATGACCCAGTTCGAGAAGGGTGTCGTCGCCGTAGCGGGCACCTTCCGCGTCAAGCCGACACCAGGAACGATATCCGCTTCTGATTTTGGATTGAGTGTGACCGCGATCTTCCAGTTTCGTGCATTGAACAGTTCATGCGGCACCTCGCGGTCAAGCGTGCCGAGCGCATCCTGGAGCTCGCAGGCCGAATGGAGCATGATCTCCCCCATCGGCAGAGCCCAGTCCGGAGCAATGTCGGGCACGATGACGCATCCGCCGAGCCCGCCTGCCAGCACAAGCGCTAATCGCCGCGATCCTGTCACGTTCGTCCCCCTGCCTCGTTCGTTCCCCGCTGCATGCGAAATCGCTTCCCCTCGCGATCCTGCCTTATGCAGCTACCCGCTCGCACTATTGCAGGCCATCCCCCGCAATGCGCTCCTGCCGCAAAGTCACGTAACCGGCCCACCATCCGCGCCAGCGATCGACAGCGGGCCCACTTTCCAACCGATACGCAAAGACCGCCGAACCGCCACCGCTATCGATACTGCAGGTGATATCGTGTGCATTATTTTCGCTCTCTGCCTTCGGCACACAGGCTACAACCTTGTAGCCGGGCTCTGCAGCAAATCGGGATTGGTAGTTGCGGGAATGCGATGCCAGGGCGACGGGGTGATCGTCCTTGGTCTCTGAAACCGTGTAGCTTCTCTCAAGCTTGGCGGGGCCCAGGGGCGCTTTCGACGCCGTCCCGTCGACCGCAATGGTGGTGTTCGCGTCGACCACGAGATCGTCCTGAGCCACGCGCCAACACCGCTTGTCCTCGGCAATGTCATACAAAGGACTTGCGATTAGCTCCGACGCGGGGATGAAGTAATTCACACCGTTTACTTTGCGTGTCTCGCCGCCGAAGGTCCACTGGACAATGCCGCCTGCCGCGATACCCAACAGAAAGCCGTGATCTTCGAAAACCGGGCCCCCGCTGTTGCCCGGGTTCATCACAGTGTCCGTCTGCCACCGCAGTTCCTTGGGTGGGGAGCCGTGATTGCTGATCAGACCGCCCGACAAGCTCAGGTCCTGATTGAGCGGAAAGCCCAGTACGAGCACCGAAGTGCCCATCGGAGCCTGGGACGGTTTTAAGACAATGGGGATAGGGCAGCGCTTCCCGCCCGCGTCGGAAACGGGTGTGCTCAGCTGGAGCAGCGCTAGATCACGATCCGGATGGTGAAGAGAGGAGTGGGCGGACAAGTGCCTCGCGCCGTCTGGGCTCATGTCGAACCGCGCGACACTTTTGCTCTCGCTGCGGTCAGTCCAGGGGGCTGGCGATTGCCAAGGAAAAGCATCCGATCGTAACCAGCTACTGACATCGAACCAACCCTTGGGACAACCCCACGAGCCAGACGTCTCTCATACGGGGGCTGACCTCCAGTATGTCGCTCTGCTACCGCCGATTCATCCGCAGGGTGCCGATCTTGAGAGGCTCCGCCGCAAGTGCGAAGGTGAGATTTTGCTGGGACTTTTTCTCGTGGCCGCGAAGCGCTTTCATGATGGATGGGTGATCCGTCGTGAAGAGAAGCTTCTCATCGAGGCACGCCTCAACTTCCTTCTTAGGCCGCTTGTCGGATACGAGGCCGAGCATCAGGATTGGGCGGATCGTCGGCTTAACATTAATGCCGGGCGAGGTAGCTCGCGCGTCACCCATGACGGGATCCGTTTCCCAATACTTATCGGGATCGAAGAAAATCATGGGGGTCACTTCGTCGAGGGTCTTCGCGTAGTAGTTCCGCTCCACGTCCTGGTAGACCTCCCGCATGGTTCCGCCGCCGCCTCGCCCATAGACGATGCCGGCACGCGAATTGTTGACGAGGGCCTCTTCCCTTAGGCTGTTCTGAAAATACTTTGCATAGTGTGTTGCGAAGGGCATAGTCGGCTCGGCACCGTAGAGCCAGGTCGGGATAGCGAGGCTGACGGGGAGAATTTCGGGCGCCTTGGCTCGCGCCTCGAGCGCTACTTTCAGCCATCTGCGTGCGTCGTCAATGGCGCCGAGCTTTTCGTCCTTGATGGTCCAGGTGTCAGTAAAAAGGTCATCCAGAATGGGCGCCTTCGGTACAGCGCTTAAAAGGCCGATCGCTTCGTCGAGCGGACCTACGCTCTCGAACGATGAAAAAGCCACGCCCAGATGAGCGGCCTCCATCACCCCCGGCCCTCCGCCCGTGACCAAGAGAAAGTGCGCGCGGGCAAGTTCGCGCGCCAAATAAGCAATGGCTTTATAGGCCGCATGGTCTCGCGGAAAGACTGTGACCTCCCATCACGCCGACCAGCGGCCGTTGAACCGTTTTCAGAAAGATGCGTAGGGCATCGGCGATGGCTGCGTCGTGCGCGGCTTGCGCGGCGCGGACGGCGAGTGACGTTGGCACCGGCCCGCCGTCGGTTGCGAACTCACGGTAGATCGCAAAGTCCCGGGAGAGCGTGAAGCCCATGGGGTCCCATGGGTTGAAGCCTCCGAGCAACTCCTGAGCGGTGTACAGTTGGCTAGGCACAATGACGCCCATCGCAAAGCCTCCGGCGAAAATGACAAAAGTAATTCAGCGTGAGACGTTTCGACGGGCGTTATACACCCGCCGCACGTATTGCGCGAGCGTCGTATTCGTGCATGATGCGCCTCGAAGCGGGGGAGCGATCATGGTCGCGGCGGTGACAGTCAAAGCCTATGCTAGCCCGAGCTGCGTGCTCTTGACGTTCGATTGGAAAGACGGCGCCGAACACGAAGATTTCCTTGGGTTCGCCATCCAGCGCAATCCGGGTTATGGGCGCGACAGAAAGCCGCAATTCTTATTCAACAAGCTCGACTTTGTGCCCCTCGCGGAGGACGCCCGCCCAAAGGGAAGCGATAAGGCGCCGATCCAAAAGTTCAACTGGTGGGACGGCGGGATCAACCTAGACGATCAAGGCCAGACGTTCGAGTATACAGTTATTCCTGTGCTTGGCACCAGCCCAGGCGATCTGCAGCTCCAGGACGCGGCGGCCGGAAAAAGAACCGTGACGGTGCCAAGGCCCCTCGAAGGACAGATCGCCACCTACTTCAATCGCGCCGTCGTCAGCGCGCAGAGCTTTGCCAAGCAAAAGGACAAGCCGCTTGAGAAGCGGATGGATGGCTGGCCAACGGCCTGCAAAACGCCATTCCTCAAATCCTCAGCGAGAGCGACGCATTTGAATGCGCCATCTATCATCTGTCGGACGACCGGTGGATCATCCCGGCTTTCGAGGCCTTCAAAGGGCGCGGCTCGATCATCTATTTCGAGAAAGCTGACGACACCAAGTCCCGCGCCGCCGCGCATCGGATCGCGGAGGCACGACCCAACATCTCGATCCATAAGCGGGATGCCATATCCAAGCTAATGCACGATAAGTTCATCATCTTCTACCGGAAAAAGCATGAGCAGGCCGTCTTGATGGGCTCGACCAACTTTACGCCTGAAGCCCAAACGATCCAGGCCAACCTCCTTCATATCATCCATTCCCGCGAACTTGCCGCGCTTTACGCCGAGCGCGCGAACGTGCTGGCCAAAAATCTCGGCAAGAAAGATATGGACCCGCCGGACTGGAACGACGTCACGGACGTCGACGGCACCGAAATGCGCGTCTTCTTTTTGCCCGAGCCCGGCGAAAGCCGAAAGTTTCTCGACACGGTGACCGAGGCGGTCAAGAACGCGAAGTCCTCCGTGCTGTTCTGCATGTACACGGCCTCCGACAAGGATCTCATGGAGGCAATCTTTGCCAAGGGAGACTCGTCGAAGCACTTGATCTACGGGCTTCTCAACAGCATCGATGATCCCGACAAGCCGACCAAAAAGGGCGAGAAGCGCAAGCTTCCGGAGATCGCCGCGACCATTTTCCATCGCTCGCAGAATAACCCGGACACACTTCCCTACGCCGCTTTTAGCGCCAATGCGCCACGCGGCTTCCTGCCCGAGCTCAAGACCATCGATACCTCACCGTTTGATGCCTCCGCCGCAAAAGGCAAAGCAAAACCGGCAAAGAAAGCCACAAAGAAGAAATCGAGTGGCCCGCCGCCTATCCACGTGCATCACAAATTCATCGTGATCGATGGGGATACGGAGACGCCCACCATTTACACGGGCTCGCCGAACTTCAGCAAGGCATCGGAAAACTCAAACGACGAGAATGTCCTTGAGATCAAGGGCAACACGCATCTGGCCCAAGCCTATGTTGCCGAGTTGATGCGCCTCTACAATCACTACCGTGCCCGCGCGATCTGGAACAAGACCCACGAAAAGACAGGCACGAAACCGAAGCCGGGCTCGGAGGCCGATCCTCTTGTCCTCAAGCAAACGCGGGATGAGTGGGTGAAAGACGCCTATAAGAAAGGCACAAAGGCCGCTCTCGCCAGGGAGCGCGGCTTATAGGGGCGCTCTGATGTTTTCGTTTCTCAGACGTTGCTTGAATTTTGTTTTTTGTACTCGAACAAACCATTTCCGATCGAACCTATTCAATTGCAATCATGGCCCAGACCCCACGATCCTCAGCCCTTCTCCGTCTTTCCAAACGCTATACCATCATCGCTGTCGCGGCCTGGACCATCGCCGGCGCTGTGATCGCCGGGGTCTGGAAGGTCTACGAGTTTCAGACCGAGCAGGCCCGGCTCCTTAGTGAATCGCTTGCGAAGCAGGCCGAAGTCATTGCCGAGCGCGACGAGGCACGCAGCCAGGCCGCGCTGACCCGAAGGATCGAGGCGCAGAAGCCCTTCTTGCAGAAGAAGCTCGATCTCTTCTTCGAGACCATTCAGCAGGCTCAGCGCCTGACAGAGTGGGAGCTCGACCCTAAAGATGAAACCTGGAAGCAGGCGACCAAGCGCTTTTGGGAATTGCGTTGGGGCGAATTGGAGATGGTAGGCGATGCCGGCGTCCGGAACGCCGCGCGGCTTGTCGGCCAGCAGATCACAGAGACGGAGGAATTTCCAAGCCGCGACAGGCACGATCTCCGTTGGGCGGTTGAGTGCTTGGCGGACGAGCTTCGCTTTGCCATCGAGCACGCGTGGGGAATCGATCGAAATGCCACGCGCGAGAGCGTGCTGCGCGGGGAGGGAGCCACCGGTAAGCTTCCCAATGGCTGTGTCGCTGGCAACCGCGATCCCATCCGCCCGGCCGGCATGCAACCCCTCAAGGCAAAGGGAAACCTTCACCAAGTACGGTCGCCCCAAACTGAATAGGGCCGGTCTGTTGCAAACGTCTGGAGCACTACATGATTCTTCGCCGATCTGTCCTGTTCGCCCTCGTCTTGTTGCTCGGCACAGCGCCGACGGCCCACGCGCGTGACATCCGAATTGCGACATGGAATCTGGGCTGGCATCTCAGCCAGGTCGAGGCGAAGGAGTGGATTCGTGATTGCGGTCAACCTTTCGCCCTCAATCCAGCGAGTGGATTGTTTGAACCCTCGACGGCAGGGGCCACCAAGCCGGGCTGGGAGCTCAAATGGGGACGAAACGCAAAGATCAAATGGGACATCGCGGCAAAGCCGCCATGCGACGTTTACCAGGCCAATTTCAAGATCGTGCCGGTGACCGAAGCCGCCTACCAAAAGCGCTCGCAGCAACTCCAGGATTTCATCCGAACGAACCTCGATCCTGACATCATCACTTTTCAGGAGGTTAGCGGCGCCACCGCCGTTCGCGAGGTTCTGCCCAACAACGGTGCTGATTACGAGATTTGTTCGTTCGACACGTTCAAGGTCCAGCGGCTCGCGATTGCTTGGAAAAAGAACCTCGGGACGGGCTCCGATTGTGGGGTCGTTGCGCCCCTATCACTCCCGGATCTAGCCGCCGTAGATCAGGTGCGCCCGGGCTTATCACTGACGCTGCAGATCGACGGCAAGCCGTTGCGTGTTATGACCGTGCATCTCAAATCCTCCTGCGTCAGCCCGCTCGAAGACCGCGGCAAGCTTGACGGCGGGGGCGATGCGTGTGCCATTCTGCAGAAACAGGTGCGCCCGTTGGAGGATTGGCTGGAAGCGAGCTCTGCCAGCATGCCGGTCGTTCTGATGGGAGACTTCAACCGCAATCTGTCGCACGAGAAAAATTCGATCGGAAAATCAGATATTCGCTCGGACGGAAGCGATCCCGCTTCCTCCCTTCCGAGTGGCGTCCTCGTTCGCAGCCTCTATGGCGAGGTCAATGATGGGGCCCCCACTTCCAGCGCCCTTTCCCATCTGGAGCCGGAATGCCCGGTCAACCCTGTCGCCAAGCAACTCTGCGAACGCTCGAAGCGTGAGCTCTTCGATCAAGAGGCCGTCAAGCCGCTGACAAAGGCCGATAGCCTTGGCTGCCGCAATCCCCTGGGCCTTGATCAGATGCTCGTGAGCGCGAGCCTTTCGATTCCAGATCCTGCCATCAAGGTTGCGATCGGGCGCTTCGGCGGGACGCGCCCGGCAGGCCAAGGCCATCCGGATCCTTTGCTGGCCATTTCAGATCATTGTCCCTCCAAAGCGACGCTTCGTTTCTAGTGCAAGGGCGACTGAGCCGATCCAAAAATGCCTCGCCCGGTTAGTCCGGGCGGGGCATTACCTTGCGCAGGAGCCGGCCGCGATCTTGCGGCAGCGTCGCACCACGATCATGCGAGCTTCGCAGGATGGACGCACTGATTCTGTTAGGGAGCGTCAGTCGCAAGCAACCGAGGGCGCGTTGTCGTGCTTGAGGTGTCGCTTTCGGACATTGTAACTCACCAGCCAGATCACGCCGACTGCGATCGGCACGAAGGCTGCGGTCAGGAACGAGGGCTCTACTCGCAGTCCGACGTCATGCGCGCCCTTGGCAAGATAGCTAAACAAGCTGACCACATAATATCCTATCGCTCCGACCGACAATCCTTCCGTGCACTGCAGCCGAAGTTGCTGTCTGGCGCGCTCGTTGATAGCCTGCAACAGGTCACGATGTTGTCGTTCGATTTCGACGTCGACACGGGTTCGCAACAGATCGGCGGCACGCGCGAGCTTGACCGACAGAGCCGCCTGACGATCCTCTACGGTCGCGCAGGTTCGCATTGCGGGCGCCATGCGGCGCGCCAGAAACGACGACCAGGTTGGATAACCCGAGACATCGTTGCCTTCAATGATGGACAGTCGCGATTGGACCAGCTCGTTGTAGGCTCTGCTGGCGCCGAAGCGAAACAGGCTGCCGGTCGCGCCTTTTTCGAAGCAGGCGGCCAGCGCCGTCAACTCGGCAAGCAGATGGTTGTTGAACTGCAGCCCCTCACCGATTTGCATTTTTTCGAGCGCCTCAACAAGACGGCGGTCGATGCGATCAACGGAAGGTGCAAGCTCAAGGGCGGCCGACAGGCCAAGCAGCGCCAGTGGACGGTAGGTCTCGATCTCCAGGAGCCGTTGCACCAGCGCTCCGAGATCCTGCGACGTCAATCCGAGGTCGCAGACGAGGATTTTCGTAAAGCCTTTTTCGTCTACGCGGAAGTCTGAGGCGGCAACGCCTGCGCCGTTCTTTGTGGCAACCATGGCCAGGCTGTTTTTGTCAAAAACCTGTTCGGCGCGCCTGGTCGGCGAGGCATCCTGCTCCACTTCTAGCCTGATCGCGACCAGCAACTGTCCGGTCTGACGCAACGCGCGGATCAGCGATCGGACGGTACCATCAACTTTGTCAAATCGGTCTGCGGCGGAAACATTTGTGTTACTCCAGATCCAGGTAAATGTTGTGAATTCCGAATGCTGCTCCCAACGTAGCGTAGCGGTCCCGATGACAATCTGATGAAGTTTCGCCGATTGCTCAGGTGGCGGAAGATTGCGCTCGAGGCAAAAATCGATAAAGCGGCAGCGATCGCTTGTGGCCGCCTCACCCTGCGCAAGAAAAGCCAAGTGGATCACGCTGAATGGCGAAACAAGGCGCGTGAAAGGGCGTGCGTGCACTTCGCCGAGCACGGCGTCGCGTTGCGGATGTGGCGTGAAGGTTCGCAGATCCAATTCATCGACCATGTATTGACATCTCTCTTCAGGGTGAGCAAGCAACTGTCAGCCGCGCGAGGCCGTGGCAAGCAGGAGCGTCTTCCGTTCCCCCGGCGGGGTGCAGACAGGCAACCTCCGGTGCGGCAACCACACTGTCCATTGACAGATCGAGGCCCAAACACGACTCCCATCTTGCTGCCGCCGCCCTGACGCGGAGAGGCGGTGCAGGATTTGGGCCAGCACTGCAGAAGGGGCACGCTTGTGTCCTTTGGCGCAATGTGGCTTTCGAAGACAGTTGGAGGCGGGTTTCAGACATGAAGCGCGCGCTTGTATTCTGACAGGATGCGTACGTGGCGCAGGCCACAGGAAATTGCCTGCTTCGCACGGTGATCGCTCGCCAGGCGGCTGAGACGCCATGCTGTGGACGGATTTGTCCATGCAGAGACCGGCGACTGACCGCGCCCGGACCAGCCGGGCAAGGCTTGGCCGATGGGCTGATAACGTCACGTCGCGTGAGGATGACGTGATCACGCAGCCGGAGCGCACGCTGTCATAGTCTTTTGAGGTGACATTCAGGGCAGTGCAAGCGCCGCGGCTCGACCGCAGTGAGACAGATACGTGGCGAATGTCGTGAGCGATCGACCGAATAGCGGCGGATCACAAGTACGGCCGACTCGACTTGGCGGGCGTATTGCTCAAGTGCGCTCGCGGAGGTTTTGATCCGTCTGTCGCCACGCGGCCGAGAGCCAATCTCGGTCAAACTCGCTCGCCGGTCTTTGCAGGACGCGAGGATCGCCACGTTCTCGTTGATGTCAGCTCTGTTTCGGATCGAGCGCACGAAGCGGCCTCTTCGATGGGTGGATCTGGCCGAAGGCCGGCTAAGCAGCCTCGATCGCCTATGGCGCAACAGCGGCGTCACAACGCTCATCCCCTGCCGGCTGCGCCGTCATTCCTCGCCAAACAAGAAAGTTCCTCCTCTGCTGTCGAGCCCCTGCGGGGTGCGCCGTCGATCACCTCCGGCCTGTCGATCACCATCGAGGCCGCAAGGTGCGGGCTCGGAAAACAGAGATCAAGGAGAACTACCATGGCGACCATCGGCACCTTCAAGACGACCGGCAACAACGAGTCCGGGCGCTCTATCTGCCAAAGGAATGGACGGACGACCCCGCTCGCCTGAAAGCCGCGCATGTCCCGAGCGATGGGCTTTGCTACGAAGCCCAAGATCGCGCGTCGAATGGTCGCTCCGCGATCGCCGCAAAGGTGCCGTTCTCGTTCGTAACGGCGGACAGCGTGTATGGCACAGGTGAGATCGAAACCCTGCTGCGCAAGGCGGGAAAAGGCTATGTTCTGGGCGTTGCTTCCAATCACGTGTTCCGTTCATGGGGCAAGCAGCAGCCGGTCGCCGGCACCGCCTCCGCGATCGCGCAGAGCCTTCCCAAGAAGTGGCCTGGCACCGCTCCGCCTCCGGCGAAGGGACCAAAGGTCCGCGCTGGCACTTGGCCGATCTCGACGCTGGTGAATACAACGACGACCTTGCCGGAGAATGGACGGGGGGTCTTCTGATCCGTCGCAACGTTACTGACGCCAGCTTGGCCTTCTCCACATGGTGCCCCAAGGGCAGGTCCATGCAGAAGCTGGCGTCGGTGGAAGGCCATCGCTGGGCTATAGAGGACAGCTTCGAAACCGCCAAGAACGAGCTCGGCCTTGACCACAACGAAAGCCGCTCCTGGCATGGCTGGCATCGCCATGTCTCACTCGTCATGCTGGCCTTCGCCATGATGGCCGTCATCCGTCATCGAGCCAACACTGGACCATCGCTCAAAAAATGCGACCGCGGCCTCGACCGAAGCATCGCTCTTGATCCGCTTGTCGATCCGGGAAATCCGCCCCATCGCCATGAAGCTTCCCCAGCGACTCATCTCGCACGCCTACGTCCTCGCATGGTCGTCCTGGCGTAGGGCTCATCAGGCCAACGCGCGCAAAGCCCATCTCAGGCAAAAATTGCAACTGTAATGCTAGTTAGGGCACCCGACGGAACACAGCAAGACCGAGTCGTCGTTCTCAGGGGGCAAATACAGCAGTGCCATTAGCCCACTACAAAAATAAAAAACATAAGTCCAGAACGCACAGACAATTACGCGTTCCGGTCAATCAACCGGCCCTAACGAAGAACATTGGGTTCCAAGCTAGATTGATCCGCTCAGCTTCTTGGTCATCCAGGGACGACTCTAAGTTGACCCCACCGGCTCATATCATGCGGCAAAGCCGGGGGCCGACTTCCTCGAAGCCGTTGCGCAGATAGAAGTCGAGGGTGCGCTTCCATTTCGGCTGCCACGGTGCTCCGACCTCCAGCCGCTTCCATCCTCGCGCGCGTCCTTCGGACAGAGCGACCGCGATCAGATGAGGCGCAATGCCCTGCGATCTCATGTCGGGGCGAACATAGAGCTCCGAGATTTCTCCGAACTTGCCGCCCGCGTAGATCGCAGTGCATTCGTTTAGAACCATGACGCCAACCGGCTCGTTGTCTCCGCAAGCGATCACCGCGACGACGCTGACATCCGCAAGAACTGCCGCCGCGCTTTGCGTGACGATTTCGATCCCCGGGGCCATCCGGCGCAAGAGCTCGACTTGGAGAGCATAAACGAAGCCGGCGACGGTTCCGGCATCTGTGACTTCAGCGCGGCGTGTGGATATGACCGGCATCTTTCTTTCTGCTCCGCATCGGAATTGAATCACTCTGCGCCACGAGCGTCAGCGTGACATTTGTGATCCGCTAGACAGACAAGGCTAGCTGAGATTCCCGAACACCTCGAACCAGAGCCGATTGGAGCACTTTCCAATCAGCTGATCTCTGCTGTGGGTCTTGGTTGTATGAAAACGCCTGATGACCCGCGATTTCGGCTGTCAATCAGCGTCCACAACTGAATTTCGATCCAACCGATGGCTTTCACGTCGCAGGGTTTCATCACGAAGCTAAAGCGCGCCTCTCCAAGATAGGATCATGATCATCGCGAACTTCATTGTCGAAACGGTCCTTCAAGCGGCTGCTGACCTTGTGCCGACAATCCAATGAGACGATCACGCATTCCAGGTCAAAAGGCCGATGGATGTCGTCACCTAGAAGGAAACCGTTCAGAGGTGTATGCACCCCACCGCATTTTGACCCTCGGGAACCGAGCTCAATCGCTATGTGACGGCAGTCTATGGATATTGGCCATCTCCTTCCTCGATGCTGAATCCTTTACCAGTCACGATGTTTGGAGACCAGCTCTCTGGAATGGTAGCCATGGATCCCTCCCGCCAGAAGGATCGCTGGGTTAGGATTCGACAGCCAATGACAGGATCCTCTCGGTCGTCGAGAGCGATCGGGTCGAGACGATAACTCCACTCCTTAGCTCCGCGGCAAAGTCGATTTGCACCGGAACCGCCTCGCTTGGTGCGCTCTTGCTACAAAACAAGGCCCGCGCGCAGGTTCGCAGCACGCGTCGGGGAGTTGCCGTCAGGCCAGTACGCCGCGCCGATCAAGAGTTGCTCGATCGTGTTGAGATTTTCGACGATGAACTCGGCTTGCCGGTCGGGCCGCCTTGACACCGACATCCTCGGCGGGATGTACCGCGTCCACAAAGAAGCGGTCAGGCCACGAGCTGCTGGAGTGTTGCAATCTCTTCCTGTCGCTCGCGGAAGGAGGGCTCGCGGACCAGGTCCAGGCGCTGCTAGTCGGTACATCTTCTTCGGCTGCGGAGCCTCGCCATTGCCCGTTCGTATCTAGCTTCACTGGTGCCCGAACCCGGGAGACCACGTCGCTTGGCTTGGTCAGGCGATGAGCGCGTTGCTTGCCGCGGCTTCATGCTGCCATGAGTTTCGCGAGCCGCGTCAACGCTTCGCGCTCTTGGTGGCGATTCACGTGCGCAATTTGACCTGGTCAAATGTCCAAGCCTTGAATAGCTTTGCCGGGCCAGGAATTTCGCCCCGAGCTGCCGCTGCCTGTATAGCTCTCTTGTTCTCGCCTGTTATTTGGGCGACATCTTCGACCTTGACGCGTTCGGATGTCCCGTTCATCGGTTCTTCGCGCCAATCACGGGGCCGATTAACTGTCTGATGACTTCGGGGCGGGTAAGATTTGGTTGCTTTTGCTGGCGCTTCAATCGTGTCCGCTTGTCGGTGTGTATGTCTGAATCCCGACACGAAGTCGCAAATGATCGGCCGTCGCGGCACGATGCATTGATTTTCTCTTCCTCAAGCAAGTCTCGCACAGATACTTTTGCGGCATGCTGATTGCAGGGAGACGATAAAGGACCGTTTCGGCAATAGTGGTCTCTCGGTCAACGACGCAGGAGAGATGAAAGTTCTCGATCGTATGCAAATTGATACTAAAAACTGCCCCGGGTAAGGCACCTCCCCAATTGAAGCGCTTTGTTCAGCGCGTGTCGGCCGCAGATCATGTCGTTCACGCAAACTAGCGAAGCTGCACAGGAGTTCTGATGAGCTCTACGCAAGCAATTCGTGAACGCCTGCGCGACGCCGGCGCGTCGTTTGCGGCAAACGACAATATCGCAGAATATCTGCTGCCTGGTGACATTGATGTGATCCAAGCCGAGGTCGAGCAGCACGTGCACGCTGTGCTTGAGGCCATGGTTATCGACACCAGCCGCGACCACAACACCAAAGCGACCGCGAAGCGCGCAAATTTGTGCGCCTTGCCAACTGGATCATGTCGCGCCCGCACATCCAGGAGGAGGCCGCTGTTATGCTGGCGGACGAACTGGAACGCCGTATCCTGCCGAAGGGATTGGCCGTCATCGTTAGGGCGCAGCACCAATGCATGATCTAGCGTGGTGTTCGCTAGACTGACACCATCATGATAACCAGCATCATGCGCGTGCTTTCCGCGACGACAAAATATCGCGCAGCGAATTTATGGCACTGATCAAGGATCAACCGTGACCTACCTATCGACGAAGACATACGGTCATGAAACCGGACTATCCGCTACATTTCGCCAGTGGCGCGCGCTGTCACACTGTCGTCTGCTGCACGGTTACTCGTTGTCATTTCGCTTCGAGTTCGAGGCCGACACCCTAGACGACAAGAATTGGGTCGTTGATTTTGGCGGCCTCAAAGAGCTGAAAGCGATCCTCGAACACACATTTGACCATAAGACCGTCGTAGCTGCGGACAATCCGGAGCTTGAATGGTTCCAGGAAGCGGCGCGGCGTGGCGGATATCGTTGTGCTACCTGCTGTCGGCTGCGAAAAGTTTGCCGAGCACGTCTACGGCATCGCGAGCAAGTGGCTGCTGACAGAGCGACTTGCTCCGCGTTGCCGGCTTGCATCTGTCGAAGTCAAAGAGCACGGTGCGAACAGCGCGATCTATCGGGGAACGAGCCGTGCTGCCGGTCAACGAGATCTTTGAAAGTATCCAGAGCGAAGCCTGCAAGAGCGGCACGCCGTCAGTGTTCCTGCGGCTACAGGCCTGCCCAGTTGGTTGCCTCTGGTGCGACAGCAAGCGCAGATGGAAGGCAGATCCAGCATGTCAAGTGCCGATAGCCGAGATCACGGGATCGAGGACGCCACCCGGGGCTAGGATGTCGCCGGAGGAAATATTGCTCGCCGTGCAGGGGTTTAGGGCTCGGCATGTCGTGATCACGGGTGGCGAGCCCGCAGCGTACGACTTTCAGCCATTGACGACGCTACTTATCAAGTCTGGCTTCTCGGTGCAGGTGAAGACATCGGGACCCATGCCATTCAGGTGCACCCCTGCACGTGGGTGACCATCAGCCCGAAAGTTGGCACGCCCCGTTGTTTTGGATGAACCGCTGCGGCGTGGCAACGAGATCAAACATTGCGTGGGCAAGCCTGCCGATATCGAGAAGCTCCTGGCCCTCAACATCCCTCGTGAGTTCATGCCGATAATATGGCTGCAGCCCTTGAGCCAAAGCCGCAAGGCGACGAAGCTTTGCATTCAGGAGGCGACTGCGTGCGACTGGCGTGTCAGCATTCAGACGCACAAGTTGCTCGGCGTGGGGTAAGCAACCCTGCGCGTCAAAGCGTTCTGCGGCTTCACCTTAGAGACGATCATGAATTGCGTCCTCTAAGTCTGAACTCAATGAAGGGAAAGCGGCATTCATCGCAGGCTTCTTTGCCGTTGTTCGCCATTGCCAAGCGGGCCTGATTTCAACTCTTCACATTCTAAGCGAATCCTCTCAATGACCGATTTCACATCCGAAGCCGCGCTGGTTCTATTTTCTGAGCGGTCAGGATTCCGCCACCTGCCTCGCTTGGGCGCTGTCGCGCTTTGCCCGGGTTGAGACCGTCGGCTTTGCCTATGGACAACGCCATGCGATCGAGCTGGCCTGCTGCGATCAGTTGCTGAACGGACTGAAGAAGCTGCGCGTAGACTGGGCGAGCAAGCTCGGCGACAACCATACGCTTGAGATCCCCACACTGGCTGCGATATCAAAGACTGCACTGACCGGCGAGGTCGCGATCGAGATAGGCGCGGACGGGATGGCCGCGGCGCGACAGTTGAAGAATGAGACTGTCCGCAATTTCTGCCTGAACGAATTTGAGCGCTTTTCGTTCGGCTACCGAGCCGACGGCACTGCGCCGATCCAAAACAAGGTAGGCGCCGGTGTTTAATCGCCTCCTGGCCGCTCCCGCGCACGATCTCCACGTCAGGCAGATCATGGATGAGGGCAGGGTGTTGCTCGTAAACCTGTCAAAGGGGCGGATCGGCGAGGACAGCTCGTCCCTTCTTGGCGGCTTGCTTGTGACGACGCTCGGACTTGCCGCTTTCAGTCGGGCTGAATTGCCGGCGCGTGAGCGACCAGACTTCTACGTCTACATTGATGAGTTTCAAAACTTCACCACTCTCGGGATGGCAAATATGTTCTCGGGGTTGCGCAAATATCGCGTCGGCTGCACTGTCGCACATCACTATCGTCATCGGTTAGAACCGGATGTGCGCGATGCGGTGCTCGGAAATGCCGGATCGATTATCTCCTTCAGAGTTGGTGCTGAAGATGCGCAACACCTTGCTCGCGAGTTTCTGGGAACGTTCGAGGAAGCCGATCTCCTGCAACTGCCGAACTATAGGATTTTATCTGAAGCTCATGATCGACGGGACGCCGTCGCGGCCATCTAGTGCCGGTACGCTTGAGCCCGGCGTCCTAGATTAAGACACCGCCGTTGATTAGTAAGTCTCGGCGCGTCGAGCTTCTTGCAAACCCGGCGCGGGGGGATAGCGCCCCAGGATCATCGTCTCCGGCTCATTCCGCGCTGGCACTGACCCGCTCCCCCAAGCGGAACCTCTCCTACTTTCAGCTATCGCTTCGGTGGCGACGCCGCTAATATTTCAATTTTCGGCACCTTCGGGACAAGGCTCTTTGCAAAATCGCGCGAGAGATCTCCCCATATTCCTTTTGCAGGCGGCAGACAGGATACTATCGAGCAGGGCGCAGCCGGTTTTCAGCCTTTCCTGTTCTGCCGCTGGTTCGACAGCCTGAGCGAAAACAACAGGAGCCATTCCGCGCCGATGTGCACTGCAGCAACGGTAGCCATGCGTCGAGTAGAGGCATCTCACGTTTCGGATCTCGACAAGCTATCAATGAACGTTCCAGGGGCGACATCAAGGTGATCTGGATCATGGATTTTGAGAGCGGTCTGGCCGGGGGTTGGCAACGATCTCTTTAAGATGAGCTGTCCCCAATCTCCTGAGAAAGCGAGTTGTCTTTAGGGCTGCGGCCCGCTTTATCGACGCACAGCAAGCGTTGCTTTTTGTTCTTTACTGTCGCGCAGTCCGTTATTGGCATACTGGCCCGCCGTACATCGGCTGCCAATGCGGGCGAACACGAAAAAAAAGATGATTGCGGAGCTACAAAGGTACGAGAACCATCTCTGCTTTTGAATTGACTGCCGACGATTCATCCGGACTCATCTTTCCGCAAAGAGAAGGCATGAAGGCTGCTCGCAACTCGGCAACTGCCCTCCGTGGGCGGTTCGCCCGGAGGCAGCGGCGCCGCGCAGCCTACGCGTTGCAGGCTTTCATCGTGCATCGATTAGGTTAGCTATAAGACTTATGCGCTTGCAGACCAATTCACTCAAACTTGTAGGACACCTCTAAGAAGGTACCCCATCGCTCCATGCTGTACTTTGCGAGTGCAGGGATCTGGATGAACGTGCCTCGGTCGCTGCAGCCGCTGCAGTTGAATGTGACATCGCTGTCATTCTTGGTCCACATTGCCCAGTACCGAGTGCCGACGCCGATACTGAAATTTCTGCCGAGGAGGTACGACAGCGTTCCTTCGATCTGTACGCCCCCCACCTTGCCTGCACTGATCGTAGAAAGTTGTTTCAGGACGGAGGAGATGGTTATCACGACCGGTGAAGTCGGTCCATGGCAGGTAAGCAACATCTGCGCTCACGGCGCTCAAACAGCATAGTCTCGGCGTTAAGCCCGACGCGCAGCGCATCCCAATTGGCACCTTGAGTACCGATGATTTGCTGGGCCGGAACCGCGCATGCCCCGTATGGCGAGGCTGTCTGCACGCATGCGATCGAATCCGACTTTTGGCCGAAGTAAGTGCCACTGATAAATGCGCCCAGCTTGTAGGTGCTACCGCACATAAAGTCGTAACCGACATCGGCGGTGTAGTACGTGAACCTTCCGTTGGCCTGATCTCACAGAGTGTTGCATAGGCCGTACTGCCGATGCTCGAATCCTCGTTCATTCTTCCCTTGTTGAAGCGTCCGAGCCAACGTTGCCCTTCAGGAATATCCCCCAGGACTATCAAGCCGTGCGAACAGCTCGCCGGAAATGCCGTCCAAGCCATGATAGGTGAGCGTGGAATTGGGGATGCCGCTATCTCCGGATATCGGCGGCTGATTCGTGTAGTCCCACTGGAATGTGCCTCTGCTGAGCCAGACCCGCGAGCCCCTTCGAACGACCAGTCGCCCGTATCGAAAACAGGCTTTATTGTTTTGGCGGCCGCTCGTCCCGGATAGACCGATGCGTCGAACCATTCCGCCCCGCTCGCGTCGCCGCCGAAATGGTGATTCAATCTGATCTTTCCGATGTGACAGTTGCTGGACAAGCTGGTTGTCCTGGCGGCAATGTCGGCGGGGCGGGGAACTGCACCGTCGGCGGGGTCGCCAGACGCGTCCCCATCGAAGCCCATGTAGTCGTACTCGAATTTGACACACCAAGCAGGTGTAAGCGCTTGCTCAAAGCGACTCCGACGACGGTCCAGCCGAAGCGACTATAATCGAACTGCGTTGTATGCTGCAGGAAGCCGCAAAGCGCCCCTCGAATTCGTTGTTATGTTGCCTCGGTTATGTTGCCAGGCTGCCCGCCCTGATGTAGCCCAGCGTTTGGCCTGTTAGGCCGAAGCGGCGTAACCCACTCGAGCAGTCCCTGTGACAAAGGCGTTTGGACCTGCCTCGCAAGTGGCGATAACAACAGCGCCCGAGAAGGCAAGACAGCTGTTGGTGCCATCGGAGACAGCATGGCTCGCATCGACTTCGGTGCCGGAAATCCACCTATCCGTTTGCCAGTTGTAGCCGGGAGCGGATCGGCATCCAGTATTGGCGCAGCGCCTCGACGGTCGCTGGAATGTCGAGGTGGGCATTGCGGAGAAAGTCCTCGGTCTCGCGGCCGCTTCGCGCTCCCTTAGCCTAAGCCGGGATGAGCTCGAAGCCGGTCCTGGAGGGACCGCCGATTGGCGACGAGGTTGTCAAGGTGCAGCAACTCGTGCCCTGGCCGCTCTCCTTGGGCCAATCGTCGAACCAGCGCCCGCGTGCCGTCCACCACGAAGACGCCGCAATCATAGCTGTTCCGCTGCTGGGCCATGCTAGGTGACTCCAGGCGGGCGCGCAGCCGTCGTGCGAGCTGCGCTGCCGGCTCGTGGTTGTGTCCCCGGACAGAGTCGTAGTGATAGGCAATCGGCTCTCCTCGCGTGCGGCGATCAAGGAGCAGCAGCGACCAATGCGTGCCGAGGCGATTAGGATCCATTGCATCGTTCACCGGCAGGAATAGGAAGTCGGCGGTATCATTACCATTCGGATCGTAGACGATGCGCCGGAATGCACGGAGCATGTCGGGCTCGGCGCCGAAGCGCAATTGATAGTGGGCTATCAGGGGATCCACGAACTGCGCCAGGGCGGCGAATTCCGGACGGTCCCGCTGCAACTCCTGCGCCAGGAGCTCGTAATCCCTGTGGATGTGCTCGTCGCCCAGCCATTCCTTGGCGCCGAGCGCTAGTCCGCTGCGGCCGTGGGATGAGGCTGTCGGATCCAAAGCCCCGATCTGAGCATCGGCGGATGTGCGCGGGACAGGCGCATAACTAGCATCATCACGCGGCTCCTGCGGCGTCGGCGCATTCAGATCAATCAATGGCTCACGACCCCCGTAGGTGTCTGAGCGAGCCCTGGCAAGATGCGCGGGCGCAACATGAGCATCGTCGCGCAACTCGGATGGCGTCCGTGCATTCAGATCAACAAAAGGCTCTCGGCCGCTGTAGGTGTCTGAACGAGCTCGGGCAGGATGCACTGGCGCAAAATCAGCATCGTCGCGCAATTCGGACGGCGTCAGCGCATTGAGATCAACAAATGGCTCAAGGCCAGCGTAGGCGCCTGAGCGAGCCCTGGTCGGATCGGCTGGCGCAAAGTGAGCATCGTCGCGCAATTCGGACGGCGTCCGCGCATTCAGATCAACAAAAGACTCTAGGCCGCTGTAGGTGTCTGAATGAGCCTGGGCAGGATGCACTGGCGCAAAGTCAGCATCGTCGCGCAATTCGGACGGCGTCGGCGCATTCAGATCAACAAGAGACTCTAGGCCGCCGTAGGTGTCCGAGCGAAGCCTGGTAGGATGCGCCGGCGCAAAGTGAGCATCATTGCGCAACTCGGACGGCGTCGGCGCAATCAGACCATAAGATGGCTCAAGCCTGCCCTTAGCATGTGACGCGGGCCAGGATGGTGATGCTCGTTCTTGCACCTGTTCACCCAACCAAACCCAAGCTCCGGCGCTCGGGCTGGCCGGCGTTGAGGGAAGATCCTGCGCCGAGCCCGAGTGCCAATCGCCCTGCGCGGCCGGCGAGTTCGGCTGCTCAGGGCCTGGCAGCCCCAGTTCTCGGTTCGGCTCAATGAGTTTCAAGTAGCTGCGAAGATGCGACAAATCGGGACCGTGTACTCTGCCTCCAGTCCGTTGGAATGCTACCACGTCATTGTCGAGGGATACCTGCTCCCTGCTCGAGCCGTTTAGCCGCCCGATGATGCTCCCTTTGCGCTTCTCTCTAAGCCACGCACTAAGCGCACGAAGACGCCTCGCCCGCTGTTGCGCAGACTGCCTCAGCTTCGCAGTCGGAGTTTTAAGATCTTTCAGAGCTTGGTTCAGCGCGCCCTCGATGAGGGGCGCATCTTCTGGATGAGGAACTAGGCGACGGGGGGCACCGAGGACGCGGGGTTCAGGTGCTTCCACTTCTTCACCCCCACGCAGCAGCCGCCGGAGATGATTCAGAGCCGATCTAATGCGGTTGTTGGGGTCACCGCCCGAGCTCCTGTACTTCGCAATCTCCGCGTCCAGCGATGAACCGTCGCGCAGCCGAGAAGCTACCGGGCCCCTATGACTCGCGTTGACCCAGCGAATAAATGCCCCAAGCCCGTAAACACCGTTGTTGATGGCCCCTTTGGTGAGCTTGCGCAGCTCCGCGTCTCCACGAAACTTCGCCAAGAGCTCCGCGTCTTCGACCGGAAGCTGCTCGCCGATCGGTTCGTCCGGCGACGGCATCGGGGCTTGCATCTGCGATGGTGACGCCACCACTTGATGGGATAGGGTCTGCATCAGCTGCTGCTCAACAGCGACGACCTGCGGAGGCGGCGAGGAGCTGCGTCCGTCCATCGTCTCTAAAAGCAGATCCTGCTGGTTCGCAGGCAGAGTCTCCGGCCAGCTGCCAGCTCCGTTCGACCCGCTGTGCTGCGCAGTCGTCCGCCTCGTCTCGGCGCGAACCGCGTCTTCGAGATCAGGAAGCGGGCGAATATGACGCCGTAGTTCGATCGCTCTAGCACCCGCCGGCGACCTCAGGAGATGAGCCAGTGCGGCCCCGGCTTTTCTGCGGCCATGGGGGTCCTCCTCCTTATACTGGCTGACATCTTCATCCAGCGAGTCGTGGCCAAGTCGAGCAGCAATGCCGGGCTTATGCTTTTCACGGAGGTAATCACTCAAATCGATAAGAAGAGTTGCATAGGTCCTGGCGGTGTTGGCGGTGCTTGGGGCTGCTTCTTCCTTGTACCTTTTGATGAGATCCGCATCCTGGGGATAGGGATTCCGCTCAACCCGGCTTGCAAACGGCGTGATGCCGCCCGGCGATTGGGAGGCTCTAAGAAGATCCAGTGGGATAGCGATGGCCTGCTTCTCCTTCTCGGCGAACTCCTGGGCATCCTTGTCCAGCGACTTGTCGTAAAGCCGGGAAGCAATGCCCGGCTTGTCGTTCTTTACGAGCCAATGCCCCAAGCTGAGAAGACCACGTAGATTGCGACCGACCGTGCTCTCGGAGGCCCCAGCCTTGATGAGTGCCGGCCTGAGCCCCTCAATAAGAGACGCATCTTCGCAATAAACAGGATCCAGGCTGCTACCTGCGAAAACAAAATTTGCATGGCCGGGCGGTAGCGCCGAGGCATTCAGCATCGTTCTACCGCCTTGACCGTGCGGAGGCGGCGTAGATGGGTGGCCGCTCGCCCGCATGATGGGAATCTGCTCGCCTGGCACGAGAATGTTGCTGTAACGTTCATCCGTCAGCTCGTCGTCCTGGTGGCGCCGGTTCACGGGATTAGGGGACTCTGTAGGATCCAATGCTAGGCCATGCCGCGGTGGCTGAAGACACGACGATGCACCGGCTTCGTCGACCGTCCCCAAGAATAAATCTTGATCATCCCCCTCAGCGAGTGCCGCTGGCCAACTGAAGGCGGGCTGCGACCCGCCCTGCTTAGCCGCGGCCTCAATGCCCCCGGCCCGGCCAGTGATTGACGCGACTCCGCCCGGCGACTGAGAGGCGCGGAGACGATCTAGTGCGGTAAGAACGAGGTGCCTGCGATTTTTATCGAAGATCGCAGCGTCGTTGCTCAGCGATTCGTCGTTAAGCCGAGCAGCCACTCCCGGCTTTTTTTTTGCGAAGAGCCACCGGCTAAATCTGCGAAGAGGACCAACATAATTCGTCTTAGCGGTGATCTCCTCGTACCCAGCCTCAACGAGTGCTTCTTGAAGTCCGGAAATCAAGCGTGCGTCTTCGGGATGAAAAGGGGGACCGTTGAGTTTTCTCGCTCCGTTACGGAGATGATCAAGTGCCGCGCCGATACTTTTGCTACCCCCGGCGTCCTTGTAGCGCTTGATCTCTTCATTCAGCGGTTCGTCGTCGTTCCATGTCTCGTCCTGAAACCGAGCAGCAATGCCACGCTTGTTGTTTGCACGAAGGTAGTGGCTGAAATCCGTGAGAATAGATGCATAGGTTTTGGCGGTACTTGAAGTTCGGGCCGCCACTGCTTGCTTTTTGTATTCCTTGATGAGAGTCCCGTCCTTGGGATAAGGAGTCAGGTCAGGGCGGCCTGCGATCGGTACGGCTCCTCCCGTCAATTGAGAGGTCCGCAGATGAGCTAGTGCCCAAGGGACGTTCGCCGTCCCACCTTTTATTATGAACTCCTCGACATCCTTGTCCATCGTCTCGTCATGAAGCCGATCAGCAATGGCCGGCTTGTCGTTTGCAAAGAGCCAACGGCTCAAGCTGAGCAGATAACCGACGTAGCTCGTGGCGGTGCTCTCAACGGCTCCACCCAAGAGGAGCGCCTGCTTAAGGCCGGAAATAAGGGGCGCATCCTTAGCATAAAGCGGATCCTTGCTGCGACCTACCAAGACCCAATTTGATTGAGCGGTCTGCAGCGCTGAGGCGCCCAGCACCGCCTCATCCTCTCCGGCATGCGCCTCAGATCGCGATGCATCCGCTTGATGGGCGCGGACCTGCATGAGCACGGGAGCAGACGGCACAGCGATCTCGCCCAGCTGCTGCTCAAAGGCGGCCGCATCTGTGGACGGAGCCGATGAGCTCTCTTGCGGGCCCGCGGTGCCCGATTGTTGACGCACCCAGTTGGTGGATTCGAACTTCATTCGTTCTCAGTTTCGGAATAATAGGCCAATTTGAAGCCTGAGGTCGCTTGTGATTTGCCACGGAACCGACTCGGCAGCATCGAACCCAGCAGAAAACTATCGTGAACGCCCCAGAACGCCGCGTCCAAGCACTCCGACCGCGCGCTCCAGTATTCTTGCAGCGATCGCCAGCTATGATCGCCTCTGGAGACTCTATGAGCGATAGCTGTCGAGAACCTGACGCGGAGCCGCCGACTTGTTGCAGCGGACACCCAGGCTGCCCCCTTGGCCGGAAATCAATAAAGACCTGTTCACCGGAGAATCAGACGCGCCAGCTCGGTCGTCAGAGATCTACCGCGGTCTCGACTCTTTCATTGATCTGCCGGCCACACCGCACCAGATGCGTGACGATGCTCACTCAGTGCCGGTGCTCAGCCCGGCCGGTAGTGCCGCGTTCTTCGTCGGGCCATCAGGCGTGCTTCAGGAGCTTGAGGATATCGGATATCTCGTTCCCGAGGATTGGCAGCATGGCTCCCAGCCGGTGGCGGATGTCCAGATCCGTATCCTGAATAACCACGGGTTGCTGCCGACCCAGTTCAGCGGCCCAAGGCAGGTTTTGATCAACGGTGAGACCTACTCGATCGCATTAGGGCCGCGAGGACGCGGTGCACAATTCATCCATCATCCTCGCCCGTCCCCGGTCCCGCCTGCTCAGATCGGCCCTTTGACCGGAGTCTCTGTTGACCGCAGCGGACGCGTCCTGGGCCCCACGCAGTGGCTGGGTGACGAGCATATTGAGCGGGACTATGGGGTCCTGAGGCGGGAGTTGCAGGAGAGCAATCCCGATCTCGCCGCCCGGATGCGGTTCGTGGATCCTTTGATAGCCCAAATGTTGCGGTCAGGCTCCAACGAGGACGCGGAACGCGCATTCGGGTGGAGTCGCGGTGATAGAGCCGACTTCCTGTTCCTGCCGGTTAAGCGATGCCAGCGCTGCGGATAGAGGGTGGCGCGGCAGTCACTGGTCGCTGCTGCTGGTTGATCGCCGCGATCGGGCAAGACCGGCTGCCTATCACTAGGACTCTGCGCCAGGACCCAATAACCTGCCCGCAGAGCAGCTCGCAGAACGGCTGCAGGCCAACCTGCAACAGGGCTCCATGCGCGAGCAGAGCAACACCTATGATTGCGGCGTCTTTGTCGTGGACGGCACCCGGGAGCTGGCGGAAGGACGGCATCCAGACCCGCTGAACCTCAGCAACCTCCGCATCAATCGGCGGGCACTGCAGGACCGGCTAAGGGCTGGGGTCAGCTTCAACTGAATAGAGCGCGCGCAGCTGGTTGAAATGCAACTTCTCGCCGATTGAAGGTCCACAATCGCGCGTTCGCAGAGCATCATGGTGTCTCACAAGTCAGGAGCGGAGACTGGAGGTAAGGCTATTTTCGCAGACGGCGAAGGAGCCCGACGGCGATTGCGCGGCCAGCTTCCGACGGCCGCACAGCCATCATCAACCTCTCCGGTATCATCTTTCCCAAACAGCCGCAGCTGGGACTAAAGGCCCAGCTGCGAGCTAAACACGTGGAGACGTCGCGCCAACATTGCTCCACGAATTGACCCGGCGGCTTGGCTCTCGGCATTTTGGATCCATATTTCGATTGAATCGCCTGTCCAATCATGCTGCGTCTATGCAGCGATGCTCCCGCGCCTGGGGTGATCGGCGCCCAAGTTCTGCAAAACCTGCAGCCAGGCGCCTCCTTTCCGAAGCTTGAATGGTTGACAGACTTATACCAGCCTCCGCGGGCCATGCTGTGCGTGCCGCGAGCACATACAAACCACCACGAGAATCCGCCGGTCGGCCTTCGCGCGACGGCGTGAGTTGTTCGGCTGCTGATTCCGCTCGATGTCGCCCACCATTGAACGAACCCGCTCCGCGGGAGGCCGTGGCGAGACCATTTATCTAAGAGGCATCTGTTTGAAGGATGGGACCGCAAGTCCGTTCCTCTCAATACAGGAGTGCCTCATGGCCACGATGAGTTCGAGCCCGCTGCGCCGCCGCATGATCGACGATATGACGCTGCGCAACTTGTCACCGTCGACGCAGCAATCCTATGTCTACGCGGTTGCAAACTTTAGCCGACATTTCGGCCGATCGCCCGACAAGCTCAGCCTTGAGCAGGTGCGCGCGTACCAACTGCACCTGATCGGGTTGAAGCGGTCGTGGACCCACATCAACCAAGTGACGTGCGCGTTACGCTTTTTCTATGCGCGGGCGCACGGAGGCGATTGAGAACATTATTTCGGCCTGTGAGCCGGTCAAGCAACCGCTGGTGCTGAGTGCGGAGGAAGTCGCCCGTTTCCTGGAGGTTGTACCGGCCCTGCGCGACCGCGTTGCGCTGGTGACGGCCTATGCTGCCGGGCTACGAGCCGGCAAGGTCAGCCGCCTTGAGGCCCAGCGCGATCGACAGCAAGCGCATGCTGATCCTGATCACCGCCGGCAAAGGCGGCAAGGACCGTTACGTGATGCTGTCGCCGCGGCTGCTCAGCATCCTGCGATCCTACTGGTGTCTGGCCAAACCGCGCCATTGGCTGTTTCCAGGGCGCAATCCGGACGATCCGGTGAGTGTCGGCACGTTGCAAGAGGCCTGCCGCAAAGCTCGGCAACATGCCGGTCTCGATAAGCAGGTGACGACACATGTTCTGCGCCATAGCTTCGCTACTCACCTTTACGAGCGCGGTACTGATACCCGGCTCATCCAAGTCCTTCTTGGGCATGCGCGACTGTTATCGACGGAGCGCTACACGCACGTCGCAACCAATCCGCAGCCCGTGGTGCAGACCTGCATCGTGCACCTAATCCGAGCGTTTCGGCAGTTCTGTTGATTGGTATCGGCGGGTTCGGCAAATGCCGCATTCTCAAACAGGCGGTCGAGGCGTTCGAGATAGCCAATAAGAGTATCGTCGTCCGCCACTTGTCGCGTAACGCTGAGGTAACCAAGAAGAGCCTTGAGGATATCGGCGACAACGCAGGAAGCCGCTCACCCGCTGCAGTCAATTCGGATGCTTGAAATATCCCGTAAAGGCTGCGCCGCACATGCGGCGCGAGAGCGGGCCTTTTGTCGGGCACTTGCTGCGCCGGTTGTCGGCATTGAGACAATGCAAGAAGCCTGACACTAGGAAGTGCCTGCTGAGCCTCCGATTCACTCCGGCACGCGATTTGCTCGTTCACGGCATCATCACTATCGCAACGCGATTGGTCTTCGAGACGGAAACGGCGCCTTCGCTGTTCGCGTCTGGTCCGTTCCGACGGTTTGCGTGGCAATGACTTGTCGCTCGCTTGTGACCAAGAAAATGCAGGAAGTGTTGGATGCGATCTAGAGTTCTCCTTTTGGGAGCCACAACAGTTGCGCTCGTCGCGGTGCAACCAAAGCGGCAGACCTTGAGCCAGGAGCGAACTGCGCATGGCGCTGTGGGCGTGGTCCGGAGGCTATAGTGGCGGACAGGTCGGTGGCGGGTGGGTCGAGCCTCCTTCACCAATCCCTGCGGTCAGTCGATCTATGACAGCCGACGGGTTCGAGCCGCACGGCGGCATAACGCGCACCTGTCGATTGGCCAAGGGCCGCATTTCTGCTTGGGCGCTGGGCTGGCGCGCCTACAGCGATGCGCCTTCCCCGCGCTGTTCGTGCGACTAGAGGATGTCGCGCTGATCATCGCCGCGGAGGACCGTCGTCTACATGCCGTCTTACGTCATTCGCTGCCCGCAGCGCTCGCCGGTCACCTTCCGCCCTTCCATCGCTTAGAGAGTGAAGTGCCACCATGTCCGAACAACCCTTGCCGAGGCTGCCGATGTGGCGCGTCGATCACATCGAGCCCTCGCCCGAGATGTTGATGCTACGCCCCAACGGTCCGATCCACCGCGTGCGCTTCCCGTCCGGGCACGAAGGCTGGTGGGTGACAGGCTACGACGAGGCCAAGGCGGTGCTGTCTGACGCGGCGTTCCGGCCCGCGGGAATGCCGCCGGCGGCATTCACTCCGGATTCGGTGATTCTCGGTTCGCGGGGCTGGCTGGTCTCGCACGAGGGAGCCGAACATGCCCGGTTACGCAAGATCGTGGCGCCGGCCTTCTGCAACCACAGGGTGAAGCTGCTCGCCCAGCAGGTCGAGGCGATCGCCGCGCAGTTGTTCGAGACGTTGGGGGCCCAGCCCCAGCCCGCCGACCTGCGGCGCCACCTCTCGTTTCCCCTTCCGGCCATGGTCATCAGCGCGCTGATGGGCGTGCTCTACGAGGATCACGCCTTTTTCGCCGGGCTGTCCGACGAGGTGATGACGCACCAGCATGAAAGCGGCCCGCGCAGCGCGTCGCGCCTGGCTTGGGAAGAACTGCGCGCCTACATTCGCGGCAAGATGCGGGACAAGCGCCAGGATCCGGGCGACAACCTGCTAACGGATCTGCTCGCGGCGGTTGACCAGGGCAAGGCGACGGAGGAAGAGGCGATCGGCTTGGCGGCGGGTATGCTGGTGGCGGGCCACGAGAGCACCGTCGCGCAGATCGAATTCGGCCTGCTGGCCATGTTCCGCCATCCGCAACAGCGCGAACGCCTGGTCGGCGATCCATCCCTGGTGGACAAGGCGGTGGAGGAAATCCTGCGTATGTACCCGCCGGGCGCGGGCTGGGACGGCATCATGCGCTATCCGAGGACCGACGTGACCATCGCGGGCGTTCATATTCCCCCGGAAAGCAAGGTGCTGGTCGGCCTGCCGGCGACGTCGTTCGATACGCGCCATTTCGTCGACCCGGAAATCTTCGACATCGGGCGCGACGGAGAGCCGCACCTGGCGTTCTCTTCCGGGCCGCACTCCTGCATCGGCGGCGCGCTGGCCAGGCTAGAACTCAAGGCGGTGTTCGGTTCGATCTTCCAGCGCTTTCCCGAGCTGCGCTTGGCCTTAGCCCCCGAAGAACTGAAGTTGCGCAAGGAGATCATCACCGGCGGGTTCGAGGAGTTCCCGGTGCTCTGGTGATGTGCGGACGCCGCTGGGGGATCGCGATCGTCTCCGCGATTTGCCGGCGTGCCTGCCACGTACCGGTCAGATCAGCCAGCCAATAGGTAACCAGGATGGACGTGCAAGAAACAACATGCCGGGACGCCTTCGCCGAACTGGCGTCGCCGGCGTGGATTCACGACCCGTATCCATTCATGCGGTGGTTGCGCGAGCACGATCCGGTGCATCGCGCGGCGTCGGGCCTCTTTCTGTTGAGCCGCCACGCCGACATCTGCTGGGCTCTCAAGGCCACGGGCGATGCTTTTCGAGGACCGGCGCCCGGCGAACTGGCGCGCTATTTCCCGCGTGCGGCGAGAAGCCTGTCGCTCAATCTGCTGGCGTCCACGCTTGCGATGAAGGACCCACCGACGCATACGCGTCTGCGCCGGCTGATCTCGCGCGATTTCACCATGCGCCAGATCGACAACCTGCGGCCGAGCATCGCGCGCATCGTCGCAGCGCGGCTGGACGGCATGGCGCCCGCGCTGGAGCGCGGGGAGGCGGTGGACCTTCATCGGGAATTCGCGCTGACCTTGCCCATGCTGGTCTTCGCCGAACTGTTTGGCATGCCCCAGGACGACATTTTCGGGCTCGCCGCCGGCATCGGCGGCATCCTGGAAGGCCTGAGCCCGCACGCCAGCGATCCCCAGCTCGCCGCGGCGGACGCGGCCAGCGCCAGAGTGCAGGCCTACTTCGGCGACCTCATACAGTCCAAGCGCACCAATCCCCGCCACGACATCGTGTCGATGCTGGTCGGCGCACATGACCACGATGCCGACACGCTGTCGGATGCGGAGTTGATCAGCATGCTGTGGGGCATGCTGCTGGGCGGCTTCACCACCACTGCTGCGAGCATCGACCATGCCGTCCTGGCGATGCTGGCGTATCCCGAACAGCGGCACTGGCTGCAGAAGGACGCCGCGGGGGTGAGGGCATTCGTCGAAGAAGTCCTGCGCTGCGACGCGCCCGCGATGTTCAGCTCCATTCCGCGTATCGCCCAGCGCGACATCGAACTGGACGACGTGGTGATCCCGAAGAACGCGGACGTGCGCGTGCTGATCGCGTCCGGCAATCGCGACCCGGACGCCTTCGCCGATCCCGATCGCTTCGATCCCGCGCGGTTCTACGGCACCAGTCCAGGCATGTCGACCGACGGGAAGATCATGCTGAGCTTCGGCCACGGCATTCACTTCTGCCTCGGTGCGCAACTGACCCGGGTGCAGTTGGCCGAGAGCCTGCCCCGGATCCAGGCCCGCTTCCCCACGCTGGCATTGGCCGAGCAGCCGACCCGGGAGCCCTCGGCGTTCCTTCGGACGTTCCGCGCACTGCCGGTGCGGCTGCATGCGCAGGGGAGCTGAGATGCGCGTCATGGTCGACCAGGATCTGTGCGGAACCAGCGGGCAGTGCGTGCTGACGCTGCCGGGCACCTTTCGCCAGCGCGAACCGGACGGCGTGGCCGAAGTGTGCGTGGCGAAGGTCCCGCAGGCGCTGCACGCCGCCGTGAGGCTCGCGGCGAGCCAGTGCCCGGTCGCCGCCATTCGGGTCATCGAAAGCGACGCTGGCGATGGCGAGCGCGCCAGCGCGCACCCTGCGCCTTCTCCAGCGGAGGCCGAGCGGCATGCCGCGAAAGACCAACACAATCTAGGGCGATACATGGGACGGTTTGAAAGCAAAGTGGCCGTGGTGACCGGCGCCGGAGCCGGCATCGGCAAGGCATGCGCCCTCGCCATCGCGCGCGAGGGCGGCAGAGTGGTGGTGGCCGACATTGATGGATCGGCGGCTATCGCCTGCACCGCGCAGATCGCGGCCGAAGCGGGCCACGCGCTCGCCCTGGCGATCGACATCGCCGATGCGCAGGCGGTGGCAGCGCTGTTCGAGACGGCGGAGCGGCACTTCGGTGGGGTCGACCTGCTGGTGAACAACGCGAGCGCGATGCATCTGACCCCGCGCGACCGCGCGATCCTTGAGCTGGACCTAGCGGTCTGGGATCAGACCATGGCGACCAATCTGCGTGGCACGCTGCTCTGCTGCCGGCAGGCCATCCCACGGATGATCGCCCGCGGAGGTGGCGCGATCGTCAACATGTCGTCGTGCCAGGGGCTCAGCGGTGACACCGCGCTGACATCCTACGCCGCGTCGAAGGCGGCGATGAACATGCTGTCGGCCTCGCTCGCCACCCAGTACGGTCATGCGCAGATCCGCTGCAATGCGGTTGCACCCGGTCTCATCATGACCGAGCGTCTCCTCGCCAAGCTGGACGCGTACATGCAAACCGATCTGCGCCGGCACCAGCTCCTGCCGCGCGTGGGCCGCCCCGAGGACGTGGCCGCGCTGGTGGCGTTCCTGCTCTCCGACGATGCTGCGTTCATCACCGGCCAGGTCGTGTGCATCGACGGCGGCATGCTGGCGCATGTGCCGACATACGCCGACGGTGGCAACAGCCGCGCCGCGCGGCCTGCCGGCGAGACCGCCGAAGCGGACGCGGCGCCGCGCTGCTGATGGACATGCTGCTCAACCCGCTGAACCGTCGGCATCGGCTGCGGCACGACATCCCGGTCGTGCCCGGCGCTTTTCCCTTGGTCGGGCATCTTCCCGCCGTCGTCTGCGACCTGCCGCGCCTGCTGCGGCGCGCGGAACGGACGCTGGGCAGCCACTTCTGGCTAGATTTCGGCCCTGCCGGACACCTGATGACCAGTCTGGATCCGGATGCTCTCGCAGTGCTCCGGCACAAGGACGTGTCCTCGGCGCTCATCGAAGACATCGCGCCCGAATTGTTTGGCGGAACGTTGGTCGCCCAGGATGGCATCGCGCACCGGCAGGCGCGCGATGCGATCCAGGCGGCGCTTCTGCCCAAGGGGCTGACCCAGGCCGGCATCGGCGAGCTGTTCGCGCCCGTCATCCGGGCGCGCGTGCAGAGATGGCGCGACCGGGGCGACGTCACCATCCTGCGCGAAACCGGCGATCTGATGCTCAAGCTCATCTTCAGTCTCATGGGAATCCCCGCGCAGGACCTGCCGGGATGGCATCGCAAGTACCGGCAACTGCTGCAGTTGGTCGTCGCGCCCCCGGTCGACCTGCCCGGACTGCCCTTGCGGCGCGGCCGCGCCGCCCGCGACTGGATCGATGCGCGGTTGCGCGAGTTCGTCCGCGCCGCGCGCGAACATGCCGCGCGCACCGGGTTGATCAACGACATGGTGAGCGCCTTCGATCGCAGCGACGATGCGCTTTCCGATGACGTCCTGATCGCCAATATCCGCTTGCTGCTGCTTGGTGGTCACGACACCACCGCCTCGACGATGGCCTGGATGGTGATCGAGCTGGCGCGGCAGCCTGGGCTGTGGGACGCGCTGGTCGAGGAGGCGCAACGCGTAGGCGCGGTGCCGACCCGGCACGCGGACCTGGCGCAGTGTCCGGTCGCCGAGGCGCTGTTCCGCGAGACGCTGCGCGTGCATCCGGCGACGCCGCTCCTGGTGCGTCGCGCATTGCGTGAATTGCGACTCGGCCAACGGCGCATTCCCGCGGGCACCGATCTGTGCATCCCGCTGCTGCATTTCTCGACCTCGGCGCTGCTGCACGAGGCGCCTGATCAGTTTCGGCTGGCGCGGTGGCTGCAACGCACCGAGCCGATCCGGCCGGTGGACATGCTGCAGTTCGGTACCGGCCCACACGTCTGCATGGGCTACCACCTGGCATGGCTGGAACTGGTGCAGTTCTGTATCGCCTTGGCGCTGACCATGCACGAGGCCGGGGTGCGGCCGCGGTTGCTGAGCGGCGTCGAAAAAGGCCGGCGCTATTACCCGACCGCGCATCCGTCCATGACTATCCGCATCGGATTCTCATGAGCTGGCATCGCATGCCCCGTGTGGTGAGGCAGCGGCGCCGGCGACACGCGGCATTGCTCCACTCGGCGCGCGCGCTCGGTGCGAGGCCGGCAACACCGCGGCGGCTCGCGGCTCGCCGTGGCCGTCTCCTGGCAGGTACAAGGACATGAACAACATGCAGACCGGTTCCACGCCACACGACGACCGAGCTGGCGTTTCCGCGAACGGCGGATCGGGCGCGCAGGCGCGCGGCGCATCCGGCAGGCTGCTGCCCGAGATTTGGATGCAGGACGGCGCAAAGCGGGTCGAACAGGCGCTGGCGCGTCTTCTCTGCGCCGAAGACGACGGTGAGACCGAGCTGATGGCGGCGATGCGCTACGCCACCTTGCATGGCGGCAAGCGCACCCGCGCCTTGCTCTGTTTGGCTGCCGGCGCACTGGCCGACACGCCGGCGCACATGCTCGACGAAGTCGGCGCCGCCATCGAGATGATGCACGCCTGTACGTTGGTCCACGACGATCTGCCTGCGATGGACGACGACGTGCTTCGCCGCGGCCTTCCGACCGTGCACGTCAAGTTCGGCGAAGCCACCGCGATCTTGGTGGGCGATGCGCTGCAGGCGCACGCCTTCCTGACCCTGGCGAGCCTGGATGCGCCGGGCGACAACCGTATTGCGCTCGTGCGCGAACTGGCGCAGGCGGTGTCCGCCGAGGGGGCCGCGGGCGGGCAGGCCATGGATCTGTCGCTGGTTGGAAAGCACGTCGAGCTGGACAGGATCCTGGTGATGCACCGGATGAAGTGCGGAGCGCTAGTGCGCGCATCCGTTCGCATGGGCGCGCTATGCGCCATTGCGGAGGATGCCGCGCACGCTGCGATGTACTGTGCGCTCGATCGCTACAGCGCCCATTTCGGCCTGGCGTTGCAGGTGATCGACGACATTCTCGACGCGACAGTAGATACCGCGACGCTGGGCAAGACCCCCGGCAAGGACGCGGCGGCGCGGAAGCCGACCTGCGCGTCGATCATGGGGCTGCAGGCAGCGCGGCAGTTCGTGATGGATCTGTTGCGCGACGCCGGGGAGGCCGTCGCCCCGTTGGGGCCGCGTGCGGAACGGTTGGCGCAGATCCTGCAGCGGGCCGACGCCTATCTGTTCAAGCACGCGCCATGCGCATGAGCGCGCCGGTCCACATGGAGTCGCCCCTGGGCCGCTGCGATCGGCCTGCGGCAGCGGTGCATGTTGTCCGAATCCGTGGCGCTGAGCGCAGCGGTTGCCCAGCATGGCCGCGACGGGCCTGCGGCGACGTGCGCGGCGTCTGCCCGATCCTGGTTCCCGTCAACCGTCTGCAGAAGGAACATCCCGCGTGAACGCGCTGGCTGAACAGATCCTTTCCGAATTGCGCCACCTGCTGAGCGAGATGCGCGATGGCGGCAGCGTCGGTCCATCCGTCTACGACACGGCGCGAACTCTGCAGTTCCATGGCAACGTCATCGGTCGGCAGGACGCATACGCGTGGCTCATCGCACAGCAACAGGCCGATGGCGGATGGGGAAGCGCAGACTTCCCGCTGTTCCGTCATGCGCCGACATGGGCGGCGTTGCTGGCATTGCAGCGTGTCGATTCTCTTCCCGGCGCTGCCGACGCTGTCCAGGCTGCAACGCGGTTCCTCCAGCGCCAGCCCGATCCCTATGCGCGTGCGGTGCCGGACGACGCGCCGATCGGCGCGGAGCTGATCCTACCGCGGTTTTGCGACGAGGCCGCATCCTTGCCGGGCGGCGTGGCGTTTCCGCGCCACCCGGCGCTGTTGCCGTTGCGGCAAGCGCGGGTCAAGCGGGGGGCCGTGGCGACGTTGCCGAGCGGCCATCCGTTGCTGCACTCCTGGGAAGCCTGGGGGACGTCGCCGACCACCGCATGGCCGGATGATGACGGCAGCATCGGCATCAGTCCCGCGGCCACTGCCGCGTGGCGTGCGCACGCCGTGACACAGGGGAGCACGCCGCAGGTCGGGCGCGCCGACGCGTATCTGCAGGCGGCATCGCGAGCAACGCGCAGCGGCATCGAAGGTGTCGTTCCCAACGTCTGGCCGATCAATGTGTTCGAGCCATGCTGGTCGCTATACACCTTGCATCTGGCCGGTCTGTTCGCGCATCCCGCGCTCGCCGGGGCGGTGCGCGTGATCATCGCGCAGCTCGACGCCCGCCTGGGCGTGCGCGGTCTGGGCCCGGCCGTGCACTTCGCGGCAGATGCGGACGACACCGCCGTTGCGTTGTGCGTCCTGCGCCTTGCAGGCCGCGACCGGGCGGCCGATGCGTTGCGCCATTTCGAAATCGGCGAGCTGTTCGTCACCTTCCCCGGCGAGCGCAATGCCTCGGTGTCGACCAACATCCATGCCCTGCATGCGTTGCGACTGTTGGGAAAGCCCGCCGCCGGCACCAGCGCCTACGTCGAGGCCAATCGCAACCCGCACGGTCTCTGGGACAACGAAAAATGGCACGTTTCGTGGCTGTATCCCACCGCGCATGCGGTCGCAGCGCTGGCGCAAGGCAAGCCCCAGTGGCGCGACGAGCGCGCGCTGGCGGCGCTGCTGCAGGCGCAGCGCGACGACGGCGGCTGGGGCGCCGGTCGCGCGTCCACATTCGAGGAAACTGCCTATGCGCTGTTCGCGTTGCACGTGATGGACGGGAGCGAAGAGCCGACAGGGCGGCGGCGCATTGCGCAGGCGGTGGCGCGTGCGCTGGAGTGGATGCTCGCCCGCCATGCGGCGCATGCATTGCCGCAGACTCCGCTGTGGATCGGCAAGGAACTGTATTGCCCCACCCGGGTCGTGCGCGTGGCCGAACTCGCCGGGTTGTGGCTGGCACTTGGTTGGGAGCGGCGCGTCCTGGCCGAGGGAACAGGAGCGGCGCCATGATTCAGACCGAACGCGCGCTGCAGGAGGTGCTGGAGTGGGGGCGTTCCCTGACCGGGTTCGCCGACGAGCACGGCGTGGAAGCGGTCAGGGGCGGCCAGTACATCCTGCAGCGCATCCTTCCGAGCCTGCACGATATCAGCGCCCGCACCGGCCGCGATCCGCAGGATGAAACGCTGACCGTGGCGTTCTATCGCGAACTGGCGATGCTGTTCTGGCTCGACGATTGCAACGACCTTGGCCTGATCGCGCCGGAGCAGCTCGCCGCGGTGGAGCAGGCACTGGGGCAGGGCGTGCCGTGCGCGCTCCCCGGATTCGAGGGCTGCGCTGTGCTGCGCGCTTCGCTGGCCGCGCTCGCCTACGATCGTCGCGACTATGCTCAGCTTCTCGACGATACCCGGTGCTACTGCGCGGCGCTGCGCGCCGGACACGCGCAGGCGGTGGGGGCGGAACGCTGGTCCTACGCCGAGTACCTGCACAACGGCATCGATTCGATCGCCTACGCGAACGTGTTCTGTTGCCTGTCGTTGCTGTGGGGACTGGACATGGCGACCTTGCGCGCGCGTCCGGCGTTTCGCCAGGTCCTGCGGCTCATCTCCGCGATAGGGCGCCTGCAGAACGATCTGCATGGACGCGACATGGACAGGTCGGCCGACGAGGCCGACAACGCGGCGATCCTGCTGCTGCAGCGCTATCCGGCTATGCCTGTGGTGGAGTTCCTCAACGACGAGCTGGCCGGCCATACGCGCATGCTGGATCGGGTGATAGCGAAAGAACGCTTTCCCGCGCCCTGGGGACCGTTGATCGAGGCCATGGCCGCCATCCGCGCTCAGTACTACCGGACCTCGACCAGCCGCTACGGCAGCGACGCTGCGGGAGGAGGCTAACGTGCGCCGGCCTGAACGCGCGAAGGCGGCGGCGTGCGCGCGCTGCCTTCGGCCGAATCCGACGCAACAACGTCGCCCGATGCGACGGATGCCCTCGTTGTCCACCGTGCAATACGCAGTGGTAGAGAGTCCTTCCGAAGCGGATAGTTGGTCTATGGATTGCCGATCAAAGGGGATGCCATCGCTCATCGCGAAATCCCAGAGATGCAGCTTCGGCAGCAGCAGAACTCCGTTTACGTTCTTGTGCGCGCTGTGGTTGGATGCCCGCAATACGCGTTGACGATAGATCTTCGATATATTCGCCCGAAGTCGATGTCGGCAGCGCAACGCCTGCCGCATTCAGGCCGGTGAATCAGCTTCCGGCAGCTGGAGCCAAGCTCAAGCTTTTGGCGCTTGCTCAGAAAACTGCCTCTGTGTGAGACAAGGGTCCCTGTACGCGCAATAAGAGGAACCGCGCTGACAGTCTCTCTTGACGGCGAAGTTCGAGACGGACGGCACTACATGCAGGTCCGTGTCTACTTTGAAGATACCGACGCCGGCCAGATTGTTTATCATGCGAATTTTTTGCCTTTCATGGAACGTGGCAGACGAACTACTTGCGCCTGCTCGGCAATCCGTTAACGGGGGAGGCGATGCAATTTGCAGGAGAGCCCGCAAGCAAGTCGGTCACGGCGCCACCATTGAAGGTCGGCAAGGATGCTGTTTGTGGCTTCAAGGAAGGGGCGCGCTGATCTCGCTGTCAGATACCAAAATTGAGCGAACCCACTAAAGCTCCTGGGCCGCCGCGACGAATTATTGATTGCGGATTGCTTTAATGGAAGGCTGTACGGTCAAGCGATAAAGCACGAGGTGGGCCGCTCCGAGCTCCTCGATCAGTGTGCCGCAAGCAGGGCAGTGGTAGTTTCCTTGGATGCCACGTTCAGACGTAAGCTCAAGACGGCGAAAACCAGCACCGCATTCCGAGAGTCAAATCACTCTTTTTCATGCGTGGCCTCCTCGCGCCGGCAGTCGTCACATTTCTTTAACATGCGCTTAGTTATCACGCATCTCTCTGGGACGGTCCTTCAAGCACAATTAACATTGAGGATTTGCTGGCGCCTGCGCCGTCGGCAAATGGTAGTCGTACAAATCGGACATCCGACAAAAAATTTCGCGCGCAACTGACGAGCGCTACTTCGTAGAATACGTGAGGCTCAAATCATTCGTTCGAAGATTCTCGTCGTTCCAGTGGCGCTGGCAAACGCTTTTCGTTGAATTATGCACTACCGCCGCGGATTTTCTGCGTTATGAGTCTTGAAGACGGTCGCGCCAGATGTTTCAGGCAACGGCATCGATCAGCAGGGGCCGAACGCGACCGTCTCGTCTTTTTAAGAGCGAATTAAGCCAAGCTGGATTTGATGCCGCCCGGGCAGGAAGCTTAGGTGAGTGGGGCGTGTGATGCGTGCTGCCAACGAGCAATCCGCGGAATCAAATACGAGGCTGATCAATGACATGCCGGTCCTGCGGCGCAAGTGGCAGGTTGCGCTCAAGCCCGGCGAAACGCTTCCCCGCTACGAAAATGTGCTACTGGGGAGCCTCGGGCGGCTTGCCGATCATCTTGTGCTGCTCAGGTGTAACAATGGCGCGTTTGCCGTTTCGCGCACCGGTCGCTATGCTCAGAACTGGCTGGGCGAGGCCCGTTGGGACATTCCGCTGGATGCGTTGCGTCCAGATTGCGCGACAGCCCTCACCGGGGCGGCTTCGAATGCGATTGCAAACAACCATCCCTATCTGGTCGTCCGTTAAGAAGGCGAATTGAGCGCGGCGGGACGGCCGAACGTGCGCCATAGCTGGAGCGGATGAGGCACAAGAGTTCTCTGAGCCAGGCGAGGATGCGGCGGAAGTTGTGGCCCACGGCTGAGAGGATGACGTTAGCCGCATTGCCGGCGCGGCCTTTGAGGTAGCAGCGGCCGAGGTGACCATCGGCCTTCAGGTGTCCGGTGATGGGTTCGATGGCGGAGCGGCGGCGCAGCTCGCGCTTGATGACACCGAAGACGCCGCGCTTCTGGCCGGAGATGAAGGTCCGTCGGGGATTTTGTGCGTCGTGGCCGCGGTATCCCTTGTCGACATAGGCCCGCTCGATCGCGCAGCCGGTGAGTGTCTCGGTGCGGTCGATGACGTCCCGCAAGGTGTGACCGTCGTACGGGTT
>NZ_JADYVQ010000003.1:0-577924 GCF_020193895.1 Bradyrhizobium sp. NBAIM14 | reverse complement strand
GCCCCCTGTTGACCCGCCGCTGGAGCTCCCCGGTCCCGATACGGACGACCGGTCGTTATCGAAGAACGACGATTGCCTCCCATCCTTCTGCGTCACTCCACGCAGGCCCCCCGAGCTTGCAATGGCTCCTGAGGTCAGGGAAGTGGATAGAAGCAGAGTCATCACTGGGGGTGTGACGGCCGCAAATCTTCCGCAGGTTTTCAAGAACGCCCGCCGGTCGTCATCTTCGTTGCCGTCCCGGGTCACAACACGCTCTCCTCGGTTTAAAATATTAATTCACGGTATTATACATTAAATGTCTTTTCAACCGATAATTTTCTTTATGTGAGTGGCGTTGCTTGACGTGCGCCGTCAATTGATCGTGGGCAATCTCCCTGCTCGTTCTTGTACTTTCTGGCCTTTCGGGCGCAGCTTCGGAGTTGCGCTCGCCATTTAATATGATTAATTTGCGTTTTAACGGACGTCGAGCGCAGGGCTCGATTGCAACGGGTGATGACGATGCCACTGCAATTCCACCGGTCTGTCCGGGACATGGAGATCTGGAGCGCAACCAGCGAGGGCTTCTCGTTCGTGATCAGCTTCGGAAGCCCGAGAGGCCCCGGCTTTCATGGCCGCGCCGGCTATTTGGCGAGTTGGCGTCCGCTCCACAAAAACCAGGCGGCAATCAAGATTGGCGGTTCGCCCTTTCGAACGTTAGCCGAGGCCGAAGGGGCCTGCAGCGACATGGCTGGGCTTCTGGCGCCACGATAACCCCCCGCGCACGTTCGGAAGAGCCAGACACCCCATTATTTTACGCTCGCCGGATCCTGATGCAAAAGATCAGGGGGATCCATCTTACGTGACGCGGCATGCAGCTCATTTCGCGAAATCGCCAATGCCGCGAGAATCGTGCGATTGCTGATGTCCAGCTTTTGGAAGATATGATGAAGGTGGACCTTGATCGTACCGTCGGCAAGGTTCAACCGACGTCCAATCTCCTTGTTCGATAGACCCTCCGACACGAGCCGCATGATTTGCCGCTCCCGGTCCGTCAGTTGTGCCAGGGGCTTCTCATCGGGGCGGGCCTCATCATTGGCTAGCCATGCGCTCGGCGAGGCCGCTGCTTGGCCCTGGGCGGCTTTCCGCAGGGTTGAGACCAGTATCTCGGCATCCGAATCCTTTGAGAGGACGATGCAGGCCCCCTCCAAGGCCAGCCTTTGCAACTCACAATCGGCCGCGACACCGGCGAAGAAGACGACGGCGGGACTTGGGCCTGAAGCGTTTGCGGGAGCGAGGATCTGCTGCCGGCTGACATCAGGCAGTGCAGCATCGACGAGCGCGACGTCCGGCACAAGAAATCGGATTGCCTCATTGCAGCTTGCGCCATCGCTGCAGGACGCAACGATCGTAAAATCACGCTGCGCTGCAAGAACGCTCCTGATCCCTTGCAAAACGATCGGATGTCGATCCGCGATGACAATTCTGGTGCGGTGCATGCTTCCCCTGCCTATTGCTAACAACCCCCCGTGCAGCCGTTTAATCCAACAATTTCTTCAAAACGCGAGGATGACGGGTCCGCTCGGCGACAACGTCACACAGTCTCAAATCCTAGACAGCCGAACGTTCGACGACTGCCCCACGGTAACTTGACCGGCAAGTATGCGCAGCACCGTAAGAATGCGGTGCGAAAGCAGCGTTGTTTCGACAACGCATGATAGATTCGATCAGCAAATTCCCCCATAGAATGTCTAGGCGCAGGGATCGGCTGCTGTGTCATGATGGTCAACATCCAATTAACTTCGTTGGCACCGTTATTACCAACGATATATTGGGTTATTCACGATTCAAATCTAACATTCGACGAAGTTTCGACGAACACAAGATCGTTCAAAAAAGCAGCGTTTTTGAAGGGAGGAAAAGTAATACTATTCATCAAGGCGAAGCTGGTTAGTAAAGCACGAAAACGGCTGCGTCGCGCAGCCAGTGTAGCAACGACGAAATCCGGTCACCCAAATTGGAGCTGCATATTCGTCAATTCAGCAACTTCAATGAGCGGTCATGGAGGGCATCGTTGGCAATGAGTAGGTGGTCACATGTATTCTTCAGCAGTTTTGCGTCAAACTCATCAGGCTCTCATCATTCAATTCACTGAATTGCAGAACTTGCGTAGCCGCGTGTCGAAGGCCGAGCAGCGATTGCTTGCGCCGAGGCGACGAGCCCGGGGGCGGAGGGCGAAGCGACCGCTGGTTCGGAGGCACGGGCCCAGCCGGTAACTCCGACCACCACGCACACTGGCGCAGCGGCACGGGTGATCGTGCTTGCCGGACCCCGGTTTGACCTGATAAGCCCCCCTCCTGTTTCGGTTCGGAGGTAGTGGGGACGGCTTCCATGGAGAACGATGACTGGGCATCTATGACCACAGCTGAGCTGTGGCGACTCTACGATGAGGTCACTGCTGTTCTGAGTCGCAGGATGACCGCGGAAAAAGCCAAGCTCGAAGAGCGGCTTCGCAAGATCGAAGGTAAGACCGGGGGGCAAACCGAGGGACGTGCACGCCGCCCCTACCCTCCCGTGCTGCCGAAGTATCAGAACCCTAAGAACCCGTCCGAAACCTGGTCCGGCCGTGGTAAGCAGCCTCGATGGCTGAAGGCGCAGCTTCGCGCCGGCAAGAAGCTAAACGATCTCTTGATCGACCGCCCGTCCGCACAACGGCGCCGCCGGGCTGGCTGAACCTCCGACCGGTCCCCGGGACGATGGTGTCAGGGCTGGGCCGCCAGGCGCCACTTTAGCGAGTGCTATCTTCTTTCCCGTTAGGACTGCCGTCGCGACCACCGTTGCCCTTGCCATTATTGCCCTGCACAACATTTCCGCCAGAACTAGCGATGGCGGATGAGGTCAGAGAGGTCGAAAGCAGCAGCGTCATCACGGGAGGAGTGACGGCGGCAAATTTTCCGCAGCTTCTCAAGAACTCACGGCGGTCGTCACTATTGGAGTCGGTCGGGTTCATCAGCGCTCTCCCTGCGATGGTCATAGAAAATAAGCGGATTTGGATGCATCGCAAGTTAAATATGTTAATTCAACCAATTTAATTGCCACCTTCCGCAAGTCCACGCCACTAGCGTGCCATGTCCCGGGAGCTATTCCTTGGCGAAAGGAATGCACGAAAACGCAGCGTGGACACACGCTGAACAGGGGAAACCGATGCCCGCGAGCGGCCAAGCGTTCTTTGATTCGAGGCGGTTGATTGACGGCGGTCCGGGACCGAAACAACGCGATACTAAAAATAATTGAAATCCCAAAAATATAACTCTAATTTTTGAATCGGCGGTTCGCCCGGGCAGGTACCTCATGTCCACTCCGCGAAGGCCGTCGATTTTAGATGGACGCCGTCGGTACGAGTCAATTGACGACGACGCAAATGGGCTTTTCTGATGCATTCAAAGCTCGATCCCAGCATGTCTGATCACAATTTGGACCAGTGGCTCGCCTTCGCGCGCGAGTTCTTGCAGGCTCTGGCAGCTCGCAAGAGGAAGCAGTTCGATCGGAGGGTGTCGATCGGAGACCTTCTCACCGAGCGCGAGGATAACGCCGCAGCATATGGCTTTGGAGAGGGCAGCACGATGTACGACAACGTGCTCGTTCTTGGGCGCGTCAAGGTCGGACGGAATACCTGGATTGGACCGGGATGTATTCTGGATGGTTCAGGTGGAGATTTGCAGATCGGCGATTGGTGCTCCATCTCTGCTGGCGTTCAAATCTACACGCATCACACGGTAAACCGCTCAATTTCGCTCGGCCGGGATCCCATCGATTGCGCGCCCACCTCGATCGGCAATGGAGTCTACATCGGGCCGAATTCGGTGATTCAGATGGGTACAACCATCGGCGACCGCGCCATTGTAGGCGCGAACTCGTTCGTCGATAGAGACATTCCCGCGGGTGCAAAGGCGTTCGGCTGTCCAGCGCGAGTTCAGCTTGCGTCTAAAGCCACATAATGCAAGCCGCATTAGGCGCTCCTGGGAAGGCCGGACTACCGGTGCTTCACGATGCGGCTCGAGGATCTATTCGGTGATTCCGGGCTCATCTCCGTAGTCATTGCAAAGATCGATGGCGGCGTCTTCGTTCTCAATACCTGGCTCATGAGTTGCCGCGTGCTGAAGCGCCAGGTCGAGGACAAGATCATGTATGAGATTTTTCGACTCGCAGAGGTGGCCGGTTGCATGACAGTGCGCGTCATTTATCTTCCGACAACCAAGAACCGTATCGTCGCCGAATTCTACGAGGAGTTTGGTTTCGCGCGTATGGAAGACTCCGCAACCCGAAAAGAGTTCGAGCTGGAGGTGAGGAAGTATCAGGTGCATTCGACAAGATAGATGTTGCCCGGAGAGCCTATGAAGCAGGCTGAAGTATTAGCGAAGTTGCAGGAAGTATTCGACGGAATCTTCCTCGAGAAGATCGCGGCCACCCCCGAGCTCTCGGCGGCGGACGTCGATGAGTGGGACTCGCTCATGCAGATCTCGCTCGTGATCGCCGTCGAGCAGAAGTTTCGCGTTCGATTTCGCGTTGGCGAGGTCGAGGCGGCGCGGAATCTGGGTGAGTTCGCCGACCTAATCGCGAAGCGGATGGAACCATAAGAGTTGGACATCGCGAGTGCGTTCGAAGCTGGGCAAACGGCACATCCCGCTGAGTGCACGAGATCCGTGACGCGCGCCTGCCTTCAAGCTCAAGAGAAGTTGACGAACGGCGCTACTCCAAAGGCATAAATCGCTTCCGATTTAATATTTTTAATGTTATTTAAATATTGTTAATATGAACCAACATGACTGCCGCGATCAAAACTACAACCCGCACAGTTGGTGTTGCTACTTTAGATAGCGTTTGATCACGCTGGCTAGCTGGGGGAGTACAACTGACGTGGTCGGCAAGCGGATCCGCGTGAATGCCACCTACACCGACCTGTTCGGCGCCAGCGAGAACGTGACCAGCGCGGCCACGGCGACGGTTGCCGCTGCGAGTGCCACCACTACGCTGTTCACCACCCAGACGCCTGTCATCACCAATGCCAGCGACGGAGTAGGTTATGAGTTGGGGATGCGCTTCACCAGCGACACCTCCGGTTCGATCCAGGCAATCCGGTACTACAAGGCTCCGAGCGAGACGGGCACGCATATCGGCCACATCTGGTCGGCCACCGGCCAGGAGCTGGCGACGGTCACGTTTACCAACGAAGGCGCATCGGGCTGGCAGCAGCAGGCGCTCGCCACACCCCTGACCATCCAGGCCGGCACGACCTACATCGTCTCCGTCAACATCAACAGCAACTACGTCTCCACCACGCAGGGCTTCGCCTCAGCCATCAGCAATGGTGGCCTGAACGCCCCGGTGGGTGCCGGCGTCTTCGACCTGTCCAAGGGCGCCTTCCCCACCAATGTCTATCAGAATGCAAACTATTTCCGCGACGTCGTGTTCGCTGCGGGCTCGTCACAGCCCAATAACCGCCCCGGTGTGGTAAGCGTCAGCGGGACGCCGACGCAGAACCAGACCTTGACCGCGACCGTGAGCGATGCGGACGGAGTGCCGGGCACCGTCTTCTATCAGTGGCAGCAGAGTGCGAACGGCAACTCGTGGAGCAACATCAGTGGCGCGACCGCGAGCACGCTGGTCCTCGGGCAGGCTCAGGTCGGCAGCTTCATACGGGTCACCGCCAGCTACACGGACCTCTCGGGCAGCACCGAGGCCCCGGTGAGCACCGCGACCGCCACGACAGTGGCCAACGTCAACGACCCCGGCGCTGTCACGATCAACGGCACCGCGACCCAGAACCAGACCCTGACGGCCAGCGTCACGGACCCCGACGGCGCGCCCGCCAGCATCACCTATCACTGGCAGAGCAGCCCCGACGGCACCACTTGGACGAACCTGGCCGCCACGACCTCGAGCCTCACCCTCGATAGCAGCCTGGTCGGCAAGCGGATCCGCGTGAATGCCACCTACACCGACCTGTTCGGCGCCAGCGAGAATGTGACCAGCGCGGCCACGGCGACGGTTGCCGCTGCGAGTGCCACCACTACGCTGTTCACCACCCAGACGCCTGTCATCACCAATGCCAGCGACGGAGTAGGTTATGAGTTGGGGATGCGCTTCACCAGCGACACCTCCGGCTCGATCCAGGCAATCCGGTACTACAAGGCTCCGGGCGAGACGGGCACGCATATCGGCCACATCTGGTCGGCCACCGGCCAGGAGCTGGCGACGGTCACGTTTACCAACGAAGGCGCATCGGGCTGGCAGCAGCAGGCGCTCGCCACGCCCCTGACCATCCAGGCCGGCACGACCTACATCGTCTCCGTCAACATCAACAGCAACTACGTCTCCACCACGCAGGGCTTCGCCTCAGCCATCAGCAATGGTGGCCTGAACGCTCCAGTGGGTGCCGGCGTCTTCGACCTGTCCAAGGGCGCCTTCCCCACCAATGTCTATCAGAATGCAAACTATTTCCGCGACGTCGTGTTCGCTGCGGGCAACGTCATCTCACTACTTAGCAGTTCCACAGTGTATGTCAGTGAGACGGGAGGGATGGCTACCATCACCGTCGTACGCTCCGGCGACCTCCAATCTCAAGCAACCGTGGAGTACACGACGAACGAAATCGGCACCGGCGGCACAGCTACGGCAGGCCAGGACTTCATCCAGCCCACGTTTAATGGCCGGTCGAACACCGGTCAGGTCGTCTTCAACCCGGGAGAGAGCACCAAGAGCTTCACCATCTCAATTGTGAACGATCAGCTCACCGAGGGTAACGAGACGTTCGCGGTCGGGCTTCAGAATCCCGGTTCCGGTTCTCTCGGGACCCCGCGCACAGTGCTCGTGACCATCATCGACAACGACTCGCCCGTCGCGATCTCAATGGCGGACGCGGCGATAAGCGTTACCGAGAATACACAGACGGCAACGATTACGCTGCTGCGCAGCGGCAACACCAGTCAAACAGCTACTGTCGGCTTCACGACAAGCAACGGCAGCGCCCTCGCGGGTTCCGACTACACCGCCTCGTCAGGCACGGTGACTTTCGCTGCTGGCCAGGTGACCCAGACGATCACGGTACCGATCCTCAACGATGCGACACCGGAGAATGATGAGACCTTCACGGTCACGTTGAGCAACCCGACCGGTGCCACTCTCGGCGCCGAGACAACGACGACTGTGAAAATCCTGGATAATGACAACCCCAATCTCGGCAATCTGGCGGGCGAGACGTACGTGACGGGACTGGGCCAGGGGTATGCCGGCGGGCCAACGGCGATCGATTGGACTCCAGACGGCCGCTACATGCTGGTTGCCCAAAAGGACGGCGTGGTGCGTGTGGTGGATAACGGAGAACTTCGATCAACTCCGCTGATCGACATTTCGAGCGAGGTAAATGACGTCAACGATCGCGGATTGCTGGGTATCGCGGTGAACCCGAATTTCGCAACGAACCATTATGTCTACCTGCTCTATACCTACGATCCACCCGAAACGGCGGGCCAGCCCGGCCTTGCCGGCCCCGATCAGGCCGGCAACCGACCTGCTCGCCTGGTGAGGGTCACCGTTGACCCAACCACAATGATTGCCGATCCGGCGAGCGAGGTAGTGCTGGTCGGAAAGAACAGCATCTGGGCCTATACGAGCCGTCCCGACGTAAACAGCACAGGCGATCCGAGCATCGCTCCTTCCGGCATCGTCAACGGCACCACGATCACAGCTCCGGCGAGCCAGATCGAGAGTGGATCGCAGGACAACGATCCGGATCGGACCGGCATCCAGAACCAAAACATTCGTGACTATCTGGCGACTGATAGCGATTCGCACGGCGTAGGCGCTGTTCATTTCGGCCCGGACGGCTATCTCTACCTCACCGTCGGCGATGGCGTGTCGTACAACTTCGTCGACCCCCGGGGAGTGCGCGTCCAAGACATCCACAATCTATCGGGCAAGTTGTTGCGGATCGATCCCGTTACAGGTGAGGGAGTGCCCGGCAATCCATTCTATCAGGCAAGCGATCCAAACAGTAATGCGTCGAAGGTGTTCTACTACGGTGTTCGCAACGCGTACCGCTTCAGCTTCGATCCAGTTACTAATCTTCCTGTGCTCGGAGATGTGGGCTGGAACAGCTGGGAAGAGCTGAATACGGGGCCAGCCGGCTCGAACTTTGGATGGCCCTATCTCGAAGGCCCCGACAGGACCGGCAGCTACCAAAATCTCGCGCAGGCAATCACCTTCTATAACAATGGCAATCGGAACAATACGTCAGACCCGCCCGCCGTATTTCCGATCCTGTCTCTAAGCCACGGGGCCCCCGACAATGCCCACGTGATTACCGCGGGAGATTTCTACAATCAGAACACCATTTTTTTCGACGATGTCCAAAACGGAACGATCTTCGCTGCGACCCTGAACGCAAGCCGGCAGGTCACCAGCGTCCAGTTGGTGGACAACGTACAAGGCATCGTCGACATGCAGAAGGGCCCTGATGGCTGGATGTATGGGGCCAATTTGATTGACGGCACTATCCGACGTTGGGTCGACCCCTCAGCGGTTACGGCGCTGGGGCTCGCAGCGTCGTCCTAGCAGGCGCCGGTCACGGCTTTCCCCATCGATGACGATCTGCTGGGGCGGCTTACGATTTCGGCCGATAAGGCGAGCTTTTGCACGATTGCGCGTCAGCGAACTACCCTGTCGTTTTGACCAATGATCGAGATTTCGGCGATGGACCTCAGACGGGCGAGCCGGCGTCGCGCCACCAATTCCGGACCAATGGTCAAATCGGCTCCACGGTACTCGCGCCCAAGGCTGAGATCTTGCGAAACTCCGCTCAAGGTGCCCGCCACATAGCGTTGAACCACTCGTACATACGCTTCGGCACCGACCATCACGGCTCGGCCAAAAATCCTATGCAAATCGTCCCCTGGTTCGTATCTCGAATGCACTGTCTCAAAGATCGGCCCGCTGTCGACGCCGGACGTGCATTCGTGAATGGTCGCACCGAGCATGTCCAACTCGTCGTTGACTACAGGCCAAAAGCTGCACGCGGTTCCGCGATACTGCGGGCTAATACCTGTATGCAGATTGATGCAGATATCGGTTGCAGAGTCGAGGACCGCATTCTTCACGACCGACGTGCCGTAAATAAGAATCGCATCGGGGCGTCTCTGCCGCAGGACTTCCAAGCTTGCGGTGCCGTTTATGCCCTCGACATAGTCGATTCGATCAGATGCATAGAATGTTTGAGCCTTTTGCCCCAACAGACTTTCAAGTGACCGAGTCCGGGCCTCATCGTCTCGAATCATCTTGAGAAAGACAGCACGGGTTGCCTTTCCTAAGAAATGCACCAACCCCTTCCGTACGGCGCGCCGCAGTCTTGTTCTCCGTGCTGACCGGTCCACAATGATGCGGTCAATGGAGAGTCCAGCGCAAAGCATGTTTGCGACATAACGATGTTCTGGGCCATCCCGCGTCAGAATCACTATTCTCTTTTGTTCGGGCTGCCCAGCTACCATAGCCAATCTCTCGCACACCGTAGTACAGGCATAATCCGGAGCTTGAACGGAATCTCTTCTGGCGCGGCGTTCCCCAGGCTAATCCGATAGAAAATGTCAGCCGCTGGTTTAAAGCGGTTGCTTTTCGCATGCACTAGAAAGATCGCCTTGTGATTACGCCGTGCGGCCCGCAGCGCACCTTCGGTCGCGTCCAATGCATTCCCATAAGGAATACTCAGGCATTGAACCGTTTGTCCCGATAACTTCTCCAGAAGCTCTCGGCTTTGCACGATCTCGGTCTCCAACTCGCTCGATGAAAGCGAACGAAAGAACGTGTGGCTCATCGAGTGGTTTCCTACTTCAATCCCTAAGCTCGCAAACCGCTTGATATCGGTGATATTAAGAAAAAGCTTCGATGTACGCCGGAGCTCCAATTCATTGGTGCCCATTGCGGTACACAGCTGCTGCTTCGCCTCCGCAATTTGCGCCTGAGTCCATTTTGAAATCACGTTGGCGATGAGCCTAGGGACTGATGTTGGTCCGGTTTCGTTGATGTTCAGGAGAGCTATCAGTTGCTGTTTACCGAGCACCACCGCTGCCAACGATAGGATATTATCCACTGGCAATCTGCTTCCGAGCAGCGTTGTCGGATTGACGAAGAATAGCGAAGGTGCATTTGCCGCTTTAAGGACAGTACTTGCGGTATCGAGAACTGAGCGATATGCGTCATCGAAGGTGATCAGCAAAGGTTTACGCGGCAGAGTGCCACTTACAAGGTCCGATCCGCTCACCACGTCAAAATGACGCGCGAAATACTTGACGTGCTTCTCAAAAACCTCTGGCCTTGTAACAACTCCAAGCTTGCCGGTTAACGGGTCTTCATGGTCCGCGATATGATGATAGACCACAATGGTAACGTCGCGCCGCATCAGTGGCTATCCCTGGCGCGAGCGGGATAACGCGTCCCCTAACGGACGTTCCACAGCAGCTACCTCCTCTGGCAGGTTGTTGCGCGGATTGCCGCGCGCTCTCCTCACGCCGACATTGCTCCAGCCATTCACCCAACGTTGACGATGCTGCCAGACATAGCGCCAGTTTCGCGCCTTTTCACGCAAATCACTTCTGCCGGAGACCAGGCCGGCCGTTCCGTACCCGAGCAAGCGCAGGAGGGGGAGAAGCATGTACAGTGTCTTGCCTGCGAGAATCGTCGCAGCAGAATTGTGACGCCGCAACAGCGTGATCCGGCCGGCAAGGACCTTGATGCGTTGCTCTGCTTGATCGGGCTCGGAAGACTGGCCGTAATGAATGATGGTAGCTGCAGGCGTGATGGTTGGGGATGCACCAAGCTTGCGCGCCCGGCGGCACAAGTCCGCTTCTTCACCGTACATGAAAAACTCGGGATCAAAGCCGTCAAGTTGCTTCCAAAGTTCGCCGTCTATGAGAAGAAAGCAGCCCGTGACAATGTCGACTGCACGAATGCTGTCACGCTTCCAACCGCCGTATCCTTCGGGATTGAAAACCGAGCTGCTGCGCTTCAAGCTGGTCAGACCAGTAGCAAAACAGAAGATGCTCCATAAGGTGGCATCTCCCCAACAGGAGCCAGGATTCAAGCGGCCGTCAGACAGCACGGTGCGTCCGCCCCAGATCCCAAAGCGCGGATTCGCATCGGCGAACTCGTGCAGATGATCGATTGCGTGATTCAAGATCAGGGTGTCCGGGTTGAGCAACAGAAACCGGCGCCCCCGCGCCCGCATCGCGGCGATGTTGTTGGCGCCGGCAAACCCAAGATTTTCTTGCGACGCGATGAGCTCGAGTTGAGGGAAGTTTGCGCGAATGGCTTCCGGAGATCCGTCTGTTGAAGCGTTATCGAAAACGATGACTTCGTAGAGTACTGTCGTTGTTTGTGCCAAGACAGATCGAATACATTCGAGCGTCATGGTGCGCGTGTTGTAGCTCACGATGATGATCGAAATGTCGGGCTCAGCGGCCCCATAAATTGCATCCGACATGGGATTCAGCCTCATGCGATACGTCCGGCCCCCCCTTCAACCGAACCCATCTTCGACAACCATCTCGCTCGAACGCGATTTGTCAGGCCCGTCCTTCCTGATGGTCGCCAAACCATCCGGAATTGGCTCATCAATGTGGTGAGTGCCTGGCGACCCAGGTCGGCCATGCTAAGTGCGCGCTCCTGTAAACACGAGCTTTTCCCGGTTCCTTCGCAACTGCACCGCCCGGTCGCTGCGTGCGGCCCGGGCCGGCCACCATTTTACCACCCACATCCACTGCGAATCCCAAGCTCAAATGGAAACGACAGCCTTCCTCGTCTTCTGTATGGCTAACCGGCTGGACCCCACTATTAAACATTTATATTATTAAATTGGTTTAATTTGCAAGTTATTTTTTCCGGACGGGCGACCTTAATCCGAGAATGCAAGCCGCGGGGCTGGGGCAGGAAAATGGATCAGCGGATCCGAGGCTGAGGAAGCAAACTCCCCGGGACGAGCTGGCCATTGACGATGGTTGCACTCCTGACGTTTTCCCATTTGGTGATCGTCATTGTTCCGCCGCCCGCATTGTTGATCAGAAATGCGCCGTATAGGAACGGGCCAACGAAATACACATCCTTAAGGGAAACAGTGACGTTCATGCCATCGGGATGCATTCGCAACCCGTAAGGTCCGCCCCAGAACAGGACGTTCTCAAAGCTAACTGAGCCCCCTAATCCATCAGCGTAGAAGAATCCGGCCGTTGCATTGGTGTTGTTGTAGGTCTTGAATGTTGTATTGCGAACCGTGATGGCGTTGGTTTTGCCAGGATCATAACACTGAAGCCCGTCTGCGTGATCGCCCGGCAAACCTTTGGTTTCGATGTAGACGCCATCAATGTTGATGCCGCCAATACCGTCGGAGCCAATACACCGGAATCCCTCGTTGGATCGAATGCGGGAATTTTTCAGAGTGCAATCCCCGCAAACGACCGAGCTTCCATCGTTGTTGTGGTCCCAGGAACGATGCTCGACGACTTCACCGTTGCTGAAGAACTTCCCGTAACGGGTGTATGGCTCGGAGGAATTTCCAGCAAAGCGGGGGTCATCAAATGAGAGTGGAGGAGCCGACGCAGGAGAAGGCAAACGCGAGGAGGCAGGACCTGGCGCTTGGCTGGAGGAAAGTGTTTGATCCGCCAGTGCGGAACCGGCGTAACACAAGCCGGCGGCTATTTGCGCCCAGCCAAAGCCTCGCCAACGCGATAATTTCTTCACAGATTTCCCCTTCAAATGATTGCGACCATGCGGATTGCGCGTTCACACCGCAGGCGATCTTAACCAGAGATATTTCATTGAATGGTTGTCGGGTTCATGCTCCCTTCCCTTCGATCCTCGCCCACAGAATGTGGCGTGGCATTTGTACCCGAACCCAGCGATAGTGAACGCGCGACCATGGTTTGATTTCGGGTGATAGATTGTCGAGAACGAAATCGCCATTTCGCGTGCGCACGAGAAGCACGAGGTGGTGCTCTCCGGAACTGACGACGACTTCGCTCAGTAGCAGGACTCGCGCAGGCCAGCCGCGCCGAAGCAATTCGTGGCGCTTGCTCACGGCGTAGTCATTGCAATCGCCGTGCTTCGGGTTGATGACCCATTCCTCGCCGGCAAGGCCGAGCTCGTTGCGCGCCGGCACGATGGCGAGATTGACCGCGCGATTGACCTCCTGCAGAGCCGCCCAGCGGTCCTCGGTCAGCCGGATCGGCCCACCACGAAACGAGCGCGGCGGAAGACATTCCGCCTCGTAGCGCAGGCAGAACACCGTGTACGCAAGGGGCGGCAGCGTCGGGTTTCCCAGTTCAATGTGCTGCCCTGACCGCGGCGTCGCCGGCAAGGACATGCGCCCCGCCCCCGCCCATTGAACTCCTCCGAGCATGATAGCGACCGCCACGACGGAGCCGAAGGTTCGATACATCTGCCGATCCCCTCGCAAACGCAAAACTGAGGCTCGGATCCGCTGGCAGGCTGACACCGACAGTCCCGCGGCAACCATATTTCATCTTTAATTTATTTAATTTAATTGTCAATTAAATATAATCGGCAGGAAGAAATAATCCGTTTGCGCATTATCCAGTACAGCCACAAGCAGATCGCCCCCGCAGACGCGTCCCGGCCCCCGGCGCATCGCCGGCAAATAAGGCAACAATTTAACGGCTCCGACGAATTAATCGTTGATTTAATGTGCCCCCCGGCAGATCGTATTCCGAACGACCTCTCCGCCTCACAATCGAGATTGCATATGCCGGAAGAACTGCTCGTCATTTTGGGGGCTGAAGCCATCCTGCTTGTCTTCGTCACAGCGATGACTCTGCACAACAAGCGAATGGATGTGCTGAGCGGGCTGCACCGCCGGGCGGCTAGCTGGTCCGCCGGCCAACACAGCAAGCCTGCGCCATACTCGGTCCGTGCGCGCGCAGGAGCTTTGCTGTCGGCGCTGACGACGTGGATCGGTATTGCCAAGCTCACCCCAGCCAATCTCTGGCGGCTGCTCAGACACGCCCAATCAAGCCTGACGAAGGTGCGAAAGCTGTCCACCCTTGTGGCTCGTTCCTGGCGGCCAGAGCGCCCTCAAGCCACGCCGTCCACCTCCAGCCTCATTGCAGGGGCTCGTCGTCAGCTCGGTGCTCGTTGATGCGGCCAACGTTGCGGTCTACCCCGCATCGACTCGATCGATCTCGCGGCGCAATCTTGAGCTCCGGGCGGTCGAAGCCAAACGATAGGCTTCGGATGCAATGCGACTAGCGGCGAGCCATCCGCAGCGAGCAGCTCTCCTCGGTGTTCACCCAGCTCACGGCACGCCTGCAAGCCCGTCGTTATCTTTTCATTTGGGCTTCTTTTTCGTCTTGAACATCAATGTTGTTCGCAGCAATGGACACACTCTTGAGATTCCTCTCAGCCCCGAGTGCGGGTCCACTCGGGGCTGTGTCATTTCAAATCCAAAGGGCTCAGCGCTCTTTGAATGCGCGCTGCGCCTGATCGTGTAGCGGCTTGAGCAGGTAGGACAACGCGGTCCGCCCTGCCGTCTTGATGAAGACCTCGACAGGCATGCCGGGCAGCAACTTGGCCGAGCCGAGCTTCACCAGCTCTTCCGTCTTCAGCAAGACGCGGCCTGTGTAGTAACTCGTGCCGGCACGCTGATCCTGCGTGATGTCTGCCGAGACCATGCTGACCTCGCCGTCGATTTCGGGCGTGGTCTTCTGGTTGAACGCTGCGAAGCGCATTGTAGCGGTCTGCCCCACGTAGACCTGATCGATATCCTTCGGTGCGATCTTGACTTCGACCGCGAGCGAGTCCGCGTCAGGAACGATCAGCATGATTTGCTCGCCCGGAGAGATCACCCCCCCGACCGTGTGGACGCTGAGCTCGTGGACGCGACCGGATTGTGGCGCCCGGATATCGACCCGATTCAACTGATCCACCGCCGCAGTCTTGCGTTCGCCCAGCTCGGAGAGTTTCGAGCGGGTTTCGATCAGGTCCTTGCCGACCTCGGTACGGAGGTCCTGGTCGATCTGAATGATCTGGAGTCCGATTTCGGAGATCTTGCCCTTCGACTGAGCGATCATTCCTGCGAGCTGGCTGCGCTCGCCCTCGATGCGGGCGGAGTCGCGCTCCAGGGAATTGAGCCGGGTGATCGGCACCAGGTTCTTCTGCCAGAGGCTGCGCACGCCCTCCAGCTCCTGTCGGATGAACTCCACCTCCTTCTGCTTGGCCTCCGTCTGCCCCATATAGCCCTTGATTTCGTTCTCCAACTGCGCGCTCTTCTCCTGCAACTGCGCTTTTTGGCCGCTCCTCGCCTGACGACGCAGGTCGAACAGCTTCCGCTCCGCGGCGATTGCACGGCTCGCCTCGGAGTTGCTCTCTTTGGCTCGGTCGAGCAGTACCTTTGGAAACACGACCTGCTCGGCACTGTCGCGCTCGGCCTCGAGACGGGCCTGCCGCGCCAGCAATTCGTCGATGCTATTGGTGACGATCGTCGCATTCGCGAGCGTCTGCGTCTCGTCGAGGCGGATCAGAATGTCGCCTGCATTGACCCGATCGCCCTGGCGCACGCGCAACTCTCCGACGATTCCACCCGTGGCGTGCTGGACCTTCTTGACGCTCGAATCCACCACGACCACGCCCTGCGCGATCACCGCGCCCGACAACTGGGAAGTCGTCGCCCAGCCGCCGACCCCAAAAGTCACCAAAGCGAACATGATCATTCCGACGATCATGTAACGTTGGATGGACTGCAACGCCGGCGCTATCTGATCGTTCATCGGCCGCCTCCTTGAGCTTCTGCGACGACCTTCAGCGGCACCGGAGTCCGCAGCACTCTCTTGAGTACCTCCTCTCGCTTGCCGAAGGACTGAACTCTGCCTTCGCCGAGGCACAATACATGGTCCACACCTTCCAGCGCCTTCGGCCGATGAGCGACAACGGCCACAATCCCTCCGCGGCGTCGCACGTTCAGGATCGCCTCTGTCAGAGCCTCCTCGCCCTCCGCATCGAGATTGGAAGAGGGTTCGTCAAGCACGACCAGGAAGGGCTTGCCGTAAAAAGCGCGCGCAAGCGCGATACGCTGCCGCTGCCCCGCCGACAGCGCCAGCCCTCCCTCGCCGATCTTCGTGCTGTACCCGTCCGGCAGTGAGAGGACGAGGTCATGCGCGCCCGCGGCGCGTGCGGCTTCCAGAACAGCGGCGGCGGTTGCGTTCGGGTCGAAACGTGCAATGTTCATCGCAATGCTGCCGTCGAACAATTCTACGTCTTGGGGCAGATAACCGATGTGCTTGCCGAGGTCGTCCGAAGACCAGTGATCGAGGGCGGCGTTGTCGAGCCGGATCCTGCCTCGAATGCACGGCCACACGCCAACCAGCGCACGCGCCAGCGTCGACTTGCCGGATCCGCTCGGACCGATGATTCCGACCGCCTGCCCACTCCGCAGCTGGAATGACACTTCGCTCAGAGTGGGTCTCTCGGAGTTCGGAGCACCGATATAGAGGTTCTCGGCGGTAAGGGTTTCCACAGGCGCAGGCAATGCCAACCGCTCCTCCTCCTGAGGAAGAAGTTTCAGCAAGTAATCGAGCCGTTGTCCCGATTGGCGCGCCGCGACGAACCCCTTCCAGTTCGCAATCGCCATTTCGACAGGCGCAAGGGCCCTCGCGGTGAGGATCGATCCGGCAATGATGATGCCGGCCGTCGATTCCTGGTTGATGACGAGGACGGCGCCAACGGCAAGAACCAGCGATTGCAAGATCGCGCGGAAAATCTTCGAGGCACCACCGAGTCCGTTTGCGACATCGCTGGCCCGTTCATGGGCTGCGAGGTACTTTGCGTTGGCATCCTGCCAACGCAAAGCCGCTTGTTGCCGCATACCCATGGCCTGCAGAACTTCGGCATTGCGCCGTCCCTCGAGCGCGAGGGCAGTTCGCGAAATGGCAAGACGCGAGCTCGCCTTTGCCGGACCTCGGGTACGCGTTTCCGTGAGCATCGTAATGCCGACCAGCACCAACGCACCAGCCAGCGCAGTGATGCCAATCCAGAAGTGAAAGAGGAAGCAGACGCCGAGATAGATCGGCATCCAGGGCAGATCGAAGAGCGCCGTCGGCCCTCCGCTCGACAGGAAGCTGCGGACCTGATCGAGGTCCCGCACCGGCTGCAGGCCATCGCCATCCGCTCTGGTCTTCAAAGGCAGGCGAACAAGAGCCTCGAAGATGCGAACCCCGAGACTTTCATCGAAATACCGGCCCACCCGGGCGCTGATCCTGCTCCTGACGAAGTCGAGCCCGCCCTGAAACAGGTAGAGCACCGTTGCCAGAGCCAACAGAGCGACAAGAGTCGGTATACTGCGTCCGGGCAGCACCCGATCGTAGACTTGCAGCATGAAGAACGAGCCGGTGAGCATGAGAAGGTTGCTCATGCCGCTGAATGCCGCTAGCGCCCAGAAGATCCGGCGGCAAGACCGCAGGAACGCCGACAACTCTGACTGCGACTCGTCATAGTGATCCGCTGGCCGGGGTCGACCAGCGAATATCCGTGACCGCAGCACTTCGATCAGGCCCTTTGCCCAGCCGACCAGTTGCGGCGTCTGCAGTTGAGCGTTTTCCGCCCACTGCCGTCCGGCTGACCAGAGTCCTGATATGTAAAGAACTGGAATTCGATAGAGATTTGCGGGCGGGGGGAATACCCCCCGCCGTCCAAAGTCAATCATGGCTTCTGCCCCTGAAACGCGCCTTTGTTGGAAGATCCCTCAAGAGATCCCCCAAGGCAGTTGTTGAAGATTGCTCTCTGTGGATGCCGTCCCCTACGCGAAGTGGAAGTCGTTGCTGGTCAACGAGCCGAGCTTGGCGTTCTTCAGCGTGAGCGTATCGCTCCCCGTCGCGATCACGACATCGGTGCCGGACTGGGTCGCCTGGGAAAGAACGCTGGCAAAACTGTCGAACACACTCTTGCTGAACTCGATCGTGTCGTGAGCAGGTCCGCGGGCAACGAAGCCCTTGATGACGTCGTTGCCGAAGTTCGCGCCAAACACGAAAGTATCGGCCTGGCTGCTGCCAACGAAAGTGTCATCGCCGGAAGTGCTGGTCAGGGTCGTGTTGCCCGGCGAAGCGATGAACGTACTGCCCGCAATAGCCGCGTTGCTACCGGTTGCAGTGGATGACGTAGCTACGCTGGACGTACCGATCTGCCCGTCACTGTTCAGGTCCTGATGGAAGCTGGTCTCCAGCGTCTTGAGGCCAGAGTCCGTACCCGACACCGAGCCACCGTCCGTGGAGCCGGTCAGGGAGCTGACATGAGACACGTAGTTGCCGTTATTGTCGGTATTCCACGCCGTGTACTGACCGGTGCTCGTCTCCTTCCAGGCAACTTGATAGCCCGTCGCCGTCTTCTCCGCTCCAATGGGAGTCCAGGTGCCATCGGACCCGCCCACGAAATCCACGCCGTCATCCTTTAGTGTCGGGCCAGTGCCGGTGCTGCCGTTGAGGTAGTATTTGCCGCCACTCTCAACGAGACTTGTCACACCAGCCGATTCGACGACCTTGCCAGTCGTCGGGGTTGGCGACGTCGGGATGGTCGCAGTGGAAGTACCTACCTGCCCGTCACCGTTCAGATCCTGATGGAAGCTCGTCTCGAGCGACTTAAGGCCAGAGTCAGTACCCGACACCGAGCCACCGTCTGTGGAGCCGGTCAGGGAGCTGACATGGGACACGTAGTTGCCGTTATTGTCGGTGTTCCACGCCGTGTACTGACCCGTGCTCGTCTCCTTCCACGCAACCACATAGCCCGTCGCCGTCTTCTCCGCACCGATGGGAGTCCAGGTGCCATCCGACCCCTTCACAAACTGCACACCGTTGTCCTTCAGCGTGGGGCCCGATCCGGTGCTGCCATTGAGGTAATATTTGCCGCCGCTCTCAACGAGAGTTGTCGCGCCAGCTGACTCGACCACCGTGCCGGCAGTCGGCGACGTCGGTGACGTCGGCGAGGTCGGTGTGGCTGGCGCCGAGGTGCCGGTGATGCTGGCGGTGAACGCAGTGGACGCCGGGCCGGTATTGCCTGCTGCATCCGTTGCCGTCGCGGTAAGGCTGTGCGAACCGGCCGCAAGGGCGCTGGTTGTATAGCTCCACCCGCCGGTGCTGTTGGCAGTCGCGGTCCCGATCTGGGTCGTGCCGTCGAACACCTTCACGACGCTGCTCGCTTCGGCACTGCCCGACATCACCACCTGATTGGCGGTGTTCACGGTATGGCTGGCAATGGTCGGCGCAGTCGGAGCCTTGGTATCGATAGTGATTGCCAACGCAGACGACGCCGCGCTGGTCTGACCCGACGAGCTGGTCGCCGTTGCGGTCAGCGTATGTTTGGCGTCGGTCAGGATCTTGGTGATGTAGTCCCAACTGCCGCTCGAGTCCGTAGTCGTCGAACCAATTTGGGTCGTACCGTCGTAGATCTTGACCGTGCTGCCGGCAGCCGCGGTGCCCTTGAGCTCGATGGTATTGTCGTTGGTAATCTTGTCGCCAGCGGTGCCGCTGTCGGTCGAGAACGACGCGATAGTCGGAGCATCCGGCACGGTCGGCGTGCTGGGTGCGGTCGGTCCTTCAACCGGAAGCGGAGGCGGGATAAGGTCGCCCGGGATGAGTTGACCGTCCACGATCGTTGCGTAGCGAACATTCTCCCATTGCGTGATGTGTATGTTCGCATTGACCTCCTCCAACCAAAGCGCGCCATACGCAAATGGCCCCACAAAATACACGTCCTTGAGGGCGAGGTAGTCATCGTGACCGGCTCCTGCGTCCGCGGCAATGCGCAGACCAAAGGGGCCACCGTCGAACACCACGTTATTGAAAGTGAACGTTCCGCTATAACCATCTGCGATGAACAGCCCAGCAGTGGCATTCTGGTCGTGCGATACAATCGTCGAGTTTGTAATGGTCAGATTCCCGGTGGCGCCGGGAGCATAGGCCTGAATTCCGTCGGCGTGATCGCCCGACAGTCCCGTTGTCTCGATGTACGTATTGTTGATGGTGACATCACCGCTGCCCCCAATGCGCACGCCTTCCCTTGAAGAAATACGGACGTCGTCGATGGTGAACGAGCCGCTCCCTCCGACGGCGACAGTGTCGCTCTGGTCGGAAATGCTCACACCCGAAATCGTCTCTCCATTTCCAAGCCAGACCGTCCCCGAACTGGTCTGGTCGCTAAACATCGGATCATTCCATGTCAGAGGAATGGATGCCATCTAGTTTTCTCCTGTTAATTTCAATCTGGTTTGCCCCTGGCACGCGCCCAATTGTTTCCCCAAGCGACGCGACCCCAAGTGCGACTCTGCTGGCGCAGCGCCGTTGGGGTGCGTCTTCCCGGCGGGTGGAGGCTTTTTTGCGACGACACGACGGCTCACCCAAGGTAATTTCCTGAGCTACCCTAGACACATTCGCATCGCGCGAATTAAATGCCGGAAATTTCTTCAGTCCGATCAACCACTCGTGCACCGCATTGAACGAGGGCCACACGGAGCGGTCGAAGATATACAAAAGTATGCCGGAATCGATGTTACGCCTTCGCCACTAGACAACAGCTTACCAAGTGTCGTCGACGGCGCCACAGCAGAAAACCAATTAAATATTTCGATCCACAGATTATCCGCCGCCAAACACGACATAATTTTTGTCCGGACAATCAAGAGCGCGAGCGTCGAGCAAGAGCATTTGAGCACACATCGCGGTGCGAACAATCCGAACCCATATTGCCCGATTCAGGTAATGGCCCATCCAGCGCCATCCGCAAAACGCCAAGCAAAGCAAATGCCGTTGCGGACACACCATTCAGATCGAGAGTTACGAGCGCGCGCCGATTATCCTGATCGTTGATGTCCCCCGAGCCCAGCACACAGTCACCCGCTTCCCCGGCAGGGTCGCAACAAGATGTTCGATCAGGTCCTGCCGACGACCTGACCATACCCCGCCGCGTCTGACTGATGCAAAGTCAAGCCACCGTCGTCGGTCTGCACCGATCAGAAACTCAGATCTCGGAAGCTCGCGTCAAGAAATTCGGCAACATGCTTTCTCGCCAATAATGCGTTCAAGCCCGCGATCTGCTTCTCGTCGATAGCTCGACTGCTGACAGATCTCACGTTTGCCACAACATTCGACGGATTGGATGAGAAAAAGATGACGATCCCGTTTGGATTTGCATTCAGCGCATGAGCCAGCAGTAGATGAGCCAGTTCTGTTGAATCGCGTGGATCTACCTGCGTCAGCGAACGCCATTCAGCCGCCATCCGCTCATCGGACAACAATCGATCAAGCAGTATTTTAAATCGGCTGGTAAGAGACGAATGCGTAATCACGAGGCGGTTAGTTGCCGGAACTTTCCTGACGTTCATATTCCAGATGGCATTTGGAATCTGCACAACGTCGAACAGCGCTGCATGTCTTTGGAGGATGGACACCGTCTCCTCTATGCCTGTCGCTATGCCAATGGCGCGAACCTTCCCTTCACGCTTGAGATCATCGAGAAGACGGATCAGGTCCGTTTCCTCTACGTCGGCAGCGCTGCACTCGTGCAGGAGTAGAATATCGAGATAGTCTGTACGCAATTCCTTGAGACTAGTCTCGACACTTTTTCGGAACTCCACGAGACCAAAGGCTCCGAAACGCGGCAGATAGTTGGACGGCACAGGCAGGTAATTCTTTGAGCTTGGCGCGACATTGTGCAGAAGACGAATGCTACGACCCATTGCGCGGACATGAAGTGCATGACTTTGTGGGACAATGCCCGCCTTGCTTGTCAGAACCAGGCGCTCCCGCTTTCGCGCCGCCAACTCTCCCAGAATGCCCTCTGCGCGACCGGCGCCATACATTCGCGCAGTATCAAAATATGTGACCCCACAATCCATAGCTGCTTCGAGCAACTTAAGAGCCTCACGACGGGTTCGTCGCTTGCTCAACAGTGCGCCGGATCCAAAACCTAGGGGGAGCATGTTTCGCGGAAGGATTTCTCGAAACGGCGCGGCAGCAGCCACCGTCATGACGCGCCTCCGGCTAGTCCGAATGCAGCTTCTCGCTTTGTTTGGGCGACGGTGCTCACCGCATGATGGCATGCGCGCGCGGTCAGAGCGAGAATGGTCAAAGTGGGATTCTGCGTGCCCTGGGACGGGAAACAGGCACCATCCGTAACGTACAATCCCTGTGCGTCCCAGCACTGGTTATTTGGATCGAGCACGGAGGTCGCGGGGTCGATACCCATCCGGGCGGTCCCGCATTCATGAATCGCGGAGCCAGGCGGAGCCGGCCGTTCATTAACGCGGCTCAACGTCACGCCAGATGTTGCGGCGATCTCGCGTATGGCAGCTGCCTGATCGCGGGCACGCGCCAAATCCGCTTCGCTATAGCGGCAGTCGATATGCAATACGGGGATTCCCCATATATCCCGTCGTGTAGGATGTAGCGTTACTCGGTTTTCGGCACGAGGAAGCATTTCACCGAAGCTAACCGCAGTAAAATGGGAACGCCCGTGCCCTCCTGGAAATTGATACAACTGCACGCCAAAACCTCGCCCGCCGAGGGGCGCGGGCCCGTCGCGCGCATCGAAGCGTGGAAGGTAAATCGCGCACCCATCTTCGAGCACTGGGCTGGGCTTCAGCGGCGCACCTCCACCCCACCCAGTTACGACAATATGGTCCATCAAGTAGCGCCCCAGCGCGTCAGATCCTGCACCGAGCCCTTGGCCCCCTTTGGATGAACGCGAAAGCAAGAGTATTCGTGTCGACTCTAACGAGGACGCGCACAGAAAGACCAACGGAGCGCAAGCACGTACGTCGGTTCCACTTTGTTGATCGAACCAGACTACGCCGCGTACGCGACCTGATCGATCAACATCGATTTGCCGTACGACTGCGCCCTCACGGCATCGAAGGCGCCCTGTAAGAGCAGCAGTTTCCAAGGCATCCAGCGGTGCGGCAAAGCGCGTGAGCATCGGCCGCGAGTGAGGCCACCGTGCGCGGATCGCTGCCATCAGCGCGAACTGATTCGGTGAAGGTTCAAGTTCTCGCGAGAGGTGACTGTCAGGCTGCCATGGTACGCCATCCATGGCACCGGCAAGCGCTAGCCGTCGCTCGACCATCGAATACCAGGGGTCCAACTCACCCGGCTCTAGCGGCCAAGGCGCGCTCAATCCATCGCACGGCGCAAGGTCGGAGGAGTTCAGCCGATAGTATTGCCGGCCGTGCCCTGGAAGGCCCACGCGTCCGCCGAGCGTTCGCGCGCGTATCCAGACAAAAGGTTGGCTCCGTGGCGTCACGTAAGGCAGGTCATGATCATCTACAAACGATTCCGGTGCTCGGCCCCAGATGCTGCAGCGAGATTGGATGGGCTGGCGCAACATGCCGAGGCCTCTCAAGGCCATCTTGCCAAAGGGAACAACCGCAGGAGGGAGCAACCGAAGTGTCGCAGGGTCCGCGAGCCTACGGCTCATCCTGGCTATAGCTCGGCGCATCCCAGTCGTTCGCGGCGAATTCTGCCACCCGGCCTCAAGCACAAGCACGCGCAGGCCAGCCTCGGCGAGTAAGAGCGCCGCCAATCCCCCGGCGGCTCCCCCGCCGATCACGATCGCATCCTGCGCTCCCGGGCGCCGCAACTCCTCAATCGTCGTGGTACCTAATACACCTGAAAGCGCCGGCCCGATCTGCATGACAACTCCCTTCAAGCGAAAATTGGTCGGGGGCTAGCATGCCAAGCGGACAGCGATGGGCCACCAGCTGTGAACAGCGACTTAAGACAAATCCGTCGACCAACCCGGTAACCGAGCGCTCCGGGTTTAACGCTTAGGCGCAACCGCCCTGGCAATGCATGCAATGAAAGGGAAATTATCGCTTCCGCAAAACCATTCCTCATGGCTTTGATTTTCTGTCACAAATTGCAAAAACGAATAATGATAGGCGCAGTTAAATACATCCGTCAACTGTTAATAGGCATTTAATTTCTGCATTGCACAAGCCAACCCATTTCTCCGAATATTCGGAGTGTGTAGCTCCTGCCAAAAGCACTACCTTCTCGCGGACAATACTCCCGGCCGGCTTTCAGCTAGAAACAATGCTTTAGACCCGATCCGCGGCAACGGAAGACCCGATGTGGCAGCGTCCAGCCACTACCTGATGATGCCCGCGCGTTGGCAGCGGGGCGAGTTATTGGGACGTGCTGTGATTCTGCGGGGCGTGGTACTCTCGATCCGATCACGGAACGATAGGAGCGCAAGACATTTGCGGGAATCGTTCCTTGGCGGCTCACGGACAAAGGTCCGAGATGCGCAGGCGAATTGACCGGGCGAAGCTCACCTCACAGGTACTATGAAATCTGCAGTTCTCGCCCGCCGTACACTCTTGATCTGTCGATAACTTCACCTGTATTAAACTATCTGACGTCGAATACGCGTTGGCAGGTTGGGAATGCTTGCAGCACTTCACTACCACGCATGGCGCCGGGTGCGCGCCGCGTACTATGCCTTCGGATTGGCCCGGCTGCCTTTTGGCGACGCGCTGGGGCGTGCCGTTAGCGAGTGGGAGACTGCGCAGGGGTTCGGTGACAGCCCAAAAGCGAAATCCACTTGGGACGCCGAGTACAGCGATGGCCTCTGGACCTACATGCAGCGCGAAGTAGCTCGCTACTGGACACTCATTGGTTTCATGGACGCTTTTAGACGTGGCGGCGAGTACCTCGAGATCGGCTGCGGAGACGGCATGCTATTCGAGCGCTTCAAGCAGCTTGGATATGCACGCTATGTCGGAGTGGACATCTCTGACGTGGCAATCGAGAAGCTCCGTCTGTACAACGACGATCGCACTGACTTTTCTCAGGCTGACGGCGACGTGTACGAGCCCGACGGCCGTTTCGATGTCATCGTCTTCAACGAGTCTCTTTTCTATTTGCGCGACCCCGTTCGGTCGCTCGAGCGTTACGCGCAATCACTCAAACCGGGAGGCTGCATCATCGTCTCGAACTACACCGCATCGCGGCGATCACTGGCAGTGTTGCGGGAGGCAAAACGAGCATTCGAGGTGATCGACGAGGCCAAGACGACTCAACGGGCGATGTCCTGGCTTTGCACAGCACTGAAACCGCCCAAATACTAAAGCGCTAGTGATACCGCAAGCGCATGAGTTGGCGATAGAGCCCGAGCTTTGTGCTGATTTTCCAGGAAACGCCGCGCATCGCATCCGGATCGCGCAAGTGGCGGCGCATGTACTCAGCATCCATGTTGTTCGTCATACAAAGGCGGGAGTACAAAAAAGATTCGAAGCCGCGATGATATCCAAGCTGGATTGTAAAGAGGTGTGTGTAGCCAGCCCTCAGCGCCGCCTCCCAGACCCGTCGGGAAAACCGTCCATATGGGAAAGCGAAGAGAGCTACCTGTCGACCGAGGCGATCCTCGAGCATCGACTTGGACACACCGAGCTCGCGCTCGAGCTCTGCGTCCGAGACGGTCGTCAAATCGACGTGGGCCATGCCATGTGAACCGATCGCAACACCCCCCTTGGCAAGCTCCTCGATCATGTCCCAACTCATACGTCCCGGCGAGCCTACAAAGTCTACCGGGATAAAGGACATGAAACCCGGAATACGACCGGTCGTCATGTAACGGGCGTAGACATGCGTATAGTCCGAAATAAATCCATCGTCGAAAGTCAACAGGACCGCGCCGGTGCCGTGGGATGTCGGATCGGAGCAATGCTCCAGAAAATTCTGGGGCGAGACCAGCGCTTCCCCGCAAAGTGCGAGATGCACTTCGAACGCTTCATGAGTCAGGCACCACGCGTTCGAAGGCGAGGCTTCCACCAGCTCATGATAATTCAAGACGATCATAGAGTTTCCATCAGATCTGAAACCCGCCGGGCCCAAGCCTGCCAGTTCAATCGGGCTTCGAAGGCGTCGCGGCTCGATTGTCTCAGGCATGCCAGCCGATCCTGGTTAGCAAAGGTCTCGAAGATGACCGCCGCATACTCCGCCTTCGTCGCGTTCGGTGGCAACAACAAGCCCGTCTCCCCGTTGCGGACGACGCAGGGGACGCCGCCAGTGGCCGGCGCAATGCTCGGTACTCCATGGGCCGCGGCTTCACAGAACACGATTCCATAGCAATCCGCCCGGGTCGGCAGCAGAAATAGATCCGCGTCCCGATAGAGTTGATCCAATCGGTTGCGCTGTTCGCGATCACACTTGTCGAGATAAGGGATGATCGTCAGGCCATCCTGAGCAACTGACTTCGACGGAGTACATCCGCAGATCACGAGCTCCGCCTCCATGCCCCTCTTCCTTAGTTCAGCGAGGACGCCGACCGCGATGTCAGCGCCCTTCTCCTCCCAGTTGGCGCCGATGAAGAGCAGACGGCAGGGACCCGGCTTGCGGCAACCTAGCACGGAGGCACGATCCGGCGCTTCTTCAAGGTTGGCGCCCCAAGGAATGACATGCACCCGGCTACGGTCGGCACCGTAGTCCCTGATGGCAGATTCGGCTGCCCATTCCGACGGGTAGAGGATCAGATCCGCGCGCGCGATCGTGTCCCGCTCCACGCGTTCAGCGACGTCCCGAGCACCTCGCGACAAGTTTCGATAGTTAGGATGGTAGTTCTCAATGAGCCGAAAGGTCGCGTCGGACGCATAGACGAGCGGAACGCCGTTAGGCACACTCCATGCAAAGGTAGAGCCGGCCGGCGCGAAGACGATATCGGGCGACACCGCTCGGATTTTACGCGCTGAGTCCGCTGCATACTGTGCAACGACCGCCCCCGCATGCAACGGGGAACGGCCGCGCCTGCGAAAGGCACGGCAAAGCCTGGAATACGTCTTGTATAGGGGCAGTATCGGTGCGCTCAACGGACCGATATGGACCAACTCGTGACCTTCACCTGCGAGCGATCTCGACATGTGAAACGGGGTACCGGACCAGAACCCGACCTGGCGCCCATCCCCGATCGTGGCGAATGCAATCCGCCGTGCCGCCGGCCTGTCGGAGATGTGGTTTTGAGTCATTCTATTCACGCACACAGGGACCATCGACCACTTCGCCGGAAAGATCTCTCATGGAGCGAGCGAGCGATCGCTGGATAGAAGTAGCTTTTTCAAACCCGCAGTAAGCGACAGAGGCATAAGAGCCACGCCGGCTCTCATAACGAGAGGTACGTGTCCCGTTTCGGCAAATCCGCGAGCGTAGGTTGAGATCGATTTCATTCGTCTTCCCGAGTGCAGATAGATCCATCCCAGATCCTTGCAATGCCGAGCGATTGCACGATTTGCCGCTTCGAGTGCTTCGCGATCTCGCCGAAGCCCCTTCTTCTCGCTCACTGCCAGCTGCAGCAAGGACGACTTATCCTCCTCCTGGAATTTCGATAGGGTTGAATCCTCGAGTACCCGCATAACTGCGAGCTTGCGATCGACGTATCCAAATCCATGATGCTTCGAGATTCTCAGGTACAGTTCCCAGTCCTCGCCCGAACACCATGATTCATTATAACCTCTAAGCTCATCCAGAACAGTGCGCCGGATCAATACCGCAGTCGGCTTGATAGGCACTTCTTCCAGCAAACACAGATACATCTCACGGCTGCTGAAGAGAAAGACATCGAAATCAGAGCGCGAGCGCGATGCGAGCAGTTTCGGAAATGCACGCATGCTTGAGACAATTGACGACGTGGATCTGCCACGGTCGACCTCAACGTCACAGAACACCGCGCCAATCTGACGATGCCGACGCAAAACATCGACGAGACTGCTGAGCATCTCCGGCTTCCACAGGTCATCCGAATCCAGATGAGCAATGATATCGCCGTTGGCGGCCTTTATACCCGTGTTGCCTGCCGCACTGACCCCGCGATTGCGATCATGCCGAATGTAACGCACTTTGTCGCTTCGAAACTTTTTCACCGCTGCGGCCGTGCCGTCTTTGGATCCATCATCAACGACGATTATCTCGAAATTCCCATACGTCTGATTCAAGGCACTCTCGATCGCTTCTCCGATGATGTACGCACGATTGTAAGTTCGTATGATAATGGAAACCTTCATGCTTTAGTCCTGCGCAGCGAGAAATCCTGATCGGCATCCCTGCCAGCGTAATGACCTCGCGGTCCACCGTCTTCAAATGTCTCCGGTAATCGGGTTGCACCTCGTTTGCGCCGCTGGTGCGGCTCTATCGCGCAGTATGGCGGTCTCCGCGAGGTTCGCTCGCATCCCGGTAAACACAGCGATGAGGATCCAACAAATGCCCCAAAAGTGCACAATGAACCCTAGAAAAGCGATCGTCGCTATTACAATTCCGAGCGCCACTGACAGCCGTCTCTCTTCGGGAGTAAGGTGAGGCGATTTGTCGATCGAGCCAAGCCAGCATGCGCTGGCAATTGTCAAAAGGATCAACGCGCTTCCCGGAATTCCATACGACATTGCGGTGGCGAGCCAAAAGGCATCTACGCTCGAACTCACGAGCGCGCCATGCGACTGCCAATTCCAGTCGCCGTTCAAACCAATTCCGAAGATCGGCGAACCGAGGACCACAGGTCCTCCCGTGTCCCAAATCGCTTGGCGAGCCCATGCCGCCTCCGGGCTTACTCCGCTGAGGCGCACAAGGGTTGCGACCGGGCTGCCAGAGAAAGTGAAAACAACAAGGAGTAGCGCGGTCACACACAACCCGACCAACTTCCATCGGGCAGCGAAGCGAGGGCTTGCGGCATAGAAACTCGCCAGCGCAAATCCGATCAAATAGGCCAACAATGGACTGCGCGCCTGCGAAAACCACACACCGATGAGGGCGATGCCCGCCACACCCCAGCCGAGTACCTGGTGCCTGAACGTAGTGAAGGCCACGACCCCAAACCAAACGCAAACAGCACCGAACAATATCGAATGCTCGAGCGGCCCCATGGCGCGAACGACACCGTCCCGATAGAACGTGTCAGCCCTGATTGCTAATGGTCCATCGTAACTGAGCTTCGCATAGCCGGTAATACCTTTGATGAACTCATAGGTGAACAGTTTATCACTCAGCGGGTCAAGGAGCGCTATGCCGACGATCACAATCATCAGCTTGCAGGAGAACCGTGCTATTCGAACGGAACTATCGACCGGCCCGAGAAGAAACCGGAACGTCAGGTATGCGCCCACAAATTCGAGCGCCTCGATTCCAGCCCCTTTAAAACCCGCCGGACCATCAGTGACTGTGGCAGCCAACATCATCCAAACGCCCGTAAGCGGAGCCAAGATATCCGATGGGACGCAGACGACGGTTCGCGTGCCTAGACGCTGTCCAAGCTGCTGTAGCGCGGCGATGAAGGAACAGAAAATTAGAACTCGAGCAACCGAGAGGCGAAAATCGCCGACGAAGAAAGACAGCCCTTCGGGCAAGACAATCGCGACCAACAATAGCTTCAGATACAGTTCCGTCCCCCAACGCGGCGCCCCCGCCGCGCGACCAACTGGACTCCGCTGCCGACCATACAGATACGTAAGCTGAGAACCCGATTCCAATTCTAAGCTTTTGCGGGTCAACGCGAGTACCTCAAATATCTGAGAAGTTCTGCAAACAAGCAGCGCGCTCGAAGCCGAGGCGCCCCACAAGGCGACGGTTCCTCCCTACGAGGCGCTTCATTTCGTCGTCTCCAGGGGAGTCGCCAGGAAGTCACGACGCAGGCGGCTCGCTACGCTGGGTGAAATCAAGGCGTAAACCAGCGCTTTGTAGTAGTGCGGATCCGTTGGGTGCAAACACGCACATTGCCAACCCGTCTTTAATGCCGACAACCGACGGTTCGACCTACGCCAATCCAGCACGCTCTTGATGAAATGGGCGGCGATGTTGTTGTCCAATAAACTGTTGTTAGATCGTCTGTAGCCGCACATCGCATTCGCGCAACCCTGCTCAAACCGCAAACCGCGCCGCTCGCATGCTCGCCTGAAGACATCGACCTCAAACTGCTTCCGCCAGGTTGGCGCCCGTCGGCTGAGGGAATTGGGAAGAATGCGGTAGGCATAAAGGCACTCCCCCAATACGATCATCGGATGCACCTCCCCGACTCTCCATATGTAATCGCAGGTCTCGGCAACCATTAATGACGGCTCGAACCGTATATCGCCAACCAATGACATTCGAAACATTCCCGTGGGATCGAGAGCCGGCATTTGAAAGGCCCTGATCTCGGACTGGCAGTCGCTCTCGCTTTTCGGCGAAAACACGGGTGCCATGAATCTCTCGTTGATGATGAGCTCGTTGCCGCAGAACACGGCAGCCAAATGCGGGCTGTTGAGCAGCGCACGAACCTGCTTTTCGATTCTAGTTGGATAGCTGATGTCATCCGCGTCTTGAATTGCGTAAAACTCGCCACGGATCCGATCGAGCGCTCGATTGATAGCAACAGGCTTGCCTGAGTTCGCTTGATGGATCACGCGAACACGCTCATCTACCAGCAAATCCTGAACTGAGCTGAAGCAACCGTCCGAGCTACCATCGTCGACAATGAGAATATCCAGGTTCCTGTATGTCTGATTAATTATGCTCAACAGCGACGGACGAAAATGTTTACCAGCGTTGTACACGCACATCACGACCGTGACCAAGGGGTCTTCAGCCCTTCCTCCAGCCTTGGGCGGATGTGCCTTGGACATCACGAAATGCTCCTGCTCAGTCGAGCCTGACACGCCGGCGCCATCTGCACGACCTCCCGGTTCGCTCGCCAGACTTTTTGCAATTCTTCAGCGCGCAAACCAAGAATGGCTTTCTCGGGCCCGCCGGAGACGCAGTCCGCAAGCACATGAAATTCCGCCTACTCACCGCTTTGTCTGCACTCAAGAATAAAACTCCGTGTCGCCTCAGGACGCATGGCATCCCGCCTGTCAGACCCGGAGCCCCTCGGAGGGCTCCTCCGCGCCTCAACATAATTAAATCTGATTTAATTTTCAATCGCCATTTATTTAAATAGTGGGGAGGCGTTTTGGTTATATTATAGCATCGAGCTTCGACTGAAATACCGGCCTCGCGCCCCGACCATGCTCAACGTTTACGGGGTGCGCCCGGCAAAGCCCACGCCGGCGCAGCCTAATCCCGGGCGACGCGGGCTTCGGTTGAACTTTAAGAGGAAGCTCTCGGAATTAAACATACGATCTTTGCCTATTTAATTTGGACAGCCGGCAGTTTGTTTATTATATTCATTGCAGATACAACAAGCTTCGACCCCCGGGCGCCAACGGAGTTCCGCTTGATTGCCCGCGGGCCGCAACCCGGCGAGAACGACAGGCGGGGCATGCAAAGTGACGGCCCGATCAAGAAGGTTGGACAGAGCGATCAGGCCGAAGGCGTCGGCAAGCTCGTCAGTTTCGCATCATAGTGAGGACACTGCACCTCTACGGCCTCACCGATCGCTGAGCCGGCAGTCGATCCGCCGTTGTGGCTAGGTACTCGATATGATTTGTAAAACTTGCTTGTCAGACAGCGAACATCGCCACCACGTCTTTATTGAGATGATGTTTGGCACAAAAGAGCGGTTTGAGTACCAGGAATGTAGTGATTGTGGGACGATCCAGCGCTTATCGGACGTAGCCGATGAGAGCCGCCTTTACCCCGATGGGTATTACTCATTCTCCAGACCGTCGCGAAATTCGCGTGTTACTGCCGTCAGGGACGCGCACGCACTTGGCACCAAAAGCATATTGGGAGCCGTGGCGTCCTTTGTGAGGTACGACCCCATCGTAGCGGTCATCGGATGCTTTGGAATTAATCCCTGTTCTCGGGTGCTTGACGTAGGCTGCGGGTCCGGGAAACTTCTTTACAGAATGTCTGCGGCAGGGTTCAAGAATCTTACAGGAGTCGATCCCTACATTGTCGAACCAACAGCAGGTGCCGTGACGATTCGAAAATCGGATCTTCAGAGTATGTCCGGCGAGTTCGACTTCATCATGTTCAATCATTCGTTAGAACACATGCCTGAGCCGGACCAAAGTCTTAGCAATGCAAGAAGGCTACTTGCGCCCGGTGGCCGCATTCTGGTTCGCATCCCAACTTCATCCTCGCATGCGTGGAGAGAGTACGGCCCGAACTGGGTGCAACTGGATGCGCCGCGCCACGTTGTGATACCCTCTCGCAAGGGAATGAGTGCATTGGCGGAGCGCTGTGGTTTGCGTGTTAGGCAATCAATCGACGACTCGACTGCATTTCAGTTCTGGGGAAGCGAAATGTACAGGAGCTCCAAGCCGCTCGCATCATCCAGACCAGACGATTTGTTCAGCCGGCGGGAAATGAGAGAGTTTGCCAAGAGGGCGGCAACGCTGAATATTGAACAGCAGGGCGACCAGGTAGCTTTCCTGCTGAACGCTGCCTAGGGCTGGATCACCGTAAGTCCAAGCCGAGGCTCACGCTTGAAGTGCAAGGGCATGAGAGCGATTGACTAAGAGATCGGCCAAGCCTGCGACATGCGGCGCGGACTGCAGGGGTCCTCCCGGTCCCGCACCTGGGCAGTGGCGCTCTGGACGGATGAGAATTCGTAGCTAATTGAAAGCTTCACCGGAAGGTTGCCCTGCGGGGGGTGTGAGACCTCGGCGAGGACATTTTGGCCTTCCTTGAATCGATATATGCAACCACCTTGCTCATTGAAGCAGAAAGAGCGCTGTTTGAATATCTTTCTAGAACCATGCTTTCAGCGCTTGCCACAAGAGCGTCATAGACCGTTTCGTTGCTTAAGGCCCTATACGCCTCGCAAAAGCTACGATCATCATTGAACTCCAAAAAATGAACGCCAGAGACGACATCCAGCCCTTCTACACCTTTCCTTGTAGAGATAATGGGCCTCTCCAAGAGTGCCGCCTCCAAAACCTTTAACCGCGTCCCGCTACCCTCGAGCAATGGCACAACAACCGCTCTACAGTCCTTGTAGTACTCGACGACATCAGGGACATCGGGATGCAACTCGACTCCCTTTGAGCGAGCGCAAGCTTCGATCACCTCTGGCAATGGGTCACGTCCAACAACCAAAAGAACGGCATCGGGGTACACATTCCTGTAGAGCGGATACACGTTCTCCAAAAACCAGAGCAAGCCGCTGACATTAGGCTGATAGTGAAGCGCACCAATAAACAGCAAAATGTGTCGGCCGGCGAACCCGCTCCCCATGGGGAGTTTTCCTGGACCTCTCATCCCCAACGTGTTTGGCACAACGAAGATACTTTCAGAGGCCTTTTCACCCCACAGATCCAATTTATCCTTCTCGGAACATACCAAGCAGGCGCCAAAGGCGGTCACACAACGAGTTTGATAGTAGGTCAGGAGCACCTTGTTGATGGCACGGAACAGTTTCCTCAAGGCATTATTCGTCGGGGTAAACAGCGTATCATAGAGTGAAAGAGTCAGGACGTCATCAATATCAACGATGACCTTCATTTTCGCCGTCTGTGACAATCCAAAAAGCCCGGCGGTATTCCGGAGGTATCGCACCAGCACAAAATCGTAGCCGCCAAACTCTATTAGCGCGACCAACTTCTCCATCGAGGCTTTGCTATACTCTCTAACGGGATACGGAAAGCCACGGACCGACATTCCGAACCGTCCCCGCAAGGTTCTAGGGTACTCCAGCTTCTGTAAACAATACTTCCCGGAGAATACGTCCTCCTTTTCGAGATGTCCCCCCGCTCCTGCCATCTGTCGCAGGCCGGAGGGCAAATCCGAGAGATACGCAATATCGACGGGCCCAAGGCCGGCAAAGTATCGTGCGAGATTCATGGTTCTGATGTCAGCGCCAAACTTCTCAGGCAGAGGAAACCTGTCGCTGATCACTAGGGTCTTCTTCATCGAACTTACAGCAAAAGAGTCGGTTAAACTCGGAAACTGATCCTTCAATCAGCCTCGCACCAAATGCTCTCGAGCGGTTCGCAGCAAGTCGCGAACCTGCCGGCCTGGACCACCGAATGAAAGAACAATCAATTTCAAGAACACCGGCAGCATGAAAGGCTTCAGCTTCAATCCCTTCAAATAGTATGATCTCGCTGATACAGAATCGCCCTCTGAATAATAGATCTCAGCCAGCGCCACCATAATGCGTGAACGGATCCACGCCTTCTCCTGCTCAGTATAAGGGCTGCGATCGAGTGTCGCTTCCACCTGCTGAAGATCTATAGTGGACCAGGATGTCTGCCCCATCCACGAATAGGGTTTTGAGGCACAATGTTTGGCATAGAAGTTGGCGAGCGCACCCAAGCAAGCCTTATATACTGTCAGGGCGCCTTTCTCCTTGGCAGCCTGCGATATCATCGTGATGACGGCCAACTCGGAGTGCCAGCAGATATCGATCTTCTCTTGAGTGATGGCGTTTGTCATACTGAGTTCATGTTCACGGTAACACACCATCGGCTCTGCAAAGTATGCGACGTGATAGTTCAAGGAGAACAATAGCCACATGTACCAATCGCCGCCCCATATGAAATCGACCGGAATTCCGGCCCATACCACGTCGACCGGATAGAGGCTCAGTTTCTCGTAACAGTCACGTCGAACAAGCACCGACGCAGCCAGAATCGCATTTCCTTTTACTTTCAATGAGTGCTTGATGATCTCCTCTCCCCTGACGATCGTATCGACGTCTCCATAGGTCGAGTAATCTATCACTGCACCTTCTTTTCCACGTCTCAGGCTAACCCCGGGGCAGAACGCGAGGCCGACCTCCGGATGATTTTCCAGGGTTTCGACGTATCTTTGCAGTATGTACGGTCGGCGCAAGCGATCATCAGCCGATATAAGCCAAACGTACTTCCCTCGACTTAAGAGTATTCCCTTGTTGTAATTCCGGAGCGCTCCCAGGTTCTGCTCGTTCCTGACATAGGTAACGCGACTGTCTGTGAATGTTCTGGCAACTTCTTCCGTGTTGTCCGGAGAGCAATCATCCATGATGAGGATTTCGAAATCCTCAAAGGTCTGCGAGAGGATGCTGTCGACACATTCTGGCAAGAAAGCAGCCAGTCGGTAGCAAGGGACGACAAAGCTAACAAGCGGCTTTTGCATTTGGAATAACTCGCCTATTGTGGATCCGCACTTTGATGAGCCTAAGCCGTAACTTGCTCGATGACGCGCCATGAAGAACGCACAGAGCGTCTTGGGCCTTGAGGAACGCGGCCTATTACAATGCAGAGGCTTGGAGCTCCCTTCGCAACGCGCAGGCGACCCGCTCCTGGTCTTCCTCGTTCATCTGCGCGTAAATTGGCAACAGAATCGAATTGTCCTGCGCGAACTCGGAGTGCCGCAGATCGTGGCGGTGCTTGTCCTTGGCGTAGGGCGCTTCCCGGTGCGAGCACATAATGCCGCGTCGAGTCGCGATGCCCTGATCGAGCAGGCTTTGCATGATCTTGAGCTGGTCGACGCGGTCCGGCAGCCCAACGCAATAGCTCTGCCAGTTGGACCGCGCCCATTCGGGCTCGATCGGCAGTCTCAGGCCTCCGAAATTGCCGAGCATTTCTCGATAGCGGGCCGCGATCGCGCGGCGTCGAGACACCAGTGCAGGCAGCCGCTCGAGCTGCTCGCGTCCGACCGCGGCCTGTATATCGGTCATGCGGTAGTTGTAGCCGACTACTAGATAGTCCTCGAAGATCACCTGCTGTGAGCCGTGCCGCACGATGTCCGGAACGCTCATGCCATGCTGGCGCAACAGCCTGAACTTATGGTCGAGCTTCGCATCGGAGGTGGTGAGCATCCCACCCTCGCCGGTCGTGATGACCTTGCGGGGGTGAAAGGAGAAGCAGGCGATCCGCCCATGCGGCTTGCCGACGCGCTCCCAGCTGCCATCCACTCGGATCTGGCTGCCGGCTGCGCAGGCCGCATCCTCGATCAAGATGATGCCCTGGCGATCGGCCAGCGTGGCGAGGGCTGTCAGATCGCAGGGCATACCCATCTGGTGGACGGCGATCACCGCGCGTGTGCGCCGAGTGATCGCTTCGGCAACCCGGTTAGGGTCGATATTGTATGTACCGGGATCGATGTCGACAAAGACCGGAGTCGCGCCGCAATATCGGATGCAATTGGCCGTGGCGATAAATGAGTGGCTGGCCGTGATGACCTCGTCGCCAGGCCCAATCTCCAGGGCGACGAGCGCCAAATGCAGGGCGGTTGTGCAGTTGGAAACGGCGCAGGCATAAGGCGCACCGACCAGGGCCGCAAAATCGCGCTCGAAGGCTGCCACCTGGGGGCCCTGCGAGACCCAGCCGGAGAGTACAGCTGCGCGAGCTGCGTCGGCCTCCTCCTCAGCAACCAACGGTAATGCGATCGGAATCACGGGATTATCGCCCTCCTGCTGGCGAGCCGCCCAGACCAACCCCTGCCCGGACTTGGCGCTACATCGATCTCAGAACTGGCCCGACGATCTTGAGCTTTCAAACCTGACAAGGGCATCAAGGACTATTCCTATTCCTGGAGCGCGATGCGGCGTCGCGATTTATTTGTCATAGATTATTATATTAAGTCAATTAACCCAACGATAATAAATCAATCTAATGTAGATGTCGCCACTATCGGGGGCAGCTTCAGGCGCCAACCTGCCTTCCTGCAGCCGATGCGCACGACACTACGGTCGCGTAGCCGAACGTCACGCGACACCACCGCGTCAGCGCAGATGGTCGCCCGGGGGCAACTGCGATCCAGTCCCCCTCGAGGAGGCATGACTATCATCCACTTTCAAGCTTGAGGTAATCATGCAAGCAATGCCTTCACGAGAAATCACGATGCGCGAAGACATGGAGCTGCTGGTCCAGCTGTGACGGCATTCCGACCGCCAGGAAACTCATAGCACCGCGCCTGTGTAATGAGGTCCCTCAGGTCGCGCCAGATGGGGCCACTGCGTCAGCCAGAGGTCGGCGCAATGACCAATACGGTCTCCCGACATCGAAAGCTGCTCGATGTTGGCGATGCTGTCGAGCCAGATAGTGCGCGCACCCATCATTTGTCCAAACCGTAGTGCCAAATATCCCGGAGCGGCACCCGTCGAAACGACGATGTCCGGCCTTTCATTCCAAACGATCCAGGCCATTCTGCGCGCCGCCTTCAACAGCGCGATTTTGGTCAACCGGTTAGCATCATTGACAAGGTAGAATTTGTGGTCGGGCACCTGGGCTTGATAGGAGTCGTGGACGGTGACGAACGTGACTTCGCAATGCTCGAAGGCGGGTTTGATCCGCAACAGCTGCACCCAATGGCCCCCACCCGAAGAGACCGCCAGCAGTTTCGGCCGAGTGCCGGGTGACCGCGGCGTGTTGTTCTTGAGCAACGTCTTGCGGTGAAAAACCGGGCTGAGAAGCATGGGCTGGCCTCCCTAGAACGCTGCAAGCTCGCAAGCTCCCATGAACGGATCGGGTCCTCGGCGCCTGCATTTAATATTTTAATTTAAATTAACATGCCGCCATTTAAAATCAAGCGATTTATATGCGCGGCACGTCCGATTTCCTGTCAGGCCAGCCGAATTAGAATCTTACTTGATTGAATCTGATAGTACCTCACGGGAAGTGTCGTCGCGTTGCCAACGATGAGCTCCAAGTCGGGAACCCAGGGTAGCCTTACAGCGAGCGGCAATGTTGACCCCACAATAAATCAATAGTCCGGCCCATAAGCGAGGTTCCTTGAACAGCGCAATGAGCGCCCGGCCATTCGCCGGTCCTTTGTTGACACGCAGTTCAGGAAAGCGCCGGGCGAGCTCGAATGTTCCCCTGTAGGCACGAGTTCTGACGGCGATAAGCTGCAGCAGAGTGCGTGGGGCGAATACCATGGACCTAACGCGGGGCAGTGTCTCCCGCTCTTCTGGTCTGAACTGAAGTCGAACAAAGGTGTCATCAGCGGTGATGTCTGGAAATTGGCCGAACCGCTTGCGTCCCGCCTCAGATAAGGCATACACGCCAGAACCGCCGATACCCTCACGCGAGGATGGCAGCCGTGACCGGATTCCGAAGTATTTACGGACGAGCCAGGAACAGCCTGCCAGATTGATGTCGGCTGTAGGCGCGACCGCCAAAACGCCACCTTCATCGAGGCGGCTTGCCAAAGCCAGAATGGCATCAACGGTAATCAGAATATCGGCATCAACATAAATCCGCGGAAAAACGTCCGCGATTTGATCGCCAAGGTTCAGAGCGTGGGTCTTCCTTGCGATGTTCGATTCCACAACATTGACGGCTGGGCCGAAACGCCGGGCGACGTTCGCAGTGTCGTCTGAGCACCCGTTGCAGACGACGACCACACGGATCTGGTCCGAAGCTGGGTTGCCAACCCATTGCCTCAACGTCCGTGCGATCACAGAACTCTCATTGTGGGCTGGGACGACGATCGAAATCATGAATGGTCCGGTCGAGATCGATCAAATTTGCGTATCTGAGGCTGCCACAGGTTCGATCAGCCTCATGGGGTGGTTCAGCCTCACAGCCGATGGCTTTCCGCGGGCGCCGCACAGGCATCGACCGAGCCGACTACAGGGGCGAACCCGTGCTCACCCCCGTCTGCGGACTCTACCGAACCTAGCCGGATGGCAGGGCCGCGCGTTCCGCCTCGGCCTCGAACGCTCCGACGCCCAAGCAGAGAGAACGGCCAGGCGCGCCGCTTCGGTCTCTTGATCTGCAAGTAGCGACATTGCGATCGGAATCACGATGCCGCCGCCTGCCGCTGATGTTCCGAAGCGAGCTCGCGCTCGGATCGCCACCATTTCACGAGATCTGCGAGCCCTTGCTCCAGCGAAACCGTGGTGCGGAAGCCCAGCAAACGCTCTGCCTTACCCGTCGAGGCCAGCCGTCGCGGTACTGGATTGACCGAGCGCTCCGGCGCGAATTCAGGCGTGAGGCCGCGGTGTCCCATCACCGACGCAAGTACCGTAGCCAGCTCGGTCAGGCTTGTTTCAGTGCCGCTCCCGACGTTAAAGACCTCATCGGTAATCTTTGCCCTGGCGGCAAGGATGTTGGCACGCGCGACGTCGCGGACGTGGACGAAATCCATGGTCTGACGGCCGTCGCCAAAGATAACGGGAGGCAATCCGGCTTCCAGCCGCTCCATCCAGCGGATCAAGACCTCGGTGTACCGTCCGTGGATGTCCATCCGGCTGCCATAGACGTTGAAATACCGGAATGCCACATAGTCGAGGCCGCATGCATCGTTGAAAGCCCGCAGTAGCCCTTCGTTAAACGCCTTGGCGGCCCCATATAGGGTTCGGTTATTGTAGGCATTCTGCCGCTCTGTCGTCGGAAACTCCTCGGCCATGCCATATACCGATGCCGAAGAGGCCGCGATGATCTTCTCAATGTCGTGCTTGATGCACAGCTCCAGCAGGTCGTAGGTGGCATCCACCATGACCTCCTTAGCCAGGCGCGGTTCGGCCGCACAATGAGTGATGCGGAGCGCGGCCTGGTGAAAGACGATGTCGGCAGCCTTGACCAACGCTTCCATCAGCTTGCGATCGCGAATGTCGCCGTGAACCAGCCTTACGGGCCCACGCCCGAGCGCCCGCCGGAGATTTTCCGGCCGGCCTCTGATCATGTTGTCGAGGGCAACAATCTCGATGCAGCCCTCGTCGCAGAGCAGATCAACGATGTGGGAGCCGATAAATCCTGCCCCGCCGGTGACCAGAACGCGTTTACCCTTGATATCGATCAAGACGCTCTCCTGTTGTGGGACCATGTCATGAAGCTTTGTGGATGCTCCGACCGGGTGCTGATGTCTGCGCTAGGCCGCAGCGCCGCACTCCTCAATATTCCGACAACCTCGGCCGTCCGTTCCGGCGGCAACTCGGGATAGATGGGAAGAGAGAGGAAGTCGTTCGCGAGCATCTCAGTGACGGGGAGATCACCGGCCCGATAGCCGAGTTCTGCATATGCCCTCTGCAGATGCACTGGGACCGGATAGTGAATCCCGGCGCCAATCCCGGCATCACGCAATCGGTTCAGCGCGTCGTCGCGGCGCTCCGATCTGACCGCATAGACGTGATACACGTGGCGGACGTACTGGGGCGGCTGGGGACGCGCGAATGGAAGACCAGAAAGCAGCGCATTGTATCGCTCAGCCAGCGACCGACGTGCGTCCGTCCAATGCTCAATATAGTCCAGCTTGACATTCAGTACCGCGCTCTGGATTTCGTCCATGCGATAGTTGTATCCGGCAATGACGTGGTCGTACTTCGCCTCCTGCCCCCAATCCCGCAACAGGGACACGCGGCGTGCGAATTCAGGCCGGTCGGTGACGACCGCCCCACCCTCGCCAAACGCTCCGAGGTTCTTGCCCGGATAAAAGCTGAAACATCCCAGATCGCCGATCGAGCCTGCGCGACGTCCGCGATATTCCGCGCCGTGCGCCTGCGCGGCGTCCTCAATGACGACCAGCCCGTGACGACGCGCTATGGCCATTATCGGATCCATGTCGGCCATCAGCCCGTGGAGGTGAACTGGCAGAATCGCCTTGGTTCGCGGTGTGATCGCAGCTTCGATCAAGCTGGGATCCATCGTCCATGTTACCGGGTCAACGTCGACAAATACCGGCCTGGCGCCGCTGTAGAGAATAGCTGCGGTTGTTGCGACGAACGTCATGGAGACCGTGATGACTTCGTCACCGGATCCGACGCCGGCCGCCAGCAAGGCAAGGTGAAGCGCCGAGGTGCCACTGTTCACCGCGCGACAAGCGGTGGTCCTGCAATAGTTTGCAAAGCGTTCCTCGAAGGCTGTGACCTCGGGTCCGAGCACAAAGTGCCCGCTACTGACGACCCTCGCCACTGCGGCGTCGATTTCCGGCTTGATCTGGCTGTATTGCGCTTTCAGGTCCAGGAAGGGTATCAAGATTCAAAGCCTTGATTTGATCGACATTATATCGGCTATTTAAATCCCACTATTAAATTTAATCAAGCGTTAAATTCAAGCAGAATATATATTACCGGTGATAGTCTTTCTGAAGCGGCTCTGCTGAGCTACGACCGCTTGGCACCCCGTCGTCAGCGGCGGCCAGAATCCGAGCAGGCACGCCGGCCACGACTGCGCCGGGGGGAATGTCCTTTGTCACCACCGCTCCCGCACCTACGGAGGCCCCCTCTCCGATCGTCACGCCGCATAGAATGGTCGCATTCGAGCCGATGGAGGCTCTCCTACCGACGTGAGTGCGCTGAAGTGTCCAGTCCGAAGCCAGCTGAGGACGACCATTTGCGGTTGTCGCCTTCGGATATTTGTCGTTCGTGAACATCACACCGTGGCCGATGAAAACTTCGTCTTCGATCGTGACGCCCTCGCAGACGAAGGTATGCGACGAAATCTTACAACGCGCACCTATCTTTGCCCCCGCCTGAATCTCGACGAAGGCTCCAATCTTGCTCTCATCGCCAACGGTGCAACCATACAGGTTGACCAGCTCGGGATGAAATATCCTGACGTCACGGCCTAGCTTCACATCCTTCGTTATAGGCATGGTTGTCCTCCAGATTATGCCGGACGTGATCGACGCAGCCTCGGCGCACTCCGGAAGAGCCCGTCTGCAACGTGGCGAAGCTGATGCAGCAGCGGATGGCCGGTCATTGTCAATCCGCACCACCAGCCGAGGCCGGCAATGGGGAACGACAGTATCAGGCCGGTCAGGGAAGTAAGCATGCCCGCTTCGATCAATGCGGCGCAAGCCAGTACACCGGGGGCCATAGCGAACGTCACCAGGCCGCTCTTCAGAGAGGCGCGGAAAAACTCCCCTGAACTGAAGGCCAGATGACGTTTGAGGAAATATATCACCACGGCGGTCTGGAACGGCAGTGTTGCGAGAGCCGCGCTTGCGACAGCCTCTACGCCGAAAAACGATGCGCCCAGAACGACCAGAAGCGAAGGTGGTAGCGAGATGAGCGAAGACACCAAGGCGTCGCGTACGCTTCCAACAGCGAGGAACACGGGATAGGTAAGGCAAGCCGCGAATAGCGCAAGATTTGCAATGCAGAGAATGCGGACCAAGGGAACTATTTCCAGCCACGTCTGCCCGAGCCAAATCAGAACGATCGGCTGAGCCATGAGCGCGACAAAAATCAAGAACGGCCACTGCACAGCCGAAAGGAGTTCAACTGCCTCGAGATAGACGGCCTTCAGATCCGCCCCTGCCCTGCGTTGTGCGACAATCGCCGGCATAATGACAGGATTTAGAGCCTGCGCGACGAGCCGGTCGAACATTTGTGTCAGATTGGTAGCCCGGGTGTACAGACCGACAGATCCAAAATCCAGGATCTTGGCGAGCAGCAGCTGCGGCGCCAGATTGTAGACGAGATTGATGACGCTGACCGCGCTGGAGTAAAGACCGAAGTTGACTACCTCGCGATGCCCGAGCAGCGATGGACGCAAGACGCCCCAGTCCCGATGATTGGCAAGCAGCATCACGGTGAATACAATGCTCCCCGCCAATCCGCCCCAGATTGGCGCCATGTAGCTGAATCCCGCCATCGCAAGCACGATCGATGCGACGGCCGTCGCCGCTCCGGTTGCCAGGTTGCACACGGCCAGCGTGCCGAATTTCATGTCGCGGCGGAGCAGAGCGGATGTTGTCCCGTGAAACGGGACTAGAACAAAATTCAGCGCCGCCACCTGGATGCCCCTTCTGAGACTGTCCTGGGCAAAGAGCTCCGAGAGCGGGCCCGCAAGCACGAACAGCAGAAGCGCAATTGCTACCGATATTCCGAGCGTGATGGTGAACGCGGAGCGAACGTCCGCCGTGGATAATTCACGCTTCTGAATCAGATAGTTTCCGCCCCCGAACTCAAAAAAGGATGCGCCAATCACCGTCGTGATGGCAGTGACGACTGCATAGACCCCGAATTCTGCCGGCGAAAGCAGACGAGCGAGGATAGCGGTGGCAACGAAGACCAGGATAAGGCTTCCATAGCGGTCGGCCGCTGAAAACAGGATGGAACGTTCTACCGAATTCATCGCGAGACCGTCGCGCTGTTCGCGGATACCGTGTCGCCCGCCAATGCTTCAAACCGTGGCCGTCGCACGTTCCGGACTCCTGTACTCCTGCCGTTTCAGTAGGACCGGCTTGCCGTGTTCGGCGATCGACCGAGATGCAGCCTCCAGGACCTCGATCACCCGCAGTCCGGACATGCCACTCGAGATCGGTGGCGTCCCATTGCGCACACAAGCGATGAAATGCTCGACCTCGACCTGCAGCGCTTCCTTAGGAGCGACGTGGGGCGCCCACATATCTCCAGCCCGATAACCGATCCGGAATTGATGGGCGTGATCGGAGGGGCCGTCCACGGTGATACCCTTGTCATACACCTTGATCTTTTCCGTCGGTTCAAGATCGTCATAGACGATCATCTTCTTGCTGCCTCCAATGAACGTCTGCCGGACCTTGATTGGCGAGAGCCAGTTGACGCTGATATGGGCAACGCATGTGCTATCGAAGAACAATGTGATATGGGCCATGCTTTCCGGCGAGCCGGCCACATGGCACGATCCCGTCGCCGAAACTGCAACAGGCCTCTCATCCAAGATATGGTGGATAATCGAAATGTCGTGCACCGCTAAGTCCCAGATCACGTTGACGTCGCTCTGGAACAGGCCAAGGCTGGCCCGCGTGCTGTCGTAGTAATAGACTTCACCGAGCTCCTTCTTAAGCAAGAGCTCGCGGATTTTCCGCACGGCCGGCGTATAGACGAAAGTGTGATCCACGCTCAGTATTAGACCGCGCCGAGCTGCCTCATCGATCAGGCGTCGGGCCAGATCTGAACTTTGTGCCAGCGGCTTTTCAACCAGAACGTGCTTTCCCGCCTTGAGCGCGGATAGCGCCAATTCATAATGTGTATGAACCGGCGTAGCGATGGCCACGGCATCGATGGCCGGGTTCTTGAACAATTCGTCGTAACAGGACGTCGTTATCGCTCCCGGATAAAGACGCTTGCTGGTCGCGAGCTTCTCCGGATCAAGGTCGCTTATACCAACTAGACGTACCGAAGGATGAGCAGCGAAATTGCGGACCAGGTTCGGTCCCCAATAGCCGTATCCGACAACCCCAATGCCAACTGTATCGTTCGACATAACTGCACCAGTGATCAAAACTCGCGTGAGGTTTTCAACTTGCTAGGTTAGTTCGACAGTCCTGGCGATGGCCACACCGCTGACCTCCGCGGCCAAGTGAACACGGACAGACGCGCAGTGTGTCTAGGACATTCCAGCTCACGGTTGCCATGGCGACGTCGAGCAGGGCGGTGCGCTTTTGGCAATCTTCGTTGCTGGCTTAGGCGGAGGTCTCCGTCATCGTTACGGCACGACTGGACAGGAGAAGAGGCTCGGCCGTATTGTATTTTCATATCCACCGCCTAAGCTGAAGCGCTGTTAGGTCCGGAACGAACATGTCCCGTTTCGATGAAACTCCGAATTGCCGTGATCAGCTGCGGCGATGCTTCACCACCGAGGCGTTCGCATCGATTGACGATGTCCAACTGATCCAATTTGTCCGTTAATTCCCGTTCTTCGAAAGCGACCTCAATACGGCCTTGCGCGGCGAACTGTTTTGCCGTTGCGATCTGATGATCGTTTCGGTGTTCACCCAGGCTCGCACGGCGTGGCATGACGATAATTCGTTTTCCGAGCTCGAGGGCGGTGATAATGGAGCCCATGCCTGCATGAGCGATCACCACGCTTGCCGCCTCGACGCAACTTTTGAATCGACTTGGGTCAATGAACCGCTCGGTACGGATGTGCTTGAATGGATAGTTTGATGGCCCGATCTGAGCGAAAACATCGCTCCTTGCGCGTGCACCGGCCCATTCGTCGACCGTTCGGATCAGACGGTCGAATTGCACTTGCGTTCCGACTGTTACGAAAATCATAACGCGAGTCCTTCATAGATGCGTTTGACATGCGAACAAGGTGACGTACCGCCACCACACGCGACTTGGCTCCTGACAAATGCGGTCCGGCCATTCGCGGTGGAACTACATACGAGGCGACGCCCACTGCGCATGCGAAGATGTCGAACGCCGGCCAGCCCACAACCGCGCTCGCGAGATCGACGGTGTCGGCCATACCTTGAGTATCGAAGGACCATCGCAAACATCCACGCACGCACCGCAACCCTCTGCAGAAAAATGTATTATTCAATCGAAACAGCATTTAATTATTATTCTATAATACCGTCCGGGCGGTTATTTTCAAGAAGATAAATAAATTAAAATTTTAGATCCGTCCCTATTTTCTCGCGGTTTTTGTTCGCGACTTTGAAGCTTTCGGCCCCGCGGTTGACGATATGGAATGAAACAGCGTGCGGCGCTCTTGCCCTCCACCGCCGCGACTTCCTCCGTCAGTTCGATGCAAGTGCCGACACGCGCACCCGACAGCGCGCGCAGCACTCTTCGACAATCGCCTGTAATGCCACCCCGAAGGCATACTTCGGCCCTGAAGTGCAGTCAGCTGAGGGACGTTGGACGAAGTATCTGCTAAGGCCTAGTGCTCTCAGGCGGCAGGTGGACAGACAAGCAACACATTGAGCGTTTGGAGATCACGCCTCCTGCGAGCGATTTTACTGGTCGGGAAACATCCATCCAGACGATGGGTGTGCGCCCGGCGGCCATGTTCGGGCTGCAGCACCAAGCCTCAAAGGGCGTAGTTCGACTCTCGCGAGCGCGCGCCCTCTCCGGATGAGGACTGATCTACCTGAACCGGCATCTACGCTGATTTACCTAGTACTCCCGGATGCTTTCATCCAGTCCGCGTAGCAATGGATAGAGGAAGTAGGAGATCACGGTGCGCTTGCCGACTTTCAGTTCGGCCGTCACCGCCATACCCGGAATCAGTTGAATGCGTTCAGCCGGCAGCCGAAGGTGCGTGTCCGACAAATCGACCAGTACGCGGTAATAGGGAGCTGGCGCGCGGCGCGCACCTTCGGCCTTCGTATCCGGGGAAAACGTATCCTGACTGATGACGCGGACTTCTCCCGTTGCAGTTCCATACTTCTGGAAGGGAAACGCTTCGAACTTGATCCGAACCGACTGTCCGAGCGCCACCTGACCGATATCCCGCCCCTCGACGTTGACCTCCGCCTGAAGCGGCACGTCGCGCGGAACCAGAACAAACAACGTTTCGGCCTCGCGAACCACCGAGCCGACTGTCCGGTTCGCGATATCCAGCACCACGGCATCTGCCGGCGCCTGCAGGATGATCAACTGTCGACGAAGCTCGGCCTTCTTCAATTCCTCTGCCGCGCTATTGCGCTTCGGCAGCGTCTCCACCAGTTCCTGATAGGTGGTGCGACGAAACTCCTCGGCGAACACTTTCTGATCAGCGCGGGCCTTTTCGAGCCGATGGGTACTATCGGCGATACTGCCGCGAACACGCGCCAGATTGCTTTCGACCTCGAGCCGAGCATCGCGAGACAGCAGGAAGTTCAGCCTCGAACCGACCTCTTTATCCATCAGCGTGGTCCGCATCGCTTCAATCGAACGCATTGTGTCGAGCCGCTGAAGGAGAACCGCCTCTTCATTCTGTGCTGTCTTGAGATTGGCTTGCGCGGAAGCGATCTGTGCGTCGTAGTTCTGAATCTGCGCCTCGTAGGCGGCTCTCCTCTGCAAGAACAACTTGCCTTGCAGGATCTGATCCGCGTTCGTCAGCTCTTTGACGGCATACTCGATTCCGTTCAATTCAGCGCTCAGACGATCGATCGACGCATCGAATCCAGCCACTCTGCCGCGCAGTTGGTCGAAATCCGCCTGCGAAAACGTCGGATCGAGCGTCGCCAGAACGTCGCCGCGGTTGACGCGATCACCGGCCTTGACGTGGATCTCGCGTATGACCGACGTTTCCAACGGCTGCACGACCAGGTTGGGACGCGTCGTGGTAAGTTTTCCCTGCGCCGTGACGATCATCTCCACCTGCGAAACGGAAGCCCAGATGACCACGAAAGCAATTAGTGCAAGTACGCCGTAAAGGATGAAGCGCGCGAGCCGCGGTGGCGCTTGCTGCTCGAGTTCGGTCGCATCGGACTGGAACTCGGCGATGACTGGCGCTCGCCTCGGTACTGGCCTGAATAGCTTGCGGCGGCGCTCGACCGATCTGGCCGGAGCGAGACCGTTCGGATTCACATCCGCGCGTGATGGACCAGTCTCCCTCATGCAATCTGCTTCATCTGTTGATTCCACAAATGCCTGTAGATAGTGCATTTCGACAGGAGGTGGTCGTGGCGATCCATATCGACGATTCGGCCGCGGTCCATCACCAGGATCTGGCTTGCTTCGGTCAGCATCGACAACCGATGCGAGACGACGATAACGGTACGTCCTGCCGCCAAACGGCGGAGATTGCGCCTGATGATCATTTCGCTTTCGGCATCGAGGGCACTCGTCGCTTCATCGAAAATCAAGATCCTTGGATTGACGATCAGAGCTCTCGCAATCGCGAGCCGCTGCTTCTGCCCGCCGGACAGGTTCGATGCATCCTCCTCAAGCATGGTGTCGAAGCCACGCGGCAACCGTTCGATGAACTCGTCGGCGCCTGCGAGCTGAGCTGCAGCGACGACCTCGGCAAAGGTGGCATCACGTTTCACGCAGGCGATATTGTCGCGAATCGTCCCGCGAAACAGGAAATTGTCTTGCAGGACGATCCCAAGGTTTCGGCGCAGATGCGCGAGGTCGAGCTCCCTCGAGTCATATCCGTCGATGCGCAGCAGCCCCTGCTGCACCGGATACATGCCCGAAATCAGCCTGGTGAGAGTCGTCTTGCCTGAGCCGCTCCGTCCCACGATCCCGAAGATCGATCCTGGCTCAACGGTGAAGGAGACATGATCAAGCGCCGGGGATCCCTCGGATCCGTAGCGAAAAGAGACACTTTCGAACTCGATTTTGCCGGCAAGGTCGGGCCGCAGCCCATCTTTCCGACCGTCGCGCTCAGGCTTCTGATTCATCACCTCGCCGAGCATTTTCACGGCAAGAGCCACTTCCTGGTATTCATGCACCATGGTCACGAGCTGGACCAGCGGTCCGGAGACCCTGCCGGCCAGCATATTGAAGGCGACCAACGCGCCGATTGTCATTTCGCCGGCGAAGACATCGAGTGCCCCGACGGAGATGATTCCGAGCGTCATGATCTTCTCGAGAAATCCGGTGAGCGCCTGGGCGCCTGCGGAGATCTTCTCGACACCGAATCGCATGGTCACGGACTGCGCGCAGCGGCTATCCCAAACCCTGCTCTGCGCTGGCTCCATCCCCAGCGACTTCACGGTGCGCATGCCGTGAACTGTTTCGACGAGGAGAGCCTGCCGCGCACCTTCCGCTTGATATAGATCGTACAGTCGTCGTCGAAATGGACCCATGAGCAGGCCGACGACGGCGCCGCTCGCGGCGGTGAAGGCCAGGACCATCAAAGTCAATTTGACGCTATAAAGCGCAAGGACCGGCAGGAAGACGAACAGCGAAAGCGCATCGAGGGTCGTCAGAAACAAGCGCCCGGTCAGAAACTCACGGATCCTCGCCGCCTGCTGCATGTGCTTGACCAGGACTCCGGCGGCCATGTGCTCGAAAAACGTAACCGGTAGCCCGAGGAGATGACCGAACGTCTTCGTAGCGACGCGAATGTCGACCCTGTTGGTCGCATATAGCAACAAGTAGCGCCGCAGAAAGCCGAATATCGCGTCAAAGACGAGCGCTACGGCCGCTCCTACCGCGAGTACGTACAGAGTGGTGAAGCTTTCGTGAACCAAAACCTTGTCGATGACGAGCTGGAAAAATATCGGGATGACGAGGCCCAACGCATAGAGCAGGATGGCGGCAATGGCGACGTCCCTGAACAGCCGCCATTGAAGAAGCAGTTCCGGCACAAACCACCGGAGGCCGAAACTCCCTCGGCCATCCTGTGTCAACTGCTCGCGCTTGATCAGGATCGTGTCACCGGCCCACTGCGCACAGAATCGATCGCGCTCGACAACCAAGACCTCGTGCTTGCGGTCGGCGAGCGGGTCGAAGATGCTGACGACCTCGGTGCCATCAGTTCGCCGTCCCGCACCAAGAACGGCGATCCAGTTGCCATTGGCGAGCCTCGCCAGCGCCGGATAGGCCTCTCCAAGATGAATCAGCGCGCCCCAATCCAGCTTCGTGCTCCTCGCGCGCAGGCCTGCATCCTTCGCCATGCGCAGCAGGAGATTCAACGAGAGCGGGCCGGCTACCGCATACGCATGCTTCAAGCGTTCGACCGGCAGATCTATGCCATGGTGACTGGAAACCTTGGACAGGCATTCCAATGCCGTCTGGGTCGACAATCCGGGCGCGGGCGCGTCCGCAACCCGGTCCTTCGCGCCGCCAGCGGCATCGATGTCAGCGGAAGTTCGAAGAGACATTCAGAGACCGTGTGTTGTGCGCCAGCGCATCACGTACTCCCGACGCACCGTTGTGCGATTGAGCTGGCTGGTTCCGCCGGACGACGCCCGCATCGACCAGGCCCTGGAGCGCCTTCTGCATTACGTCGACCGAGTTAGCGAAAGATTCGACCGAAAAGATCAGCCGCTGAGAAAATACGCGCTTCGGAGCGTTGTTGGCGTCACGCTCTGTCGGTGAAAGACTGACCAGATCGACGCGGACGATGGTTCCACTGACGGTAATTTCTTCGATTCCATCGGTATAAAGTTCGGCGTGCATCTTACGTCTCCTATGCTGCTAGCTGAGGTCTGAACAGGACGTCTACGGCGTAACTCGTCGCGTTGAAACTGCTCGTCGGGAACAAACTATCGGTCCCATACGCGTAAACGCCGTTGCCGCCGCTCGACGACGACGACGGAGCCGTTAGCGGTCCACTCGTGAGGGAGCTGGCGAAGAGGTTTGGATCCGCAGAATAGCCCCCCGCACTGTGGTAAGACGCAATATACGTGGTCCCCGCCGCGATCGTCACCGGAGTGCTGAAGCTGACCTGCTGCCAGCCACTCGCCGTTTCGTTGGTGAACGTGGCCGTCGCCAGAAGCGTGCCGGTACTGCTCCACAGATCGGCAACGTGCGTACCCGTGTTGGACGGTCCCTTGTAGAAGCGTAGCCCGATGATATCACCTGGGGCGGAGGCCTGGAATTTCATACCAACCTCGATCGCCTGGCCATCGTTGGCCGATACAACACTCGGCGTGGGATTGGAGCTGAACAGGCTAACGACGTTGGACGATGGGGCATGCACCGTCACGTTGACGGAGGCGCTTGCAGTGCCGCCACGGCCGTCTGAGATGGAGTAGTCGAAAGAAGTCGGCCCGGTAAAGCCGCTCGCTGACGTAAACGTCACCGAATTGTTCTGGGCGTTGAAGCTGGCGGTCCCATTAGCGGCACCGCTCACGCCAGTGATCGTCAGAGCGTCTCCGTTCGGATCGGTATCGTTGGCAAGCAGTGCCGCCCCGTCGATAGTGAGAGGGACGCCTTGAGTGGCGTGGAAGCCGCTGTCAGTCGTAGCCACCGGTTGCTGGTTGCTGCCGCTGGTTCCGTTGAAGACGACGTCGACCCAGTAATTGCTGGCGTTGTACGTGCTGGTCGGGAACAGATTGCCGGCGCCGTAGGTGTAGACGCCGTTGATGCTCGCAGGAGCCGTGAGTGGACCGCTGGTGCGCGCGGTGGTGAAGTAGTTGGTGGTGGACGCATAATGACCATTGCTGTGAAAGCTCGCCACATAGGTCGTGCCAGCCGAGATGGACACGGGATTGCTGAATGTGACGGTCTGCCAGCCACTGCTGCCCTCGTTGGTGAACGTCGCACTCGCCAGCAGCGTGCCGGTACTGCTCCACAACGAGCCCGTATGAGTCCCGGGGTCGTTTGCACTCTTGTAGTACTTGACGCCAGTGATCGTGCCGGCCACGGAGGACGTGAATTTCACGCCAAGATTGACTTGCGACGCATCGGAATTCGACAGGATGGCCGGCGTGTCCGAGCTCGAGAACAGGCTCACGGTTGAGGGCGTTGTCGTCACCGTGAGATCAAACGTCTCGCTGGCTGACAGGCCGCCGAGATCGGTGGCCGAGGCCTTGATGCTGAGGGTGCCAACATTGCTGGACGTTGGTGTACCGCTGAAGGTCCGCGTCGAGGCGTTGAAGGTCAGCCATGCGGGAAGTGCCGTGCCGTCGGCGGCTGTCGCCGTGTAGGCGAGCGAATCCCCGGAATCGACGTCGGTGAAGGTACCCCCAGGCAGCGTCAACGAGAATGACGTACCGACCGTTGCGGTCTGATTGCCGGTCTGGGCGGCCAGCACCGGCGCGTCGTTGGCGCCATGGATTGTGACGGTGAGTGTGGACGATGCCGTGGCGCCGGCGGCGTCGCGCATCGTGTAATTGAAGATATCGCTGAGCGTGTCGGTCGATTGCCGCAAGGCCTGGACGGCCGCATCGGTCTCGTTGACCGTATATGTGAAGCCGCCCGAGGCATTGAGCACAAGGCTGCCGTGCGCTCCAGACAGCGCTGAACCGAGTGTGCCGCCGGTCGAGCCGAAGCTGACGGCGGTGACCGTCTTGGTGTCGCCCGCGTCGGGATCGGTATCGTTGGTCAGCACGTTGCCAGTCGCCGCCGTGCCACCGACGCTGTTGCTCACGCCGCCCTTCTCGGTGGCATCACCGGTGTCGGCGACCGCAGTTGGCGCCGTATTGTTGGGACTAGAGGAGCCGTTGAAGACGACGTCGACCCAGTAGTTCGAGGATTTGAAGGTATTCGTCGGGAACGTGTTTCCGGATCCGTAGGCATAGACTCCGTTGCTGCCAGCCGGAGCTGTTAGCTGCCCGTTGGCAAGCGATGTCGTGAAATAGTTCTGGGTACCGGAATAATTGCCGTTGGTATGGTAAGACGCGACATAAATGGTGCCTGCCGTAATCGCCACAGGCGTAGAGAAGTTGACCTGCTGCCAGCCGCTGGCTGTCTCGTTCGTGAACGTCGCAGTCGCGAGCAGAGTTCCGGTCGAGCTCCAGAGATCCGCAATATGGGGACCCGTATTCAACGATCCCTTGTAGAAGCGCAGGCCGGTTATCGTCCCGTTCACCGATGCGGTGAACTTGACTCCGACTTCGACGGGGCTGGTATCCCCGGAATTGGGGACGCTTGGCGCATCATTGGTGCCGAACAGGCTCTGCGAGGAGACCGGATAGTTGACCTTGAGGGACACTTGGCCGGAACCACTTTGGCCGCTCGTGTCTGTGATCGTGTACGTGAAACTCGCCGCGCCGGCATAGCCATCGGTAGGAGCAAAGGTCACCGTCTGGTTCTGCGAGTTGTAGCTTACGCTTCCGTTGACCGGGTTACCGACGCTGGTAAGCGAGAAAGCCAGCCCGGACGGGTTGGTGTCGTTCGCAAGCAACGTCGATGCCGCAATATTCAGCAAGCCATTCTGGGTAACTGTGAAGCCACTGTCGCCATTAGCTTGTGGCGACGCCACGCCTGAATCATCGAAAACGACGTCTACCCAGTAATTCGGGGCCTTCGTGGAGGAAACGGTGCTGGGGAAGGTCGGGCCGCTGCCATAGGCATAGACACCGTTGAGACTGCTACCCGGCGCGGTGAGCGCACCTTTCGTAACGCCTCCATAACCGATGAAGTAGAAGTCGGTCGACGAATAGTGACCGGTGTTCGCGTGGTAGGAAGCAACATACGTCGTGCCAGCGTTCACGCTCACAGGCGTGGCGAAATTGACCTGCTGCCAGCCGCTCGCGGTTTCGTTGGTGAAGGTGGCGCTCGCAAGCAGCGTGCCGTTTGCGGTCCAGAGATCTCCGATGTGGGTGCCAGTATTCTGAGGCCCTTTGTAGAAGCGAATGCCGGTGATCTTCCCCGACACGGCCGGGACGAATCTGACGCCGAGCTCAACCGAGGCGGAGTCGCTGTCTGAGAGCAACGCAGGCGTATCGGTACTACTGAAGAGTGTCAGGTTGGAAGATGGTGTGACCGTGTAGGTTGCGCCCGCACCGGATGTTTCCAGGTTCAGGCTGTCGTCGACCGCCCTGGTTTTGAGATTATAGGTCCCTTTGGCCCCTGTGACGAACGTGTATGACCAGGTCACGGTCGCCGCGCCGACATTGCTGTTGGTTGGGTGCCAGGTGTTTCCACCATCTGTGGAAATTTCGACGCCGGCAATCTTTCCGCCCGCGTCATTGGCCGTCCCCGTCACCGTGATCGATTGCCCCTCGACAACGCTGGCAGCCGAGAGATTGCCGATACTAGACGTCGGCGCCGTGGTGTCGGTCGACCGAATCGCGGCCGTCAGGTTTGCTTGCAGCGTCGCCGGCTGAACGCCCATATCAGCGAAAAGGTTGACCATCGCCTGCTGGACATTAGGGTCTACCGGAGTCGCAGGTCCGTCGTGGTCGCTTGCAAGCGCCCACGGCCAGTTGATCGAACCGGCCGAGAATATCAGTGCGCCACTGACGGGATCCCGATGCAGCACGAGATTGTGGGTTGCCGTGCCGTTTGCGAACGTGTTGCCATAATCGAGGAGAAGCTGTCCATTCACCTGCAATGTGGTAGATGAGACACTCATCAACCCCGCTGGGCGAAATCCGTTGTCCGGCGCCGTGTCCCATTCAACGCCTAACAGGCCAGGTACGAGCGAGGCGGTCTGCCCGGGTGACGTTTGCGCGACAGCCGTATTGCGCCAGAAGCGCAACTGGGTCATTGGATACGGTATCGTGATCGTATCGTACCGGAATGCGTTGACCGCGAACAATGTACCGGTCAACTCGTTCGAGGGGAGAGGCGGACCGAACCGCGGGTCAGAGAAATTGCCGGTCGCCTGTCCTGTTGGATCAATCAACGCATTTGCGTGCGTATCCTTGTAGCTAATGAGTGTGCGATTGGCTGATCCGCTGCCATCGATGCTGGGTGCCAACCTTGTTTTCCAATAGATCTCGTTGCCTGTGAGAAATGCAAGGTTCACGCCAGCATGCGCTGCGGCCTGTACGTTGGCACGCTGAGCTTCGGTCCAATACTCGTCGTGCCCCGCGTCCATGAAGATTTTGTGATTGAGCAACAACGAGCCGTTTGTCGCAGCATCGATTCCCGAAATGTAAGAAACGTCGTACCCGTTTTGCTCGAGCCACTGAATGGCCGCAAACTCAGCCGTGAACGGGGAGTCTCCCCCCTCGGAAAAAGTTCCCTCGCCGTCACGCGTTATGAGGGGGCGATTGTAACTGACCGCGTAGGCTGATCCACGGACGCCCGGACCATTCCCGAAATATAGGTTGGCCCCTCCCCAGCCATTGTAGGCTTGCCAGTCCTGATCACTTGTTTGGAGGACGATGTCGCTGTGCGAAGCGTCGTTCCTTATGATGAATGGGATCTGGAAAATCTCGGTGCCGTTGACGACGCTGGCTATGTAGACGCCCGAGACCGCATCGGCCGGTACGCTCCAGGAATCGGTCACGCTCCAATTGCCGGCATCGACGAGCCCGGTCGACGGATCGCGCAATGGATCGGGTTGGACGACCGCCGTTGCGGCCTGATGCTGCAGGCTCGTAACCAGCCTGGCACCATCGCCGCCGTAATAGCCGAGCCGGTAGACATCGACGCGATAGTTCGGGTTGCCGGTCAGGTTGTTGATCTTGAATTGGACCGTCCCTCCGACATTGGTGCTGATTGCTGTCGCAAATCCTTCTGTCAGAGTTGAATTCTCGCCCGGCTGAATCTGCCAGACACTCTTCGGCGTACCTGGCTTCTGGTTTTCCAGTACAATGGGATTCGTGGGCGGATCGGAAACAATGGTGCCTCCCTGCCCATCGCTTTCAAAATTCCAATTCAAGTCCATCCCCGAGAACAGCAGGGAGACATTGGCCGCACCGTTGCTGAAATCGACCGTGCTGATATTCGAGCTATTGTCGTATTGGACGGTCGCCGACATCGACGATGTAAAGGGGAGATCCTTCAAGTCGATGAGGTTGCCTGGCGCAAGCGGCGCTCCCGGCGACGAACCCGCGATCAAGCCGTGGAAGTTGGCCGACTGATCGAGGACAAGCGTGCCAGTTCCCGTTTCGAACGACACCGTTATGCCGGAGAACGATCCATTCAAGAACTGGCCGGAAACCGAACCTCCGATCTCCAAGATCGCCTTGTCTGCAATCTCGAAAGATCCAGTACCGCTGACGTCACCCCTGAACTCCCCGGTCGGAATGCGATTGCCGAGGAACGCTCCAACCTCGACTGTCCCATTGTTCAGCACATCGCGTTCGACGATAAATGGCGAGCCGGCATCCAACGAAAGCGTCGCACCTGCATCGAGGATTAGACTCCCAATATCAACACCGCCCGAGCTCGTGACGACATACGTTCCGGCTGCATCGAGGAACGCAGCGTCGATGGTGCCTGGGAGCCCGGCGCTCCAGTTCGCTGCGACATTCCAGGCTCCGTCAATCGGATGCACCCAGTGAGTGGCGCCTGGGGTGGAAGTCGATTGTGATTTCCGCGCCGCTTCGCTCGCCACAAATGAGAGCGTTGGCGTCAGGCCATTATGACCGCTCGTCAAAGACGTCGAAGATAGCAGCGCAGGCAATCGCGACCGGGAAGGTGCAGCGAAGAGAGCGGGCAAAACGCCGCGCAAGCCCGCCGAGTCGGCCCGAGACGTCCGTTCGAAGAACGAGACGTCCCCCCCTGGAGCGAATGCCCCGCTTACTGACCGATCAACACCCCGCGGAGCCCAGAGGCCAAGTGCGTCGAAACCCGCGAAAGCGCTCGCGACCGGCAATTCCTGCCAAAGGGCTGGAACATCCTGCTCCCAAAGAACGTGCCGAGTTCCCCGGCCGAAGGCGTTCGCCTTTTGAACCAGCATGAGCATACCGATTAAATAAATAATCGCCTCTCAATATTTTAATTGTCTTTTAAACTGCGGTCAATTCAATACATTAATTTAACTCAGATTCGATATCGGCCGAGTGGTGCTAACGCGAGGCAAACTGCGGCAGTCGCGTGATTTCGCTCAGATATTTGCCGTAGCCGCTCTTCTCCAATGGTTGAGCCAACGCTAGAAGTTGATCGCGATCAATGAAGCCAAGTCTGAACGCGACCTCCTCGAGGCACGCAATCTTCATTCCCTGCCGCTTCTCCAGGGTCTGGACGAACGTTCCTGCGTCGATGAGAGATTCGACCGTGCCGGTATCCAACCACGCAAATCCCCGCCCCATGCGTTCAACGTGGAGCGCATTGGCCGAAAGGTAACGCATCTGAAGATCGGTAATCTCGAGCTCGCCGCGCGCCGATGGCTCGACACGGCGAGCGTAGCGGACGACGCGGTTGTCGAAAAAATACAGCCCCGTGATTGCCCAGTTCGAAGCCGGCCGTTTGGGTTTCTCTTCGATCGACACGGGGCGGTCCGCTTCATCAAACGCGACCACGCCGTACCGTTCTGGGTCTCGCACGTGATAGGCAAAGACGGTTGCGCCTTCCGCGCGACCTGCCGCCCTGGCAAGCAACTCGCTCAGGCCATCGCCGAAGAAAATATTATCCCCAAGCACCATCGCCACGCGATCGCTTCCGATGAAATCGGCCCCGACAATGAACGCGTCTGCCAGACCAGCGGGGCGGGTTTGTTCGGCATAGCTAAGCTTGATCCCCCATTGGCTGCCGTCGCCTAGCAATCCCTCGAACTGACACCGATCCGACGGCGTGGTGATGATCAGAATTTCGCGGATCCCTGCCAGCATCAGCGTCGACAGGGGATAGTAGATCATGGGCTTGTCATAGATCGGAAGCAACTGCTTGCTGACCACTCGTGTGATCGGATAGAGGCGCGTTCCGCTGCCGCCAGCCAGCACGATTCCCTTCAGCATCGGTTTCTCCTTCTCCGACCAGCTGGTCCAGACAAGCTTGGAGTGAATGGCGCCAAGGCGCCAAGCGGATCCCGAACACGCGTTCGGCCTTGGATGAGTCCAGACGCGAGTTCAGAGGCCGGCGCGCAGCGGTCGGAAACTCCTCAGTCGTGATCGCCTCGAGCGCCCGAATCCGCGCTCCACGATGGGAACACTCGTGAAAGATTGCCTGCGCAAAATCGTACCAGCTTGCCTCGCCTTGGCCACCGAGATGAAAAATGCCGGCCGTGGCCCTGCGATCGTCGGTTAGTGATTGCTGAGCGATCCGAAGGACGGCTTCTGCGAGGTCGAACGCGTAAGTCGGGTTACCATGTTGGTCGCTGACAACCCTTACGACCTGCTGCGTCTCGCATAGCCGCAGCATCGTTCGGACGAAGTTGCTGCCATAGGGACTGTAAAGCCAGGAGCATCTGATCACGGTCGCGAGCGGGTGCGCTGCCAATACAGCAGCCTCCCCGGCAAGCTTGGATGCGCCGTAGACGTTCAACGGCGCCGGAATGTCGCTTTCGTCGTACGCCTCGGGTTTCGCACCGTCGAATACATAGTCGGTCGAGAGATGGATGAGCGGAATGTTCATTTGCCACGCGACATCCGCCAGCGCGGCCGCGCCATCGCGATTGATGCTGAAGGCCCTCGCCGCTTCAGCTTCGGCCTGATCTACCGCCGTATAGGCGGCCGTGTTGATGATCGCAGACGGCCCGATCGACGCAATGAGCTTGTCGATACCTTCCCGATTCTCTAGATCGAGTTCTGGGCGCCCGAGAGCCACCGCAGGCAAACCGCGCGTTGTGGCAAGATCACGAAGGCACATTGCCAGCTGACCATTCCGTCCGGCAAAGAGGATTGGTCGATCTGTCATCTCCACCTCAGTTTTGGGCGGCCAGGAGACCCAGACGCGAGCCGTCATAGACCCCACTACGAGCACGCTCCCACCAGGCGCGGTTCTTGAGATACCATCCGACGGTTTCGAACAGGCCGTGTTCGAAGGTTCTGATCGGTTTCCAGCCGAGCTCGCGATGTGCTTTCGATGCGTCTATTGCATAGCGGGCATCATGCCCGGGACGATCCGGCACGAACGTAATGAGAGAACGTCTGCACCCCGCGCCCGGAGATAAGCGATCCACAACGTCACAGATCCGGGTGACGACCTCCAGGTTGGATCGCTGGGCATCTCCGCCGAAGTTGTACTTCTCGCCGGGCCTTCCTTCGTGCAAAAGTCGTATCAAGCCCGCGGCATGATCATCGACGTGAAGCCAGTCGCGGATATTCCTTCCGTCGCCATAGACCGGCAGAGGCTTCCGGTCGATCGCATTGAGAATCGTCAGCGGGATGAGCTTTTCCGGAAACTGATACGGCCCGTAATTGTTCGAGCAGTTCGACACCATCACCGGCAGGCCGTAGGTCCGAAACCACGCGAGTGCGAGGTGGTCCGCGGCGGCCTTGCTCGCCGAATAGGGCGAGCTCGGCCTGTAGGGCGTATCCTCGCGAAATAGATCATCTGGTCCCAACGAGCCGTAGACTTCGTCTGTCGACACATGGATGAATCGGAAGTGCCTCCGCCTCGAAGCCGGTAGACGTTCGTAGTAGGCTCTGGCCGTCTCCAAGAGCGTGTAGGTGCCAACCACATTGGTATTGACGAAGGCGTCGGGTCCGTTGATGGAGCGGTCGACGTGGCTTTCGGCGGCCAGATGTATGATCGCGTCAGGCTCATAGTCAGCGAACGCAAGATCCATGGCCGCGCGATGGCAGATGTCGGATTGCAGGAACGCATAAGTCTCCAGCTTCTCGATGCTCGCGAGCGAAGCCAGATTGGCTGCATACGTCAACTTGTCTATGTTGATCACAGCGGCACCGGTCTGTAGCACCAAACGGCGACAGACCGCAGAACCGATAAAGCCCGCTCCGCCGGTCACCAAGATACGCATTCTACTCGTCTCCACTAGTCGAAAACGCAACCGAGCTGGCTGAGCGTAGGAAGAGTCTGATCCTTTGGCGACACATGGGCTTCTGAGGACGTCACGGGCCACTCGATCGCTAACCTTGGATCAGCCCAATAAACGCCACCGTCATGACTTGGGGCATAGACCTGGTCGACTTTGTATAAGACGACGGTCTTGGGCTGCAGCGTACAGAAGCCGTGCGCAAACCCCTTCGGGATGAACACCTGCTCGCCGGTTTCACTATCCAGCTGTATCGCGATGTGCTTGCCGAAGCTGGGCGATGAACGCCGGAGGTCAACTGCAATATCGAGAATCGCCCCGCTCAACACCCGTATCAACTTCGCCTGGGCGAACGGCGGCCGCTGGAAGTGCAGGCCGCGCACCGTGCCGATCTGATCCGAGCTGGACTGATTGTCTTGAACAAAGTCATGGAGAATTCCCTTCTCTGCAAACGCTGATCGCTGGAAGGTCTCAGAGAAGTAACCGCGGGCGTCGGAAAACCGATCTGTGCGAATGACTTTGACATCAGGGATCGCCAAGGATCGCAGCTCCAACATTGGGTACCCTTCTGTCCGCTCTCAATTCGTTGAGGCGGACCATAATCCCCGTCGAGATTAATCTTCACGCTCACAATCAACCACGAAACCGTCGCACGATTTCGGCGAAAGCCGTTAGATCAGCCTGCAAGTCACAGAAATCTCAGGGCATTAGCAAACGCCCCTTTGAGCAAAGCCGCCACACCTGCATTTTTCATCTCCGCTTCGATTAATATATTGTCTATTTAATTTGGCAAGCAGGTTTTTATAAGGTATATAATTTCATACCATCTCGCAGATCGCTTTAAATGCCGCCTGCGGACGGGCGGGCGCAATGTGACCAATCGTCGGACAGGTACGTGATGCTTCAGAACAATCTTCAACATGCGGATAGAATGCGGCTGCCGGTGAACGGACCGGCGCAACCCGCCCAGGCGGACGGTGGAGGGATCACCGACGTCATCAATTTCGGCATCGGGCTTCTACGGCGTCAGTATCTCGTAATCCTTGTTACCGCCGTACTCGCCACTGCGGCCAGCTTGCTCTATCTCCGTGTGGCTTCCCCAACCTATACGGCGCAGGTTCAGATCCTTTTGGCCAATCCCAGGCCTCAATTTGTCCAGCAGCAATCACTCCTCGCCGAGCCGGCCTTCGATCTCAGTCAAATCGAGACACAGCTTCAGCTCCTGAGATCAAAGGCCAATGCGGTTGCAGTAATTGACAAGTTGAAACTGGCCGAGGATCCGGACTTTAGTGCATCCGGCCTCTCTTTGCAGGCGCTCTGGCAACGAATTTGGCCATGGCCCTCGACTAGATCGAAGAAGGATGCGCCACCCGAGACGAATGGCGAACCATCGGACACTCTCGTAGACGCATTTCTCAGTCGGCTTTCCGCTGGACGTGTCGGGTACAGCCGGGTCATTGAGATCAGCTACAGCTCGAGCAACGCAGCTCGGGCCGCGGAGATCGTGAATGCGATAGCCGACACTTATGTTGCAGACCAGCTCAATGCAAAATTCGACGCCAATCGCAAGGCAACCAGTTGGCTGCAGGAGAGGCTACGTGATCTGGGGGACCAAGCCCTCGCCGCGCAACGTGCCGTCGACGTCTACAAGGCTCAGAACAACATTGTTTCTCTGGGTGGAAAGCCCATCGACGAGCAGCAGATCACGGAGATCAACAATCGATTGGCCGCCGCACGTGCTCAGACATCTGAAGCCACCGCCAAGTTGGCTCGTTATGAAACTCTCCTTGCCGTCGACCCGAAAAAGCCGTCCTCGATAGACAATCTGGATGCTATTGGAACGGATGCGCTTAACAGCCAGATTATTACCGGGCTACGCCAGCAATATCTGGAGCTCACCAGACGGGAGGCCGAGTTGGCCGCGAGGGTCGGTCGTGACCACTTGGCAGTCGTCAATATCCGGAACCGCGCGCGAGAGTTCCGCGTCTCCATTTTTGACGAGGTCAAGAGACTTGCCGAGGTCAGCCGAAGCGAATTCGAACTGGCCAAACAGCGCCAGGAAGAGATCGAAAAGCAATTATCCAAAGCCGTTTCGCAATCCCGTTCGGTCAATTCTGCTGAGCTGACCATCAAGGACTTGGAAAGCAAGGCAAAGGGCCTGCATAGCTTGTACGAGACCTTCCTTCAGCGCTACATGGGCTCTACACAGCAGGAGACGTTTCCCACCTCGGATACGCGGGTACTTTTTCCGGCTTCGCCGCCGGCGAGCAAGAGCAAGCCGAAAGCAAGGTTGATCCTGGCGTTTGGCATTCTCGGCGGTCTCGCGCTGGGCATCGGCTTGGCGCTCCTCAGAGACCTCATGGACCGCGTCTTTCGGACCTCTTCACAGGTGGAAACCGTACTGGAGTTGCCTTGTCTATCTTTGGTCCCGTTGTTGCCGGCCCGCAAATCTCCCAAACCACCAATCCGCCTTCAGAAGACCGATGATGATGTTCAGCGACGGATAGCCTCGTCTCCAACCGCAATTCATCAGACCGTGGTCGGGATGCCACTATCTCGATATACGGAGGCCATTCGTTCCATCAAGCTAGCGATCGACCACAACCCGGCGAAAATCTCTTCCCAGGTCGTCGGCATTACCTCTGCGTTACCGAATGAGGGGAAGACCACGATTGCAGCCTCGCTCGCACAGTTGATCGGGCACACCGGCAAAAGAGCTATCATCGTCGATTGCGACCTCAGGAATCCGTCACTAACCGGCATCTTCGCGCCCAAGGCGGCCTGCGGGATCATCGAAGTAGCAAACGGTAGCCGGTCGCTCGCCGAAGTTGTCTGGAGGGACCCGACGACCAATCTTGCATTTCTGCCCGCCGTGCGTCGCGGACCTTTGCTCCACACCAGCGAAATTCTTTGCGCGGACTCGATAAGCAAACTCTTCGACCGTTTACGAGCCGAGTATGACTACATCATCGTCGACCTTCCGCCCTTGACGCCGTTGGTGGATGTTCGAGCCACTTCATCCCTGATTGACTGCTACATTCTCGTTGTTGAATGGGGCCGGACCAAGATTGATGTCGTGCAACACGCACTGCACACGGCACCAAACGTTCACGAATCTCTGATTGGGGCAGTTCTCAGCAAGACCGATACCAAGGCGATGGCTCGATATGACGGTCATCGGAGCTACTATTACCATGATAGCCATTACATCCGTTATGGTCTTTCTGGCTCTTGAGGCTCGCTCATAGCGGCCTGCCCCTTTAGCTGGCCTGAGGGACCAGCGGAGTGACCGCACAACACCACGGGTGTTCACATGATGGTCCGGCTTGTCATATTGGCCGAGTTGGTGGCGATTGCCGCGGCGCTTGCAATGCCAGAAAGCCTGCAGGCCTGGGTATTGATATCGGTGGTACTCGCAACAGCGGCGCTAACGGTCGCGATCTTTCTACCTCCCTCCTCCCTCGGGCTTGCTAAACTGCTCCGTCCTAGTCTCGTCGTTGTACTCGCGGCTCCGGCGCTCTGGATGGCTTTGCAGGCGGTGCCGATGCCGATTGGCAAACTCGGCAATCCCATTTGGGCTACTGCATCGGCGACCTTAAACGAGCCCCTCGCCGAAAAAATCACAGTCGACACCACGGCGACCATGTTCTCGCTCGTGCAGTATTGCGCCGTGCTTGCTGCAGGTCTCACTGCAGCAGTCATCGCGCTTGACCGACATCGCGCAGCGCGACTGCTACATATTCTGCTGTCGATAGCCACAATCGTTACCGCCTTGTGGTTCGGCAGGGAAATAACCGGTGTGGCTGGGCCCGATGGCTCAACCGTCGCGGTGCTCGGTGTGTTGCTCTCCTGCGCAACGGCAATTCGTGCGGTCGATCAAATACTCCGACGCAGTCGGCCAGGAACAATTGCGCTAGGCCCTCTCCCTGCGTTGTCCGTCGCGACCATCGCATTGATTGTCTGTATGGCGGCGCTGCTCATTCGGGGCAACTCAACTGCACTCGTCTCGGCCCTCCTCGGCTCAGAAATCTTGCTCTCGGTGTTCGCGGTTCGCAGGTGGTTCCCGGGATTGTGGGGTACCGCTGGCGTCCTTGCGACTGCCACGATTGTCTTCATTGCCACGGCTACGGTCATTCCCTTCAGAACGAACACCGATCTGACGATCGTCTTGTCAATGAGCAGTCAGGCCGCGACAGAACGGATGCTGCAGGACGTCGCGCCGGCAGGATCCGGTGCGGGTGCTTCGACGGTACTTTTGCCGATTTATCAGGACGCCGGAGTTGGCGACTCGCTGGAAAGACCAACCGCCGCCGCCACGATCGTTATAGACATGGGGTGGGCTTTTCTCTGCGCGGTCGTGGTTGCTGCCTTGCTCTGCGCTTCTGTGCTGATCAGACGTGCTCTGTCGCGTGCTTACGATTACGTCTTCCCAGCGCTGGGCGCCGGTGCATTGATTGCAGTGACGATACTCGCGTTTTCCGATCATGGTATTCTGGGTTTAGGAGCATCGCTTCTGTTCGCTGCGCTTTTTGGGCTGGCGTTCGGTCAAAGCCTCTCCGACGCAGGACGTGACGCCATATCTTCTGAGCCGAAAGCGACGTCTGACCAAATTGCAGTTCAAGCACCTGCGCCTCGCCGAACGTCGACCCCAACGGTAGTCGCCATTTGGCCCCGCGTTAGCCTGATGGTACTTGGTATTGTGCTGATCGTGGAGGCAGCGTGGATGGCCCTTCCTGAGCGGTATCTCGGTGCAAGATCGTCTTTGCCGGCAGTTCTGTCGACTGCAGCAGCAGGGCCGAGCGCGATGTCGAAGACGATTTCCCTTGCGGCAGCGCGCAAAGATTTGTTGATCCGAGGGGAATCAACATTCAACCGGGATTCAGCTCTGGCTGCCGACGAACAAAGGACAGCTCCTCCCATGACTTCGGACGAGTTTGCCCGTGCATTGCGCTCTTCGCCACTCCGCGGCGACATTTGGCTCTTGCTCGCGGCGACGTCGAAGCACAGTTCGCCCCAGCCCAACACGGCAGCGATGCTCAGAATGTCATACTATACTGCGCCGAATGATTTGGACCTGCTTCCGTTGCGCGTATCGGTCGCACTCGCCGCAGATGTCATGGTGCGGGAGCCCGACCTGCGGGAATTGATCAAACGGGACGTCAGCCTCGTCGTTAGGCATCGCCCTGCCCTCAAGCCAGCCCTTGTGACCGCGTACCGGTCAGCCTCGGCTGATGGTAAGATCTATTTCGAAGGCCTGATTTCGGAACTCGATCCGACGTTCCTCGACCAGGTGCACGCGCAGAGTTCGCAAAGGGGTTCTCGATAACCTCAAGAGCCGCGCCTCAGCCCACGCCACGATCGCAGATCGGCGACAAAGGGGCGCACGCCATTAAATTTGCGGAACCCGGGTTTTTGCTTGATAAGCGCGATTAATTAATAAATAATTAAATATTAAATAGCAGAGCCCCCGGCACATGAATTTCGTGAACCGACATTTCCCCGATCGGGAGGTTACGGATCGCCTCAGTCCCGAACCGACGGTATTCCGCGAGCCCAAATGGCCCCTCCGTTATGACGCGATCGAGCACGTGGTGCTCGGTGCTGATGTTGCGACTATTCTGTTCGCCAGTCTCGTCTCTACATTGCTTTACCAAGCTCAGTATGGGCAAGCCGCGGCCAACTTGGCCAACGCCCTTGGCTTGGCGCTGGTTAGCGCAGCTTGTCTCGTTTGCCTGCTGAAGACCTACGGCCTTTATCAGCCGGTTGAGCTCCTCGTCCTCCGAAACCAGATGCGCGCGGTCTGTTTAGCTTGGATGTCTTCAGTACTTTTCATCTTGGCGGTGTACGGCTTCGCAATTCGCCCGGAGACCTCTCAGCACCCAGGCCTGCTCTTCGCGGTCTTGAGCCTGAGCTTACTTTTGGGCGAACGGTGGGGAGTCAAGGTGCTTCTCGGAAGGGCCCTGAGCGGCAGGAGGTTCGCCACTACAAACATTGTTCTGATCAGCGATCAACCATTGGCGAAGAACGTGGGATTGTCCGAGACCTTGTCGATGCACGGGTATCTCGTCAAGAAACGGTTCAGCTTGCCTCCGTTAGGCTTCGGTCCTGCCTGCCGAAGGCGGCTCACGACGCGCGTCATCGACTACATCCGCACTTGCCATCTTGATCAGGTGGTGGTGGAAGCTGAACCGGAGCGATGGCCCGAACTGCGAGCCTTTGTTGCCGATCTGCGCGTTTTGCCCTTCCCGATTATATTCGTGCCCGTTGGCACGACATCCGAATTGCTTCGACACCCCAAGCGGAGTCTTGGAAGCGCCGTTTGTGTAGAGCTCCAGCGTGGCCCCCTCACACCGCTGGAGTGCGCGATCAAGCGGACGATTGACGTTATCGGTGCGGGCCTCGCATTGGTGATGCTCGCCCCGCTGCTTGCGCTCACCGCGGTGGCGATCAAGTTAGATTCCCCGGGTCCTGTATTCTTTCGGCAGCAACGCTGTGGCTTTAACGGCCGAATCTTCTTGATCCGTAAATTCCGGACCATGCGTGTGCTCGAGGACGGGCCCGTAATCCTTCAGGCCAACCGCGCCGATCGACGCGTTACCCGCGTCGGCAAATGGCTGCGCCGAATGAGCTTCGATGAATTGCCGCAACTGCTAAACGTTCTCGATGGCAGCATGTCGCTCGTGGGCCCGCGTCCTCACGCCGTGGCTCACGACAGTGAATTTGACAAGCTTGTGCGAAACTACGCGCTTCGGCACCGGGTCAGGCCGGGATTGACTGGCTGGGCTCAAGTCCATGGCTGCCGGGGCGCCACTCCCACAGCAGTCATGGTCGAAACACGTGTCCAATATGATCTCTGGTACATCGACAACTGGAGTCTTGGGTTGGATCTCGCAATCCTCCTGCGAACTCCGGTAGAGGTCTTGCGAGGGCGCAATGCCTACTAGAGCACAGATCATGCGAGTAGCGCCTCTTATTGGCCCTTACACTCCTGCCAATTACCGATTAGTCACGCGCGCTGGCGAAGCTTCGGACTTGCTTCGCCAATGCGAAACTCTTCAATTCTCCGGCCAGACTTCATTGCGGCAACCAACCAGCGCGGCCGCTTACCACGTCCCGACCAGGTCTCGGCCGTCTGCGGATTCCGATATTTCGGCAGCACCCGAGGATATTTGCGTCTCGGCTTGCCGGTCGAAGACGCGCCTGCCGGGCTCGAATCCGCCAAAACAGCCATCCCGCCCCCAAGTGCCGCTAAGCGCTTTTCCAGCTCGTTCTTTTCCGCCTTGATCCGGTCAGACAGGATCCCGCTGATTTCCTCATGAAGCGACCAGAGATCGTCAAGGGACATCGCTTCTAACTCAAGTTTCTTAGCCGCCATGATCTCACCGTGTAGTTGCGCCCAACCCAATATTGCCTCTGTCGATATATTAATCAAGACAGAGAGCCCGATTATCCCAGAAGAATGTTTGGAACCGAACTGGAACTGGCGCTCCAGATAACTGGGTCCACGTTAATAATCAAGCCGGGAAAATGAGCGATCCGCACAATTTACCCGCGTACAGGAGATGCGCACATCTATTTGCTTAATCACCGCGCGGGAACTGCTCAAGCCCCATCAGAGATGGCATATGAGCCGATCCCGTCAGGGACCGCTGCCACGCCGCAGCATGAGATGCTGACGCGCCGGACTGCTTTTGTTAAGCCTCGGTTGGCCTACCGCCTTGCGGCCTCCCCAGCGACGCAAACGGCAGCTAATAATCCCAATATCCTTCAGCGCGCGCCGTCTGAGCTCGATTTGGAAGCTCAGGGCCCGGATATCGGACAACACGGTCGACGGAGCCGCAAACCGGCCGACTGAAACCTGAAGACGTTCAAGAGGATACTCGATCAAACCATGCCTCCTCTACGCATCTTCGCAAGATTCTTTGCCACCAAGATCAATTAATAAAATAATCGTCGCATTAATTATTAAATAATATATAATAGATTTATTGCATGGTCAATTTGAGCACTGATTTGGTCAAACATTCATTTGTCACTCGGACGAAGAATGGCTGGATGACGACGGGTCAGTCGAACGGTGTCGAGAAATGCTAATGCGAAGGCAAGATCTCGAAGCCATGGATTTTGAGGAACTTTGGCTCCTTCACGAGGAGCTGACAAAGATTCTCGCCGAAAAGATCACCGCCGAAAAGCGAGAGCTAGAAAAGCGTCTTGCGCAGCTCAACCAGCCGGATCAACTCGGCGGAGCTGAAAGCGGGGCGACTGAGGCGGGAACAGGCCAGCCGCCTCGTCGCAAATACCCGAAGGTCGTGCCGAAATACTTCAATCCGCTTCAGCCAACAGAGACTTGGTCCGGACGTGGTAAGCAGCCCCGCTGGCTCGTTGCCGCCCTGCAATCGGGCCACACGCTCGAGGAGTTCAAGATCCCCGAGAACGGCGAATCGTCCGAACGGAATGCTGGTGGTCGAGAGCATTCCTAGATGCGCCAAAGTCGGACAAACCGCATTGAGCTGGCGATTTCCACCGTGCGTCCCGAGCGGCGAATTCCGCCTCGAACAGCCGGCGGATCGAAAACCCGCTTGGCCAACCGACGCCTCAGTCGCGAAAGCGCTGACGTTCGCTGGCCTTAGACCTTGCCCGCACGAGCTGCGGTCGTCGCGTTCAAAAGAAGTCGTAAGGTGCTAGCTCTTGGCACAGTCCACAATCCCCGTCGGTTCGCCCCTGTTTTTGTCGAAACGATAGTTGCCTCTCGGCGGTAGTTTCTGAAGTCCAGAAGACTCATCGCCAGGAGAGGCACGCGCGTAGCCGGAAAGCGTGCTTGTATCAACTGACGCATGAACTGCAGGCGAGGAATCAGTCGGGAGCGCAACGCGTGTGGAATATCGACGCCAAGCAGCTCGGCAACGGCGATCAGCTGGGTTTCAACCGCGTTCTTCATCAAGTCGCCCGAGACACGAGAGGTAAGCTTCTCCCAATCGACAGGCTCGGCTGAGTGGCTTAGGTCGCGCAATTCAACAAGGTGCCGCAGGTCGAGGTCGCCGAGCCAATAACCATAGTCTTGAAACTGGTCATGGATGATCAACATCAGCGCTTGGAAGGTTGGCGTGGGGATATATACGCGTGCCCGTCCGAGCGGCGCAGGAATACAATGGTTCAGTGCAGGCCCGAAGTTCTGGTAGAGGTACGCAGGACCTGGAGCTGCCTGCTGCAGGTCGATGGATCCGACATCCTGGGGGCGATTCAGATCGGCATACCATTTATGGCTTTCGGGAGAGGTCTGGTAATGGATATCGTAACCAATTCCAGATAGCGCGGCGACAGCCGTTCTGGCGTCGTCTGGCATGACCATGATATCCAGATCGGACATTATCCGAAGACCTCTTCGCGCCTCGGGCGCGGTCGCCAGTGTCGAAGCCCCCTTGAGCACGACCGGCGTAATGCCATGACCGTTCAGCGCAACGACGGCCTCTTCGAGTTGAGCGACGAGGCGGTCATTGCGCAGCCCGTTTCGATGGTGGATATGGCGAATATAGGCGCAGACGTCCTCCGGCAGCACCGACGCGAATTTGTCGACAAAATCGATGAGCGCCGGCGTCGTCAGGGTCTGATTTGCGAGCCCGATGACTGAGGTCCACTCTATGTCGACAGGCGGCATGCCTCGCAAGCAATTGCAGAGGCTCCTGACCGCGCTGCTATGCCTTGCCATTGCACAGATCCACAAGCAGGCGCCGAGCCTCTCCGGCCTCGCAGTAGGTGAGTTGAAGCGATTGCGCACCCGCGACAATCCGCCTTAAAGCAAGAAAGCCAGTCTGCGACAGTCTACCATCGCTGGCGAATGCGTGCTCGATGAGCCGCCTCATCGAATCCAAACGATCTATTTCGGTTAGTTCGGTCGGACCGCTCGCGACCCGGTTCAAGAAGATGATCCAGCCTGCGGAGAAGCTTTCGTTCTGCGCATCAGGAATGGGTACGTACCGCACCCGAACGCCGTCGGAGCGGCAATGCGTCGCATCGTAGCGGTCGCCATGTAGTCGCGAGAGCAAGTCCCACGATCCTTCCTTGAGGGTGAGCGCAAACGGTACTCCGCAGATCGTTCCGTCACCGCCAACCAGCGCGACGTCATCGCCAGCGTACCGAAATCCGGCGTCCACCAGTTGCAATGTGAGGGTAGACTTTCCTGCTCCCGGATGGCCGCATAACAACAGGCCCATGCCGTCGTTCACGAGAGAAGCGGCATGAAGGGAGAACACCCAGCGAATGTTTCGAATAAGCCGCTCGGTGACGTGAGCTTTGATCGTAGGGGCTAGTGCATCGACTTCGCATCTGGAAATGCTGGAATCTTCTGCGCGCAAGAACACTTGTTCATCCAGCATCATTGCCTCGATCGCGATGTCGCCGTCGCCGCCGGCACTCTGGTCCGACACACTGAATGGCGACAGCAGCCGCCTCAAGAGGTCCGGATTTGCAGCCCGGATGTCTATTCTGTGGCGACCCAGATGAGCTGAGAAGGCGCAATCGGTCGGCATTCGCCAATCGACTTCGAGCAACGCTCGATCGACCCAGACATCTACGACCTGTCGCGTGAACTGGCGTGCCGTGTGCTCGTCAATGCCTTGCGCCGCAAGCCCCCGATAAATGTCTCCAAGCGAGGAGCCTTCCCCTAACTTGCACCAGATGAATGCCCCTACTCGGTCGAGTTCAAAAATCTTCTGCCCCGCTTCGCTGAAGATCATTGGTCGACCATCCAACAGCGCGAATACTGCATCCGGAGCCGGTCTCAATACTATCTCTGCCGACGATCTTTCCAGCACGGCTTCCACCAATGTGAACCATTCTGCCTCGCCTGTACCGGCGAGGCGGCGACAGCCTCCGGGATGCGATGTTGTCGCGGCACCGGACAAGCGGACCCGCCGCCACCTGCGAGACTCAATCTAGCCCGGTCTGCGGCGCCTGCGATTTCGTTCACCCGAACACACGCCACCGGTCCGGCTCGTTTGGACATGTCAATCCGGCTGGTCATGCCGCGAGCTGACCGTCCTTGCCCCCGTCTTGAGGAGAAATGTTCAACCCCTGCTCTCCCATGAGGCTCGGCCTGGCGATCGACCGATGAGCATCCAATAGGTACCGATAAGCTTCGCGATCGGCACTCCGTTCTCTTAGAATGCGTTCCTTCTCGCCAATGCTGACCAATTCTGCGCGCATCTGAGCCAGCTGCAGCGTCTCCGAGGTGAGGTTGTACTCGTTAAGAATTGATTCCCACATTGTCTCCTCCAGCCGAAGAAACCTGGACGAGTGTACCTTACGTGATCGGCAGCAATTAACCAACGAGATTTGCAGATTTTGCTTATAATCAAAATTTGTTTCATATTTGAACCTCGGGCGAGCATTCAATACCGTGACAAAGCGCAACCACGTGCCGAACCGACTTGAGAATGGTGGCCTGCAGAAGCCTACGAGAAAAGGGACTGACGTTTTTCGGTAATGCATCGCGCCGCGCAAAAATAAATCAGCCGAGAGTCGTAAATCAGACCGACAAGGCGAGTTTTAATTTGCACAAATAATAAAAAAGAGAATAGTTAATGGACTGCACCGAGGGGAGTGACACCAGTGATGCGGTTGGCTGATCTGTCCGTCGAGAGGCAATTGATGGTTTTCTCGCAGGGGGAACGTTCGACACGAAGTCGCGGGTATTTCGACATGACGGTTATTAGGCGCCTCCCAGAAGCGTTCGGTTGAGGTCGGACATTATTCAGAGTTGCGGCGAAAGCCCGCAGCTATCCCAAGAATTCGCCAAGCAGGAATCCGGTCGGTTGGAGAAGCGTCGTCACGAGCAAGCTGCCCTTTTGCTCGAACAACGACCCCAGGTGCGATGCCCCCCAAGTCACCCGCACCGACGAGAGCGCACTCCAGCCGGCCGGCCCTTTTTCTCGACAAATACGTGTTTCAGGGAGGCTCGTATGGGCATGATCATGGTCAAATGTCCGCAATCCGGCCGCGCGATTCCGACCGGCATCAAATCCGATCGTGAGACTTTCCTGCGAAGCATCGTGTTTTTCGGCAATACTCTTTGTCCGGACTGTCGGGCCAATCACAACTGGTTTGCCCGCGAGGCCTGGGTCGAGGAGCCGATCGTCAGAACAGTAGAGGTAGCTCGTACAGCGCCAACGTGCTGATGCAAATGACGCGCGCGCTTCGGAGAGTGTGTTGATATTCCCCTTCCGATAGCGCGTTGCTGTTGCAATGCATTGCAACCATTTAGAATATTTTCGCGCATTGTCGTAAAACGAACCGACGCCCCCGGTGGCCATCGCTTAGACGTTGTTGGCACGTCGCCACAAATCCGAGCTTCCGTCACGAATTCGGCAAAGGCCTGTTTGGGGGTGTTGTAGTGAGTAGTGGGATTTCCAGCCTGGCTGTTCTGCGTGACACAAGAATCGAGCTCGTCAGCCTGCTGGCCCAATTGAGGCGGCTCCGCGAGAGAGTAAGAAGGGCGGAAGCACGGCGCTCGGGACAAAGACGACGATCATCGTCGGCATCGCGCGCCCGAGGCCGCCGAGCATGAGACATCGCACGCAAGGCATCCGCAGTTCAGGGGCAATTGTGACGACTATGCTCCCTGGAGTTGAAGGCCAGCATGGAATTGCAAGCGCTCTTCTGGATCCCCGTTAGTGTAGGACCGCTTCATCGATGCCCAACGGGCGTGGAGAACGATAACGAGCGACCGTATCGCCTCTTTCGTTCCCATTATGTTCTAGCTGGGTATGTCTGACCGACCCGCGAGCTGGCGCATGCCAAACCCGCAACTGACAACCGTCCTCGCCAGGCACCTCCCGAGACCTGAACGTGTGCAACCTCTACTCGATGACGAAGAACGTGGACGCGATCCGCCGCTTGTTTGGCGAGCTCAACAGCAGCGTCGGCAACTGAGCATGCCAGGCATTTTCCCGGATTACCCCGCCCCCAATCGTCCGCAACGTGCCCGACAGGCGTGGGATCATTGCGGCCGGCTCTCCGCTGAAACTCATCATTACTTAGGATGGGGGGTGAAATCTTGAGGGCAACGAGCAAGCCACACAGTGAGCTTGCGTTCACTTTCGACGGCTCTTGCACACTCGTATTCACCGCCACGGTGGGCAACCCGCCAGCGATTTGCAAATTGTGGTGCGCTCGGAGGGACTCGAACCCCCACGGTGTTACCCACTGCCACCTCAAGGCAGCGCGTCTACCAGTTCCGCCACGAGCGCTAGGAGATGCCGGCCTGAGGTCGTTCGGGCGGCCGGATCAGCGGCGCCGATCTAACAAATCCATCAGGGGGATACAAGCCTGCAAAAGCCCTGAATTCCACAAGCTTGGCAGGAAAAACGCCGCCCTCCTCCAGGAGATCGGCCTTATAGGATACCCAGGCCGCTACCGCTTGCCCGGTCCCGTGTGACCGGGAGCCTACCGCGTCCCCGGCGAGCGCGGCAGCATCTGCTTGACCTCGACCGCGATTCTGTTGCGGTCGACCAGCACAACGCCGGAGGCGACCGGCAGATTATTGGCGAGCACCTTGACTTCGTCGGCCTCAGTTGCGTCCAGCTCGATGATGGCGCCGCGGGAAAGACGTAATACTTGATGGATCGGCATCGTGGTCGTCCCGAGGACGACCATGAGATCCACGGTGACTTTGTCGAGAGTGGGCACTGTCAGGACCGCCGCAACTTGAGACTTGGGACTCTTCATTTGCTCCAGAGATGATCACCACGTTATGGTTAGCCAATGGTTAATTCCCCTGAAAGCCACCGCCAAGACCTCGATTTGACGTCGTTTTCCGCCGCAGGCGGCGAAGTCGTCGAATGGCGGATTTCGGATGCCCCGGTGCCCTATCCGGAGGCCGTGGCCGCCATGGAGGCGCGTGTCGCGGCGATCGCCGCGGGCGAGGCCCCTGAACTGGTCTGGCTGCTGGAACATCCCCCGCTCTACACCTCCGGCACCTCGGGCAAGGAATCGGACCTGCTCGATTCCCGATTCCCGACCTTCGCGACGGGGCGCGGCGGGCAGCTCACCTATCACGGGCCCGGCCAGCGCGTGGCCTACATCATGCTGGATCTCAAGCGCCGCCGGCCGGACGTGCGGGCCTATGTCGCGAGCCTGGAGGAGCTGATCCTGAAGACGCTCGCCGCCTTCAACGTCCGCGGCGAGCGGCGCGAGGACCGGGTCGGCGTCTGGGTCAGGCGGCCCGACAAGGGACCCGAGCACGAAGACAAGATCGCGGCGATCGGCGTCCGGCTGAAGCGCTGGGTCTCGTTTCACGGCATCGCCATCAATGTCGAGCCGGAGCTGTCGCATTTCGCCGGCATCGTGCCCTGCGGTGTCGTCGATCCCCGCTACGGCGTCACCTCGCTGGTCGATCTCGGCCAGCTCGTGACCATGGCCGATGTCGATATTGCGCTCCGGCAGGCGTTCGAGGAGCTGTTCGGGCCGACCCGCGCACTGCTGCCGGAAGCGGCAGTCTAATACTTTTTCTGTTTGAGCCGACCGCGCCGCTCTCCGCCCGTCGCGGAATCAGCTACGCTTCATTTCGGTGCCGCCCACGCCTCCCCCCTCCGCCGGGAAAGCAGACTTCATGCCGGGCGAGTTGATCATCGGCCGACTGTTCGAGCGCCAGGCATAAGGAGGGGTTGCGATCCATGCTCGCAATGGGAGGTTTTGACGATGAAACTGTCTGCGCCCATCTACCATCTGAAGCGCAAGGCCAGGCGCCTGTCTCGCGAGGCCGGCCTTCCGCTCCACGACGCGCTTGACCGCGTCGCTGCGAGGGAAGGGTTTTCCGCCTGGAGCATGCTTGCGGCCAAAGCAGCCGCACTGAGTCCCGCGAGCAAACTGTTCGCGCAATTCCGTCCGGGCGATTTGGTGCTGGTCGGGGCGCGTCCCGGCCAGGGCAAGACGTTGATGAGCCTCGGACTTGCCGTCGAAGCCATGAAGTCCGGCCATCGCGCCGCATTCTTCTCGCTCGAATATACCGAGAAGGATGTGCTGGAGCGTCTGCGGGTCATCGGCGTGGAGCCGGCACAGTTCGACAAGCTGTTCGAGGTGGATTGCTCCGACGGGATCAGCGCCGATTACGTCGTCAAGCAGATGGCAGCGGCGCCGCGCGGCACCTTCGTCGTGATCGACTACCTGCAGTTGCTCGATCAGAGGCGGGAAAACCCCGACCTGACGGTGCAGGTGCGCGCGCTGAAATCGTTCGCGCGCGACACGGGGCTGATCGTCGTCTTCATCTCGCAGATTGATCGATCCTATGATCCCGCAGCCAAGCCCTGCCCCGATCTCAGCGATGTCCGCTTGCCGAACCCGCTGGACCTGAAGCTGTTCGACAAGACATGCTTCATCAACAACGCCGAAGTGCAGTTCCGCGCAGCGAGCTGATGGCTTCGGGCCGCGGGTGAGATGGCTCACCCGCGGCCTCTCGCATCACGCCGCCTGCAGCGAGACCTCGAGCTTGCCGGCGATGTAGCGCCGCTCCTGAGACAGGCCGCCAAAGCCGTAGGCATCGCCCTTGACCTCGTCGACATGCAGGTAGGTCTCGGGATGCAGCGGCCCCAGGATCTCGGCCATGCGCTTGAACATGGCGGCGAGATAGGCCGCCTTCTCGTCCTTGGTGTTCGTGCCCTCGGTGACGTGGATGTCGATCCAGTAGCTGGCGAGCTTCTGCTCGGCGAGCGACTCGCCGCCGGCGAACCAGTCGCCCGCATCCAAGGACTTCACGATGATGGCGGTGACCTTGGGGTCCTTGTGCAGGATACTTGCGGTCAGCTCGGACACCGCGCTCGCGATATCGGCCTTCAGCGAGGGGGACTGGCGAGACGTGGTGTAGGACACGGTGATCAGGGGCATCGTCGTTCTCCTCGATATGCCGCGCAATGTGTGCGGCGTCGGTAAGAAACTAGACCTGCCGCCATCATTTTGGTATCTTATCACGACTGATACCAATGATAACGATTTGTAATGACAGCCACACTCGACATCGCCACCGTCCAGACCTTCCTTCTGGTCGCCGACCTCCAGAGCTTCACGCGCACCGCCGAAGCGCTCGGCACGACGCAGGCCGCCGTCAGTCTCAAACTGCAGCGGCTGGAGACGTTGCTGGGCAAGCGCCTCGTCGAGCGCTCGCCGCGCGCAGTCCGCCTCACCGCCGATGGCGCCGCGTTCCTCGATCGCGCCCGCGCGCTGATGACGGCGCACGATCTCGCATTGGCGGGTGATGCACCGGCCGCGCAATCGCTCTCGCTCGGCATCTCCGATCACGCCGCTGGCCCCGAATTGGTGCCGCTACTCGAGCGCCTGCACGCGATGTCGTCGAACCTCACCCTCGCCGTCACCATCGGCTTCTCGCGCGAGATGCAGGATGCCTACGATGCGGGCGAGCTCGATGCGGTGATCGTGCGCCAGGAAGGCAGCCGCCGCGGCGGCGAGAAACTCGCTGAGGACGAGTTCGGCTGGTTCGCCGCACGCCGCCTCACGTTGCCGAAGGGCGAACCGTTGCCGCTCGCAACCCTCGCCCCGCCCTGCGGGGTGCGCGCCGTCGCCGTGCGCACGCTCGACAAGGCCGGCCTCCCCTGGCGCGAGCGCTTCGTCGGCGGCGGCGTCACCGCGGTGGTCGCGGCAGCACTCGCCGGGCTTGCCATTGCACCGTTGGCGCGGCGGATCGCGCCGCCCGGGCTGATCGATGTCGGACCTGCGCACAAGCTGCCGAAGCTCGGCAGCTCAAAGGTGATGCTGCATTCGAAGGTCAGCGATCCCGCGAAACTCGCCGCGCTGCGTGCGGTGGCCGCGACGTTCCGGAGCGTGGCGGCCGCCTGAAGTCTCACAAGATCGCCTCGAACGCGCTGCGCAGCGTCTCGTGCCGAAAGACAAAACCGCGGCTCAGCGCCTTGTTCGGCAGCACGCGCTGGCCGCCGAGCAGGAGCTCGTCGGCAAAGCCGCCGCCGATCCGGCGGAGCAGGCCGCCGGGAATGCGGAACAGGACGGGCCGGTGCAGGCGGCGGCCGAGCTCTTCCGTGAACTTTGCATTGGTGACCGGGATCGGCGCGGTGGCGTTGACGGGACCCGACAGGTCCGGCGTCGCGATCACATAGGCGATCAGGCGGATCAGATCGTCGCGCTCGATCCAGGACATCCATTGTCGCCCGGTGCCGAGCGGGCCGCCGAGGCCGAACTCGAATGGCGTCAGCATGCGCGTGACGAAGCCGCCTTCCGTACCGAGCACGAGGCCGATGCGCAAATACACCACGCGCACGCCGAGCTCCTCCGCCGGCCGCGCCGCTGTCTCCCACGCGGCGCACAGCTCGTGGCTGAAGCAGGCGTGAGATTTGGCCGATTCCGTCAGCACCTGGTCGGCCCAAAGGCCGTACCAGCCGATCGCCGAGCCGCTGATCAGCACCTCGGGCCTGCGCGCGAGCCGCGCGATCAGCTTGACGACCTCGCCGGTCGTGTCGATGCGCGAGCCGATGATCTTCGCGCGCTTCGCTTCGGTCCACAGGCCGTTGCCGATCGGCTCACCCGCGAGGTTGACGATGGCGTCGATCTGCGCGTCCGAGGTGAGCTGATCGAGGCTGGTGATCAGCGTCACCGGCGGCGGCAGCATCTCGGCTTTCGCGGGATTTCGGATCAGCGCGATGACGTGATGCCCTGCCCCGCTGAGGCTTGCGGCAAGCCGGCTGCCGATGAATCCGGTGGCGCCGGTGATGAGCACGGTCTTGCGGCCGGGCAGCTTTTCGACAAGCCCGGCTGCCGCCACGCTTCGCATGCGGCCGAGCCGCCGCATCGCCGCGAAATCCCTGAGGCCGCACAGTGCCGCGCCGACTGCGCAGGCGGTCGCGGCGATGCTGAGCAGGCCCTGATCAACGACGCTCACGCCGAAGGGCTGCATGGCCCAATCGATCAGGACGGGCATCAGCAGCACCAGGATGGCGCCGTAATTGATCGCAAGCAGCGTGTGATTGATGCGCTCGCTCGGCGGCAGCTTGCGGCTCAGATCCTCCTCGACAAAATCCATCAAGGTGATGACGATCTCGGCGACCAGCACCACGACGATCAACAGCGCCAGCACGCCGTGAACCTCGAGCCAGCCGAGCATCAGGAACAGCAGCGCATAGAGCATGTTGCGGATGCCGTGCAGCTTCAGCTCGAAGCGCTGCGACGGCCGCCAGGCCAGGCGCTCGGTGAATTCGTGGTGATAGAAGGTATCGAACACACCCATCGCGATCTGGATCGCGATGAGCGTCCACAACAGCGGCGTCATGATATGGCCTCCCTGAACAGGACGGATTGATGGATCAGCGCGCCGCGACGCGAGTGAGTGACATCGAGGGTGAAGCGGAAAGCGCCCTCGCCAAGATCTCGATGCGTCACGATCAGTTCGCCCGGCGTCAGCCAGCCCGGCAGCGGGAGCCACAGCCGTCCAAGCTGGAGGCCGTAGCCGGCGCTGCGAAAGATCAGCACCTGATCCTCGACCGCGATGCGCAGCGCCATCGACACGCCGAAGCCGACATATTCCTCAAGCCCGGTCGGACCGGCGAAGCGCTTGGCGGAATGGATCACCTGCGGAAAGCCGCGCTTGCGCGCGCAGATGCGCGTCCAGGTCTGGCCGCCGGTCGCGCCGTCCTCGGTGACCGTGACGATCATGGGCACACCGATATCGCGGCCGGTCGGCAACGGTCCGCCGATCAGGCGCGCGGCCTGCGCGAACCACCAGCCGAAATCGCTGAAGGCGAGCTCGTCGACCACGCCGACATAGACGATACTGTCGCCGTCGGCGACGCGTTTCGAGAAGCGGCGCCAGGTGGCGAGCGGCAAGCGGCCCCAATCCTCGTCCGACAGCAGCGTGCGGAAACGTCGGTCGTCGAGCAGTCTTACGTGAGCGGAGGTCGATGCGTTGGAGCCCGATAGTCTTGCCGACGTCATCGCAACCTCCTCGATGCTATTTGACCTTGCCGATCGGCAGCAGGTTGGCGATCTTCTCGCCAAGTCGCATCAAGGCGACCAGCCGCGGCCGCGGCACCTTCAGCATCTGCATGAACCAGTGGTCGGCGAGCTCGGAGAACGCGAGCATCTCCTTGAGGCGCTTGGCTGCAACGGGACTGATGCCGGGATCGTCCGTGGCATCGGACACGCAGGCGCGAAGCGCCGCGATCGCCGGGTCGATCTCCCGCTCCTTGCGCCGCGCCGCGATCCTCGCGGCGATCTCCCAGATGTCGGTCTCGGCCTCGTAGTGGTCGCGGCGGTCGCCCAGGATCGGCACCCGCCGGATCAGGTTCCAGGCGAGCAGCTCCTTCAGCGAGTTGGAGACGTTGGACCGTGCCATGCCGAGCGTCTCGGCGATGTCCTCGGCCGTCATCGGCGCCTCGGCGAGATAAAGCAGCCCATGAATCTGGCTGACCGAGCGGTTCACTCCCCACTCGTCCCCCATGTCGCCCCAGTGCAGGATGAAGCGCTCAACGGCCGCAGGGAGTTTCTTTTTTCCGGTTATTTCTGTCATAACAGAAATATCTGACGAACTTGCTTTCTTGTCAAGGACCCGCCTTGCATACGGTCCGTAAAGCTTGCCTAGAAATGTCCCACAGGGCGGGAACCATCTCGCGGATGCCGCGTTTGTTCCCGTCGAGGCGGGGTCCGGGAATGGTCGAAAAGTTCAGTCAACAGAGAGACCTGTTCGAGAGCGAGCGCAGTTTCCGGCTGTTGGTTGAGGGGGTTGCCGACTACGCGCTGTACATGCTCGACCCCAACGGGATCATCACCAGCTGGAACATCGGCGGCGAACGCATCAAGGGCTACCCCCCAGAGGAGATCCTCGGCCAGCATTTTTCCCGTTTCTACACCGAGACCGACCGCGCCAATGGCAAGCCCGCCCGGGCGCTCGGCATCGCGCGGGAAAAAGGCCGGTACGAGGAGGAAGGCTGGCGCGTCCGCAAGGACGGCACGTTCTTCTGGGCGAGCGTCGTGATCGACCCGATCTACGAGGACGGCAGGCTGATCGGCTTCGCCAAGATCACACGAGACATCACAGAGCGCCGCAATGCCCAGCTCAAGCTCGAGGCGATGCAGAAGCAGTTGGCCGAGTCGCAGAAATTCGATGCGCTCGGGCAGCTCACCGGCGGGGTCGCCCACGACTTCAACAATCTTCTGATGATCATCAGCGGCAGCCTTCACATCCTGAAGAAAGGCGCCGCCGACGACCCCAAGCTCGAGCGAGCCATCTCGGCGATCGACACCGCGACCAAGCGCGGCGCAGCGCTGACCAACCAGCTCCTCACCTTCGCGCGGCGGCAAAGCGTCAACCCGCAGGCGATTGATTTTAGCGAACGCATCGCAGCCATTCGCGAGGTGCTCGACGCGGGCGTCGGCAGCTCCGTGCGTCTCGCTTTCGAGATCGACTCCGGCACCTGGCCGATCAAGGCCGACGTCTCCGAGCTCGAGACCGCGCTGCTCAACCTCGTCATCAATGCGCGCGACGCGATGCCGGACGGCGGCACGGTGACGATAGGTGCGCGCAACCTCGTGCTGAACGAGGCGCCCCTCATCGGCGATTTCATCGCAATCGACGTCCGCGATACTGGGCTCGGAATTCCTTCCGACGTTCTCGACAAGATCTTCGAGCCGTTCTTCACGACCAAGCCGATCGGAAAAGGCACGGGCCTCGGCCTTTCGCAGGTCCACGGCTTCGCCCACCAGGCCGGCGGCACGGTGAAGGTCGCGAGCGAGCTCGGCCAGGGCACGACATTCACCATCGTCCTGCCGCGCGGCAACGCTATGCCGTCGCGGGAGGTACCGGAAGCGGCGTTCCGCGGCAGCGGCACGGTGCTGCTGGTCGAGGACAATCCCGATGTCGCGCTGGTCAGCATCGGTCTTCTGGAGCAGCTCGGCTACCGGGTGCGCCGTGTCGCCGATGCAGAAGCGGCATTGCGCGAGATCGAGAGCGATGGCGTCGACTTCGTGTTCTCGGACATTGTCATGCCCGGCAAGATGGACGGCCTCAGCCTCGCCCATCACCTCCGTCAGATCCGTCCCGGCCTGCCGATCCTGCTCGCCACCGGCTACAGCGAGGTCGCCGCCGGCGTCCGCGGCGATTTCCCGATTCTGCGCAAGCCTTATGAGATCCACGAGCTGAGCGAGGCGATCGCGAAATTGCCGAGGTGACGGCTTCTTCATCTCTCCCCGCTTGCGGGGAGAGCGCGATATATCTACACCGTCGGCAGCACCGAAAACGCTTCCCCTGCCCTGCGCAAATTCAGCTCATCCACGCTTGCCGTCTCGCTGGTGACACTGTCGACGCGCGAGGACGGAGGGCCGTGGCGGCACAGCGCGACCATGTCGGCAACGTGCGTCGGGGCGCCAGCGAACAGCGCTTCCACGCTGCCGTCCCGGCGGTTGCGGACCCAGCCTTCGAGGGCATACGCGATGGCCTGAGACTCCACCCAGGCTCGATAACCGACGCCCTGCACGCGGCCGCGGATCATGACCTGGAGAATCGCCCGACTCATGTCTTCTTCCATCCGAGCAAATCGGAGCTGCGCGCCTTGACCGCGGCCTCGCGCGTAACGCGCGCCATCAGCTCCGACGATGCCAGGCCCTTGAGGCTTTTTGGCGCCATGCCCTCGCGCAACGCCTTCTGCGTCTCGTAGACGGCTTGCGTCGCGGCGGCGATCGGTGCATGGCCCTGCAGCGCGATGCGCACGCGTTGACTCGCAAGATAATCGAGCCCGCCCAATTCCTCAGACGCGCCGCCGAGCACGATCGGCAGCCGCGTGGCGGAGACGATGGCCTCGAGCTCGGCGCGCGACTTGATGCCGGTGAAAAACAGCGCATCGACGCCGGCGGCCTCATAAGCCTGGGCGCGGCGCACCGCATCCTCGATCGAGGTGATCGCGGCTGCGCCTGTGCGGCCCATGATGACCAGCGAGGGATCGCTGCGGCCGCCAAGCGCCGCCTCCATCTTGCCGACGCCCTCCTCCAGCGAGATCAGCTGCGCCTTCGTCGCACCGAATGCGGCCGGCAACAGCGTGTCCTCGATGGTGAGGCCGGCCGCGCCCGACGTCTCCAGCTCCTGCACCGTGCGGCGCACGTTCAGCGCATTGCCATAGCCGTGATCGGCGTCGACGAGCACAGGCAGCGCCGAGGCCCGCGACATCCGCCGCATCTGCTCGGCAAACTCGGTGAGCGTGATCAGCGTGACATCGGGATCGCCGAGCACGGCGAGCGAAGCCACCGATCCGCCGAACATGCCAAGCGGAAAGCCGAGATCCTCGGCAATGCGGATCGAGATCGCGTCATAGACCGAGCCGGGATGGACGCACGTCCCGCCCGACAGGATCGATCGCAGTTTCTCGCGGCGGGAACGAAAGGCCATGGTTGCCCTCCCAATATTGCGACGCAGCCGCAACGTACTCCGTCATTGCGAGCGCAGCGAAGCAATCCAGTGTCTTTCCGCAGAGGCAGTCTGGATTGCTTCGCTGCGCTCGCAATGACGGTGAGCTTGGGGCCCGGCAAGACCCCCACTCACATCTTTTATCTTACGCAAACTCCAGGATCAGCGCGTCCACCGCGAGTGTCGCGCCGGCGCTGGCGTGGATCTTCTTCACGGTTCCGTCCTGTTCGGCGCGCAGCACGTTCTGCATCTTCATGGCTTCGACCACCGCCAAGGTCTCGCCGGCCTTGACCTCCTGCCCCTCGCTGACCGCGATCGAGACGACGAGGCCCGGCATCGGGCAGAGCAGCTTCTTGCCGCTGTCGGAGGCCGTCGTTACCGGCATCAGCCGCGCGGAGGCCGCCTCGGCCTCGGTCCAGACATAGACCGGCACCTCGACGCCCTGATGCGCAAGGCGAATGCCGTTGGCGATCGGCCGAGCCTGGACCGCGACGAACTGCCCGTCGATGGTGCCCTGCCAGACCGGATCGCCCGGCTTCCACGGCGACTGCAACAGATGCGTGTTGCCGGCCTTGCCGTCGGCGTCGATGAAGCGGATCGCGATCGCCTCGCCTTCGCGCGCGACCTCGAGCAGGATCTCCTGGCGCTCGAGCCAGACCGCGCGACGCCGCTCGCGCTGCACGACGCGGCCGCCCATCTGGCCGGAGATCTGCCGCTTGCGCGCTCCGAGCACGTGATCGATCGCGGCGCCGACCGCGGCGATGCGACGCGCGACCTCGCCCTCGGGCACACGCACCGCAAAACCCTTGGGGAATTCCTCGGCGATGAAGCCGGTCGAGAGCCGTCCCTCGCGCCAGCGCGGATGATGCATCAAGGCCGACAGGAACGGGATGTTGTGGCGGATGCCATCGACATAGAACGAGTCCAGTGCAGTCGCCTGCGCCTCGATCGCCGCCGCGCGCGAGGGCGCATGGGTGACGAGCTTGGCGATCATCGGATCGTAATGGATCGAGATCTCGCCGCCCTCCTGCACGCCGGTATCGTTGCGGATGGTGATGCCGTCGTGGCTCGCTTCCGCCGGCGGACGATATTTCACCAGGCGCCCGATCGAGGGCAGGAAGTTGCGGAACGGATCTTCGGCGTAGAGGCGCGATTCCACCGCCCAGCCGGTCAGCGTGACGTCCTTCTGCGCGATGGCGAGCTTCTCGCCGCTCGCGACGCGGATCATCTGCTCGACGAGATCGATGCCGGTGACGAGCTCGGTGACGGGATGCTCGACCTGGAGGCGCGTATTCATCTCCAGGAAGTAGAAGCTCTTGTCCTGGCCTGCGACGAACTCGACCGTGCCGGCGGAATCGTAGTTCACGGCCTTGGCCAGCGCGACCGCCTGCTCGCCCATCTTGCGGCGGGTCGCCTCGTCCAGCAGCGGCGACGGCGCTTCCTCGATGACCTTCTGGTTGCGGCGCTGGATCGAGCATTCGCGCTCGCCGAGATAGATCACGTTGCCGTGCTTGTCGCCCAGCACCTGGATCTCGATGTGGCGGGGATCGACGATGAACTTTTCGACGAAGACGCGGTCGTCGCCGAACGAGGCCTTTGCCTCCGCCTTGGCGAGGTTGAAGCCCTCGGCAACCTCGGCTTTGGAATGGGCGATGCGCATGCCCTTGCCGCCGCCGCCGGCGGAGGCCTTGATCATGACGGGGTAGCCGATCTCGTCGGCGATCCGCACCGCGTGCTTGTCGTCCTCGATGACGCCGAGATAGCCCGGCACGGTCGAGACTTTTGCTTTTGCGGCGGCCTTCTTGGACTCGATCTTGTCGCCCATTGCGGCGATCGCACCGGGATTCGGGCCGATGAAAACGATTCCTGCGGCTTCCAGCGCGCGCGGAAACGCCTCGCGCTCGGACAGGAAGCCGTAGCCGGGATGCACAGCCTCGGCACCCGTCTTCCGGCAGGCCTCCACGATCTTCTCGATCACCAGGTAGCTCTCGGCCGCGGCCGGCGGGCCGATCAGCACCGCCTCATCGGCCATCTCGACGTGGAGGGCATCGCGGTCGGCCTCGGAATAGACCGCGACCGTCTGAATTCCCATCTTGCGGGCAGTCTTGATGACCCGGCAGGCGATTTCGCCGCGATTGGCGATCAGAATGCGTTTGAACATGCTTTTCTTGAGTCTCGACCTTGGGCGGGACCCTTCCCTGGCCGTTGGGGCCTTTGGGAGGGGCCGTGTGGCTCCCGTGGTACATCAAAATGGGCCGGAGGCAACGGTCTAAATCGGGCCGTCTTTGGCGTACCAGCGCAAGACCGAAATGGGCCCGGCGCGCCTGCCGTGCGGCATCCCTAGGACTTTCCGGCCTTGGCCGCGTCCCGGACCAGGTCATGAATGAAGCCCAACTTGCCGACCACCGCGGGCGACAGGATGAAGGGATAGAGGTCGCGCAGGCCCATGGCGCGGTTGACGCTGTTCATGGCGAAGGTGAAGGGCAGCCATGCGTTGACCAGCGCCTCGACATCCCTGGCCTCGTACGGGTTGAAGCGGATGCGCGCCGTCAGCTCCCCGTCGCGGTCGACCTTGGGACGCACCTCCATGCCGAACTCGGCGGCCATTTCGAGGGCATCGACGATGTGGAGGTAGTGCGCCCAGGTTTCGGCGAAATCCTCCCAAGGGTGGGTCGTGGCATAGGCCGAGACGTAGTTCTGCTGCCAGTCCGGCGGCGCGCCCTCGGCATAATGGCGCTGCAGGGCCTGGCCGTAATCGGCGCTATCGTCGCCGAAGACGGCGCGGCACTGGTCGAGCTTGCCGCCATCGCGCACCAGCACATCCCAGAAGTAATGTCCGACCTCGTGGCGAAAGTGCCCAAGCAGCGTCCGGTACGGCTCGCCCATCTCGAGCCGGCGCCGCTCGCGCTCGATGTCGTCGGCCTCGGTCAGCGCGATCGTGATCAGGCCGTTGTCATGGCCGGTCATGACCTTCTCGCCGCTGTGCGGATCGTCGGCGAGGAAGTTGAAGATCAGGCCATGTTCGGGATTGTCCTGGCGGGTCTGGAGCGGCAGCTTCCAGCGGATCAGGGAATAGAACAGCCGGTGCTTGGCCACCTCCAGCTCGCGCCAGCCGGCGAGCTGCGCCGGATCCGAAAGGTTCGGCACGGTCCCGTTGTGGCGGCAGGCGCGGCAATAGCCGGTGCTATCGCCTGCGTCGGTCAGCCAGTTGCAGGCGTCGTACTCGGCATTCCGGCACAGCATCCGGCTCTCACTCTTGTCGGCGAGGATGGTCCAGGCGTCTCCGTCGGCCTCGATCGCCGACATCGTCTCCTTCTCTGGCAGGAAGGCGATCCGATGGCCGCAGCGTTCGCAGGCGCGGTTCTCGAAATAGAGGACGTTGCCGCAGGCCTGGCAGATAAAGAGCTTCAAGATTTAGCCTCGTGGGAAAGGAAAGCCTATGAGCGCGCTGGCACCTCGCGACGACGCCTCAATCCGCCGATCGTTCCAGTATTCGGAACAAATCGCCAGACCGAACGTTACCACCGCGTACTTCTCTGCGTTCAGGCGCGCGCCCCCATTTCCCGGCACCACCTGCCCTCTAAACAATGGCCATCACGCTCCGTCTGTGTGAATATCGGTCCGGCACGTGCGCACCTGCATGACAACGGCCGATGCCTTGAACGAACCCTTGCCCGAGACCATCGCCGCCGAAAGGCTGCGCCAGCACCTCGAAGACGTCGCGCGCGAGCGCGACAATGCCTATCGCGCGCTGCAGGAGCGCGAGGCCGAGCTGGCGCGCATCCAGCGCATCGGCAAGGTCGGCGGCGTCGAGGTCGATTTCCGCGAAGGCTTCAAGAACCGGCGTTCGCCCGAATATCTGATGATCCACGGCCTTCCGCCGGAAGCCGCCGAGGAGTCGCACGAGGATTGGGTCAACCGTATCCATCCCGACGACCGCGACGCCACTGTCAAGCATTTCTTCGAAGCGCTCGCCGGAGCGAGCGAGGACTATAGCGCCGAATACCGCATCATCCGCCCCAGCGACAGCGAGACCCGCTGGATCCGGGTCGTCGCAAAGATCGAGCGCGACAAGGACGGCCGCGCCATCCGGCTCGTCGGCGCTCATATCGACATGACCGATCAGGCGCTGGCGCGCGAGACGCTGCGCGAAAGCGAGGAGCGCTTCCGGCTGATCGCCGACAGCGCGCCGGTGCCGATCTGGGTCACCAAGCTCGACCGCAAGCGGTCCTTCGCCAACCAGGCCTATGTCGATTTCGTCGGCCTGCCCTACGACCAGGCCATCGACTTCGACTGGCGCAAGGTGCTGCATCCCGACGACCTGCCGCACGTGCTGCAGCAATCCGTCCAGGGTGAAGCGTCCCTCAAACCCTTCGTGCTGGAAGCGCGCTACAAGAACGCCAGCGGCGAATGGCGCTGGCTCCGCTCGGAATCGCAGCCGCGCTGGGATGCGACCGGCAAGCATATCGGCTTCATCGGCGTCGCCCACGACGTCACCGTCGCCAAGCAGGCCGAGATCGATCTCCGGCGGCTGAACGAGACGCTGGAAGAGCGCATCGCCGAGCGCACCGCCGAGCTCGAAGCCAACGAGGCGCGGCTGCGCGCGATCCTGGAGACGAGCAATCAGTATCAGGGCCTGGTCAATCTCGAGGGCCAGCTGGTCTACGCCAACAAGACCGCGCTCGCCGGCATCAAGGCGAATTCCGCGGACGTGGTCGGAAAGCCGTTCTGGGACACACCCTGGTTCACCGGCACGGAGGGCATGAGTGCCGCCGTGCGCGAGGCCTTCGACACCGTGCTCAAGGGCGAACCCGTGCGGCTGGAGATGCGCCTGCGCCTTCCGATCGGCGAGCGCGATTTCGACTTCGGCATGCGTCCCGTGCTCGACCGCCAGGGCAACATCACCGGCGCCGTGCCCGAGGCGGTGGACATCACCGAGCGGCGCCGCGGCGAGGAAGCGCTGCGGCAGTCGCAGAAGATGGAGGCGATCGGCCAGCTCACCGGTGGCGTCGCTCACGACTTCAACAATCTTCTCACCATCATCCGCTCTGCGACCGATTTCCTGCGCCGCCGCGAGCTGCCGGAGGAGCGCCGCCGACGCTACGTCGATGCCATCTCAGACACGGTCGAGCGCGCCTCCAAGCTGACCGCGCAGCTTCTGGCCTTCGCGCGCCGGCAACCGCTGAAGCCGCAGATCTTCAACGTCGGCAGCCAGGTCGAGGGCGTGGCGCAGCTGGTGCGGCCGCTGGTCGGCGCCCGCATCGAGATCGCCGTGGAGGTTCGGGACACCGGTTGCTTCACGGTGGCCGACATCGCCCAGTTCGAGACCGCGCTGATCAATCTCGCCATCAACGCCCGCGATGCCATGGACGGCGAAGGCCGCCTCACCATCGCCGTGCGCAAGGTCTCGGGAATACCGAGCCTGCGCGCACAATCGGCGCGCCGCGGCGACTATGTCGCGATCTCCGTTACCGACACCGGCAGCGGCATCGCGCCGGAACATCTCGAACAGATCTTCGAGCCGTTCTTCACCACCAAGGAGGTCGGCAAGGGCACCGGCCTCGGGCTCAGCCAGGCCTTCGGCTTCGCAAAGCAGTCCGAGGGCGACATTGCGGTGACGAGCACGCAAGGTGAAGGTGCCACCTTCACCATCTACCTGCCGCAGGCGCAAAGCCCCACCACGGAGAAGGAAGCAGCGGCCCTGAGCCACGAGGCGGCCACGACCGGGCGTGGTTATCGCGTGCTCGTGGTCGAGGACGACGACGAGGTCGGCCGCTTCTCCACCGAGCTCCTGGAGGATCTCGGCTATGTCGTGCGCCGCGTCGCCAATGCCAACGCGGCGCTGGCGATCCTGGGCGAGAACGAATTTGCCGTCGACCTCGTGTTCTCCGACGTCATCATGCCCGGCATGAACGGGGTCGAGCTCGCCGGCATCATCCGCGAGCGCTATCCGGGCCTGCCCGTGGTGCTCACTTCCGGCTACAGCAACGTGCTGGCCGAGAACGCCCACCGCGGATTCGAGCTGATCCAGAAGCCGTATTCGGTGGAATCGCTCTCGCGCATCCTGCGCAAGGCAATCATGGAGAAGCTGTCAGTCGCAAGGTGAGTGTCACATTCGCGAGAAGCAGCCACGAATTCCAGTCCGTTGCCGCGGCAAGACTCTAGGGGAAGACAGCCGTTCCCGCATCGGTTATCGATGCCGAATGACTGACCGAACCTCAAGGAATGAACGTGCCGTCTGACGCCATCTGGGCCTGGAGCATCATCTTCGTCGCGACCGCCTGCGTCATCATCCGGCCGTTTCGCCTGCCCGAGGCGATCTGGGCCGCGATCGGCGCGAGCGCCCTGGTGCTATCAGGCTTGCTGCCTTGGCAGGACGCGCTTCTCGGCATCGAGAAAGGCCTCGACGTCTATCTCTTCCTGATCGGCATGATGCTGATCGCCGAGCTGGCGCGGCTCGAAGGCCTGTTCGATTATCTGGCCGCGCTCGCGGTGGAATACGCACGCGGCTCGCCGCAGCGGCTGTTTCTTCTTATCTATCTCGTCGGCACGCTCGTGACCGTGCTGCTTTCCAACGATGCTACCGCGATCGTGCTGACGCCGGCCGTCTATGCCGCGACGCGCGCGGCCGGCGCGAAGCCGCTGCCTTATCTGTTCGTCTGCGCCTTCATCGCCAATGCCGCGAGTTTCGTCCTGCCGATCTCCAACCCCGCCAACCTCGTCGTGTTCGGCGCGCGCATGCCGCACCTGACGGAATGGCTACGCCTGTTCGCCTTGCCCTCGGCGGCGTCGATCCTGCTGACCTACATCGTGCTGCGCCTGACCCAGCACCACGCGCTGAAGGAAGAGACGATCGCGCGCAGCGTGCCGCATCCCAAGCTCGGCCGCGGCGGCAAGCTCACCGCAATAGGCATCGTCGCGATCGGCATCGTGCTGGTCACGGCGTCAGCGCTCGACAAGCAGCTCGGCCTGCCGACCTTTATCTGCGGCGGCGTGACGGCCGCGATCGTGCTGCTGCTCAGCCGGCAATCACCCTTGCCCGTGCTGCGCGGGGTGTCCTGGAGCGTGTTGCCGCTCGTCGGCGGGCTCTTCGTCATGGTGGAGGCGTTGATCAAGACCGGCGTGATCGCGCAGCTCAACGCGTTGCTGCACCAGGCGGTAGCTCAATCGGTCCCGCAGGCGGCCTGGAGCGTGGGCATTGCCACCGCGCTCGCCGACAACATCGCCAACAATCTTCCGGTCGGCCTCGTCGCCGGCTCGGTTGCCGCCGGCGATCATCTGCCGGTGCCCGTCGTCAGCGCGATCCTGATTGGCGTCGATCTCGGCCCCAATCTGTCGGTCACCGGCTCGCTCGCCACCATCCTCTGGCTGGTCGCGCTCCGCCGCGAGAAAATCGAGGTCGGCGCCTGGCCGTTCCTCAAGCTCGGCCTGCTGGTGACGCCGCCGGCCCTGATCGCGGCGTTAGCCGCCGCGATCAGATAGCGCTCATCGTCAGTCGTTCTCGTAGCCGTAGACTTCCGGCAGGATGAAGATCGCGGCAAGCAGGCCTACCAGCGGGAAGATCGCGACCATCAGCGTGGCGTTCGCCTGCCCGATCGCGGCAAACACCGTTGGGAACAGGAAGATCGCCAGGAACGACGGCAGCTTCACGAACATGTAGGCGAAGCCGCTTGCGGTGCCCCGATATCGCGGACGGGCGACCATGGTCGGGATCGTCATGCAGTTCGACGCATCCCAATAATGGCCCCAGAGCATGCCGGCGGCGGCGAACGGCAGCAGGATCTTGTTGTCGGTGTAGAGCGCGAAGGCCGCGACCAGCAGCGAAACCAGCACGATGCCGAAGCCGGCGATGGCGATGCCACGATGGCCGATCTTCGGCGTCAGCAAGGGTCCGACCCAGCCCGACAGGGCGGCGAAAGAGAACAGCGCCATCGTCACCACATTGATGCCAAGCACGCTCGATACGCCGACCATCACAAACAGCACCGGCAGATAGAATGCGAAGGTCGAGAACTCGCTCGCCTGGGCGAAACAGGCGATCCAGCCATAAAGGGTGGCGCGCCAGCGAATCGGATCCTTCCTGAGGTCAGCGAGGAATGCGCGCGTGCTGGTCTTGGGAACCTCGACGTCCCGATCCGGCAGCATGTCGAGATTGTCGTTGAACATCTCGCGCGCGACCTGCTTGGCCTCGCGGTAGCGCCCCTTTTGCACCAGCCACACCGCCGTCTCCGGCACGTCGTGACGCATGATCAGGATGATCAGTGCCGGCACCGCACCGAGACCGAGCGTCACGCGCCACAGCATCTCGTGGTTCATGTCGACCAGCAGGAAGATCACGATGACGCCGATGGTGAGAACTTCACCGACGGCGAACATGAACTGCCAGCGGTTGCCCATGACCTCGCGCTCGCCCTTGGCCATGGATTCCATGATGTAGGTGTAGCCGGTCGAGATGTCGGAGCCGAGTGGAATGCCGAGCAGGAAGCGGATCACGACGAGCCAGCCGACGCTGGGTACGAAGGCCTGCGCCAGCGCCAGCACGATGAACAGCACCATCGTCACGAGGAACATCACGCGGCGGCCGATCTTGTCGGACAGCCAACCGCCGAGCAGCGCGCCGATCAGGGCACCGCCCTGCGTGCCCGCGGCGGCGAGGCCGAGCATCAGTGGATCGGGATTGTACTGCTCCTTGATGAAGATCAGCACGAAGGCGATCGAATAGAGGTCCCAGGCCTCGACCAGGATCGAGGCCATCATCAGCCAACCGACCTTGTTGCCTTTGGGACTGTAGTTCGTGATGAGGTAGCGGACCGCGGCTTCGCTCGCGGTCGCCTGTGGCATCGCCATCGTTGACATTCTTCTTCCTTTTCTTCAGAACTCTCTAAAGCGCGATGACATCAGGATCTCATCACGCTTTAGCTTGTTGTCTTGCGCATGATCTCTTCGGAGAACCGTCTCACACTTTTCCGGATCATGCTCTACGCGCCGAGCAGCGGCTCGATGCTGCAATCGAGCAGGCGCGGATCGATCCCCGCCTCCATGCCCGTAAACATCTCGCCCATGTAGTCGATCAACGCGTCGCTCGCCTTCACCGCCTCCTCGACGCGGCGGTTGGCAACGGCTGCAAGAATGGCGAGATGATGATCGATCGTGCCTGACAGATCCGCCTGCCCCGGCATGAAGCGATGATGGATGTAGCCGATGCGCCGATACAGCGTGTGCAGCGGCCGCAGCGTATGCACCAGGAAAGGTTCGCCGGCGGCCTCCAGCACCAGCGCATCGATGCGGCGGTCGATATGATTGAATTCGTCGAGCGTCAGGCTGGCGCGGCGCTCGCGCAGCAGGCGCTCGATGTGCAGCGCCTGATTGCGATGCGACAGGCTGGCACGATCGGCCGCGAGGCGGATCACGAAGCGCTCCATGTCGCGGCGTAAGGCCAGCAGCATGCGCTCGCGCGCCAGATCGATCGGCGCAATGTGCAGGCCGTGACGCGGCCGGATGATGATGAGGGTGTCGGCGGAGAGACGATTGACGGCGTGATGCACCGGCGTGCGGCCGAAACCGGTGATTTGCTGCAATTCCAGCATCGTCATGAATTGTCCGGGCTTGAGCTCGCAATGAACGAGCAGCTCCTCGATCCTCTGATAAGCCAGCTCGAAGAAGTTGAGACGGTTGCGCCGGGAGGGCCTGCCCTCCCCGTCGTCGTGTCTCACCACCGCGAGTGCGCGCTTGCGCCGTGCCATGCCGTCCTCTCCCGTCAGCCCGCGCTCTCGTTGCTGGGTGGCGCCTTGTTTGTGGCACCCTTAAAACATGTTGTGATATATTACAAGCAAGCGTAAGAACTCGGCACGACCTGCAGCATGCTGCAGCGCAAAATGAGACGTCGGGTGCGAAGCGCCGTTCGATGGGAGGATACTTGCCGTGAAGATCACGTCGATCGAGACATTGCGCACCGAGGAATTTTCCAACGTCATCTGGGTCCGCATCCACACCGACACTGGTCTGATCGGTCTCGGCGAAACCTTCTATGGCGCCGGCGCGGTCGAAGCTCAGATCCACGACACCTTTGCCGGCCGCCTGCTCGGCCGCAATCCCCTGCACATCGAAGCGATCCATCGCGACATGCTGAATCTGCCGATGGCGCAGTCCTCGACCGGCGTCGAATACCGCGCGGCATCAGCGATCGACATCGCGCTGTGGGATCTATTCGGCAAGGTCTGCGGTCAGCCGGTGCACCAGATGCTCGGGGGCCTCTGCCGCGACAAGCAGCGCATCTACAACACCTGCGCCGGCACGCAATATGTGCGCTCGACCAATATCAGCCCGGTGGCCAATTGGAATCTCGGCGCCTCCAAGGGGCCCTATGAAGATCTCGACGGCTTCATGAACCATGCCGATGCGCTCGCCGAAAGCCTGCTCGAAAGCGGCATCTCGGCGATGAAGATCTGGCCGTTCGATCCCGCCGCGCAGGAGAACAAGGGCCTCTACATCACCGCCGCACAGATGAAGCAGGCGATTGAGCCGTTCGAGAAGATCCGCAAAGCCGTCGGCGACAAGATGGAGATCATGGTCGAGCTCCATTCGCTCTGGAATCTACCGACCGCCAAGCAGATCGCCCGTGCGCTCGAGCCCTACAAGCCGACCTGGTACGAGGACCCGATCCGGATGAACTCGCCGCAGGCGCTGGCCGAATATGCCCGCTCGACCGACGTCTGGGTCTGCGCCAGCGAGACGCTGGGCTCGCGCTTCCCCTACAAGGACATGCTCGACCGCGACGCCATGCATGTGGTGATGGCCGATCTGTGCTGGACCGGCGGTCTCACCGAAGGCCGCAAGATCGCGGCAATGGCCGAGACCTATCACCGGCCTTTTGCTCCTCATGACTGTATTGGCCCGATCGGCTTCATCGCGGCCATCCACATGTCGTTCAGCCAGCCCAACACCCTGATCCAGGAATCAGTGCGCGCCTTCTACAAGGGCTGGTACAATGAGCTCGTCACCACGATGCCCACCATCAAGGACGGCTATGTCTTCCCGATGGAAGGTCCCGGCCTGGGCGTCGACCTCCTGCCTGCCGTCTTCGAGCGCACCGATCTCACCGTGCGCCGCTCCAACGTCTGAGGAATTTTGAGATGAGCACGTCCCTCTTCGATCTCTCCGGCCGCACGGCGCTCGTGACCGGCTCGTCCCGCGGCCTCGGTCGCGCCATCGCCGAAGGCATGGCCAAGGCCGGCGCGAAGATCATCATCAACGGCGTCGATCCCAAGCGCGTCGAGCAGGCCGTCGCCGAGTTTCGCGCCGCCGGCCATCAGGCCGAAGGCGCTGCCTTTGACGTCACTGATGAGCCCGCAATCGTCGCCGCCTTCAACGAGTTCGACAGGCAAGGCCTCGCCGTCGACATCCTCGTCAACAATGCCGGCATCCAGCATCGCAAGCCGCTGGTGGAGTTCACCACCGACGAATGGCGCAAGGTGATCGAGACCAACCTCACCAGCGCCTTCGTGATCGGCCGCGAGGCGGCCAAGCGCATGATCCCGCGCAAGCACGGCAAGATCATCAATATCGGCTCGCTCGGCAGCGAGCTCGCCCGCCCCACCATTGCGCCCTACACCGCGGCCAAGGGCGGCATCAAGAACCTGACCCGTTCGATGGCGGTGGAATGGGCCCAGCACGGCATCCAGGCCAATGCGATCGGCCCCGGCTACATGCTCACGGACATGAACGAGGCGCTGGTCAACAACGCCGATTTCAATACCTGGCTGATGGGCCGCATTCCCTCCAAGCGCTGGGGCAAGCCGGATGAGCTGGTGGGCGCCGCCATCTTCCTCGCCTCGGATGCGTCGACCTACGTCAACGGCCAGATCATCTATGTCGATGGCGGCATGATCGCCGCGATGTGATCGCCAAGACCACGAAGGAGCAAGCCATGCGCGCCGTCGTCATTCACGCCCCGAAGGATCTGCGGATCGACAATTATGCCGATCCCGCCCCCGGCCCTGGCGAGGTCCGCGTCAAGATCGCCAATGGCGGGATCTGCGGCTCCGATCTGCACTACTATCATCACGGCGGCTTCGGTGTCGTGCGGATTCAGCAACCGATGGCCCTGGGTCACGAGATCGCCGGCGTCGTCGCTGACGTCGGTGACGGCGTCGCCAATGTCAGGCCGGGCACGCGCGTCGCGGTCAACCCGAGCAAACCGTGCGGGGCTTGCCTGCATTGCCAGGAAGGCATGCGCAACCAGTGCCTCGACATGCGCTTCCTCGGCAGCGCGATGCGCTTTCCCCATGTGCAGGGCGGCTTTCGCGAGTTCATCACGGTCGACGCGACGCAGGCCGTGCCGATCTCGGACAAGCTGTCGCTGGCGGAAGCCGCGGTCGCCGAGCCGCTTGCGGTGTGCCTGCATGCCGGCAAGCAGGCCGGTCCCCTGCTCGGCAAGCGCGTGCTGATCACCGGCTGCGGTCCGATTGGCGCGCTGATGATTTTGGTCTCGCGCTTCGGCGGCGCGTCGGAGATTGTTGTCACCGATGTGGCCGACGCCCCGCTCGCGGTCGCGAAAAAGCTCGGCGCCACGCATGCCATCAACGTCGCGACCAATGCCACTGCGCTCGATCCCTGGCGCGCCGGCAAGGGCGTGTTCGACACGCTGTTCGAGGCCTCCGGCAACCAGGCCGCGCTTCGCACCGCGCTCGACGTGCTGAGGCCCGGCGCGACGCTGGTGCAACTCGGCCTGGGCGGCGAGATGACGCTGCCGATCAACACGATCGTCGCTAAGGAATTGCAGCTGCGCGGCACGTTCCGCTTCGATCCCGAATTCGAGCTCGCGGTGCGCCTGATGGGCGACGGCCTGATCGACGTCAAGCCGTTGATCACGGCCACCATGCCGTTCGAGAATGCGGCCGCGGCCTTCGAGCTCGCCAGCGACCGCGCGCAGTCGATGAAGGTCCAGCTTACCTTCTAGGCGCGTCGTTGGCCTGTTGCCCCTCGATCAGCCGGTCGGTGACCAGCCGCACGGCCCCGCGCTTCCAGGAATAGTCGGCGCCCATGCGTAGTCCGCTGTCGCCACGCGCCAGCACCGCGCCGGTCCTGGCATCGCGCACCTGGAAGCCCAGCGTGTATTCGGTGCGGCTGACGCGGCGCACCACGCCGATCAGTGATTGGTCCGCGCCGAGCTTGCGCGCAATGGAGACCTCGCAGCCGCCGCAATCCCGCAAAGCGCCGGCCTTCCCCGCCTCTGCGCCGACCTCGACGATGCGGTAACGGCCGGATTGGCCGAGCGCCTCGCGCACACCGCCAGTGACCTCCGCGAGATATGGCGCATCCGACGCACCGGACGTCCCCGCTGAGGCGGCCGTCATGTCCTCGAGCTCGAAATCGAACACGGCAAGCGCGACCGGCGCAGGCGTGCCGAGCGCGGCCATGACCTCGCGAGACACGAACATCTGGGCGCGCTCCCATGCCTCGTCATTGTCGCCGCGGAAGCTGTAGAGCTTGTCCAGCACAAGCGTCTTGGCGCCGACGTCGATAACGGCGACCTTGGCCCATTGCACCAGCGTGCTCGTCTTCTGAATGCCGCCGACCACCTTGAACACCGCTCCGTCTTGGACGGATCGCACCAAGCGGTAGCGCTGGTCTGCCTCGATGTCCCTTCGAAGCGCGGCCATGAACGCCGCCAGCCGCCGCTCGTGGGCCGCGGTCTGGTCGGTCGGCTCGCCCGAAGTGTCGGTGTAGCTGAAATCGTCCATGGCGACGCCGATGGCGGCCTGCGCAGCGAGGGGCGAGCAAGAGAGGACGAGGAGGAGACAGGCGGAGAGAACAAGGCGGCAGCGGTGCATGAACGAACCTCGTGGATGGGACGAAAATCTGGACGGGCCGCCTCAGGCCCCGCAGCTGCCACGATCCCGACCAATGCCGGGAAATTTTCACGACATTGCGGTGCGGCAAGTCGGGAACGCTTCCCGCCGCCGGCGTTCTGCCCTTTAATGAGGCGCGACAAGCCCGTTCGCACCAGGTGCAAGCCGATGTGGAATCGCCCGAGATTCGATCTCAAGGTCCGTCTGACGCTGCGCGTGGCGGCGATATCGGCTGCCTGCTTCGCCGTGATATCGACCTATTTCCTCGTCACCGCCGATAGCGCCGCGCATGCGCGCATCGACGGGATCGCCGCCATCGTGGCCAAGACGCTGGAGCTGCAGCAAGGCAAGGTGCAGTGGGCGGCGAGCCCTCGCTCGGACTTTCCGGACCTCGACCCGGTGTCGGCCCATGTGATGACGCCCGGCCTCTGCCTCGGCTTCCGCAGCGCGAGCGGCGACATGCTGCAGCGCTTTTGTAGCGGCGCGCCTGCCCCGGCGAGCCCGCCGCCGCAAGCCTTCTCCGCCTTCTATCGCAGCCTGTTCGACCCCGGCCGCGAGGCGGCGCGGCCCGTGATCGTGCGCGGAACCAAACTCGGCGAGACCGTGGTCTCGATCGACCCGGCGGTGCAGACGGCAGAGGCCTGGCATGAGGCCGGCCGCCTGATGATCGCGCTTGCGATCGCGCTGCCGCTGCTCTGTGCGCTGGTCTATGCCGCACTGGCCCGTGCCCTGCGCCCCACCCGCATGATCGGCAGCGGCCTCGAACGCATCGCCGCCGGCGACCTCACCACGCGGCTGCCGCCGTTCGATCTCGCCGAGCTCTCCGCCATCCGCGACGTCTTCAACCACCTCGCCGAAAGCCTCGACACTGCGCTTGCCGAGCGCAACGAGCTGACGCGGAAGCTGATCGCGCTCCAGGACGAGGAGCGCCGCCATCTCGCCCGCGAACTGCACGACGAATTCGGCCAGTCCCTCGCCGCGATCCGCGCGCTGGCCGCATCCGCCCGCCAGACTGCGGCACAGGACTGTCCCGACCTGCTCGGCGAATGCGACAGCATCGCCCGCACCGCGACAGGCATGATGGAGACGCTGCGCGGCGCGTTGTTCCGGCTGCGGCCGCCCGATGTCGAGGAGCTCGGCCTGGTCGCCAGTCTCGAAGGCCTGATCTCGGGGTGGAACGGCCGCAGCCGCGGCCAGCCGCGCTTCGAGATCCGGTTCGACGGCGCCTTCGACAGCGTGCCCGCCTCCGTCAGTGCCAACCTGTACCGCATCGTGCAGGAGGCACTCACCAACGCGGCCAAGCATGCCGGTGCAACGAAGGTTAGCCTGCATTTGACCATGGCCGACAGCGAGATTGCTCTCGTGGTCGAGGACGACGGCCGCCCGAACGAGGCTTCCGCAAAATCGGGCATGGGCCTGCTGGGCATGCGCGAGCGCGTCGCCGCGCTTCGCGGCCGGATCAGCTTCGAGACCGGCCTTCAGGGCTCCTCGCTGCGCGTATTCATTCCGCTCCCGGCTGCCGCCTCTGAGGCCCTGGAGCACGCTGCATGAGCACGGCGGAAGCGACCATCCTGCTGGTCGACGACCATTCCGTCGTCCGTGAGGGCTATCGCTCGGTGCTGCAGAAGCAGCCGGGCCTGCGCGTTGTCGCCGAGGCGGCCGACGGAGCGGAAGCCTATCGCCTCTACAAATCCGAGACGCCCGACCTCGTCATCATGGACCTCAGCATGCCCGGCATAGGCGGCATCGAGGCCGTCAGGCGGATCAGGCAGTGGGACAAGGCGGCACGGATTCTCGTTTTCACCATGCACGAGAACGCCGGATTTGCCGTGCAGGCGATCCGCGCCGGTGCACGGGGCTACGTCACCAAGACCAGCCCGCCCGAGACCTTGGTGCGCGCGGTCAAGGACGTGCTCGCCGGCAAGATTGCCATCAGCCCCGACATCGACCACGAGCTTGCACTCAGCCGCATCAGCGGCGAGAGCTCCGCTGCCGACGTGCTGACGCCACGCGAGTTCGAGGTGCTGCGGTTGCTGCTCGCCGAGAACACGACGGAGGAGATCGCCGAGACGCTGCATGTCAGCCCGAAGACGGTGGCGAACCTGCACTCGCTGATCAAGGACAAGCTCGGCGTCGGCTCCGACATCGAGCTGGTCCGGCTGGCGCTGCGCCAGGGCATCTTGACCGAGGTCGATCTCGGCGAAGCCTGATCGCGACGTCGCCGCAGGTCACTCACGCGCGACCACCGAGTCCAGCCACGCGCAATTGAGCGGCGGCACGCGTGGATCGGCGACGCGCACGCCGCGGGCAGCCGCATCCAGCCGCATCTCGCGCAATCGCGTGCGCTGCTCTTCGGGCATATGCAGCCGCTCGTGGCCCCACAGCGAGGGCCCATCAAAGGTCTCGTGCGGCTGCCAGGTCTCGGGATCGATGACGCGGCCGCCCCAGCCATATTCGATGAAGAAGCCGGACGGCGTATTCACGTAGAACGAGGTCATGTGATCATTGGTGTGCCGGCCCAGCGTGTAGGCAATGCGTCCCTCGTCCATTTGTGCGAGATCGTAGCCCTGCCCGACATCATCGAGGCAGCCGAGCTCGACCATGAAGTGATGCATCGCCTTCCGCCCCGAGCCGACCATCGCAAAGGAGTGGTGGCGGCCGTTGACGTGGAAGAAATAAAGCCCGTAAGGCTTCAGCCCGAAATCGGAGACGTGAAAGCCGAGCACGTCGCGATAGAACGGCAACAGCGGCTCGACGTCCTCCACATTGAGCACGACATGCCCCATGCCGAGCGCGCCGGTGCGGAAGCCCGAGATCGGGCGACCCGGCCTGAACGGCTCGCTCGCAAGCTCCGGCTTGCAAAAAGCCTCCAGCCGGTTGCCGGCGGGATCAGTGAACGCGATCAGCTCGGCGACATGCCGCTCGTCAGCGAGTGCGCGCGAGCCCTTCGCCACCTTGATGCCATGGCTTTCGAGCCGTCCTGCCAACCTGTCCAGCGCGACCGTCGACGGAACTTCCCATCCCATCACTGCAAGGCCGGCATCGCTGCCGCCGTCGACGATCAGCCGCTGCTTGCGGTCGTCCATGCGGAAGGCCCGCATCTTGCCGCCGCGATCGACCTGCTGCATGCCGAGCAGCCCGGTCGCCATCCGGCTCCACTGATCGAGCTGGGATGAACTGATTCCGATATAGCCGAGCGCTGCGATTTCCATCGAATTCCTCCCGGAGGCATCGCGGTCGCCGTACTGCGGCGAGCTTGATACCGGCCGCGCGCGATCCTACGGTGGCGTTCCGCAATCGCCTCGCGTTCGCAGGCGACAATAAGCGCGCCGCGATGTGCCACAAGGGAGGAAATAGGAAGTGTCCAAGGAGCGGACGCGGAACGGCCAGCCTCGGCAGTCTGAGGGCGTCCGTGCCTTCAAGCGCGGGCTCGACGTGCTGCACGAGGTCAACCGCTCCGGCGGCATCCGCGCCGGCGACGTCGCCCGCGCGCTCGACCTGCCCCGACCCACCGTCTACCGCCTCCTCGAAACCCTGGAGGAGCTCGGCTATATCGCCCGCAGCGCCAGCGACGACCGATTTCGGGTCACCCGGCGTGCCCTAAGCCTCGGCGACGGCTACGATCCCGGCGTGGTGATCTGCCAGGCGGCGGCGCCTTATCTCGCCGATCTCAGCAAGAAGCTGGTCTGGCCGGTCGATCTCTCGACTTACGAGAACGCGGCGATGGTGGTGCAGGAGACCACCCACTCTCGCAGCCCGCTCTCGATCGACCGCGGCATGATCGGCAAGCGCCTGCCGATGCTGCGCACGTCTGCGGGCCGCGCCTATCTCGCCGCCTGCCCTGCGCGCGAACGCGATCTCATCATCAATCATCTCCGCCGCATCGATGAGGCCGACGACCGCCCCTTCCTCGACCAGGGCCGGCTCGACCGCATGATCGCCGAGACCGCGGCGCGAGGTTACGCGATCCGAACCGAGGGCGAATACAATCCCAAGACGGCTTCGATTGCCGTTGCCATCGTGCGGGACGGCGCCGTATTCGGCTGCATCTCGATCATCTGGATCCGCTCGGCGCTAGGGATCGAGGAAGCGGTCGCGCAGTTTGCGAGCCAGCTGCTGGAAACGGCGTCGGCCATTCCTGTTGCGGAATAGAGGCCGTCCGCTGGGCGGACACTTGCCGCGCCGGCGTTGATGCGCCGGCCCTGCTTGGGGAAGAGATACCCCATGCAAGATAAATCCACCCCGGAAGAGTTTGACGTCGTGATCGTCGGCCGCGGGCCGGTGGGCGCCACGCTCGCCAACCTGCTCGGCCTGTGCGGCGTGCGGACTCTGGTGCTGGAGCGCGAGGCGCGGACCTATCATCTGCCGCGCGCGGTGCATTTCGACGATGAATGCATGCGCGTGTTCCAGACCATCGGGCTTGCCGAGGCGATCCTGCCGCACGTCATTCTCAGTCCCGGCATGCTGTTTCTCGATGCAGCCGGCCGCATGCTGCTGGACTGGTCCCGTCCGCAGACGCTGACCCCGATGGGCTGGCATCTCAGCTACCGCTTCCACCAGCCGGATCTGGAGGATGTGTTGATCGGCGGCCTCGCCCGCTGGCCACACGTCACCTTGCGCAACCGCTGCGAGGTGTTCGCGCTCGATCAGGACGAGCACGGCGTGCGCGTCCGCTGCGAAGACCTCTCCAACGGGAGGCTCAGCGAGGTCCGCGCCGGATACGTGATCGGCTGCGACGGCGCCCGCTCGCTGGTGCGCCGCTTCATCGGTTCTGGCATGGACGACCTCGGCTTCCACGAGCGCTGGCTCGTGATCGACGTCCTGCTCAATCGCGCGCGCGACGACCTCGGTGACTACAGCCTCCAGCATTGCGATCCCAGGCGGCCGGCAACTTATGTACGCGGCACCGGCATGCGGCGCCGCTGGGAGATCACAGTTCTCCCGGACGAGGATTCGCAGGACGTTGCGCAACCCGCGAAGGTCTGGGAGCTGCTGTCGCGCTGGATCACGCCCGCCGATGCCGAGATCGAGCGCGCCGCGGTCTACACGTTCCATTCGGTCATCGCGCAGCAATGGCGGAACGGGCGATTGCTGCTCGCGGGCGATTCTGCGCACCAGACCCCGCCGTTCCTCGGCCAGGGCATGTGCGCCGGCATTCGCGATGCCGCCAACCTCGCCTGGAAGCTGGCGAGCGTGATCCGCGAAGGCGCCGCGCCCGATCTGCTCGACACCTATCAGAGCGAACGGCTGCCGCATGTGCGCGCGTTCATCGAGCTCGCCATTCGCCTCGGCGGTGTCATCAACACCAAGGCGATCGAGGCCGGCCTTGCCGCCGGCGAAGCGCGCGAGAACGCGCCGGTCAAGCTGGACGTGAAGAAGCCCCTGCTCGGCCCCGGACTAGTGTTCGGCGACCTGCCGCTCGCCGGACATCTCGCGCCGCAGTTCACATTGACCGACGCCAGCCGCAGCGATGACCGGACCGGCTACAACCACGTGCTGCTCGTCGAGACGGCGGCGGCACTCTCATCGCGTCTCGCGCTGTCGCAGACGGGGATCAAGATCCTGACCAGCGACGATGCCAACGATCTTGGGCCCTGGCTGCGCGAGCACGGCATCATCGCCGCACTGGTTCGTCCCGACCGTTACATCCGCGGCTCCGCCCGCAACGAGGCCGAGCTCGACCGCCTCAGCGCCGCCATCGCGCCTCCAACCCAAATTCCTTCAGCCCAAGCGCCCTCCGCGGCCTGACCGAACCCTGTCAAGGACATTTCATGAAGCTGCTTTCTTTCCTCGCCGACGGACGCCCCACCTTCGGCGCCGTCAAGGACAACGGTGTCGTCGATCTCGGCGCGCGGATAGCGGGGTGCACCACGCTGCGGGAGCTGCTCGAAGCCGGTCAGCTCGCCGAGGCGGCAAGGCTGGCCGCCTCCGCGGCCCCTGATCATCCGCTCGACAAGATCAACTTCGCGCCCGTGATTCCCGATCCCGGCAAGATCATCTGCGTCGGCCTCAACTATCGCGATCACGTCGCCGAGACCGGCCGCACCGTCACCGAAAAGCCGGCGCTGTTTGCGCGCTTCGCCTGTAGCCAGGTCGGCCATCTCCAGCCCATCGTCAAACCTGGGGTGAGCGACGACTTCGACTACGAAGGCGAGCTCGCGCTCGTCATCGGCAAGGCGGGCCGTCACATCCCCCCTGGCCGCGCGCTCGACCACGTCGCCGGCTATTCCTGCTACAACGAAGGCAGCATCCGCGACTGGCAGCGCCACACCAGCCAATTCCTCGCCGGGAAGACCTTTGCCGAGAGCGGCAGTTTCGGTCCGTGGCTGGTGACGACCGACGAGATTCCGGATCCGTCGAAGCTCACCTTGCAGACAAGGCTCAACGGCAACGTCGTGCAGAACACCACGACGGATCTCCTGATCACAGCCATCCCCGAGCTGATCGCCTACATCTCCACCATCTGTCCGCTCCTGCCCGGCGACGTCATCGTCACGGGCACGCCGGGCGGTGTCGGCGCCAAGCGCACGCCGCCGCTGTGGATGCGCCCCGGCGACACCGTCGAGGTCGAGATCTCCGGCATCGGCACCCTGCGCAACACGGTGATCGCCGAACCGGCCTGACCGTCAACATCGATCAATCAACGATAACATCAAGGAAACGCCATGGGCACGACCCGCACCACCTCCGCCGCCACCCTCCTGATCGCACTTGCGCTCGCGCCCCTCCCCGCGCGGGCCGAGATCAAGGGCGAGGCCATCCGCATCGGCGTCCTCACCGACATGAACGGCGTGTTCGCGACCGCCATGGGTCCGGGCTCAGTCGAAGCGGCGCGAATGGCCGCCGAGGAGTTCGGCGGCAAGATCAACGGCAAGCCGATCGAGATCTTGCAGGCCGATCACCAGAACAAGCCGGATCTCGCCGCATCGCTGGCGCGAAAATGGTTCAGCGACGGGGTCCAGGCCGTCGCCGATGGCGGCAGCTCCGGCGCAGCGCTGGCGGTGCAGGAGCTGGTGCGCGGCAACGGCAAGATATTCCTCATCTCCGGCGCCGGCGCGAACCAGCTGACCGATGAAGCGTGCGCGCCAACCAGCGTGCAATGGACCCAGGACGCCTATTCCACCGCGACCGCCGTGGTCTCCGGCATCATGCAGACCAGCAAGGAGCCCTGGTTCTTCATCACCGGCGACTACGCCTTCGGCCATTCGATCGAGGTGACCGCACGCGAGCGCATCGCCGCACTCGGCGGCAAGGTCGCCGGCAGCGTCAAGGCGCAGCTCGGCACGCCCGATTACAGCTCATTCCTGCTCCAGGCGCAGTCGTCGGGCGCCAAGATCCTGGCCATCAACGTTGCCGGCGACAACGCGACCGCGATCAAGCAGGCCGAGGAGTTCGGCCTCGCCAGCCAAGGCATGAAGATCGTGCCGATGTCGTTCCAGAACGTCGACATCGAGGCGGTTGGGCTCAAAGCGACGCGCGGTGATCTCATCGTCACCTCCTTCTTCGAGGATGTCTCGCCGGCAGCCCGGAAATTCTCCGATGCGTTCTATGCTCGCCGCAAGGCGATGCCCTCGCAGATTCAGGCCGGCGTCTATTCCGCCGTGCGCCACTATCTGCAGGCCGTGAAGGACACCGGTTCCGATGAGGGCGCCGTCGTGATGGCCAAAATGAAGGCGACGCCGGTGTCGGACGCCTACACCCCCAACGGCCGCATTCGCGAGGACCAACGCATGGTGCACGATCTCTATCTGGTGCAGGTCAAGACACCGGAGGAATCCAAGGGCCCGTGGGACTTCGTCAAGCTGGTCGCGACGATCCCGCCCGACCAGGCCTTCCGCCCGCTCGATCGCAGCAAATGCAGCCTGGTCGGCAAATAAAGCCTCTGAAGCGAAGTGGATACCGCTTCGCTTCAGAGAACGCGTCAAGTTGGAATCTGACCGTCAGGCGAGATAGCGCGTCAGATAGCCTTCCATCGCGTAGAGCGCGCAGAGCGCGAGGCTCGACCACACCGCGGCGCTGAAATACAGGAACATCCAGGTCAGCTCGCCCTTCCAGTGCGCGATGTCATGGGTCACCACCCAGCGCGTCGAGACGTCATGCAGTCCTTCGAGGAAGCCGAGGAATGTGTTGCCCTCTTCATGCCCTGCCCGCCAGCGGCTGAGATACATCGGCACATCGACGGTGATGAGGAAGGCGAGGAAGCAGGCGATGCCGACGATGCCTGACATCAGCGCCCAGCGCACCACGCCCTGGAATTCCGGCATCAGGCGGCACAGCGCGATGCCGGCCAGGAAGAAGGTCACAGCCCACAGCGAATTCTCGATCGCGTTGTAGAGGAAGTTGGTCGTCACCACCGCGTACCAGGAGAAGCATTCCGCGATGATGATGATCGGCACGATCACGAGCGCGATGTTCACCGCGGTCTCCGCGCCCGTCATCTTGCCGAGCTGATGCAGGATGATGGCCCATTGCGCGGCGAAGCAGAGCTCGGCCACCGTCGCCACCGTCCGGCCGACGGCGACGCTGGAGAGCCAGGTGTCGAACAGGCAGATGCGCTGCACGTCGGCGCGCGGCAGCACCGAACGGAAGGCGCAGCCGAACACATAGCCGGCGCACAGCAGGAACATCAGCCCGATGTCCGAGCCGCCACCGAGGCTGGCCGAAGGCGTCGGATAGAACTCACGATAGAGCATGAACCAGACGAGGATATTGGCGCTGCTCACAAGCGTGAGGGATCCCCACCACCACGCCAGGGGATTTGACCGCGCCTGCCACTGCAACATGAACCGCTCCGCAAAAATTATCGATCTGACACGTCGTCGTAATAATCCTGTCACGGAACGACAGGCAATCACGACAAAAATCTGTGTGCCCGGTCGTTCCAGCGGTGCCCGGAAGGCGCAAGAAGCGCTGAGCCGAGTGTCCACATATCGGACAATTTTCCCATGGATGGCGAATCTATTGGACATTTGAAATCCGTCCGTCTGATATTCGGGGATGGCTCCGACTGACTCACCCAAGCCGCAGCGCCCGCTCTCCTCTGCCGCAGCCGTGCTGGCCGAGAGCGCGGATGACGCCGCTTTCGCCACCACTCTGGCCAAGGGGCTCGTCGTGCTCGAGGCGTTCAAGGCCGGGAGCACGCTGCTGGGCAACATGGAGCTGTCGACGCTGACCGGCATCCCGCGCCCGACGGTGGCGAGGCTGACCCATACCTTGGCCGAGCTCGGCTATCTCCGCTACGACGCCGAGCGGTCGAAGTACCGCGTCGGTGCACGGGCGCTGCGGATGGCGCATCCCCTGCTCGCCGGAATGCAATTCCGCCAGGTGGCGCGGCCGATGATGCAGGAGCTGGCGCACAGCGTCCGCGGCACGGTGTCGATCGGCCTGCTCGATGCGACGTCGATGATCTATGTCGAGACCGCGCGCTCCGGCGATGTCGGCCCGCACGTGCCCGACATCGGCATGCCCATTCCCGTCGTGATGACCGCCATGGGCCGCGCCGCGGCGGCGACCTTGCCGCCGGCCGATGCAGACCGGCTGGAACGCAATCTCGCCGCCGAGGATGCCGGATTGTGGTCGGCGCTCCGCGACAAATACCGCGCCGGCATCGCGCAATGCAAAAGCCGCGGCTTCTGCACCTGCTGGGGCGAGTACATAGCCTCGATCCATGCCGTCGCCGCGCCGCTGTTTCATATCGGCGAAGCGAAACAATCATTCTCGATCAATTGCGGCATCCCCGCCTTCCGGCTGCAGCCCGGGCAGCTCGAGGGCGAAATCGGTCCGCGCATCGCGGCGCTCGCCGATGGCATCCGGGCCATGGTCGGGCAGGCCGAGCTCAAGCCGCCGCCGCGCAAAACCAAGAAAATCATAAGCGCCGGAACATGATATGGCTGGACCGCTCGAAGGATTGAAGGTTCTCGACATCGCGACGATCATCGCCGCGCCGTTCGCCGCCACGCTGCTGGCCGACTACGGCGCGGACGTGCTCAAGATCGAGATGCCCGGGCACGGCGACGGCGTGCGGTCGTTTCCGCCGTTCAAGAACGGCAAGCCGCTGTGGTGGAAGGCCGCCAACCGCAACAAGAAGTTTGCCACGCTCGATCTGCGCACGCCGGAAGGGCTTGCGCTGTTCAAGCAGCTGCTTCCACGCTTCGACGTGCTGATCGAGAATTTTCGTCCGGGAACGCTGGATCGCTGGGGGCTTCCCAAGGAGGTGCTGTGGTCGATCCAGCCGCGTCTCGTGATTCTGCGCGCCACCGCCTTCGGGCAGGATGGTCCCTATCGGGAGCGCCCCGGCTTCGCCCGCATCTTCGAGGCCATGGGCGGACTGACTTACATCACCGGCGAGAGCGGCGGCGAACCGACCCATCCCGGATACCCGATCGGGGATTCGATCGGCGGCCTGTTCGGCGCCGTCGGCGTGCTGGCAGCGCTGTGGAAGCGGGCGCGCGACCCGGATGCGCCGGGCGAGGAGATCGATCTCGCGCTGACCGAAGCCACCTTCCGCCTGCTCGACGTCCTCGCCATCGAGCACGACCAGCTCGGCACCGTTCGCAGCCGCATCGGCAACGCCAATGGTTATTCAGCACCGGCCGCGGTGTTTCGCACCCGCGACGGTCACTGGGTCACGCTCGCAGGTTCGACCAACGCGCTCTTTGCAGCGAACTGCCGGGCGATCGGCCGCCCCGATCTGATCGCGGATCCGCGCTTTGCCGGCAATGAGCAGCGCGTCCAGCACGCCGCCGAGCTCAACGACATCTTTGCGGCCTGGTGCGCCGCGCACCCCCTCGACGAGGTCCTCGCGAGCTTCAACGCCGCGCAGGGAACGCTCGCCCCGATCTATTCGATAGATCAGATCGCCGACGACCCGCAGGTGAAGGCGCGCGAGGTGATCACGCGCGTTGCCGACCGGGATTTCGGCACGGTCGCCATGACCAATGTCGTGCCGCGTTTCACCGTCGATCCCGCGCGCCTGCGCCATGCTGCGGGCGACGTCGGCCAGGACAATGACGAGGTCTACCGGGATTGGCTCGGGCTCTCGGACGCCAGGATCGAGCAGCTCACCCAACGAAAGGTGATCTGAGGTCGTAAGAGCGGCAGATAAAAGAGAAACAAATACAGGGAGGAAGACAACAGTGGCATCGTTCAAGGTGACGCGGCGAGCTCTGCTGGGCACGATCGCGGGCGGGCTCGCGGCCGGCTCAGGCATGAGGGCACATGCCGAGGACGCCTGGCCCTCGCGCATGGTCCGTCTGATCTCGCCTTACGGGCCCGGCGGGTCCAACGACATCTCGCTGCGTCTGCTCGCCGAAGAGTTCGGCCGCAGCCTGCGTCAGCAGTTTATTGTCGAGAACAAGCCGGGCGCCGGCACGCGCATCGCCAACGACATGGTCGCCCATGCGCCGGGCGACGGCTACACCATCCTCTATGTCGCGGCGCCCTACGCCACCGCCGAGGCGCTGTTCGGCAAGCTGACCTATGAGCGCAAGGATCTGACGCCGGTGGCGATGGTGGTGATCGCGCCGCTGTTCCTCATCATCAGCGCCGACGCGCCGTTCAAGACGCTTCCCGACCTGATCGCCTACGGCAAATCCAAGCCCGACGGCCTCACCTTCGCCTCCCCAGGCGCCGGCTCGCAGCCGCATCTTGCCGGAGAGCTCCTGTTCCGCGACGCCGGCGTCAAGGGTTTGAACATCCCGTTCCGGGGCGATGCGGCCTCCTACACCGAGCTGCTCGCCGGACGCGTCGACGCCACACTGACCGCGCTGCCGACGGCCTTGCCCTACATCCAGAGCGGCAAGTTCACCGTGCTCGGCGTCGCCTCGGCCGAGCGCAGCGCGCTGTATCCGCAGGCACCGACGCTGCGCGAGCAGGGCTTTCCCAATGTGGCTGCGGCCGGCTGGTACGGCTTCATGGTGCCGTCCACGACGCCGCGCGCCATCGTGGACAAATTCCAGGCCGAGGTTCTGCGGGCGCTCGCCGAGCCTGCGATCAAGGACAAGCTGACCGCGCAGGGCCTCGAAGTGCGCCCAGGCACCGCCGCCGAGTTCAGCAAGTTCATCGACGCCGAAACGCAGAAATGGACCAAGCTGATCCGCGACGCCGGCCTCAAGGGCGAATGAGGATTGCTGGAGGAAACCGACATGAAAAACGTCGTCACCAAATTCATCGCAGCCTCCGCCCTTCTCCTCTCGGTCGCGGCAGCGCAGGCACAAAAGAAATACGATCCCGGCGCGTCCGACACCGCGATCAAGGTGGGCCAGACCGTGCCGCTCAGCGGCCCGGCCTCGGCCTACGCGGTGATCGGCAAGACCCAGGCCGCCTATATGAGGATGATCAACGACCAGGGCGGCGTGAACGGCCGCAAGGTCGAGCTGATCCAGTATGACGATGCCTATTCGCCGCCGAAGACGGTGGAGCAGGTCCGCAAGCTCGTCGAAAGTGACGAAGTGCTTTTGACCTTCCAGATCATCGGCACCGCGCCGAACGTCGCCGTCCAGAAATATCTCAACGCCAAGAAGATCCCGCAGCTCTTCGCCGCCACCGGCGCCGCACGCTTCACCGATCCGAAGAACTTTCCCTGGACCATGGGCTTCAACCCCTCTTACCTCGTCGAGGGCCGGATCTACGCGCAGTACCTCCTGAAGAACCATCCGAACGCCAAGATCGGCGTGCTCTACCAGAACGACGATCTCGGCAAGGACTATCTCGCCGGCCTCAAGGCGGGCCTCGGCGACAAGACGAACATGGTCGTCGCCGAGACCTCCTACGAGATCGGCGAGCCGACGATCGACTCGAAGATCCTGCGGTTGAGGGATGCAGGCGCCGACGTGCTGTTCAGCGCGACGACGCCGAAGCAGGCCGCGCAGGCCATCAAGAAGGTCGCCGAGATCGGCTGGAAGGCGCTGCACATCATCGACATCAACGCCTCCTCGCTCAGCGCCGTGCTGAAGCCCGCCGGGCTAGATAATTCCAAGGGCATCATCAGCGTCGGCTACGTCAAGGATGCCGCCGACCCCGAATGGAACGACGACCCCGGCATGAAGCGCTACCTCGCCTTCATGGCGAAGTACTACCCGGAGGGCGACAGGGATTCGAACCTGAACGTCTATGGCTACATCACCGCGCAGCTCCTGGTGCAGGTGCTGAAGCAATGCGGCGACGATCTGACGCGCGAGAACGTAATGCGACAGGCGGCCAACCTTAAGAACGTCGAGCTCGACCTGACGCTCCCGGGGATCTCGGTCACGACCACGCCAGCGGACTATCGCGTCAACAAGCAGTTCCAGATGGTGCAGTTCGACGGCGTACGCTGGCAGAAGCTCGGCGACATCGTCACGGACGAAGCCAGGGAGTAAACCCGCTTCGCCGGCGCTCAACGCCTTTCGGCGTAACGGCCGCCGCCACGGATGAGATCGTCGCGTTCCGCGGCATGGCGCTGGTATTCGGAGATCGCGCGGTTGGCCATGCGGATCCGATTCGTGTGTCCCTCCTCGACCATCACGGTGATGCGCTGCGCCAGGAACACGCAGGCGTCGAATTCGTCGCTGATGGCGCCCGTTCGCGTAAGAAAGTCCCAGGCGATCTCGTAGGCCTGCTCCGCCGCCGGATTGCGGTAATCGCTGAAGATGATGTGCGTCATCACTGCCAAAGCCTGATCGCAGCGATCGTTCCTAGGCTCACGCGCAGATGGCAGGGAACCCGGCGGCGCGAAAAAACCACCGGCCGCGGGGCGCGCCGGTGGTTCGCTGTCAGCGAGGAACGCGAAGAACTACGCGGCCTGGCGCTGATGCGTGAGGTACTCCATGGTGACCTTCTCGACATTGGAATCGATCCAGGCCGCCATGCGCTGCTCCTCCTTCAATGACGTCTCGAGCGGCTCCTTCGCCTCCGGCATGCCGGCCGCGCCGCACAGCGCGAGCAGCGACTTGTAGGCGGCGATCTCGAAATTCTCGAAGGCGTTGTTCGCGAAAGTGTTCTTCAGAATCTCGTCGCCGGCAACCGAATGCGCCATGGCCATCATGTTGGCCATCACCGACTGCGCCGTATCCTTCAGGCTCGACGTGCTCTCGCCACAGGCTTCCAGGCACTTTTCGAGGCGAAGCAGCTGCTCATTGGTCTCCTGAAGGTGCGCCGTGATCTTCGCCTTGACCTCGGGATATTCGTCCAGCCGCTCCGACTGGCGCTCCATCAACTCTCGCGCCTGCACTTCCATCGCATGCGCATTGCGTAGTCCCACCACGAACGTATCGCGGGCTGCATTGGCCATTTTCCTGTTCTCCATTTGACTGGCGTCGTTCGCGCAACCGGGAAGCACGGGCGATTGTTCCTAACACGGCCGCGCTGATTGCCGCAGGAGAGACCATGTCTTCGTCGCCTGTTCCGGCCGAAGGACCCAGCGCTAACCTGCGATAGCCAAACGCAAACGTGGTCTTCGACCGCGGGAACGCCGGCTGCGCCCCGCCGTTCACAGCAGCGCGTGGTCACAGCGCGAAGTTGCGCCCTCACCCAAACGACAATGACCATCTGATGTCGCGGGCCTCACCGCGGCAATCCGACGTGATCATCGTGGCGGGCACCTTGACCAACGACGGCAATTGGGTGCTGGTCGACGCGAGCATCGCCGGATCGTTCGACGAGGTCGCCGTGCCTTCCCATCGACGCGCATAGGAACGGTCGCGGGGGCCGCGTCCGTTTCGGCTCTGCGGTCGGCGAGTTTGGAAGCGATCCTGAGCTGCGATTGCAGATGATTAGGAACGCAACCCCACGGGCTTCATTGCGCCAATACCGACAGAACAAAAAGGAGTTGCGCATGTACTATTTCGACAAGCGACTGCAATACCCGGTCAGGGTCGAGAAGCCCGATCCGATCTTCGCCCGCCAGCTGCAGCAGGCGATCGGCGGCGTGGAGGGCGAGATCCGCGTCTGCCTGCAATATTTCTTCCAGGCCTGGGGCGCGCGAGCTCCGGCCAAATATCGCGACGTGTTGCTCAACACCGCAACCGAGGAGATCAGCCACATCGAGATGCTTTCGACCGCGGTCGCCCTGAACCTGGAAAATGCACCGGCGACGATGCAGGAGAGCAGCATGCAGGGCAATCCGATCGTCGGCGCGGTGATGTCCGGCGGCGAGCGGCCGCGACACGTGATCGAGGGCATGCTGCATCGGCATATCCTGTCGACGGGCATGGCGGCCTTCCCGGCCAACGCCGACGGCGTCCCGTTCGATTGTTCGCACATCTACGCCAGCGGCAATCTCGCCGCCGATATGTATTGCAACGTGGCCGCCGAAGCCACCGGCCGAACGCTGGCGGTGCGCCTCTTCAACTCCACGAGCGATCCGGGCATGCAGGACATGCTCAGCTACCTGATCGCGCGCGACACCATGCATCAACAGCAATGGCTCGCCGTGATCGAGGAGCTGGGCGGAGATGCCGCGCTGCCGATTCCGAACAGCTTCGACCGGAGCAAGGAAGCGACCGAGTTCAGCTACATGTTCATGGGTACCGAGCGCAGCGGAGCGCCGCTCGAGCCAGGCCGCTACAACGAAGGTCCGTCGCTCGACGGCCGCGGCGAATTCAGCTTCCGCCCCGCCTTCGAGCCGCTGGGCGACGAGCCCGTGCTTGGACCCGCACGTCCCGACAGCGCCGCGCAAGTGGAGCAGATGCAGGAGCCGCCGGTCACCAACGCGCTGACCTGACCTGTACAAGGCAAGCCGCCATTTCGACGGCGGCTTGATCAGAATGCGTTCGCGCACGCCGTCATTCCCGGCTCGCCATCTCAGGGCCCGGGAATGGCGGGACTGCCTTCACCGCTTCATGCCCGCCACATAGGCCGCGAGCTTGTCGAGCGTCTGGTAGCCGTATTCGACGGCGCCGAAACCGATCATGCCATCGCGCTGCTCGGTGCTCGAGGCCAGCTGCCGCATCATCAGCACGGTCTTGCCGTTGCTCTGCTCGGCAAAGGTGACGGTGAAGCGGAACATGCGGGGATCGTCATCCTGGTCTGTACCGTGATCCATCTCCATCAGCGACGGCCGCTCGATGCGGCGGAAGCGCATCCGGTTCGGATAGACCGTACCGTCGGGCCCGATCATGTTGAAGCGCCAGACGCCGCCGACGCGCACGTCGATCTCGAAGGTCTCGACCTTGAAGCCCTTCGGGCCGAACCATTGCGGCAGATGCTTCGGATCGGACCATGCCTCGAACACCAGATCGCGCGGCGCGTCGATCACGCGCGACATCACGATCTCGCGGTCGAGCGACCATTGCGACAGAGCGGGGTTGGCAGAACCAGTCATTGTCAGGAACCTTTCCGTTTGGTTGTTCGGGACGGCCGCTTGACGCCCGCCCTTTCTTTCTTGAGCTTCATCACATAGGCCTCGAAGCGGTCGAGCCGCGCTTCCCAGACCGCGCGCTGCTGCTGGAACCAATCCTCGGCGCCGACCAGCGCATCCGCGCTGAGACGGCAGGTGCGCACGCGTCCCGATTTCTCGGACTGAACGAGCCCGCTCGTCTCGAGCACGTGGATGTGCTTCATGAAGCTCGGCAGCGCCATGTCGAAGGGATCGGCGAGCTCGCCGACCGACGCCTCGCCCGCGCACAGCCGCATCACGATCGCCCGCCGCGTCGGATCGGCGAGCGCGGCGAAGATCTGGTCGAGATTGGATAATTGGTTAGCCATGAAGCTAACTATACACGCCGGGGTCGCGGCCGTCAACAATTGTTAGCCTGACGGCTCAGTTTCGCAGCCCGGATGACGGGAACCCACAACGCGCAATCGTGAATTGGGACCTCGCGGTCTTCTCGCTAAACCATGTCCGGGGCGCATCAGCATGATCGATCAGAGCACGTGCCGCCCGTTGTCATCTCATCCCCGATCACCCGGCGAGGCTTCGCCCAGGCCGCGTCCATTGCGATGGCGATGGCGCTTTGCCCGCGCCGCGCCTCGGCCGATTCCGACATGATTGCGCAAATGCGCGACATCGTCGCCGGCGAGCTGGTGCCGACCGCGACGGCGGACCATGCGGGCGGCCTCGCCGCAGCCCTCTATGCCGGGCGCCATGTCGAGTTCTTCAACTACGGGTTCGCCGACGATGCGACCGGACAGAAGGTGACGCCCGACACGCTGTTCAACCTCGCCTCGTTGCGAAAGCCGTTCGAGGCCACGCTCGTGGCGCTCGGCGTGCTGCGCGGCGAGCTGCGGCTCGACGATCGTCTGCCGAAATACCTGCCCGAGCTGAGCGGCAACTACATCCGCAACGTCACTGTGGGCCAGTTGGCGACGCACACGTCGGGCCTGCTACTGCCGACCGACCATCCGCCCTGGCCGAACGAAGAGTTTACGCGCGAGCAGTTCATCGCCCTGCTGAACGCCTTCACGCCGGCACCCGGCATCGCACCTGGCCGGCAACGCGTCTACACCCATGCCGGCTATGTGCTGCTTCAGCTCGTGCTCGAGCGTTGCTACGGCAAGCCGATCCATGCGCTGATCCAGCACCGCATTCTCCGCCCCCTCGCCATGGGCTCCACCTTCCTCCCCGAGCGCGGTCCGGACCATCGCGCCGTCATGGACGCGGCGGCGATGCAGCGCGTGGTCCAGGGCTATTCCGACCAGGGCATGGCGATCGGGCCGATCGGCAACCAGCAGAGCTACTTCGATTTTCCCGGCACGGGCCAGATGTTCGCCTCCGCCCGCGACCTTGCCGCCTTCGCGGCCGCCTGCGTCGACGGCCGCGCGATCGACCCGCATTTGCGCGAGGCGTTGCGGCTGACGCAGCGCGAGGCCTTCCGCGTCGACGAAAGATTCGGACAGGGCCCGGCCTGGGAGACCGTGCGCGTTCCAGGCGTCACCATCGTCGACAAGCCGGGCGGCCTCAACAACGCCTCCGGCTATATCGGCCTGGTGCCGGCGCGGCGGATCGGCATCGTCCTGCTGGCCAATCGCGGCGAGTATCCGCACGAGATCGCCCGCTACAAGATCCTGCCGGAGCTGGCGCGGCTCATCGCCTCACATTGAGGCCGCCGCTCAGACCGAGCGCATCAGCCCGCCGTCGACGCGGATGTTCTGGCCGGTGATGTAGGCGGCGCCGTCGGAGGCCAGGAACGAGATTGTCGCCGCGACCTCTTCGACCTTGCCGTAGCGCTTCATCGGCACGCTGTCGCGCCGCGCGTCCTGTTGCGGCAGGCTGTCGATCCAGCCCGGCAGCACGTTGTTCATGCGGACATTGTCGGCCGCGTAAGCGTCGGTGAAGATCTTGGTGAAGGCGGCGAGCCCTGCGCGGAACACCGCCGAGGTCGGGAACATCGCGCTGGGCTCGAACGCCCAGGCGGTCGAGATGTTGATGATGGCGCCGCCCTTCTGCGCCTGCATCAGCGGCGTCACCAGCCGGGTCGGACGGATCACGTTCAAGAGATAAGTGTCGAGGCCGGTGTGCCACTGCTCGTCCGTGATCTCGGTAATGGGGGCACGCGGCCCGTGCCCGGCGCTGTTGACGAGAACGTCGATCCGTCCCCACTTCGCCATCGCAGCCTCGACGAGGCGCTTCAGGTCGTCGTTCGACTGGTTCGAGCCGGTAACGCCGAGCCCGCCGAGCTCGGCCGCCAGCGCCTCGCCCTTGCCCGAGGACGACAGGATCGCGACGCCAAACCCGTCCGCCGCCAGCCGCCGCGCAGCCCCCGCCCCCATGCCGCTGCCGCCGGCGGTGACGAGCGCAACCTTCTCTACTGCCATGATCCGATGATCCCTTTAGTTGAGGCGAGCTGCAGGCTCGGCCTATCATGAGGCCTTCTACAGCCAGACGCGTCGGCAGGTCCATGGCCGAAGACATCCATCATGAGGCGCTTGAAATGAGTGATCTGCAGATCCGCAATTTGCGCCCCGACGAAATCGCCCTCGCCGTCGACTGGGCCGCTGCAGAGGGCTGGAATCCGGGGCTGGCGGATGCCGCCTGCTTCGCGATCCCCGATGCCCGAGGCTTCTTCGTCGGCGAGATCGACGGCGAGCCGGTCGCGACCGTCTCCTGCGTCAATTACGACGACCGCTTCGCCTTCCTTGGCTTCTACATCGTGCGCGAGCGCTTTCGCGGCGCGGGCCATGGCCTGCGCATCTGGAATGCCGCGATCGCGCATGCAGGCGCGCGCGTGATCGGCCTCGACGGCGTCGTGGCGCAGCAGGAGAATTACAAGAAGTCGGGTTTCCAGCTCGCTTACGCCAATATCCGCTATGGCGGCACCGTTGCGGAATCCGTCAAGCCGTCTGCCGATGTCGTGGCGCTCGACAAGGTCCCGTTTGCGCTGGTGGACGCCGATGACGCCCGTGTATTCCCCGCCGCGCGCAGCGCCTTCCTGCGCGTCTGGATCAACACGCGAGGTCATGTCGGCCGCGCGTTGCTGCGCGAGGGCAGGCTCGCTGCATGGGGTGTGATCCGGCCCTGCCGGACGGGCTACAAGATCGGCCCGCTCGTCGCCGACGACCGCGACGCCGCGGATCAAGTCGTGCAGGCGCTGCTCGGAAGCGCGGGCGCCGGCGAGGTCTTCCTCGACGTCCCCGCCGTCAATCCCGTCGCGATCGCGCTCGCCGAGGCGCTCGGCCTCGAGCCGGTGTTCGAGACGGCGCGGATGTATACGGGGCCGATCGCGCCGCTGCGCATCGACCGCGTCTTCGGCGTCACCAGCTTCGAACTCGGCTAGCTCAATAGCAGCGCATGATGTTGACGGTGTGCTCGCTGCCGCCACGGCCGGGCACCGTCACCTGCTCCGTCGGGCAGCTCGGCACGTAGGGCCGATTGGACGGCACGACGTTCGGCGGATAGCGATGCGTCCAGTCCCAGGGCACATCATAGGTGTAGGTGTAGCGCACATCGGCGGAGAGCGATTGGTTCACATCGGCGAAGGGCTGGCTGTAGCCGGCGCCGTCGTAGAAGTAGCTGCCGCCGCCCGGCCAATAGACCCAGGGAGCGCTGCGGCGGTGGAACCTGGCGCCCGGCCCGATCGCCGGACGTGCCGCAGCCGGCGGCGCGGCGGCAGTTGCGACGCCTGACGCAGTGGCGCCGGCGGGTCCGGCAAGACTGTCACTGGAGCTAAGCAGCAGCGCAGCTGCGCTGAGCGAGGCGAACAACGCCCTATATGATCTGGCAATCATGATACGCACCACACTCGTTTGGCTTCGCGATAGCGGCTCCCCGAAAGGAGGCTAGGCCGGGCTGTCGCCCACCCGCAAACGTATAATTAATTATTGGTTAAGGCACGCGAATAACCGGGAACAAGGTGCGGCAGAACGCCCGGAATTCCTCTCTCATTTCAATGGCTTCGTGCGTCAGTGGCCCTGCAGCTTGCGCAGCCAGTCGAGCATGTCATGCGGGCTTGCGCTGCCCTGTGTCACGATCGCGGTGTTGCCGCCGCTGCGGCGGGTGACCGTCGTGCGCCCGGGCTCCTTGTCGATCGTGACCTCGGCCTCCGCCGGATCACCGCTCTGCGTGATCACCGACGTGCCGTTCTCGTCCTGGACCACGGTGGTGTGACCGTCGCCGGCGCCGGCCGGCGCCATTGCAACCACGCTCATGAATCCCAGTCCGGATGCGAGCAGAAGCAGCTTCATGTTACACCTCCATCATCGGCCGAACTGGAAGATCGCCAGCCAGTTGAAACGCCCGAACTGCCTCACCGCTCCCGTGTTCATGTCGCCGATCTGGAGCAGGAGCGCGTTGGTGGAATTGCCGATCTGGGTGATCTCGGCGGTGTTGCTCACCCCGGATTGACCGATCGCCGCATTGGTGGTGCCGCCGACCTGGATCACATTGGCATAGTTGTGCGTGCCGTTCTGGATGATGGTCGCGTCCACCGTGCCGGTCCCGCCGATCTGGATCACCCGCGCGATGTTGATGCGGCTGTTCTCCTCGATCGTGACAGGCTGAACATTGTCGCCGAACTGCACGACCGTTTGGATGCTTACGTTCCGGTTGGTCACGCTGCGCTGGACGGTCCCCGCGCTTGCCGGCGTCGCCGCACCGACGGCGGCGAGCATCGCCGCCAGGGCCAAAGCCCGCCTCAGCACCTGTCTGCCGCCTCGCATCGCGCTTCCCCGTTCGTTGTCGACACTGGCGAGATCGCTCGCGCGTCAGGGACCGGTCTGGACGATGGTCGAGGCGTTGACGGTGCCGAACTGCGCCACCGTGCCCGCATTCATCGCGCCGAGCTGCGATATCAGGCTGGTCGCCGACTGGCCGGCCTGGCCGACATAGGCGAAGTTGTTGACGCCGGCCTGCCCGATCGATGCGGAATTCGTTCCGCCGAACTGCAGCACGCCGGTGGCGTTGTTGGTGCCGTTCTGGGTGACCGTCGCGCTGGTCGTGCCCCCGATCATGAACACGCCCGCCATGTTGAGCTGGCTGTTCTGGTTCAGCACCACGGGCGGCCCGCCGACCGACACGATGGTCTTGATGTCGGCCGTCTGCGCTTGCGCCGAAAGGGCGCCGGCCAGGTATAGAGCGAGCGTTGCGGCACATGCGCCGCCGAGATGACGTTTCATGACATGCCTCACCACTTCGGATCTGCTCACGGAACCTGCTGGAGGACAGTCGATCCGTTCAGGATCCCGAGCTGTCCGACGCCGGCGGTGTTGTTCGCGCCGATCTGGCCGATCAGGCTCGAATTGGAGCCGCCAACCTGGCCGGTCAGCGCGGTATTGGTTGCGGTCGCAGTGGTGCCGCCCTGCCCGATCACGGAGGTGTTGACGGTGAGCAGCGAGCCCGTCTGCAAGGTCGTCGCGGCATTGGTGGCGCCGAACTGCATCGTGGTGGCGCTGTTGCTGGTGCCGCCGCTCTGCGAAATGAACGAAGAGTTGGTCGTGCCGAATTGCAGCACGCTGGCCGAGTTGCCGGCCCGGGCATCGGCTGCCGTCAGTGCACCGAATGCTGCGAGAGTTGCAATGAAATAGGTGATCCGCATGTCCTGTCCTCCGCGAGAATGAGCCGGCGTCGCAATTGACCGTCCTGCCCGGTAGCGGTGCTCTAGAGAGTGGCCCGGACGCACCAACCTGGGTGCGTCCGACCCAAACCAACCGTGCCTCAGTTCGCCGTCTGCGAGACGGTGCTGCCGTTGATGCCGAACACGCTGAGCTGGCCGACGGCGGCGGAGTTGTTCTGGAGCGCGGCAGGCCCGAACGAGTTCTGGGTGATCGCGCTGCCGTTGTTGCCGAGCGCCACCTGGCCGGTGGCCGCCGTGTTCTGCACGCCGATCTGGTTCACGGTGCTGCCGTTGTTGAGCGAGGCAGCACTGGTGCCCTGCATCGTCGTCGCACCGTTGATGATGCCGAGCTGGCTGGTCGACGAGGTAGAGTTGGTGAGGCCCTGCTGCGAAACGCTCGAAGAGTTCACGACGCCGACCTGCACCGTGGTGGAGGTGTTGGCGGCCTGAGCTGCGGAGGACAGAGCGAACACGGCAACGGAAGCAAAAAACAATTTACGCATGGAGTATCCCTTTCTGGCCAAGTTGTCTGACTGGTTTCGGATGCCTTCCCGGAAAGAGGCCGACATCGTAGGGGTGAGACTGAACCGATCCTGGCCGGCGCGACAGACTGCAGTTCATGCTAGTCGCTACGGACTAGACGCTGCGTGTCGTCTCGGCTTGGCGCCCCATGCTGTCGACCAGGCGCACCACCTCGATCGGCGTACGCAGCTGCAGCTTTCGCATCATCCTGGCGCGATGGACCTTCGCGGTCACTTCGCTCACGCCGAGTCGTGCGGCGATCTGCTTGGCGACGAGCCCTTCGGCCATCAGCAGCATGATCTCGCGCTCTCTGGCCGTCAGCGTCTCGACGCGTTGGCGGGCTTCACGGACGCTGTCTTCGCGTTGCAGCCGCCTGCGGTCGCGCTCGATGCCGTGCCTGATCGCATCGAGGATCTCCTGCTCGCGAAACGGCTTTGGCAGAAACTCGACCGCGCCGCGCTTCATCGCCTCGACCGAGACGCGGACGTCGGAGTAGCCGCTGATGAAGACGATCGGAATGGACACGCCCGTCTCGGCCAGCCGGCGCTGAAGCTCGAGCCCGGTCGGCGACGTGCCGGGAAACCTCACGTCAAGCACGAGGCATGACGGCCCGGGCGAAACGGTCTCGGTGAGGAACTCGTCGGTCGAGGCGAACAACTTCACCTGATGCCCGGTCTCCTCGCAGAGACTTCCGATCGCGGCTCGAATCTGGGCTTCGTCGTCAACGACATAAACTGTGGCTTGGTCCGAACTCATGGCAATGGGCTCCCCGGCTTGGGGCTCGATGAAAGGGCAACGAGCTATCCATTCTTCTTGCAAGCGAGATCAAGGTGCTTGGATGATTCGCGCAGATCGAGCCAAGCGCGTCGGTCTGCCGGTTCGATGTCATAGGGCCAACACGCTCCGGAGGCGAGTGAAGGCGTTCACATATCGGGCTTCGTGATGGGAGGACGTCGATCTTACCGCCGGCGGCATCGGGGCGCACCGACATCGAGAATGCGGCAATGCTGCGTCGTGGTCTCGCCGGCTGCATCATGGCATCGCCACCCATGTGTCGGCTCGACGCCAGCTGCTGGCCGCTCCGGCCGGATCAGACGGGACGTTCAGTCAGCTTATCGAGATCGATACCGCGCGCCTCATATCGATACGCTCCGTATGCATCCTGATCAAATCACGAAAAGTAGCACCCCACCTGCTTTACCACTGGATGATGCGCCACGCCCGACCGTCAGCCCGGCGAGGACGACATACTGACATTCGATACAACCTTAGACGTTTTACAACCATAGCGAGCTTGCCACTTTTTCCTGATTCCCCGAAATTAATTCAATCGGCGAGTTTTGATATGCGATTTGTGCCAGCATTTGCCTTGCTCGGAGCTTCATGCGGCCTCGCTGCGATCCTCTACGCCGGTCCGGGCACGATCGCCGGCGCTGCCGGGAGCGCGGCGGACACGGCCGCTCGCGGCTATGAGCAGACCAGGCGGCTGCTCGTGCCCGGCGGCCGCGAAGCGCCGACCATCGGATCGGATGCCCCCTTGTTCCGCTATGCCTCGATCCAGCGTGGCAGCATCGAGCAGACCGTCACCGTCACCGGCGCCCTGCAGCCGGTCAAGACGATCGAGGTTGGATCGCAACTGTCGGGGCAGCTCGCCCGCGTCTATGTCGACTTCAACGACACCGTCACCAGGGATCAGCCGCTTGCTCTGATCGATCCGCGCAGCTTTGCGGCCAAGGTCGACGAGGCCCGGGCGTCGCTGGCCGTCGCCAATGCCCTGGTCGACATCGCCAGGGCCAAGCTCGACCGGGCCAGGATCGATCTGCAGAATGCGAGGGGCAGCCGCGACGTGCTCGCGGCCAAGCTCGAGAGCGCGCAGGCGGTGAAGTCCTCGGCTCAGAAAACGCTGCAGCGCAAGCTGGCGCTGCAGTCGCAGAACGTGGTGGCGACGACCGCGGTCGACGACGCACAGACCGAATTCACCGCGCGCCTCGCCCAGGAACGCGAAGCCGAGATCCTGATGTCCCTCAACTCCTATTCGGTGGAGGGTGCGCAGGCCGACGTCCGCCGCATCGAGGCGGAGCTGCAGCAGGCTCGCATGGCGGTGCCGGAGAAAGCCGCCGTCCTCGCCGCAGCCCAGGCCGATCTCGACCGCACCATGATCCGTTCGCCGATCGACGGCGTCGTGGTCGGCAGGTTCGTCAACGAGGGGCAGACGCTCGCGGTCGGACTTGAAGCGCGCACCACCTTCATGGTGGCGCACCGCCTGGAGGACATGGAGATTCACGCGCAGGTCGATGAAGCCGATATCGGCCGCATCGCGCCCGGGCAGCACGCGCATTTCACCGTCGACGCCTACCCGGACCGCCGCTTCGAGGCCGTGGTGCGCCAGGTGCGCAAGGCGCCGCAGACCCAGCAGAACGTCGTCACCTACACCGTGGTGCTGGCGACCGCCAACCTCGACGGCGCGCTGCTGCCGGGAATGACTGCCCTGGTGAAGATCGTCATCGAACGCCAGGACGACGTGCTGAAAGTGCCGCTTGCAGCGCTGCGATTCCAGCCGACCGGCACGCGGCCGGACACCGGACGCAGCGGCGTGTGGGTGCGCACCGCCAGCGGCGCGCTGCAGCGCGTCGCCGTCACGGTCGGCGCCGCCGGCACCGAGCAGGTCGCGCTCCGGAGCGGAGACCTCGTCGAGGGCAGCGAGGTCGCCGTCGGCCAAGCCATCCGCCCGGCGGGCATGGAAATACTCGGAATCAGGTTCGGGTCATGACCGCCGCTGCGCCCCTCATCAGCCTCCAGTCGGTCAGCAGGACCTATCGCACCGAGGGCGTCGCGGTGGCCGCGGTGCGCAATGTCAGCTTCGACATCGCGCAAGGCGAGATCGTCGCCGTGATGGGACCGTCCGGCTCCGGCAAGTCGACGCTGATGAACATGATCGGATTGCTCGACCTGCCGAGCGAGGGCGCGGTCTATCTTCAGGGCGCCAACGTTGCCGATCTCACGGAAGATCGCCGGTCGTCCCTGCGCGCTCGCAGCATCGGCTTCGTGTTCCAATCCTACAATCTGCTCGCCCGCCACGATGCCATCGAGAACGTCGCATTGCCGCTGGTCTATTGCGGCATCGCGCGCAAGGAACGCATGGCGCGCGCGGAAGCGAGCCTTCAGGCGGTCGGCATGCTGCACCGGGCCCATCACTTCCCGCGGCAGCTCTCCGGCGGCGAGCAGCAGCGCGTCGCGATCGCGCGCGCACTGATCGCCTCCCCCCTGATCGTGCTCGCCGACGAGCCGACCGGCGCGCTCGACAGCCGCACCGGTGCCGAGATCCTGTCCCTGTTCGCCGCGCTCAACCGGATCGGCCAGACCATCGTCATGATCACCCATGATCCCGGCATCGCGGCCCAGTGCCGGCGCACGATCCACCTGCATGACGGCGAGCTCGTCGGCGACGAAACGCAGGCCCCTGCTCTGGCGAAACGGAGCGCTGTGTCATGACGATGCTGCAGGGCTTTCAGATCGCGTTGCACGCCCTGCGCCTCAATCCGCTGCGCAGCTTCCTCACCATGCTCGGCATCGTGATCGGCGTCGCCTCGATCGTGACGGTGTTCGCGATCGGGGCCGGCGCGCAGCTCCGCCTCCAGGAGCAGATCCGTTCGATCGGGGCCAACGTGCTGATGATCACCCCCGGCGCGGTCTACCAGGGCGGTGTGCGTCTCAAGGACGGCAGCAAGCTGACGATGACCGAGAGCGACGTGCAGGCCATTATCGAGCAGATCCCGGAAATCCAGGCCGCAGCCGGCTCCATCGCGGGAACGGCGCAGGTCATCCACGAGGGCAAGAACTGGAACACGACGATCAACGGCACGACCACCGGCCACTTCATGGTGCGCGACTGGCAGCTCGCGGCCGGGCGCTATTTCTCCGCCACCGAGGAGGCCGGTGCCGGCAAGGTCGTGATCCTCGGAAGCACGGTCGCGCGCGAGCTGTTCGCACCCGGCGACGATCCCATCGGCGCGCAGATCAGGATCATGAAGGTCCCGCTCGAGGTGGTCGGCGTGCTCGACCGCAAGGGACCGGCTCAGGACGACGTCGCCTTCGTGCCGCTCACCACGGCCAAGCTGCGCTTCCTCGGCAGCGCCAGCAAGATCAACCGCGACGCGGTCGCCTACATCATCGCCAAGGTCGCCGCAGACGGTCAGATGGCGGGCGCGAGCGCGGAGATCGCGAACCTGCTGCGGCAGCGCCACCGCATCCCCGCCGGCCAGGACGACGACTTCAAGGTCCAGGATCCCGCCGCCGCCATGGAAGCGCAGCAGGGCGCGATCCGCACCGTCGCGCTGCTGCTCGTCGCCATCGCCTCGGTTTCGCTGCTCGTCGGCGGCATCAGCATCATGAATGTCATGATCGTGTCGGTCACCGAGCGCACGCGGGAGATCGGCATCCGCCGGGCGCTCGGCGGGCGGATGCGCGACATCCGTCTGCAGTTTCTCTGCGAAGCGCTCGTCCTCTGCCTGCTCGGCGGCGCCATCGGTGTCGCCGGCGGCATCACGCTCTCGATGACGGTCGCCCGCATGGCCGGTTGGGTCACCTCGATCGACGGCCAGGCGATCGGCCTGTCTCTCGTCTTCTCGATCGCGACCGGCCTCGTCTTTGGCTTCTATCCAGCCCACAAGGCGTCCAAGCTGAGCCCGATCGAGGCGCTCAAGACGGAGTGAGAGCATGCCGGGATGTTCGCAAAGGCCAGGGAGGCATCAGCCATGAGCTCGGATCCGAAGGACTTGATCGCACCGACGCCGCGCGAACGGGAGCTGATGACGCTGATCGCGCGGGGGATGCAGAACAAGAACATCGCCTACGAGCTCAACATCTCGGAAAACACCGTGCGGGCTCATATCGGCAACATCATGCGCAAGTACCGGCTTCAGAACAGAACGCAGATCGCGATCGCTTTTGCCCTGCACACGGCGCCATCGTCGCTCCGCCGCGATCTCGCCAAGACCGAGCTCTATCCGGCCGCGACGAAGCCGGCGCAGGCGCTTGCACCGAATCCACCGGCGGCGCAGACCGCGCCGGATTGAATGGTTGCAGCTACCATCCCTTGCGTTGCCCGACGGGCAAAACATCCAATCTATGGGTCAACGCACGCGGCCCAAAATATTCCGCTTTACCGAAATTCGGAAATCGCCTATGTGTCGCGCAACCCGGCCCAAGGAAGAGGGGCGTATCGCGATCGTCACGAACGCGGGCCGGGGGGCGGTGGACGCTGATGGCGTTGGCGCGAAAGGGTTTGCAGGGCGGAGAGCCGTGAGCAAAGACCTCGCGCATACGACCGGTGTCATCGGCGTACGGCAAAATCGTGTGGTCCTGGCGCCCGGGGTCTGTGCGCCAAGTCTTGCGGTGATGTTGCGGCCCAACCGGGCAAGCGCATCAGCCATCCGCAAGGCGACGGGGGCAATAGTGCATCGCTCCCCGGGGAGAGCACGACATAAGCCGTAAAGCCACTGCGCAGGGAAGGCCGGATGTTTGGCTTCACCTGTATGCCGCTGTGCAAATTCTTCGTTGCCACCTTTCGCACAGTGGACCGTGGGTGCCCGGCCGGCACCCGGTCTTCCCTGCGCCCTCTTTCAATTGAGGGTGGGACGACAAGGCAAAGCTCGGGCGAGAAATGCCGCGAGGATGCGGAAGCGTGTCCGCGAGCGAAATGCGAATTGAAGAACGGCGCTGCCCACCACACACTCCGTCATTGCGAGCGCAGCGAAGCAATCCAGAAATGTATCCGCGGAGGGATTCTGGATTGCTTCGCTGCGCTCGCAATGACGCTGTTGGGACAGTTGTTTGCCTGAAACTCAGGTCTCGTGCCCGGGACGCAGCGCGGCGTCTCTTGGACGATGCGCTGCAGAGCCGGGGCCCATGTCACAGCGAACCGCGCGGCGTCCTGGGTCCCGGCTCTGCGCCGCACCGCTTACGCGCTGCGCCGCGTCCGGGACAGGAGGAAACCGAACGACGCTGCGAGCCGCGACCGCGGCCCATTTGCCTTACATCCCGATGTCGAACACGTTCGGCAATTGGCCCGCCAGAGGCAGTGCGGTGGCGCCGAGGAAGGTCGCCACCATCGCCATCAGGCGACGGTTGTTCTGGCGCTTGCCACGCATCTGGCCGGCGATCCACTCCAGCATCTCGCTGTTGACCTTGGAGGCATAGGACGGCGCCCAGCTCTCGATCTCGGTGTCGGCCGACAGCGCGACGCTGCGCGGCGGCACCTTCAGGCCCGAGGCGCTCGCGGCATAATGGGCGACCGCCTTGGCAAGCAGGTCGTCGAACCGGCCGCCATCGGTGCGCTCCGTCGCGGCCTCGTTGATCTCGAACAGAACTTCGGCCTCGGCGCGGCTGACCGGCTGGTCGTTGACGGCGGTGGCGGTGAGGATGCGCACGCACCAGGCGGTGTCATCGGCGTCGAGCGAGCGGGAGAAATGCACCCGTCCCTTGGTGGTCGGGCCTTCGCCCGTGATCACGCCGTCCCGCACGACGGAAAGGGCATGAGCTGCGGTATCGCGGCAGGACGGCACGAGGGACGACGGCTCGGTGGGCTTAGGCGCAGCGGCGGACATAGTTCACTTCCAGACTTCTTCTGATCGACCAGCATTTCCATGCCGGCGTAAAGGGGTGGTTAACGATTCGATACGGGGATCGCGACTTTTCTAGATGGTTGCCAATTGGTCGCTATCAGGACCAATCTGGTTCTAGAACGCGCCGGGCGAGCGTGATGAAAGTCATAAAAGGCATTATCGGGGCGAGCGAGACCGTGTGACCCCGGGTGGAGCTGTTTCGCCGCAGCTGCCGCTGTAACAATAAGTTGCTAGAAAATCGGCTCTTCAAAGAAGGAATTCACATTTTACTTGAGCCGGTTCAGTTGGCGTTCACTTAGGCCGGCGAAGCTCTTATAATGGATGTGACGGCCGGAGACGAATTCTCGATTAGATTCAATGAGATGAGGTAAGATCATGACACTTCCGATCGGCGCCACCGCCCCTGACTTCGAAGCCGAAACCACCGAAGGGAAGATCAAATTCCACGACTGGATCGGCAACAGCTGGGCCCTCTTGTTCTCACACCCGAAGGATTTCACGCCGGTTTGCACCACCGAACTCGGCGCCCTCGCCAAGCTGAAGCCGGAATTCGACAAGCGCGGGGTCAAGCTGATGGGCCTCTCGGTCGATCCGGTCGACCGTCATGCAAAATGGTCGGAAGACATCATGGAGACCCAAGGCGCCGCGCCGAACTACCCGATGATCGGCGACACCGATTTCAACGTCTCCAAGCTCTACGGCATGCTGCCAGCCTCGACCTCTGGCGATCCCCTCACCCGCACGCCGGCCGACAACCAAACCGTCCGCAACGTCTTCATCATCGGCCCGGACAAGAAGATCAAGCTGGTGCTGGTCTATCCGATGACGACGGGCCGGAACTTCCAGGAGATCCTGCGCGTCATCGACTCGCTCCAGCTCACCGCCAAGCATCGCGTCGCCACCCCGGCCGACTGGTCGCAGGGCGACGACGTCATCATCGCGGGCTCGGTCTCCAACGACGAGGCCAAGACGATCTATCCGCAGGGCTGGAAGGAGCCGAAGCCCTACATCCGCATCGTCCCGCAGCCCAGATGACTTTTGGCGGTCGCGGATAGCGGCCCCAAAAAGTCATCCCGGGGCGATGCGTCAGCATCGAACCCGAGATCTCGAGATCCCGGGGCTGGTCCTTCGGACCATCCCGGGATGATGACCCAGAATCACGCCGCGTGCACGCGGTCGAGGAAGCTCTCGACCTCGGCCTTCAGATGCAGGCTCTCGCCCGACAGCGCCTGGGCGGAAGCAAACATGCGGCTCGACGTTTCGCCCGTCTCGCTGGCGCCCTTGGCGGCGTGACGGACATTGACCGCGACATCGGCCGTGCCTGACACCGCGGCGCGCACGCTGGCCACGATGTTGTGCGTCGCGCTTTTCTGTTGCTCGACCGCCGCCGAGATCGAGCCTGCGATGCCGCTGATGCGCTCGATGGTCTGGCTGATCGCCTTGATGGCTGCGACCGATTCCTCGGTCGCAAGCTGCATGCTCTCGATCTGGTTCGAGATCTCGTCGGTCGCCTTCGCGGTCTGGCCGGCGAGCGTCTTGACCTCCTGAGCCACCACCGCGAAGCCGCGGCCGGCATCGCCCGCGCGTGCAGCCTCGATCGTCGCATTCAGCGCCAGCAGATTGGTCTGCTCGGCGATCGAGGTGATCAGCTTGACGACGTCGCCGATGCGCGAGCCGGCCTCCGAGAGCTGCGCGATGCGCTGGTCCGTCGCTTCGGCCTGCCGCACCGCCTCGGCGGAGATCTCGTTCGATTCCTGCACCCGGCGGGTGATCTCGGAGATGGATTGAGACAGCTCGTCGGAAGCGGACGCCGCCGAACGCACATGCTCGGAGGCGCTTTCGGATGCTCCTGCCGACTGCGCCGACAGATCGGCCGTGGAGCGCGCGGCGTCGGTGAGTTGTCGCGCGGCGCGCTCGAACTCGCCGGACGATGCCAGCACTTTGTCGAGAATGCCGCCGACGCTGCCGCGGAACCCCTCGACGAAGTTGCGCAGCTCGGCCTTGCGCTGCTCGGCTGCAGCAGCGGTTGCCACTGCCTGCTCAGTGCGCAGGCGCGCCCGTTCCTGCGAGTTGCTCTTGAACACCGCGACCGTGCGGGCGATTTCGCCGATCTCGTCGGCACGGTCCTCGCATTCGATCGCGACGTCGCTCTGACCGTTGGCAAGCGCGGTGAGCGAATGCGTCACCGAGGTCAGGGGCCGGGTGATGCGCCGGACGACCAGCAGGGTCAGGACCAGCACCAGAAGCGCGGCAAGCCCGGCAGCGGCCGCCATGCTCTCCATCGCCTGGGACAGCATGCCCTCGAACTGCACCATGGGGATGCCGACATAGAGAATGCCGGCGACCTTGCCGGTGCCATCGGCGATCGGGAAATAGGCGGTCATGAACGTCTTGCCGAACAGCGTGGCCGGCCCCTTATAGGCCTCGCCACGGCGCAGCGGGGCCTGCCCCGGATGATCGGCGGCCAGCTGGGTCCCGACGGCGCGGTCGCCGTTTTCCTTTTTCACGTTGGTCGAGCGGCGGATGAACTGTCCGCTCGCCGCGTCGAACACGAACAGGGTCGCGTTGCCGCCGACATAGGACACCGCCCGGTCGACGATGGCGTGATCCCTGAAGTCGGGCATTTTGGGGATCTCGGCGCGGACCACCGCGCCGTCTCGGATCGTGATCTTGGCTTCGGGAACGGTCTCCGCAAAGGCCAGCCCCAGCGTGCGCAGATTGACCTCGATGTCGCGCAGGGCGCGGTCAGTGAAGGCGGATGTCAGTGACCAATAGCCGGCGCCGACCACGAGCGCCGTGTTCATTGCGATCAGCAGCACCGCGCACAGGACCGCTTTGGTGCCGAGCTTAAACCGCGGCAGGAACTTCGCCGTTAGAAGATTGGACATGGATGGAATGACCCCCGTAATTCCTGCATATTGGTGCAATTGACTTACAGCCGCATTAACGACGGGTTCCCACCGCCGCACGCCGTACGGTTTCCAATTGGTAAACGAGGCCTTCCCTGACCCCGCCCGTCATCGTCTGGTTTCGCGACGATCTCCGCCTGTCCGACCACCCCGCCCTCCACGCCGCCGCCAAGTCCGGAGCGCCGGTGCTTTGCCTCTACGTACTGGACGAGGCGGCGGGGCGAGCGCCGGGCGGCGCGGCACGCTGGTGGCTGGCGCAGTCGCTGCGGGCGCTCGGAGCCGAGATCGCCGCGCGCGGCGGCTCGCTCGTCCTGGGCAGAGGACCGGCGGCCAAGGTGATCCCTGAGGTGGTGCGACAGAGCGGTGCCCGCGCCGTCTACTGGAACGAGATCGCGCAGGCGCCTCATCAGGCGGTTGAGCGACAGCTCCAAGCGGCCCTTGCGAAGCTCGGCATGCACGCGCAAAGCTTTCCGGGCGACTTGCTGGTCCCGCCCGCGGCGATCCGCACCAAGGACGGCCGGGGCCTGCGCGTGTTCACCCCGTTCTGGCGCCGCGTACTGGCCCTCGGCGACCCGCCAAAGCCCCTGCCCGCGCCGAAGCAGCTGCGCCCTGCACCGAGCATCGCGAGCGATGGACTGGAGAGCTGGAAGCTCGAGCCGACCACGCCCGATTGGGCGGGCGGCCTGCGCGAGGCATGGAGCCCCGGTGCCGCCTCCGCCCATCTGCGCCTGCGCGACTTCCTCAAGCACATTGTTCGAACGTATTCCGGCGATCGTGACCGTCCGGACCGAGACGGGACCTCACGGCTGTCGCCGCATCTGCGCTTCGGCGAGATCAGCCCCCGTCAGGTCTGGCACGCCGCCCGGTTTGCCGCGGCGGAAGATCCGGCACGCGGGCAAGGCGTCGAAAAATTGTTGAGCGAGCTCGGCTGGCGCGAATTCTGCCGCCACCTCCTCCACGATCACCCCAACCTTGCCGCCGAAAACCTGCAGACGAACTTCGATGCCTTCCCTTGGCAGCCCGACAAAGAAGCGCTCACCGCCTGGCAGCGCGGGCGCACCGGATACCCCATCGTCGATGCCGGCCTGCGCGAGCTCTGGCACACCGGCGTGATGCACAACCGGGTGCGGATGGTGGTGGCCTCCTTCCTGGTCAAGCACCTCCTGATCGACTGGCGCGAGGGGGAGGCCTGGTTCTGGGACACGCTGGTCGACGCGGACGCCGGCAGCAATCCTGCCAACTGGCAATGGGTCGCCGGCTGCGGCGCGGACGCTGCGCCCTATTTCCGCGTGTTCAATCCGCAGCTTCAGGGCGAGAAGTTCGATCCTGATGGAGCCTATGTTCGACGCTGGGTTCCGGAGCTGAAGGCCCTGCCCGCCAAGCTGATCCACCGGCCCTGGCAGGCAACGCCGATCGAGCTTGCGAGCGCGGGCATCACGATCGGCAAGACCTATCCGCAGCCGATCGTCGATCATGCCAGGGCACGCGAACGCGCGCTCGCCGCCTACGCAAAGATCCGCAAAGGTTGAGCGTCGCTTTGACACGATTTCGAAACCCGCTATCGTCATCGCTCCATGCAAACCGTGGGGGACGATATGGACGACGAGAAACCGATCACCGAACAGGCGATGGAGACGATCACCACTGCCGTGGAAACGACCAAGGACGCGGCAGTCACCGCAGTCAAGCAGGTGAAGAAAGCCGCCAAGAAGGTCGCGAAGAAAGTAGCGCCGAAGAAGGCGGCCAAGAAGAAAGCCAAGAAGGCTGCGAAGAAGACGACGAAGAAGGCCGCAAAGAAGTCGTCCAAGAAGGCCGCGAAAAAGTCTGCGAAAAAGGCGACCAAGAAAGCCGGCAAGTCGAAGAAGAAGGCCAAGAAGGCCAAGCGCTGATCGCACCGGAAGACGTCTCCGGGTGCGGGCGCGCCCGGAGACAGCCCGCATCTATCCTCGCCGCTTGCTCGGCGTTGAAGCACTTCCGCGTTTCCGGCGAGCCGAACTGCGTGCCGTCAGGACCGCCAATTGACCACAAAGACCGCCGCGGCGCAGAGCGCCATGCCAGCAATGGCAATCGCATCCAGCTTTTCTCCGAACAGCAGATAGGCCATCAGGGCCGTGACGGCCGGAACCAAATAGAACAGGCTCGCGACCGAGGTCGCCGCGGCGTGGCGGATCAGCCAGTACAACAGCCCGATCGATCCGATCGAGAGCGCGACCGCGAGCCAGGCGAGCGCAAGCACAAACTCCCGTGTCCAGTGCACCACGCGATCCTCGAACAGGAAGGCGCCGACCGCGAAGAAGATGGTGACCGCCACGTACTGCACGAGATTGCCGGCGCGCCAGTCGATGTGATTGCAATAGCGGCGCTGATAGAGCGTGCCGAGCGTGATGCTGACCAGCGAGACCACCGAGGCGAGCCAGCCGAGCCCGGCTTCGCCGGTCATCGGACGGTTGTGCAGGATCAGCACCACCCCCCCGAGGCCGAGCACGAGCCCGGCCCATTGCAGCGGCGTGACCCGTTCGCCGAGCCAGCGATTGGCGATGGTCGAGGTCAGGATCGGCTGCAGACCTGGAATCAGCGCCGACAGGCCGGCCGGAATCGAATGCGCGATCGCAATCGCGGTGCCGCCGAGATAGAAGCCGTGGACGAGGATGCCGGCGACGGCGCTGTGCGCGATGCCGGCGCTATCAGGCCATTTCGGCCGGGCGATTCCCGCGATGATTGCCATCAGCCCGACCACGATCGCCATGCGGATGGCGAGATAGGTCAAGGGATCGGCATTGTTGACGACGTATTTGGTGCCGATGAATCCGGTGCTCCAGAGCAGCACGAACAGGATCGGCGCGGCGCGGGCGGCCAGGGCTTCTTGATTATGATTCATTGCCGCCCTCATTGCCCGACCCTCGGCCATGCGGCAATGCGAATTTCGTGGTGACGATATGCTGCGCTGCGACGGAGGATCGCGGTCCGTCTCAGCCGCTCACCATTCGTCCGGGCAGGGATTGACGATCTTCCAGAGCTCGACCCCGTTCTTGATCTTCTTCATGTCCGTGGTGAGCCCGCCATTGCGGCGAATCCAGTCCTTCACCGTGTCGGGGTAGTAGGACATGAGATCGGAGGTACCCTCAGCGCTGGTGACCTTGATGCCGAAGGTGAACGCCTTGTCGTAATAGGCCTGGTGGAAGCCGAGGCTCGCGCGCGGCGTCACGCAGATCTTGTTCATCGGCACGATGCCGAGCACGAGCGTGCAGGCCGAATTGCAGATGCCGTCGATGATGACCCGCTCGCCCTTTTCGCGCACCCGCTTGTACTTGGCCTTGTACTCCTCGACATAGCCGCCGTGGTCGCGCGTGATGTGCAGCTCGGCGCGCGCCGGCGTGGCGGCGGCGAGGCAGAGCAACAGCAGACTCGGAAGCGTGATGCGCATGGCGAGATGACGGCGAAGGCCTTCAGGAATGTACCGGACTCGAGGGGCCGGCAAATGCCCCCGGGCCGGCGGAAGAATTCTGAACCGAATAGTCTTTGGTCATACTTGTGTGGGGAATTCGTTAAGCATCCCGAAAAGGCCAAAAATGGGCAGCTTTGGCCGCATGTCCGGCAATTCTGTCACACCCACCCGGAAATCTGCGGGATTGGCCTTGATTTCTGGCCTCCGGAGCGATGCTTGGCCGCTCGAAATTGCTATAACAGGCTGACCCATTCGAGCGGGTTCCGGAGAATCGAGATGAGCAAGTTGACGCGTGTCGCCGCGGTTGCGGCCTTGACGGCTGCGGTCCTGGCCCCCGCCCTCGCGGAGGCGAACGGCCGCCACCGGTACCACCGCTCCTACGCGAGCCCGCTGCCCTACCCGATCAGCTACCTGCACAATTACGGCCCGGGTATCACCCCCGGCACCTTCGCCTACTATGACGGCCCGGCGACCAACCACTGCTACCGCAGCGCGGCCGCTTATATTGGTCAGGACGGCCGGCGGCACCCCTGCTACTGAGGCGCCGCGGCCGCTGCGGCTCCTCTATTTGGCGGCGCCCGACCGCAGCAATTGCTTCTCGATCTCGTAGACCGGCAGCTTGACGAGGTCCTTGCCGACCTCCCCCTGAAGCGCCTTGCGCAGCCCGTCCGAATAGTCGGCGCGGATCATGCCGAGCGCACGTGGCGAGGCCACCATGGTCAGGGCCGTCGTCTCACCGGAGCTGACGGCGGCATCGAGCCGGCCGGCTAGGCTCCGCAGAAAGGCGCGCTCGGCCTCGTCGTGCCAATCGGTCTGCTCGACCGAGCTGCGTGCGCCGCCGACCGCGCCATGCAACCGGCCCGGCGCGTCGGCCCCCTGAGCGGCGGTCGCGGGATTGGGCTGCTCGTGCACCTCCCTGGTGTGGAGGTTCGGAAACATCTCGTCGCCGAGGTTTTCCAGAATGAGCGCCTTGCGCCCGTCGCACACGACCAGCCAGTCACCCTTGTCCATTCTCATCTTGTCCATCGCAACTTCTCCTTCACTTGCAGACGCCGCATCCGGCATCAGAGCTGTTCTTCGAATTCCTCGAAGGACTTGCCGAATTGCGTCATCGCCTCCTCCAGATAGTCGGCGAGCATTGGCGTACCGATCAGGTATGAGGCGGTACGCTGGTTGTGCGCCTGGGCGGCCTGGGCGCGCAGTTGACGCCAATCGGAGAGATCACCGTCGCCGCGGCCAAGCCAGGTCAGCGCCACGAGATCGATCTGCTCGTCAACATTGAGAGCGCGGATGAAGCCCGCGAGCTCGGCACGGTCGGTGCTTTCGCCGCGCCCACCGCGGCCGTAGCTCATGTCGTCGTCGCCGAAGTCCAGGATGACGCCACCCCCTCCCGCTTCGCTGTCGGACCGGCGCGATTTCGAGATGACGAAGAACACCTTCTCCGGCGAGATCGACAGATCTGGAATGACTCGCATTCAGCTCACCTTGCCCGGCAGCAGGCACCACGCCGCTGCCATGACGGCGACAGTAAGAGCCAAGGCAAACTTGCGAATTGCGCAGGATCAAGCTCAAGTCACGACACGGCCTGCCCGGCCTACGGCCCGCTGCCGAGCCGTGACGTAAGGGTCAGCTCGCCTGTTCATCTGTATTACATTTCGGTTCGGCCACAATTTGATCAGAACAACCTCGATATCCTGCATCGCGTAAGCGAAGGAAGACATCATGAACCTCACGACTGGCCGATTGGCCGCGTTCCTGTTCGGCGCCCTCGTTGCATCGTCGACGGCATCCGCCATGCCCATCGCGCCTGCACCTGCGACACCGCAGGTCTCCGGCGTCGAGCAGGTCCGCATGGTCTGCGACGCCTGGGGACGGTGCTGGTGGCGGCCGAACTATTATGGCTACTACTACAGGCCGCGGCCATATTATTACGGCCCGCGGTACTATGGGCCGCCGCGCTATTACGGGCCGCGCCATTATGGGTACTACGGCTATCGCCGCTGGTGACGTTTGAAGGGGCCTTCGGGCCCCTTCGCTTTTGCGAGATCATGTCTTGCGCAGTGGATCACTGGCCCCAAGCCGTTCATGTTTGATCTAGATCAAAGATGAGATCAGCCGAAAAGGTCACTTATGACGATTTAACCGATCGTGTTTCGGTGCTGTCAACATGAAGGTGCAGAGCGTTGAGGAACGGCGATGAGCCAACGTACCTCATGGCATGATGTCCGCAATACTACGGCCCTGAAATTCGGTTTACTGAAACTCGATGCTTCGCCATTGATGATGCAGCGATGTTCCTTTGATTGTCTCATTTCAGCGGCCGGCCAGAATCATGTTGTTCGACGACCTCGCTCCCTCCTCTGCCCTTCAACTGATCGGCTTCTCCGATGTCGATGCGTTTCGGCCGATTGAGACGATGGAGGATGCGAGGAGCATTCCGCTCGACATCCCGAACTTCGCGGCGGCCCGAGCCATCGTCTCCCTGCCGGCGTGCCGCATCATCGTGATGAGATCGTTCGCGCGGATCCTAGATACCGCTTATCGCATGTCGAGCGGGATGGTGATCCTGTCGATGAGCGACGATCTTCAGGTCAACTTCAAAGGTGTGGATCTCGACGCCCGCTTCTTCGCTGCCCTCCACGGCAACGATGAGTGCCATTTCGTCGAGCCCCGGACCAATCATCACGCCATGATCATCTTCTCCCCCGAGCTGAGAGACCGGGGCTGGTTCGACCGCGCCGACCATTTGCGCGCCCATGTCGCGAACCGGCCCGCCCTGCTCCACACCCGACAGCTCCTGCTCGACATCCTGCGCACCGCGTCAGTGCAGCCAGACCTGTTCGAGACGACCGAGGTTGCGGCCCATCTGCAGGAAGGCCTGCTGCTCGCGCTCGACGATTTGTTTCGAATCGATTCGACGTCGGATCGGAGCACCTCGGTCCACAGCGAGCGGGCGATCAAGCTCGTGCAGCGCATCGACGACTACGTCGCTACCTATCCGACCGCGCCGATCTATACAGCCGATCTCGCCCGCGAGTTCGACGTCTCGATCCGTACGCTCGGCGGCGCCGTCAGCAAGGTGCGGGGCATGAGCCTGCACCAGTACATTCGCCTGAAGAGGCTGTGGGCGACCCGCGCCCGCCTCCTCAAGGGTGGCGTCACCGTGGCCACCTGCGCACGTGCCCAAGGCTTCCATCATCTCGGCGAATTTGCCGCAGCCTACCGCGCGATCTTCCACGAGGCGCCCTCCGACACGCTGGCACGCGGCCGGCAAAGCGGTGTCCCGGCAGGCTGATGGACGCCGCAGGCCCTCGCGGCGGTGACCCGGCATCCTCGCCGCTTTAGAACATATATGGAACAAAGAGGACTGGCGCGCTCGGAAGGATTCGAACCTCCGACCCTCGGAATCGAAATCCGATGCTCTATCCAGCTGAGCTACGAGCGCCCTGGCCCGAGTAGCGGGCCACCGAGATCCGCCGGCCGGCACTGGCGAGGAGCCAGCACACCCGACGGCGGTCGGATTGGTTCGAATTAGCAGAGAGGCCGGCCAATAAAAAGCCCTTCCCACCTCGATCGAGGCAGCCGAAGGCGCCGTCACCAAGTCGTGCTGAAGAGACCGAAATGCGGCTGCTGAGCGACCAGCATCATGGGGCGGCCCGGCTGATGCGCCGGTTGCGTCCTGACGATCTTACGCTTGGGCTGAGCCTGGACAGGAGACGCTTGGGCCTGGAACGTCTGGGGCTGGCCCGCGTCGGACTTCCTCGCTGCGGCGGTCCCGGCCCTCGGCTCTGGCGTGAACTGGGCGAAGGTCTCGCGCACCCGCGTCTTGGCAGACATCTCGGCCAAAGCCGGCGACCGGCTCTCCTGTACCGGTGGCTGGGGAGCCGCAACTGCGGCAGTCTGAACCGCGGGTGCGACAATCGTCGGCTGGCTGGTGTCGAGGACGACGCGCTCAGGCAGATGGCGGTCGGACCGGATTCGGATCAGCGGCTGGTCGTTGCTTGCGGTCGCGACGGCCTGCGCTACGGGCGCCGCCGGGAAAACGAAATCCGCCGCGAACAGCAGTGTGAGCAAAGCTCCACCGACAAAGATGAAATACCTAAAGATGGGCATTGGCCGCGCTCCGCCCCCCGCATCCCCGCGTGGGCTCTGCTCGCCTCAACAGGCGATCTTCCAATTGGTTCCTGGCCCAGCCGTTCGGTTCAAATGGTGATGCATAGTTTTCGGCCAAGGACTGCAGAAGGTAACTTTTCAGCTACCGGGACAAGTCGCCTTCAAGCACGGCGTGCTGCAACCGGGGAACATTTTGCCTGATCGGCATTCACGTTAACGAAGCCGATCGGGATACGCACAAAGGTCTTGCGGCTCTTCATGCTGACCGGATCCGCCAGCACGCGGCTGCGGTCGGTCAGATGACTTCCATCGCGCCGCGTGAAGGCGCAGACGATCTCGACATCCTTTACGGCATAGTCGTTGTCGTTTCGCAGCGTGAACGTCACCAGGGCTTTGGAGCCGAGGCCGCCGCGACGCCAGGTCTGTGATGAAATCCTGAGACGACCAAGTTCTGCTGTCGCCGGCACCTGAGCTTCGGACACTGGCGAGGCTACTTTGGACGCATCGCCGGAGGGAGGCGCTTCAACAGCCGCCAGCTCAGGCCTCACCGGCTCAGCACTGTTGCCCTTGGAGAGAGGTAGCAGCATCCAAATGCCGCAACCGACGATGATTGCCGCCAACAGCCATAGAAGGCTTCGGCCAAATGAGACGCTCGCAATCGTCACCGCCCGCGCCAGTCGTTCGCCGGTGCCGGCCAAGCGCCCCAATCCGAGTCGGTCGAGCCTCGCATTCATGGTTGCACACCGATCGCGACCGCAGCACCATCGAAGATGGATTTAGTCACAGCTTACCTTAATTCGGGCGACGAACTAAGGTTCCCCCAACGTCATGCGAGTCGGCAACGGCGGTGGTGGCCACCGGCGATACTGCTAGCATGCGCCGTAGCATCGAATAGACCCGTTGGGAGAGTATGAAATGCCGTTCGCCGTCGCTTGGGATCACGTCCATCTGCGCAGCCCCGATCCAGAGGCCACTGCGGCCTGGCTGCAGGACATCCTTGGTGGCGAGATCGTGCGCGCGCCGGGACGAATCGACGTGAACCTCGGCGGAGCCAGGATCTTCATCGCGCCGCTCGAGGGCGACAGCGCCGTCAGCCCGCCACCTCCGCACCCGCATCAGGGCCTCGACCATTTCGGCTTGACGGTGAAGGACATCGACGCGGTCGCCGCCGAAATCAAGGCCAAGGGTGTCACGTTCACGCGCGAGCCGACGACCATCCGTCCCGGCGTACGCATCTGCTTCATCCGCGGGCCTGAAGGCATCTCGATCGAGCTGCTCGAGCGCGACAAGAAATATACCTGACGCGACGGAGCGCCCCGCCGTCCAGGCACCGAGCCGGCGACGACGTCACGCCCGAAGGCTAAGTCATGCTACCGGGCATAAAGCAGCGGATGGTGACACCCATGTAGCCGTAGATCGGCCAGACCATGGTGCGTCCCACCCGGTTCGGCTCCGAGATCACGGCCTCCGCGGGCACGTCGACCCAGACGAGCTCCTGCTGCTGGCCATCGAGCGCAAAGCCATAGCGCGGGACGCGAACGCGATAATGCCCGTCCTTGCTGTCCCAGTCGGAGTCCGAGAGCGCCGAACCGTCGGCATCGGAGCAGCAAGGCCCCTTGCCGCTGCGCAGACTGTCGAACCAGGCCTTCAATTCGGGATTGGTGTTGGCGAACTGTCCGCGGTCGCGCACGTGCCCCGAGGAGGCTGCGAGCGCGATCAAAGCCAACGCGGGCGCCAGCCTCGTCAGGCTTGCCCGGCGTATCGCATCACCAATCCGCCGTTGTTCGCTTTTGCAATCGTGGGACGCGCACCGTACAGACGCGGCTCATTGCCGCCGGAATCGATCCAGTTGGTCACGTTCGTCTTGCTCCAGCACCCCGCGGCCAGTGCAACAATGGTTATGCATTTCGCGGGCCAACTCTGATTCGCAACGTCGGGCCTCGCCTCACCATCAGAGCGTCACGACGGTGTCATGGACAAACCGGAACAACTACGGCTCGCAGGCCGCCGCGACCGGCCGGCAAACTGCCTCGTTGCGCGCAGGGATGGGCTTTGGCATAAAAGCGGGACCGGTTGCGCCATTGGGCGATGGCGGCCGGCCTACGGGACGTTATGAAAAACGGCCTCTATTCAATTCACGTCACCCTGCTCGATGGTCGAGTCGGCAAGGGCAGCGGCGTGATTCTCTTCCGCGACGGCAAGATTCTCGGCGGCGATGCCTACCTGTATTACACCGGCAGCTACACGGTGAAGGACAACAACAGCTTCAAGGGCGAGGTGTTGGTGCAACGGCACACCTCGCCTCGAGGCGATGACAATCCGCTGTTCGGCGGCCCTGCCCCGGTCGGCATCGGCGTCACCGGCACGTTCACGGACACGCGCGGACAGATGACCGGCACCGCGCTGGTCGGCAAGGCCAGCCAGATCTTCGGCGCGACGCTGCACAAGCTTGCAGACGTCGATTAGCTATTCCGCGGCCTGTTCGAGCGGCGCCACACGCGGCAGGATCATCTGGATGCGCGTACCGCCACCCGGTTCGGAATCGAGATCGAGCCGGCCACCGAGCCGGTTGGTGACGATGCTGTAGACGATGTGCAGCCCGAGGCCGGTGCCGCCTTGGTCGCGCCGCGTGGTGAAAAACGGATCGAAGGCGCGGCGACGGACGTCGAGCGACATGCCGCAGCCATTGTCGGAGAAGATGATCTCGACGTTGTCCTTGCCGGACTCGCGCACCTGGATCTCGATCGTCCCGGGCCGGCCGTCCGGGAAGGCGTGCGCCACCGAGTTCAGAAACAGATTGGTCAGCACCTGGCCGTACGGGCCGGGATAGCTGTTCATGGTCAGGTCCGGCTGACACTCGACGTTGAGCGTCAGATTGTGCTTACGCAGGCCCGGCCGCAGGCTCATCACCACCTGCTCGGTGAGGTCACCGAGATCGAAAGTACGCTGATCCGAATAATTGCGGTCGGCGGCGACCTGCTTGAACGACTGGATCAGCTCGGCGGCGCGGTTGAGATTGGAGACGAGCTGCGAGGACGCATCGCGGCTGGTACTGAGGAAATCGTTGAGCGTGGAGCGGCGCAGCTCGCCGCGCTCGACTTCGGCGGTGAACATGGCGGTCTTGCGCTCCAGCGCGGAGGCGACGGTGAGACTGATGCCGACGGGATTGTTGACCTCGTGGGCGACGCCGGCGACGAGGCGCCCGAGCGCGGCCAGCTTCTCGGCCTCGATCAGGGAGGCCTGGGTCTCGCGGAGATTGCGCAGCGCGGTTTCGGCGGCTTCCTTGGCCTTGCGCATCTCCTGCTCGCCGCGCTTGCGCTCGCCGATATCGAGCGCAACGGTCACGATCCGCTCGATCTCGCCCTCGGCGTCGAGCAGCGGCAACTTGTTGACCAGCCATTGCCGCATGTTGCCGGAGGCGTCCTGATACTCCTCCTCGTAGAAACCGAGACCTTTTCGAAGCTTGAGCACCCGCTTGTCGCTCTCGTCCGACTTGGATGCGCCGTAGCGCGACATCAGGTCGGCCGTGGTGCGGCCGAGCGCCTCGCCGGGCTCGATGCCGAAGATGCCGGCCATGTAGCGGTTCATCAGCACGTAGCGCAGATTGCGATCCTTGACGTTGATCACCGCCGGCACGGTGTCGATGACCTGCTGGAGCAGGCGCCGGCCTTCGGCGATGGCTTCCTCCGCCCGCTTCTGGTCGGTGATGTCGCGCAGCGTGCCCTCGTAGCGGATGATGTTGCCCGCTTCGTCTCGCACGCCCGTGGCGCTGTCGGAGAGCCAGAGGATGTCGCCGCTGCGCTGGCGCACCTGATACTCGAACTCGCGCACCATGCCGTCGCGCGCCATCAACCGCTGGTATTCGGCGCGCGCCTCGGGGTGGACGTAGATCGTGTGGGCGATGTCGCTGATGCTGTCGATCAGCTGCTGCGGGCTGTCGTAGCCCATCATGCGCGCCAGCGCGGGATTGGCGTTGAGGAGGTCACCGGCCGGGGTCGTCACGTAGATGCCGTCGATGGAGCCTTCGAACAGTTTTCGATAGCTCTCCTCGGCGAGCCGCTGCTCGGTGAGCGCGCGCACCGCCGCCTCGCGCGCGGTGTCGGCCTCCTCCAGCGCGCGGCGAAACACTTCGGCCGCCCGCGCAATGTCGCCGATCTCGTTGCCGAGGTCGGCGGACGGAATTGAGACATCTTTCCGGCCGGCGGCAAGCGCGCGAATGGATCGCGCGATCTGGGCGAGCGGACGCACCGTCCTGCGAACCACGAACCAGGCAGCGCCGATGCCGATCAGCACGCCGACCGTGCCGAGCACGATGCTCTGCCATCGCGCCTCGGTCAGTGTCCGGGCGAAGTCGCGCGACAGCACGTGACCGCGTCGGGAGCTGACCTCGCGCAGCAATTCGGTGACGCGGCCGATCAGCCGTCCTTCCGTTCCCAGCACCTCGCGATCGATGTCGGCGATCTGCCGCTCGCGGACGGCGACGGCCATGATCGCCTCGGCATAGTCGTTCACCGCCGACTTCAGCTTGGCATCGGCAATATCGAGCCCCCGCATTCCCTGTGCAGCCTGCTCGGCTGCGGACGGGTTGCGCGCGAGCAGCCCGATCGCGATCCGGCCCTGTGCCTCGGACAGGCGGGACGCCAGCTCGCGGTCCGCGGTGCCTTCAACCGCTGCGTCGAATTGTTCGCGCAGCGGCGGCAGTCCGGCGAGCAGCTGGGCGCGGCGGTCGATCAGCGTGGAGATCCGCTCGAGGCCGGAGCGATAGGTTGCGAGCCGCTCGGTGACCCCGTCGAGCATGTCCTGCTGCTCGGGCGCGAGCTCGATGCGGGTCTTCTTCAGGATGTCGCTGAGCGTCGAGGCCGCCTCGCCGACCTGCTGGAACTGGATGCCGGCACCGGGATCTGTGACGAAGTCGCGCGCGGCAAGACGCAGTTCGTTCATGCGGCGATCGATGTCCTCGGCGAGGTCACCGACGCTCTGCAGCCGCTGCAGCTCGGCGAAGGTCGAATCGATGTGCCGGATCGCAATCACGCTCGCAGTCGAGGTGACAATGATCACCGCCAGCACCAACAGGAAGCTACCGAAGGTGAGCTGGCCGATGGAGAGCGAGAAAGTTCGCCTTTTCTCAGGGGACGGCTTCAATTCGGCGGACATTGGTGGTTTGAGGACCGGACTGCTGGAGGTCCAATATACGACGTAATGCTGCCCGGGGGGAACATGCCTCGGGACGCGGAATATCGTTAATATCGGGACTTGGCGCCCGCTTCAGCTTTACGACAGTTTGACGATGGCTGCCCCTGCGGCCCGGGATTCGTCGATACTTCGTTGCGTGTCGAAGTGTACTAGCCGACGGCCCCGACCTCGAACACCTCGCCGTCATAGCCGGCCTCGCTGGGGATGCGGAGCTGACGGCCGGTTTCGGTTTTGGTCATCACCGGCATCACCGTAACGATCGAGAGGCCGCGGGCGTGCTCCAGCGCCGCGCTCACGCTTCCCTGCTTGGCGAGCCGGATCAGGTTGCGTGTGGTCGGGAACGGCAGCTTGAAACGGCCGCTCTCCCCGCCCTCCACCGCCTCGCGCGGCGACACCCAGATCGAATCGGTGGATTCCCGTCCGTCATGGGCACCGAGCTGGTCGGGCGGTGCCGCGGCCAGGAAGAACCAGGTGTCGAACCGCTTCGGCATGCCCTCGGGCGTGATCCAGTGCGCATAGGGCACGAGCGTGTCGAGCGCGAGCTGGAGATTGTTGTCGGCGAGAATGCTGAGGAAGCTGATCTTGTGCTCGTTCAGCGCAACGCGATGCTTGTCGGCGATCTCCCCTGCTCGCCCGGCATCGATTGGCGTACCCGTGTCCTTCGACCGCGCCAGCAGGATCCCGCTCTCCTCGAAGGTCTCGCGGATCGCGGCGATCCGGAAGCCGCGGTCCGCTTCGCTGAGGCTTTCGCCGCCCGAATAGAGGTCGGCGCGGGCGACGATCTCGTTGTCGCCGGCATCGACGCTGCCACCGGGAAACACCAGCGCGCCCGAGTTGAACTCGATCTGATGATGGCGGACCATCATGAAGACTTCGATTTCCTTAGCGCCGTCGCGCAGCAGGAGGATCGTCGAGGCCGGGCGTGATGCTGATGTCTCGGCCATGCAACTAGCCTGCGGCGCTGGATTGCGGGCCGAGATTGGCGCGCTTGTCGAAACGGGCGACCCGCGACAAGAGATAGTCGACCTCGGCCTTCGCCGTCGCCGTCATCGTCGCACCGGGCTTGCGCTGCGCGCTGGAGGCGATGATGCCGCGCTTCTGCAGCACGTATTTGCGCACGGTGAGGCCGACGCCGGGCTGCTGCTCGTAACGGATCAGCGGCAGATGCGCGTCGAAGATGTCATGCGCAGCGTCGCGCTTGCCGGCCTTGGAGAGGTCCACGACGTCGATCAGGAGCTCCGGGAAGGCGTAGCCGGTCATGGCGCCGTCGGCGCCGCGCTCCATCTCGAAGTCCAGGAAGGTGCCGCCATTGCCGCAGAGGATCGAGAGCGGACGGAGCGAGCCGTCCTTCTGGAAGCCGCGTAGTGTCGAGATCTTCTCCAGGCCCGGCCAGTCCTCGTGCTTGAGCATCACGCAGTTCGGATTGTCCATGACGATCTTGCGGATCACGGCGGGGGTGAACACCACCTGCAAGGTCAGCGGATAGTCCTGCAGCACCCAGGGCACATCAGGGCCGATGGCTTCCGCCGCCTGCTTGAAATAGCCGATGATCTGGTCGTCGGTGCGAAGCGAGGGCGGCGGCGCGATCATGACGCCGGCCGCGCCCGCATCCATCGAAGCCTTGGCCAGCGAACGCATGGTGGCAAAGCCCGGCGCGGAGACGCCGACGATCACCTGCATCTTCTTGGCGCGCTTGACGTAGCGCACCGCGACCTGCTCGGCCTCGACGGCATCAAGCTTGGGGGCTTCACCAAGAATGCCCAGCACCGTGACGCCGTCGCAGCCGACCTCCTCGTAGAAATCGGTCAGGCGGTCGATCGAGCGCTCGTCGATCCGGCCGTCGTCGTGGAACGGCGTCGGCGCGATTGCGAAAGTGCCCTTGGCGTCGGCGGTGAGTTTCATCGGTCCTCGTCTTTCTCTAATCTGTCATTCCGGGGCGCGACGCAGTCGCGAGCCCGGAATCCATAACCACGATCCGGAGTATGGATCCCGGGCTCACGCTTCGCGTGCCCCGAGATGACGGCCTTCTAAAACCGCCGTGCCCCCATCTTGATCTGCTCCTCGGAGAAGAAGATCTCCTTGGCATGATCGACAATGTCCTGGGCGTTCCAGCCCGAGTGCGGCGGCTTCCAGCCTTCCATTTCCATCATCCGCATCTCGCGCACGCCGCGGGGCCCGGACACGCCCAGCACCTTGCCGGTCTGGTCGCCCGACAAGTCGCTGACCATGTATAGCACGGCCGGCGCGATGCCGTCCGGCCCGAGCGCGGCGCCGGGGTTCTCCTTATAGCGGGGCAGGTCTGCGGTCATGCGGGTCAGGGCGCCCGGGGCCAGCGTCCAGATCCGGATGTTGTACTTGCGGCCCTCGATCGCGAGCACGTTGGACAGGCCCCAGATGCCGCCCTTGGCCGCGCCGTAATTGGTCTGGCCGAAATTGCCGATCAGCCCTGACGTCGAGGAGGTGTTGACGATGACGCCGCCGCCGTTTTCCCGCATCCAGCGAAACACCGGCATGGTGCAACAAAAGGTACCCTTCAGATGGACCTTGATGACCTTGTCCCAGTCGGCCTCGCTGGCCTTGTGAAAGGTCTGGTCGCGCAAAATGCCGGCATTGTTGACCAGGATGTCGGCCCGGCCGAAATGCTTGATGGCGTCGTCGAACACCGACTGGCCGCCTTCCATGGTGGAGATGTCGGCACCGTTCGCGACCGCCTTGCCGCCCTGGGCCCTGATCGCGTCCACGACCTGCTGCGCCATGGACTTGTCGGCGCCGGAGCCGTCGCGGGGACCGCCGAGATCGTTGACCACGACCGAGGCCCCCTCCCGCGCAAACAGCTTTGCATAGGCCTCACCGAGCCCACCGCCCGCGCCGGTGATCAGCGCGACCTTGCCGTCGAGTAGTCCCATGGTGGCGTCTCCGTGTTTGTTTTCTTTCTAACCTCTCCCCGCCTGCGGGGAGAGGTCGGATCGCTCTTGCGATCCGGGTGAGGGGGTACAGGTCTCAATACCGGCCCGACTCGTGGTGAGAGCCCCTCACCCCACCCTCTCCCCGCAAGCGGGGCGAGGGAGTGAAACGCCGGTGCCCACTAACCCAGCACCGTCTTGCCGTTCTTGATCACCGTCACCCCGCGCGACTTCACCTTGGCTTCGAACGCGATCACGTTGCCGTCCTTCCAGAGGTCCATGGTCACGGTCTCGCCGGGATAGACCGGCGAGGAGAACCGCGCGACGTGCTGACGGAAGGCGCTCGCATCGTAGTCGGCATAGGTCTGGAGCACGCCGCGGCAGGTGATGCCGTAGGTGCACATGCCGTGCAGGATCGGACGCGGGAAGCCGGCTTTCTTGGCGAACTCGGGATCGGAGTGCAGCGGGTTGCGGTCGCCGCAGAGGCGATAGACCAGCGCCTGGTCGGGGCGCGTGGTGATGTCGATGGTCTTGTCCGGCTCGCGCGATGGGATCTTGTGCGGATCGGGCTGGGTCAGGTTCGGCCCGCCGAAGCCGCCATCGCCGCGGGCAAAGCGCGAGGCGACCAGCGTTGCCAGCTTCTCGCCCTTCTCGTTCTTCAGCACGGTCTGGTGAACGATGACCACGCCCTTGTCCTTGCCCTTGTCGTAGACTTCGAGCACCGAGGAGTCGGCGGTGATGTTGGCGGCGACCGGCAGCGGCTGGTGGAAGGTGATGTCCCGTTCGCCGTCGACCACCATGACGCGGTTGAGATTCATCTCGCCCGGGCCCGAGCCCCAGGCCGCGACAGAGGCGAAGGTCGGCACCACCTTCAGCGGCCGCGGCGTGAACGTGCCCTCGTTGACGAAGGCGAGTTCGTTCTCGTCCATGGGATCGGCACCGAGGCCGATGCCGTAGGCGTAGAGCATGACTTCGCGATCGGTGTAGGCGTATTTCTGGCCGAGATTTTTCAGGCTTTTGAGCTCTTCGTATCTGGCGGACATTCTTCTGGTTTCTCCCGGGATTTCACCGGCGCTTACTGATGCGCCCTCTCCCCTTGCGGGAGAGGGCTCCGAGGTGCCGGCCACATACGCGTTTGGGTGAGGGGTTGCTTCCACGTTGAAGATTCTCTCCGTGGAGAGAACCCCTCATCCGGCGCTTCGCGCCACCTTCCCCCGCAAGGGGGGAAGGAAGAAAGCAATCAAGCCACCGTGAAGAACGGCAGCGGGGCGCCGTCGGTCGGCTTGAACACCACCTTCACCTTCTGACCGATCTTGAGCTTCTCCAGATCGCAGTCGACGAAATTGGTCTGCACCGATGGCCCCTCCTTCAGCGTGACGTAGCCGATGGCGTAAGGACCGGTCGGCGATTTCCGCATCAAGCTGTAGGTGTAGATCGTGCCCTCGCCCGAGGCCTGCTCCCACACCGTCTTGTCGGAGTAGCAGAACGGGCAGATCGAGCGCGGGAAGTAATGCGCTTCGCCGCAGGCGGTGCAGCGCTTGATCATGAACTTGCCCTCTTTCGCGGCGTCCCAGAACGCTGATGTCTCGGGATTCGTCACCGGGGCCGGATACTTTTTCACTTCGCTCATCACACGCGCTCCAGAATGGCGGTCGAGGCGGCGTGGCGGACGCCGAGGAGGCCGCCGGTGCCGTGGGCGATGGCGAGATCGCAATTCTTGACCTGCACCTTCGGATGCGCCTCGCCGCGCAGCTGCCTGACGGCCTCGAGGATCTTGGTCATGCCGCCGCGGTTGACGGGGTGGTTGCTGCAGAGGCCGCCACCATCGGTGTTGAACGGCAGCTTGCCGACGCCCGAGATCAGGTTGCCGTCGGCGACGAACTTGCCGCCCTCGCCCTTCTTGCAGAAACCGAGGTCTTCGAGCTGCATCAGCACGGTGATGGTGAAGCTGTCATAGATCGAGGCGTATTTGATGTCCTTCGGCGTGATGCCGGCTTCCTCGAACGCACGCGGACCGGACCAGACGCCGGCGGAGTAAGTGAGGTCGAGATCTTTGCCGCCGCGCGGGCCCTTCATCGCCTCGCCATGGCCGATCAGGCGCACCAGCGGCTTCTTCAGGCTCTTGGCAATCTCCGGCGTCGTCACGATCAGCGCGCCGCCGCCGTCGGAGACGACGCAGCAATCCATGCGATGCAGGGGATCGGAGATCATCGGCGAGTTCAGGACGTCCTCGACAGTGACCACGTCCTTGAGCATCGCATGCGGATTGTACTGCGCGTGATGCGAGGCCGCGACCTTGATCCAGGCGAGCTGCTCGGAGGTGGTGCCATAGTCGTGCATGTGGCGCATGGCACACATGCCATAGGCATTGTGCGTGGTCGCCCCGTAAGCGGTTTCGAAATCGACCTCGGCGCCGGAAGCGCGCGGCGGCATCGCGCCGGTGCGCGGCTTGCCGGCGAGCGTCACGAGCGCGATCGAGCATTTGCCCGCGGCGATCGCCTCGGCGGCATGGCCGAGATGGATGATGTAGGAGCAGCCACCGGTCTCGGTGGAATCAATGTGGCGAAGCCTCTTGGTGTTCAGGCCGAGATAATCGACCATCGGCCAGGCGCCGCCGGGCGCGTCGCCCGCACAGAAATAGCCGTCGATATCATCCTTGCTGATCCCGGCATCCTCGATCGCGCCCTTGGCGACCTCGGCGTGGAGCTGGGCGGTGGATTTGTCCGGCGCATGCCGGGTCGGGTGTTCGTAGATCCCGGCAATGTAGGCCTTGCCCTTGATGGTCAAAACTTCAGTCTCCGCTCGCGTCTCGTTCGTGGCTCTTTTTTTGGCTCTTTTTTCTGAACCGCACCGGGCTGATTGGCAAGCGCGGAAATATTCCGCCCCGCGAGAGGGTAGTGGATTGGCGCAAGGGGAGCACATCCGAAAATCCGCCCCAGATAGCAAGCGAACCTGCCCTCCGCGTCGTCATTGCGAGGAGCCCTTGCGACGAAGCAATCCAGAGCCCCCTCCATTGAGGAATTCTGGATTGCTTCGCTACGCTCGCAATGACGGAGTTTGTTGCCACTGATGGCGCTGCTTCAACTCAAGACTCGCTCGCAGACACACGCCCGCATCCTCGCGGCACATCTCGCCCGAGTTTTGCTCCCGTCTTGCTCCCTCCGAAGACAGAGGGCGCAGGGAAGACCGGGTGCCGGCTGGGCACCCATGGTCCGCTGTGCGCGAATTGCGCGAAAAACAGATGCACAGCGGCATACAGGTGAAGCCCAACATCCGGCCTTCCCTGCGCAGTGGCTTTACGGCTTATGTCGCGCTCTCCCCGGGGAGCGATGCACTATTGCCCCCGTCGCCTTGCGAGAGAGACCCGCACGACTTGACGCACAGACCCCGGGCGTCAGGACCACACGATTTTGCCGTACGCGAGACCGCGCCCGTCGTGCGCGCGAAAGACTCGCGCGACGCAGCCCGCGTCCACCGCCGCTCACCCCGCGTTTCGTGACGATCGCGATACGCCCCTCTGAGAGGGATGAGGTGGCGGACAGATACGATAATTCCGAATTTCGGTAAAGCGGAATTTTTTTGCGCGACCGGCTTGACCATGGCTTGAGTGTTTTGCCCGACGCGTAGTGCTAGGGGTGGTGTCGTAGGGTGGGTTAGCCGAAGGCGTAACCCACCGCTTCGCTCTCAGCGGCGGCAGAAGCGGTAGGTTACGCCCCGCGAACGCGCTTCGCGCATTCACAAGGCTAACCCACCCTACGGGAGCGCCTACTCCGCCGCGATCTGCCGGGGCGCCGGCGGCGGGTTGGCCAAATCCGCGGCGAGCTGGGCGTAGCGGGCCTTGGCGTCGTGTACGGCCTTCTCCTTCACGGGGCCGTAGCCGCGGATGCGGTCGGGCAGTGAGAGCAGCTCGACCGCGGTGTCAATCGTGAGCGGCGACAACAGGCCGAGCACGGTGGCGACGTCCTTCTCGTAGCTGGCGATGAGATCGCGCTCGAGCTTGCGGTCGGCGCTGCGGCCGAAGATGTCGAACGGCGTGCCGCGCAGGAACTTGAACTTGGCCAGCACTCGGAAGACCTTCAGCATCCACGGGCCGAAGGCGCGCTTCTTCGGGCGCCCAAGTGCATCGACACCGCTGCTGAGGATCGGCGGCGCGAGATTGAAGTTGAACTTGAAGTCGCCCTCGAACTGGTCGCGGAGCTGCTGCTCGAAGGCGCCGTCGGTGTAGAGGCGCGCCACTTCGTATTCGTCCTTGTAGGCCAGGAGCTTTGCATAATTCACGGCGACCGCGCGCGGCAGTGCATCGCCATAGCCGCCCTTCGCGGCGGCATCGCGGACCTGGTCGACCAGCTTGCGATAGCGCTTGGCGAGACGAGCGTTCTGGTAGGCGGTCAGATGCTTGGCACGGTGCTCGATGACCTCGTCGAGCGTCATGGCATCGAGCGCCTTCGGCGCAGCCACTTCGTCCCCGCCCTTCAGCATATCCGCAAGGCGCTTGGGGTCGGCGACCGCGAGACGGCCAAGGCGGAAAGCTTCCTTGTTCATCTTGATCGAGACGCCATTGACCTCGATCGCCTGCTCGATCGCTTCCGCGGAGAGCGGCAACAGACCCTTCTGATAGGCATAGCCCATCATCATCATGTTGGTGGCGATGGCATCGCCGAGCAGCTGCTCGGCAGGCTTGGTGAAGTCGAAGAACACCGAATCCTTGTGCAGCGCCGTTTCCAGGAGCCCGTTCAGCTTGCGGGTCTGGAAATTGAAATCGCGATTGAGGATGAAATCGGCGGTGGGAATGACGTGGCTGTTGATGATGCCGTGGGTGCGGCTGGTGTCACAAAGGGTGATCGTGTCCTTGGCGACTGCGACGACTTCGTCGGCGGCGAGCACGAGATCGGCCGTGCCGGTGACGATGCGCGAGCAGGTCACCTCGGCCGGATGATCTGATAGCCGCACATGGCTGAGCACCGCCCCGCCCTTTTGCGCGAGGCCCGACATATCCAGGATCATCGAGGCCTTGCCCTCGATGTGGGCGGCCATGCCGAGCAGCGCGCCGATGGTGAGCACGCCGGTGCCGCCGACGCCGCCGACGGCGATGTTATAGGGCTTGTCGAGCGTCGGGCGCGAGGCCGGCTCGGGCAGCGTGCCGATCTCAGCGAGCTCGGCTGGCGCGCGGTGGCGCGGCGCGCCGCCGTCGATGGTGACGAAGGACGGACAGAATCCTTTCAGGCAGGAATAGTCCTTGTTGCAGGATGACTGGTTGATAGCGCGCTTGCGGCCGAACTCGGTCTCCAGCGGCTCGACCGAGATGCAGTTCGACTGCACCGAGCAATCGCCGCAGCCTTCGCAGACGGCCGGATTGATCATGACGCGGCGCGCCGGGTCCTCCATCAGGCCGCGCTTGCGGCGACGGCGCTTCTCGGCGGCGCAGGTCTGCACGAACACGATCGCCGAGGTGCCCTTGAACTCGCGGCACATCTTCATGACGTTGTCGAGCTCGTCGCGGTGATACTTCTTCACGCCGGGCGCGATGGTATCGGCCGGGTAAGCGTCTGGGTTTTCCGAGACCAGATAGAGCTCGCGGATGCCTTCGGCGTAAAGCTGCTGGGTGATCTGCTGCGGCGAGAGATCGCCGTCATGACGCTGGCCGCCGGTCATGGCTACCGCATCGTTGTAGAGGATCTTGTAGGTGATGTTGGCCTTGGAGGCGATCGCCTGGCGGATGGCGAGAATGCCGGAGTGGAAATAGGTGCCGTCGCCGAGATTGGCGAAGATGTGGTTCTCGTTGGTGAAGGGCGCGATGCCGACCCAGGGCACGCCCTCGCCGCCCATATGCGTGAACGTCTCGGTCGAGCGGTCCATCCACAGCGCCATGAAGTGGCAGCCGATGCCGGCCAGCGCGCGGCTGCCTTCGGGGACTTTCGTCGACGTGTTGTGGGGGCAGCCGGAGCAGAAATACGGGGTTCGGGAGACAGGCGCGACCGCCTGCATCTGGGTCGCCTGGCGGCCGTTGAACCAGTCGGCCTTGGCGCGGAGCATCTCCGCAATTTCAGGGTTGAGATCAAGTCGAAGCAGGCGCTCGGTGAGCGAGGTCGCGAGCGAGGCGACGCTGAGCTCGGCGGCGAAGGTCAGGAAGCGCTTGTCGTGCTCGTCCATCTTGCCGACGATGCGCGGGCGCACATCGTCGCGCCAGTTGAACAACACCTGCTTGACCTGGTTCTCGACGATCTCGCGCCGCTCCTCGACGATGAATATCTCCTCCAGGCCGACGGCGAATTCGTGCACGCCTTCCGGCTCGAGCGGCCAGGGCATGCCGATCTTGTAGAGACGAAGGCCGATTTTGGCGGCGACCTCCTCGGTGATGCCGAGCTCGCGTAGCGCCTGACGAACGTCCTCGTAGCTCTTGCCAGAGGCCATGATGCCGAAACGGGCGTTCGACGAATCCATGGTGACGCGGTTGACCTTGTTAGCGCGGGCAAAGGCGATGGCGGCAAAGCCCTTGTAGTCCTGCAGGCGCCGGTCCTGCTCGAAGCGGTCGTCGGGCCAGCGCAGGTTGAGGCCGCCGGGTGGCAGCTCGAAGTCGGTGGGAATGATGAACGGCTTCATCTCGTCGGTGAGGTCGATCTCGGCGGTGGTCTCCACCGTCTCCGTGATCACCTTCATGCCGACCCAGCAGCCGGAATAGCGCGACATCGCGATGCCGAGCAGGCCCATCTCGATCATCTCGTGGATGCTCGACGGGTAGAGATACGGCATCAGTGCCGACATGAAAGCATGGTCGGACTGATGCGGGACGGTGGAGGATTTCGCGCCGTGGTCGTCGCCGGCAAGGCACAGCACGCCGCCGTTCTTGGCCGAGCCCGCGGCATTGCCGTGACGGAACACGTCGCCGCAGCGGTCGACGCCCGGGCCCTTGCCGTACCAGATGCCGACCACGCCATCGTATTTGGCGCCGGGCGAGAGGTTGAGCTGCTGCGAGCCCCATACCGCGGTCGCGGCGAGGTCCTCGTTCACGCCGGGTTGGAACTTGATATTGTACTGCTCGAGATGCTTGCGCGCGGCGAACAGCTGCTGGTCGTAGCCGCCGAGCGGCGAGCCGCGATAACCGGAGATGAAGCCCGCGGTGTTGAGGCCGTTGGCGCGGTCGCGCCGGATCTGGGCCATCGGCAAGCGGACCAGGGCCTGGATGCCCGTGGTGAAGACGTGTCCGGTCTGCTGGGTGTACTTTTGATCGAGACTGATCGGACCCTGGTTGATGCCCATGCTGTCCTCGCTTGCGCCCTGTTCAGGTCTTGCTGACTTAAGTCGTTGCCTGCCCATTGGTTTTAGCTAGGGCGCGCCGACCACCTCCGCCACTCTATGTCGGATATTTCATGCTCCGCATCACAATTCTGGACCAAAGGAGGCCTCGGGTAAAAATCGCAATTTCGTGGCCTGAAACACGTTGGCGATTTTCAGTTTGTGTCACCATACCCCCATCGTTGCGAAATGAATCGACGCTTCCCTTCATGCAGGTAGGGTCGATGGGTCGCAGGGGAGGCTGTCGATGCGGACGATTCTGACGGGCCTGGCGCTTGTGGGCCTGGCGTTGTGCAGTGCGGTTGCAAGTACGGTCACAAGCGCGGCCGGCGCCGCCGGACCATCTTCCGAGCTGATCGCCTATGGCAAGGCGCTGGCCGAGGCCGGCGACTGCGCGGGCTGCCACACTGCCGATCCGGCAAAACCGTTCGCGGGCGGCAAGCGCATCGACACGCCCTTTGGCGCGATCTATGCGCCGAACCTGACGCCGGACCGCGACACCGGCATCGGCGGCTGGACGGATGCCGATTTCACCCGCGCCTTGCGCACCGGCATCGCGCCTGACGGCTCGAATTATTACCCGGCGTTTCCCTACCCCTATTTCACGAGGATGACGAAGGACGACACGCTGGCGATCCGCGCCTATCTCGCCACGCTGGCGCCCGTCACCAGCCGCAACAAGCCGCCGGAGCTGCGCTGGCCATTCGGCTATCGCGGCCTGATGCGGCTTTGGAACACGATGTATTTCAAGCCCGGCCTGTTCGAGCCGGACCAGACCAAGAGCGCGGCCTGGAACAGAGGCGGCTACCTGGTCACCGGGCTCGGCCATTGCGGCGCCTGCCACACGCCCAAGAATTATTTCGGCGCCGACCGGGATGCGCAGGCGCTGTCCGGCAACGCGGTCGGCGGCTGGTTCGCACCGCGGCTCGACGGCGCCCCGCGCACCGGGCTGAAATCCTGGAGCGAGGCCGATATCACGGAGTACCTGCAAAGCGGGCGCAATGCCAAAAGCCACGCCGGCGGGCCGATGGCGGAGGTCGTCGTCAACTCGACCTCGAAGATGAGCGATGCCGACGTGCGCGCGATCGCGATCTATCTGAAGAGCCTGCCGCCGGCCCGGCGCGAGACGATCGTAACGCCGCCGGACGCTGCCGAGATGAAGGCCGGCCAGGCGGTCTACGCAAAGCTCTGCATCGCCTGCCACGAGGCCGACGGCACAGGCAGCCCGCGCATCTACCCGCCGCTGCCGGGCAATGCGCTGCTGCAATCGATCAATCCGTCCTCGACCTTGCGCATCATCCTCGACGGTGCCCACACCGTGACGACGCCGCGCGCGCCGAACACCGGCGAGATGCCGGCTTACGCCAAGCAGCTGTCCGACGCCGAGATCGCCGCGGTGACGAACTACATCCGCAATTCCTGGGGCAATGCAGGCCCGCTGGTGACATCGGCACAGGTGGCAAAAGCAAGGAAGCGAGAGGCGAATGGGGAATAGCGAATGGCCCAGAACCATTCGCCATTCGCCATTCGCGCGCGACAGCGCTCACCGCTCTTCATCCCCCGTGAACACGAATTTCGGCATCTCCCATTTGTAGCGCACCGCAAGCAGGCGGAAGCTGATGCCGAGGACAAATGTCAAAATGGTCCAGAGCTCCGCGTTGAGCTTGAGACCGAACGCGGTCGCATAGAACAGTCCCGTCACCACCGAGACGCTGGCATAGAGCTCGGAGCGAAACAGCAGCGGCACGTCGTTGCAGAGCACGTCGCGCAGCACGCCGCCGGCGCAGCCCGTCACCATGCCCGAGACGATGACGATTGGCAGCGAGGCATCCATCTGCCAGGCAACGTCGCAGCCGGCCATGGTGAAGACGACGAGACCGATGGCATCGAGCACGATGAAGGCGACCTTCAGCCGGTGCGCGAGGCGCGCAAACAGGATGGTGAGGAAGGCGGCGCCGCCGGCGAGCGCGAGATAGATCGGGTTCTGCACCCAGGCCAGCGGATAATGTCCGAGGAAGAGATCGCGCAACGTGCCGCCGCCTAGCGCGGTGATGCAGCCGAGGAAGCAGACGCCCAGCCAATCCATGCTGCGGCGTCCGGCAGCGAGCGCAGCCGTCATGCCCTGCGCCGCCACCGCGGCCAGGGACAGGAAATGCAGCACGCTATCGGTAGGCGGCAGGCTCCACATCGCGTGTTCCCTCCTCCATGGCCCTCGAACTCAGGCGTGGGTTTCCCATGGAACAGGTTCCCGATTCCCCACACCGAGGCAACATGCGACGAAAGCACCAAGGCGGCGGAACAGAATCTCGCACCTGAGGGTTGTCCCGGGGTCATAACCGAGGAGACCAAATCGATGGCAGACGACCGTTTTCCCAACGATCCGTACCGCCCGAACCTCGCCGACGATGAGTACTCTCGCGCGGCGCGCCGGGATGCCGACCTGCAGGCCGATCCCGAGCTCGGGGAAGGCCCCGCCTCCAGCGGCAAGATCGCGCTGTTTGCGGTCGCTGTCGCCCTGGTGCTGGGCGCAGTGTTCTACGGCTTGAACAATTCCAGCACCACCAACGAGGCCAGCAACACACCGGCCTCGCAGACTGCGCAGACGCAGCCGACCAATCCGGCCGCACCTCCCGGCATGCGTGACGTGACGCCGCGCAGCAACACCGAGCCGGGCGTGACCACGGGTGCAGCGCCGAACAGGCCGGCCCCGAATACGCCAGCTCCGTCCGACGGCGCGAAGTAACATTTCGTAATGATGCGCGAGAGCGGCGGGATGCAACATCCCGCCGCTCTTCGTTTGGCTAAAGCGCGATGGGATTAGGATGAATCGTCATCGCGCTTTAGGTTATTGTTTGAGCATGATCTTCTCGGAAAACCGCCACGCACTTTTCCGGATCATGCTCTACCCGAACATCTTGTTGAGCTCGCCGCCGGGATAGCCGCCGCCGAGCTCGTTGAAGGTCCCCTTCTCCGCCATCTCCTTGGCCGCGCGCATGAAGCCGCCCCAAGCGGCGCGGGCGAGCGAGCCGCCGACGCTGATGCGGCGCACGCCGAGATCCTGGGCTTCCTGCAGCGACAGGCCGGAGCCGCCGATCAGAAGATTGAACGGCTTCGGTGCGACCGCCTTGACCACCGCGGCGATGTCCTCGCGGCTCTTCAGACCCGGCGCATAGAGGCAGTCGGCGCCGGCATCGGCATAGGCGGTGAGCCGGTCGATAACGAGCTTGAGATCGGTCACGCCCCACAGATAGGCCTCGCAGCGGCCGACCAGCAGCGTGCCGCTGTCGCCGATCGCCTTGCGCGAGGCCTTGATGCGCTCGACGGCCAGCGCGCGATCGTAGAGCGGCTTGTCCTTGTCGCCGGTGGAATCCTCGATCGAGAGGCCCGCAACGCCGGTGCGTACACCGCGCTCGACATTGTCCGCGACCTTGTCAGGCTCGACCGCAAAGCCACCCTCGAAATCGGCGTTCACGGGGATGTCGACAGCCGAGCTCAATGCTGCCAGATGCTGACAGACGTCCTCGACGGTGACGTGATTGTCGGCCTTGCCAATGGTCCAGGCAAAGCCCGCGCTCGATGACGCGATCGCCTTGAAACCGAGATGCTGCAAGGCTTTCGCGCTGCCGACATCGACCGGATTGGGCAGGATGAAGCAGCCGCTCTCGTGCATCTTCCTGAACGTCGCGCGCTTGTCAGCGGTCGTCACGTGCATGTTTCTCTCCCTTGTTAGCCGCGCAGAGATAAGGCTGCGTTTTCGAGTCCGCTAGTGCGCGTCATGCACGGCGCGGCTGTCCTTCGGCGCCTCGTCGCGGTCGTTCATGCCGTAGTCGCGGATGACGCTGGCGATGCGTAAGTGATAATCGGCGAAGATCTGCGCCCTGCCCCTGGCCTGGGTGCGGCGGTGCTCCATCGTGTTGCGCCAGGCCTGGACGGCCGCTTCATCCCGCCAGAACGACACCGACAGGATCTTGCCCTTCTCGGTCAGGCTCTCGAATCGCTCGACCGAGATGAAGCCGTCGATGGTCTGCAGCAGCGGCTTCAGATCGGCTGCAAGGTCGAAATAGGTCTGGCGGTGTTCCGGCTTGGGCCAGACCTCGAAGATCACGGCGATCATGGGCGTCTCCTGCTGTTGGTGGGCCTACAATACCACCTTGCGCAGGAAGGTGCGTTCTTCGGCGAGGATGAATTTCTCCGCCTCGGCAAAGTTGAAGTTTGCCATACCGTCGAGATCGGCGCGCAGCCGTTTGCGATAGGCTTCATAGGCGGCCAGGCTCTCGAACGAGATCAGGGCGGACGCGATGTTGTTGGTGCCCTCATGCGGCATGAAGTAGCCAATCAACTCGCCGCCACATCTTGGGATGATGGTGAGCCAGCGCTTCGAATATTCCTCGAACTGCGCGCGCTTGAACGGATCGAGCTGGTAGCGGATGAAGACGGTGACGGACATGATGGGCTCCTTTGTTTTCGCCGTCATTGCGAGCATAGCGAAGCAATCCAGGACTCCCTCCGCGGACGCAGTCTGGATTGCTTCGCTACGCTCGCAATGACGACGTGGTGACACGATACGCCCTTGCCCGACACCAACGCTTCGGTTACCATCGAAGCATGAAATCAGGACCCGACATCGCCATGGTCGCCTCGCTGGTTGGCGACCCCGCCCGCGCCAATATGCTCACGGCGCTGATGAACGGCCGTGCGCTCACGGCGAGCGAGCTGGCTCAGGAGGCCGGCATCACGCCGCAGACCGCAAGCTCGCATCTGTCGAAGCTCGAGGCCGGCGGCCTGATCGAGCCGGAGAAACAGGGCCGCCACCGCTATTACCGCCTCACCGACGACGACGTCGCCGGCGTGCTCGAGGGGCTCGCCGGCCTTGCCGCGCGGACCGGCCATATGCGCGTGCGCACCGGGCCGAAGGACCCTGCGCTGCGGCGCGCGCGGATTTGCTACGACCATCTCGCCGGCGATCTCGGCGTGCAGATGCTGGACTCTTTGCGCGAGCGACATCTGGTCAGGCAGAGGAAGCAGGAGATCGAGCTGACCGCCGAGGGCGAGCGCTTTCTTGTGAAGCACCTGCAGATCTCGCCCGACATGCTCAGCCATCCGCGCCGCCCGGTCTGCAAGGCCTGCCTCGACTGGAGCGAGCGGCGGCACCATCTCGCCGGCACGTTGGGCGCGGCCATGATGCAGCGCTTCGCCGAGCTGAAATGGGCCGCGCGCGATCCCATGCCCGGCAGCCGCGTCGTGAATTTCACCCGCACCGGCGAGAAGCAGTTCGCCGCGCTTTTCGGCGGCGGGAAGGACTGAGCACACTTTTGCGTGTGCCCTCTCGCTTCCGTCATGGCCGGGCTTGACCCGGCCATCCACGTCTTTATTGCGGCTGGCACGTGGATGCCCGGGCCTTCGCCTTGCCGAAGCGGCTTCGGCCGCGCAGGCGGGACAAGCCCGGGGCATGACGGAGACCGTGATGAACCGCATCTTCCTGGCCGCGCTTGCCGCCGCCCTTCTCGTTTCCCAACTGACATCGACCCGCGCCGCCGACACTGCGCCCCGCGAGCCCTATGGCATCGCGCTCGAAGGCTTTGCCTATCCTTACCCGGTGCACTTGCTCCCCGTCGTCAACGACGGCGAGCAGCTCAGCATGGCCTATATGGATGTCGCCGCGGCACGGCCGAACGGCCGCACCGTCGTGCTGCTGCACGGGCGCAATTTTCCGTCGAGCTATTGGGCGCCCGTGATCAAGATGCTGAGCGAGGCCGGCTTTCGTGTCGTGGTGCCGGACCAGGTCGGTTTCGGCAAGTCTTCCAAGCCGGCGGGCGAGCTGCATTTCGACAATCTGGCGCGCAACACCATTGCGCTGCTCGATCACCTCAAAATCGACAAGGCCGAGATCGTCGCGCATTCGCTCGGCGGCATGCTCGGCGTGCGCATCGCTCGCGCCTATCCGGACCGCCTCGCCCATCTGGTTCTGACCGCGCCGATCGGGCTCGAGGACTACCGCCTCTACGTGCCGCCGACGCCGACCGAGAAGATGATCGAGACCGAGGACAAGCTCACCGCCGACGGCTATCGCAAGCAGCTCCAGACCAATTACGCAATCAAGCTGCCGGCCGAGGCGATCACGCCGTTCATCGGGGCTCGCTTCAATATCAAGGGCAGCCCGGACTATCCGCGCTGGCTGCGCGCCTTCGTCTCTTCCGGCCAGATGATCTATCGTGAACCGGTGGCGCACGAGATCCCGCTGATCGCGACACCGACTCTGTTCATCATGGGCGCGGACGACCACAACGCGCCGGGCCGGCCGCTCGCGCCGGAGGCGCTGCGGGCCAAGATGGGGCAGAACGCAGAGCTTGCGAAGCAGCTCGCCGCGAAGATGCCGAACGCGCGGGCCGAGGTGATCCCCGACACCGGCCATCTCGTGTTCCTGGAGGCGCCGGAGACGTACAAGGAACTGGTGCTGGGCTTTCTCGGCCGCTAGCGACACCAGCGTGTCGTCCGGGACCAGATGCGGGGAACGTTCATGCCGCATTCAGGTCATGATTGGCAGGTTTGGATCGCAACGTGCCGGCACGTTTCTCCAATTTTAACGTGTCGAATCGTGTCTGTTGATTCATTGTGCGCCACAAGCGCCATCCCCCTAAGCCTGCCCCCAGGACGAGAAGGAAGATCAAAAATGAAATACCTGTTAGCCGCCGTCATGCTCGCCAGCGCGGCCGTCGTCGGTTTCAGCGAGGCGGCCAGCGCCGCCGAGGGCTGCGGCCGAGGGTTTTATCGCGGCCCCTATGGTCAGTGCCGCCCGATGCGTGGCGCGGTCGTCGTGCGCCCCGCCCCCGTGGTGGTCGCCCCGCCGGTCGTCGTGGTGCCCCGCGCGCGCGTCTGCCCCTACGGCTTCCGCTGGTACGCCGGCCGCTGCCGTCCTTACTGATCTTCTCCGCACTCCAGAATGGCCGCGCGGCATCCGCTGCGGCCATTTTCTTTTGGCGCTCTGACTTTCGCCCACGGAGCCGGGCGTCTCCAGAATCGAAACGGGGACCGCCAGCGGCGATCCCCGTTGAGTCCGCGAATGGTCGCGAGCTTACCAATAATGGCGGCGGCGCCAGCGCCGACGGTGCCGGCGCCAATGACGGCGGTGCCAGCCCCAGTGGCGGCCACGCCCACGCCAGTGAACCTGCTCAGGAGCGAGTTGCGCAGCTTCCTCACTGGTCGTGACGGCGGGATGAGCGTCGGGATTGCCTTGCGGCGCGTGAGTGGGATCAGCGAGCGGCTGCGGTGACAGCGGCGCGGCCTGTGCCGCGGTCGCGGCGAAGGCAGCGGCGCCCGCCGTCAATCCCAAGGCAAGTTTCAAAAAGTTCCGGCGCTCCATCGTTTCTTCCTTCTTGGATCATCGTGCACGTGATGCAGAAGGAATGTCGCTGCAACGCCATGAACCGAAGCTGAAGCCGGCGTTCAGATTCATTGCGAGCCGAGATGAAGAATTCGTGACTCCATCCGGGCTACAGGACCTCGCTACGTCGCGAACTCCTGCGCCAGCACCAGCGTCTCGCGCGAGCGCTTCACGTCGGGCCAGTCGCGGTTGAAATCGGCGACGAGCTTTTTCAGCGCGTCACCTTTCAGCATCGCGTTCAGCTTGGCCTCGTCATCGAACTGATAGATCGCCTGGTGCAGCGAGGGATCGTCGAGGCTCCAGAATCGCCACGCCTTGCTCACGCCGAAGGCCTTCACTGCGTCGGGCAAGTGTTCCGTCTCGTACCACCGGTCGAACGCAGCGCGCTTTTCGGCGTCGGAGACGACGGCGCGAACGACGAAGAAGGCTGCTGGCATCGGATTTCCTCCTGTTGTTTGGGGCGAGCCTAGCCGGTTAAGCCGCCGGCGACAAAAAGAGTTGGCCTGGATGTCGGAACGGGCGCTCTTCGTTCGTCCTTTGCATCGAACCAGGACACGGAGACAGAAAATGGCCGAGCTCACCCTGACCACCTTCGATTGGGTTCCCGCAGCGCCGCGAGGCTTCGTGCGTGACTTCCGCGTGCGCTGGGCGCTGGAAGAAGCCGCCTTGCCCTATCGCGTCGCCAGCGTGCCATTCGACGACCGCGGGCCCGCGCACTTCGCCCACCAGCCGTTCGGCCAGGTTCCGTGGCTGACCGACGGCGACCTCTCGATCTTCGAGACCGGCGCGATCCTGCTGCATCTCGGCGGCCTCAGCGAGAGGCTGATGCCAAAGGACCAGCGCGGCCGCACTGAAGCGGCGGAGTGGATGTTCGCGGCGCTCAATTCGGTGGAGATGGCCAGCCTGCCCTGGGGCATGTCCAAATTCATGGGACATCCGACCGACACGGCAGCATGGAAATTCGTGGACGACTTCCTCAAGCTTCGGCTCAAGCATCTCGAGGCGGTGCTGGCCAGCCGCGAATGGTTGGCGGGCTCCTTCTCCGTCGCCGACATCCTGATGGCGGACGTGCTGCGCGTCGTCGATGGTTTCAACGGGCTGACGGATAGTCCTGCCTGCCGCGCTTACGTCGCGCGCGCCACCGGACGTCCGGCGTTCGCCAAGGCCCACGCCGACCAGCTGGCGCATTTCGCCGCGGCGGATAAGGCGCGCGGGGCGTGATGCACCTCACATAATCGATGCTGTGCTTGGCATAGAGTCGCCCGCATCGGAACGATTCAATTCGACAGGTGACCCATGGTCCGCATCGAATATCTCAAGCGACAGATCGCCCGCGCCGAGCGGTTGGCCAAGGCCATCCTCGACCGGCAGACCGCCGACCGGCTCCAGGCCTACGCCGCCGAATGCCGCGCCGAATTGTCGGAGCTGACAGTCAAGCAGGCCGCGTGAGGCTTGCTGGCGCTGGAGGCGTCTGATGCGTAGGGCGGATTAGCGATAGCGTAATCCGCCACTTCTCCATCCGATGACGCACACCTTGGTGGATTACGCTTCGCTAATCCACCCTACACCTCACACCAGCTTCAGCGGCGCATCGGCAACGACCCTGAGGTCAATGCTGCCGATCAACGCCGCACGCCGCGCCTCCGCAGCACTGATGGCCTCGTCCGTCTGCCGCAACGTCGAGACATTCGAGCCGAGCGAGACAATCCCGCCGAGCACCAGCGCAATCGATCCGAGCGCCGCGGTCTGATCAAATCCGAACAGACCGAGGATCGTCACCAGCAGCAGCGCCGCCCCGCCACCGATCGCGATCTTGGACGCGAGGATGTACTTGCGGCACCGCTCAGCGATCTCGGCGAGCTCTTCGATCCGATCTTCGATATCGGAGATTTCATCGGTCGGATCGTCTTCGGTCATTGGATCGAGCGTGCCAAATCAGAAGGAGCCTGTCGCCCGCATGAGCAAAGCGACATGCGGGACCTCGGCAAAGACCCGGATTTCGCTGCGCTCATCCGGGCTACCTCCTATTACAACGGCAAATTGTCGTGCTTCTTCGCCGGCATTTCCGTCTTTTTGTCCTTCAGCATCGCCAGCGCCCGCGCGATGCGCTTGCGGGTCGAGTGCGGCATGATGACGTCGTCGATATAGCCGCGCTCGGCGGCGATGAAGGGCGACAGGAAGCGGTCTTCGTATTCCTTGGTGCGGGCGGCGATCTTGTCGGGGTCGCCGATGTCTGAGCGGAAGATGATCTCGACCGCGCCCTTGGCGCCCATCACCGCGATCTGGGCGGTCGGCCACGCATAGTTCATGTCGGCGCCGATCTCCTTGGAGGCCATGACGTCGAAGGCGCCGCCATAGGCCTTGCGGGTGATGATGGTGACGAGCGGCACGGTGCACTGCGAATAGGCGAACAGGAGCTTCGCGCCGTGCTTGATCAGGCCGCCATATTCCTGCGCGGTGCCGGGCAGGAAGCCCGGCACGTCGACGAAGGTGACGATCGGGATGTTGAAGGCGTCGCAGAAGCGGACGAAGCGCGCCGCTTTCCGCGATGCGTCGCTGTCGAGCACGCCGGCCAGCACCATCGGCTGGTTGGCGACGAAGCCGACGGTGCGGCCCGCAATGCGGCCAAACCCGGTGACGATGTTCTTGGCGAAGGCATCCGCGATCTCGAAGAAGTCGCCCTCGTCCACGACCTTCAGGATCAGCTCCTTCATGTCGTAGGGCTTGTTCGGATTGTCGGGGATCAGCGTGTCGAGCGACATGTCGACCCGCTCGATGTCATCGAAGCTCGGCCATTCCGGCACGCCGTCGGTGTTGTTGGAGGGCAGGAAGTCGATCAGGCGACGCATCTGCAAGAGCGTCTCGACGTCGTTCTCGAAGGCGCCGTCGGCGATCGAGGAACGCGTCGCATGCACCGAGGCGCCGCCGAGCTCCTCGGCGGTGACGACCTCGTTGGTCACGGTCTTCACCACGTCGGGACCGGTGACGAACATGTAGCTGGTGTTCTTCACCATGAAGATGAAGTCGGTCATCGCAGGCGAATAGACGTCGCCGCCGGCGCAGGGGCCCATGATGACGGAGATCTGCGGGATCACGCCCGAGGCAAGCACGTTGCGGCGGAACACGTAGGAATAACCGGCGAGCGCGGCGACGCCTTCCTGGATGCGGGCGCCGCCGGCGTCATAGAGGCCGATGATGGGCGCCCTCGCCTTCATCGCCATGTCCTGGAGCTTCGTGATCTTCAGCGCATGCGTTTCCGAGAGTGAGCCGCCGAACACCGTGAAGTCTTTGGCAAACACAAAAGTCTTGCGGCCGTTGACGGTGCCCCAGCCGGTGACGACGCCGTCGCCCGGCACCTTGCTCTTCTCCATGCCGAACTCGGTGGAGCGGTGCTCGACGAACATGTCGAACTCCTCGAACGATCCCTTGTCGAGCAGAAGCTCGATGCGCTCGCGGGCCGTCAGCTTGCCGCGGGCGTGCTGCGCCTCGATGCGCTTCTCCCCGCCGCCGAGCTTTGCGCCGGCACGACGATCTTCAAGGGCGTCCAGGATGTGTTTCATTTGCTCCCGCCAGTTCTTAAGTGATGGGCGGGTTCTAACACGGCATTTTGCGGCCCGGAAAGCCGCTTTCGCCGTCGCAGGGCTGCCCTGCCGTAGCGGGAAAGCGCAAGGAATTACAAAGTTTTGCCCGGGAGGCGAGCGTGAGCGAAGGAACGGCCGAGACGGGCGCTGCAACAGGCGGCGTCAACATCCTGCTGCGGCTGGAGGGCCTCACCTTGTTTGCAGGAATGGTGACGCTCTATGCGGCCTGAGACGGGTCGTGGCTGGTGTTTGCGCTGCTGTTCTTCGTACCCGATCTGAGTTTCCTGGCCTACCTGTCCGACGCTAGGTTCGGTGCGATGGTCTACAACGCCGCCCACAGCTACTTGGTGCCGGTGGCGCTGCTGACGCTGGGCTTCGCCCTCGCCTCGCCCCTCACCCTCTCCATCGCCTTGATCTGGCTTGCCCATATCGGCATCGACCGGGCGCTCGGCTACGGCCTGAAATATTCCGCCGGGTTCGGCTTCACCCACCTGGGGCGGATTGGGCGGAGGGACTCCTGATCTCCCTTCCGGCTGAGTGCGTAGCCCGGATGGAGCGGAGCGTAATCCGGGACGGTGCAGCGCGGGCGCGATTCCCCCGGATTTCGCTGCGCTCCATCCGGGCTACAGGACCGCATTTGTCGCACCAGCGGGTTGACCGGGCCGACCGATTCAGGCTTGCTCCGAGTCAGATCAGGCGCCGAATGTTGCGTGAGCCCAATCGGTACGGCGGTGATCATCATGCCCTAGCTCCAGCGTCTACCTACTGGCATCACCGAGATGTCCGCGACGGTCGTCCCCTTGCCGCCGAACCCAGCGTCCGAAACGATCGACTTCCTGCGCCGCATGGCCGGCATGGTGTCGGGGCGGAACGGCGAGATGCTGCTGCGCGCAGCCAGCATGATCGAGACGCTGAGCCAGCGGGCGATGTCGGCCGAGCGGCTCTATCATCAGGCGCAGGAAGAGAGCACGCGCAACGCCGAGCTGCGCGAGTCCGCCGAACTCGCCTCCGACGCCATGGTCGGCCAGATCGCGGCGCTGCGGGCACCGCTCGCCGAGCTCACCGCCGCGACCGCAGCCGAGCGCGCCGCCTTCGATGCCGAGCGCGGCAAGCTGCTCGAGCTGATGCAGCATGCCGAGAGACATATCGGCAAGCTCACGACGGAGCTCGACAGCTTGCGCGCCTCCGTCGACAGCTTCAACGAGACCGCGGTCTCGGTGCCGATCGAAGTGCTGCGGCTGGCGCGGACGCAGTTCGATTATCTCTCCAGCGGCTTTGCCCGGCGCGGCGATCCGATCTCGCAGGCCATGAGCGAGATCGGCGGCTTCGCCATCGACCGGGCGCTGACGGCGAAGCCTGACAACGCCTGAACTCCGTCCCCGAAATCGTCGACTTTCAGCTCGAGCTGGACCGCCGGGCTGGCGCTCAGAATTGCCGAGGAGTTGCCGATGGCTGCGTGGTGTTGCCATGGCGTCATCATAGCAGTGACACCGAAACCACTACAGGCCGGGCGTTCGAAGGCGATATCAGCGCAGCAAGCACCCACGACCGGAGAGAGCAATGTTCGTCGATATCGATAATGCATCACTCGAAACGGCAGGCTCGAGCCTGCCCGGAGATCAACCCATCTTCATGCTCAATCTTCTACGCTATCGGGATGAGGCCTTGTACCCAGACAAATCCGAGCTTCCAGCCTGTAGCGGCCGCGAAGCCTATTTCACGCGCTATGTCCCCGCATTTCGCAAGGTCGCGATTCCGCAAGGGGTCAGGCCAACTTGGCTAGGATCCGTCGGAGCTCTGCTGGTGGCGGCGCAAGGCGACGCCTGGCACGACGCCGCAATCGTGCGCTACCCGGACTTCGCGACCTTTCGAGTCATCGTCTCGAGCTCCGATTACCGGCGTGAGGCCGAACCCCACCGCTTTGCCGCGCTCGCCGATTGGCGTCTGATTGCGACGACTGAGGTTCAGGTGCCGGCTTGACGTGCAACCGCACGCATTGACCGTGTGCGAACAGGTTGCTTCTAAACCTCACGGTCTCGCTAGAGCGCGCCGATCTCGGCAAGGCAGGCTTGGGTCAGCGTCATGCGAGCCTCGATGTGGCGCGGCTCCTTGCAATCCATGTTGAGCGCGAACACGGTATGGGCTTCGCCCTTCTCGGCCCAGCCGACCATCCAACCGAGCGACGGATCGCCGCGCTCGGCGCCCAGGAGACCGGACTTGGCGCGAATGACGGCGTCGCCGACCTTCGTCGCCGGCAGGATATCGGCAACGAGATCCTGGCTGCGCTTCGAGATCGGCAGCGCGCGGCGGCGCAGCCGGTCGACGAAATCGACTTGCTCGACCGGATCGATGCGCAACGCCCCTGTGAGCCAGAACTGGTCGATGCCGCCGCCGATGTCGCGATTGCCATAGTCGAACGCGTCGACATATTGCTGCATGCGCACCTCGCCGATGCGGCGCGCGATCTCCTGATAGACCGGCACCGCGCTCACCGCGATTGCGCTGCGCAGCGTGTGATCCTTGTTCCAGGCCTCGATCGGCCGCTTGACGCCGTCCCAGGCAAACACGTCCTTGTCGGGGTCAGTGACGACACCGGCCTCGAGCGCAATCAGCGAGTTGGGAATCTTGAAGGTCGAGGCCGGCAACTTGCCCTCGCCCGAGCGCTCCTTGTCGCTGGCGACGATCAGATAGTCCTCGACCTTGTAGCCGACGAAGGTGCCCGACGTGCCGAGATCGGTGAAGCGCTTTGCAAGAGCGTCGCGGATTTCATTGCGCGGCGGCGCGACATGGGCGCGCGCGCGTCGAGGCAGGATCACGGTTGCGGCGAGGAGGCCGAGGGTGGAACGGCGGGTCAGCAAGGGCGGGTCCATTGAGCGGCGGAAAAACCGGTGCGACCATGCAGCCGCTAAGTGTTGAAACGATGACAGGTTGTTTTTACCGTCCCCGGCCCGACAGCCGCAGCACGAACACCAGCACCTCGGCGACGGCCTTGTAGAGATCCGGCGGGATCTCGTCGCCGAGCTCGACCTTCGACAGCGCGCCGGCCAAGACCTCGTTCTCCTCGATCGGAATGTCGTGGGCCTTGGCGATCTCGACGATCTTCTCACCGATCGTGCCCTTGCCCTTGGCGACGACGACGGGCGCGCCAGATCCCTTCTCGTAATGCAGCGCGATCGCGAGCTTGGAGGGATCGCTCATGTGGCGCGATCCAGGAAGTGGCCGGCGCGAGCCGGCGCCGGTGGCGGCGGCGTGCCGTCGCGGACCACGATATCGCCGGGCTTGAGCTCGGCCTTCGTCAAGGCCTGGCTGAGCTCACCGATGCCGGCGCGGAGCTGCTGCGCCGTGGCCGGCCGCTCCGCCCACATCCGAACGAAGGTCTTGTCGCCGTTCAGCGTGATCAGCGCATGCACGGGTCCGGCCGGCTCGACATCGAGCGAGAAGCGCGCGCGCCAGGCGCGCTTGGCGGGGTCGTCCGACTCATTGCCGCCATCGCGCGAGATCTCGAACTGCGCCATCGCGGTACCTTGCGGGGTCGCGAACGGAATTTCGAAATTCCACTGCGGCGCGGCCGGATCGATGCGGTGGCCGCTGGCGTCGGTGCGATCGGGGAGCGAGGCAATTTGCAACAACGTCTGGCGGGCGATCGCGGCATCGGTCTCGTCGAGCAGACGATGCACGGTTGCAGCCAGCGGCGTATCCGGCGCGAGCGACGGCATGGCAATGGACTGAGGCGCCGGCAGCGCGCCCCGGACCGGCGGAGGTGTCGGATGCGCGGCCGCCTCGAAGATATGGGCATCCGGCACGGACTTGTTGGAGCCCGGCACGTTGCCGGTCAGGCGCGGCAGGTTTTCCGTGACCTCCTGCAGCAGGCTCGTGGCAAGGCCCCCGGACATGGTGCGCGACACCAAAGCTTGCGGATTGTTGCCCGCCACATCGGCCAGCAGAGCGGCAGCAAACGCACCGCGCGACGCTTGCGCCGGGCGGGCGCGTTCCGGCAACGCCGCTTGTGCCGTTTCGCCCGCCAGCGCGGAGGCTGCGGTCTGCGTCGTGGCCGCAGCACTCGCCGGCAGCGCCACACCTTGCGCAGTTGCCTGCGGCGCGCCGAAGGTCGATGCCAGGGTCTGGCGCAACACCAGCAGAGCGGCCTTCAAGTCCGGGATCGCGCCGGAGGACGGCGTCGTGCCTGCGGCCAATGAGGCCTCGAGAAACAGTCCGGACTTCTGGAACGCGGATTCGATATCGCCGCCGTCGAGGGCGGTGTTGAGCGGCGTCTGCTGCGCCAGCACGTCGAGCACCGCCTGCTTCAGCCTAGCGGGCAGATTGCTGCTCGTCACAACAGAGGCCAGGTTGGCGAACAGCGGCGCCTGGCTGCCCTGTTTGGTCACGGCCCCGGCAGAGGCCGTTTGAACGGCCACCTGCTCGGACGGAGTGAGGGTGTTCCGTGCCGTGGCCACCGACGGCGCCAGCGGCGGGCTCTCCACCAGCGAGGCCGTGCGCGGCGTCAGCGTGACCTGATCTCCCGCCGCCTCGCCTGCCCCGCCCATGACCGCGAGGCGAATGGTGCCGTTGCTCTGCGAGACCGCGAGCTGGAGATTCTGCCCTGGCGTCAGAGCCACCTCAGACATCACGTCCATCGCCAGGTTGGCGATCGCGATCCGCACCAGATTGTCGGCGAGCACGCTGACCACCCTGGCATCGACGACACTGCCGGCTTGAAGCATGAGATCCGGCGTCGCCGCATCAGCCGGGCGGCTGGCGGCGTTGACGGGAGCGATGGGGGTGACCGGCGTCGGCATCTCGGCAGCCCTAGGGGAATGCCGGCTACCGTAACCGCCGCCTCGTAAACCTCTCGTTAAGGACCTCAGATGGCCGGCTGCTTCACCGCCGCCAGAACCGTCACAGCGGCCTGGAAATCCTTCAGGCGGGCGGCGCGGCGGGCGGCCGCCTCCTCGTCCACGCCCCATTGCTCCACGTTCCAGTCCTCGTCGACATGGGCGGCGGCCCAGACCTGGTCGGCATCGCGCACGCCTTGGTCCAGCGCCAGCGCAAGCAGTGCCGAGCCGGTCAGGGTGGTCACCATGTGGAGCGCGGCGACCGACCAGGGATCGCCGGGCAGCGCCGCCCGTGCGGCCTTCACCGCCTCGTCCGGCTGCTTCACGTGCATGACGCCTTCGGACAGGATGAAATGCGCACCCAGTGTCTGCGCCGCCCAGGACAGCACGGGATCCCAATGCGCAGCCTCCCGGGCGACCAGTCCCTCGGGATGGCCGGCGCGATAGAACAGCAGGTCAGATTCGAAATATTTGGCGAGGTCGTCGCTGACGAGCTCGACGCGATCGATAACGCCCTCGACCACGCTGTTGGCGATGCGCGTCAAAGGCATGGTCACGGGATCGATCGCCTCGCCTTGGGCGGCCCATTCCGCGGCGACGCTATCTGCGAGCGCGCGCGTCGGGATCACCAATTGGCGGCCGGAGGGCGTACGGATCGGCTTGCCGTCGAGAGTGATGGCGAAGCCGCCCTCGGCATCGACGACGCCGGCCTCCTTGTAGAAGCGCTTGCGCATTGGCGTGCGCGCGGACGCGCGCGCCGATTCCCGGGGATCCGGCGCAGGCTGCCTTGCTGCTTCCTCGAACAATTCGCGCATGTCGGTTTTTCCGATCCTATCGTCTGTCAAATTACCTGTGTCGTCATGGCCCCGCTTGGACGCCGATGAGGCGGCTAGTTCGCGCAGCTACGCGCATAAGTGCCGCGATCGGCCGGGCCCAGTCCTGCGGCTGCAGCGTCGTGGAGGCACTTCGTGACGCGATCGCCGAAGGAATTGCGCGGCAGCGGCTGGTAATTGTAGCGCGGCGGCGCGTCAAACTGCGGAACCTTGGGCACCTCGATCTTCGGCGGCGGTGGCGGCGCAGGCAGCGGTGGAGCGAGCCGCGCGGCGTCCGGCGAGACATATTGCGCGCGGACGGCCGGCCCTACCAACAGAGTAGCCAAGAGCGCCAAGCAGATCGACAGTCGTCTCATGGGGAAACATGTCGTGCGTCAGTCGCCCCTATTCAACCTCACTATTCTTCAGGCGCGTTCTCGATCGGATCAAATCTGGTTGCGTCCAGCCCCAGCAGGTTCCACGACTGCTGCATGTGCGGCGGCAACGGCGCGGTGGCGTCGATCACGCCGCCGCGCGGATGCGGAATGACGATGCGGCGTGCGAGCAGATGCAGCCGGTTCTGCAGGCCGCCCGGCAGCTGCCAGTTCTCGATGTTGAAATATTTGGGATCGCCGACGATGGGATGGCCGATATGGGCCATGTGGGCGCGCAGCTGGTGGGTGCGGCCCGTCACCGGCTTCAGCGACACCCAGGTCAGCTTGTTGCCGGCGGTCTCGACCACGGCGTAGTACGTCACCGCGTGACTGGCGCCCTCATCGCCATGCTGGGCGATGCGCATGATGGTGTCGTCCTCGCCCTCCTCCTTTGCAAGGAAGGTCGAGATGCGGCCCTGCTTCGGCTTCGGCAGGCCCGGCACCAATGCCCAATAGACCTTGCGCGCCGACCGCGAGCGGAACGCGCCGGTCAGGTGTGAGGCAGCGAAGCGCGTCTTGGCGATCAGGAGACAGCCCGAGGTCTCGCGATCGATGCGGTGCACGAGGCGGGGCTTCTGGCCTTTGGCATCGCGCATCACTTCAAGCATCTGGTCGATGTGCCGCGTCATGCCCGAGCCACCCTGCACGGCAAGGCCGGCCGGCTTGTTCAGGACGAGGACGTCGTCGTCCTCCCAGATCGTCATCTCCTTCAGCGCCTTCAGCGTCTTCTGCGCGGCCTCCGAGAGCTCGCCGACGACCTTCGGCGCATCGAGCTTGAGCGGCGGGATGCGGACGCTCTGTCCCTCCTCCAGCCGGTCTTTGCTGTCGACGCGCTTGCCGTCGACGCGCAGCTCGCCTTTGCGTACGACGCGCTGGATGTGGGAGAACGACAGGCCGGGAAAGCGCGCCTCGAGGAATCGATCCACGCGCATGTTGTTCTCGTCGGCCGTGACCGTGACGGTCTGCACCTTGGTCGGTAGCAGCGCCTCGACGGACTTTTCAGGCGCAGGCCTCTCCTGGACCGCTTTGGGCGGACGCCGCTCGGCGCGCTCGCCGGCAAAGCGCGGCGGCTTACCGCCGGGCTTGCCACCCGGACGCGGCCCGGCCTTCTTCGCGCTACGCGCCTGATGCGCCCGCGAGTCGTCGCGTTCGTCACGCGACCGTGGCTTTGGGTTCATTCTCTTGATACGGCGGCTCATGGTTGCCTGCGTACCCCAAAAGCGGCCTTCCGTCACGACGAAATGGCCGCTTCTAGCGGGAGTCGCCCCGCTCCTTGCGCAGCTTGGCCCAGTAATCCAGCCGCTTCCTGATCTCGCGTTCAAAACCCCGGTCGGGCGGGTCGTAGAAGGTCTGGCGGCCCAGGGCCTCCGGGAAGTAGTCCTGGCCGGAGAAGGCATCCGGCGCATCGTGGTCGTATGCGTAGCCGGAGCCGTAGCCTTCCGACTTCATCAGCTTGGTCGGGGAATTGAGGATGTGCTTTGGCGGCAGCAGCGAGCCGGCCTGCTTGGCGACCTGCATCGCGGTGCCGAAGGCGGTGTAGACCGCGTTCGATTTCGGCGCGGTGGCGAGATAGACCACGGCCTGGGCGATGGCGAGCTCGCCCTCGGGATGGCCGAGGAAGTCGAAGGCGTCCTTGGCGGCATTGGCGATGACGAGCGCCTGCGGATCGGCCAGCCCGATGTCCTCGACCGCTATGCGCACGACGCGGCGGGCCAGGAACAGCGGGTCCTCGCCAGCGTCCAGCATGCGCGCGAGGTAATACAGCGCGGCATCGGGATCGGAGCCGCGCACCGATTTATGCAGCGCCGAGATGAGATTGTAGTGGCCGTCGGCCGATTTGTCGTAGATCGGCGCGCGGCGCTGCAGAATCTCCTGCAGCTGCGCGGCATTGAAAATCTCGTCCGCCCGCGCCGAACGCCAGACTTCTTCGGCGAGCGTCAACGACGCACGGCCATCGCCGTCGGCCATGCGCACCAGCACCGCGCGCGCCTCCGCATCGAGTGGCAGCTTCCTGCCCTCGACGGCTTCGGCATGCACGAACAGCTTTTCGATCGCGGCGGCATCGAGCGAGCGAAACACCAGCACGCGCGCACGCGAGAGCAACGCCGCATTGAGCTCAAAGGACGGGTTCTCGGTGGTGGCGCCGACCATGACGACAGTGCCGTCTTCCATCACCGGCAGAAAGGAGTCCTGCTGGGCGCGGTTGAATCTGTGCACCTCATCGACGAAGAGCAGCGTGCCCTTGCCCATCTCGCGACGGGCGCGCGCGGCATCGAACGCTTTCTTGAGGTCGGCGACGCCAGAGAACACCGCAGAGATCTGCTCAAAATGCAGATCCGTCGCGTCAGCCAGGAGCCGCGCCACCGTGGTCTTGCCGGTGCCGGGCGGGCCCCAGAACACCAGCGAGCCGAGCGTGCGCGTTTCCAGCATGCGCGTCAGCGCACCATCGGGGCCGAGGATGTGATCCTGGCCGACGACCTCCGACAGCGCACGCGGGCGCAGCCGGTCCGGCAGCGGATGCGGAGCATCGTGATCGAGCCCCGCCGCAGCAAAGAGAGTCGGTGTCTCCGTTGGTCGCTTCGGACTCATCCGCCCAGCGTGACGTTGATCTGCTGGCCACCACGCACCAGCGTGATGCGCCAGATCCGTGCCCGTTCACCTGCAGCCTTCTCGAGGTCGCCGGTCTTGCTGATCTTCTGATTGTTGACGGCCAGGATGATGTCGCCCTTCTGGAAGCCGACACTCGCAGCCGCGGTATCGCCGCCGATATCGGTGATCACGACGCCTTCGGTGTCGGCATCCAGACGCAGCTCATCGGCGACGGCCGGCGTGATGGTCGAAACCTTCGCGCCCTGGAACGGCGAACGCGCGGTGACGACGAGCTCGTTGCGCCCGGTGTCGGGCGCGGTCTCCAGCGCTACCGTGAGCTTCACCGACTTGCCGCCGCGCTGCACGTCGAGCTGCGCGGTGCCGCCGAGCGGACGGGTTGCGAAGCGATAGTCGAAGGCGTTGGGATCATCCACGATCTGGCCGTCGATCCCGGTGATGAGGTCGGAGGATTTCAGGCCGGCTTTCGCCGCCGGACCGTTCGACACCACGCTCGCGACCAGCGCACCGGTCGGCGAGCGCAAGCCGAGGCTCTCGGCGATGTCGGGCGTCACCGCCTGCAATTTCGCACCGAGCCAGGGCCGCTTCACCGCCTTGCCGCCGCTCTTGGCGGAGGCGACGACGACGCGCACCATGTTGGCGGGAATCGCAAAGCCGATGCCTTGCGAGCCGCCGGAGCGCGAATAGATCGCGGTATTGATGCCGGCGAGCTTGCCACCCATGTCGACCAGCGCGCCGCCGGAATTGCCCGGGTTGATCGCCGCATCGGTCTGAATGAAGAACTGATAGTCGGTGATGCCCACTTGCGTGCGCGCCAGCGCCGAAATGATACCCTGGGTCACGGTCTGGCCGACGCCGAACGGATTGCCGATCGCGAGCACGACGTCGCCGACCAAGAGCTCATCGGAATTGGTGAAGTCCAGCGTCGGGAACTTCTCCTTGCTGTCCTTCAGGCGCAGCACGGCGAGATCGGTCCGGGAATCCTTGAGCAGGATCTCGGCCTCGAACTCGCGCTTGTCCGACAGCGACACCTTCACCTGGTCAGCGCCCTCGATGACGTGGACGTTGGTGACGACGAGGCCGGAGGCATCGACGATGACGCCGGAGCCGAGCGAGCGCTGCATCTGCTCGGGCTGCTGGCCCGGCACGCCGAAGAAGCGGCGGAAGATCGGATCGTCCAGTAGCGGATTGCGGTTCTGCACCACCTTGGCGGCATAGACGTTGACGACCGCCGGCTGCACCCGCTGCACGATCGGCGCATAGGACATCCGCAGCTCGGCCGGCGACGACGGGACCCGACGGTCCTGCGCAGCAGTCGGATTGAAGGTGGCCGAAAAGGCTACGCACAGCGCCGTAAGGGCGGCAGTCCAGGTCGCTCGAAACATTCCTACCTCTTGGAAAAGACGCCGGAATATAGGCGCGTTCGCCTCCCAATAGAAGGCCGCCGGCGGGCAATATTCGGTCCCTTCGCAGCCGTGTCCGGCATGCAAGGGTGCCGTGCGAATCGGCCATTTGCCCGGCGGCGGATTGGCATGATGTGCGTCATCTTGCATGGTGGTGTGAAGCGGATTCGGTTGCGGCGAATTTGCATCAGTGGGAACCCACGCAACCGCTCGCAGCGTCGCGGGGCAGTCATCGATCACACCTAGGCTCTCCCTTCGCGACTTGGGGAAAACAGTCAGATGATGGAGCGTAACGTGAGCAGAACAAGAATTGCGGCCACCGCGATTGGTCTCGCCGGCGCGCTGGCGGCCTCGCAGGCCCAGGCCCAGTCGGCAAGCAGCAGTGAGCAGGAGATCGCGCTGTTGAAGCAGCAGTTGAAGATGCTCGAACAGAAGCTCGACAAGCTGCAGAGCCAGACCGCGGCGAACACGGCAGCCGCAGCAAAGGCGAAAGTCGAAGCCAAGGCAGAGGCAAAGGCCGAGGCGCGCGCGGAGGCAAAGGCCGCGGTGGCCAATGCCAACGCGGCAATTCCCGTCAAGGGGCCGGCGCCGGCGTCCGGCGTCGTCGTGACGATGCCGAACAACCGGCCGACGATCTGCACCGCCGACCAGGCCAATTGCGTCGCCATCACCAGCCGCCTGCATTGGGATGTCGGCGGCTATGACTATCGTCCCAACACCGCGGCGACCGTGCCGCAAAAGCTCGACAGCGGCCAGAACGTCCGCCGCGCGCGCATCGGTGTCACCGGCAAGTTCTTCCACGATTGGAATTTCGCGCTGGTCTACGATTTCGGCGGCTCGTCCGACGGATTTGGCGGCGCCGCGCCGGGATCGCTGCCCGGCGGCGGCGTCTCCGGCGTCGAGAACGCCTATATCAGTTATACCGGCTTGAAGCCGTTCGGCGGCAAGATGGCGATCGAGGCCGGCATCATGGATCTGCCATACACGCTCGACGAAGCGACGAGCTCGAACGACATCATGTTCATGGAGCGCGCCTCGCCCGGCGTGATCGCGACCAACATCGCTGCCGGTGACTTCCGTTCCGCAGCCGGTGCGCGCTGGTTCAACGACCAGCTCTGGATCGGCGGCTATGTCACGGGACCGACGACCGGTGCGATCCATTCCGCCTCGAGCGCGGCGCCGCCCGGCACCAGCGAGCAATATGGTGCCGTGGCGCGCGTCGCCGGCAATCCGATCAGCACGAAGGACTACTCGGTGCATATCGGCGCCAATGCGCAATGGCTGATCCAGCCGCCGCGCAATCTCATCGCCAACACCCAGACGGTCACGCTCAGCGATCGTCCGGAATTGCGTCTCGACCCGACCACGCTGATCTCGACCGGCGCTATCGCCAATGCCTCGGGCGCGCAGGTCTACAGCGTCGAGGCGGCGGCGACCTACGGTCCGTTCATCGTCCAGGGCGAGTATTTCTGGTACAATGTCGATCGCACTGCCAACACGGCCGTGCCGCTGACGGGTGCACCGAGCCTGAAATTCCAAGGCGGCTACGCGCAGGCCGGCTATGTGCTGACCGGCGAAGGCCGCTCCTACAATGCGGCGAACGCGGCCTATAGCGGCGTCAAGCCGGCACATCCGTTCTCGCTCGACGGCGGCGGCTGGGGCGCGTGGGAGATCGCAGGACGGTTCTCGACGATCGACCTCAACGATCAGCTCGCGACCGCGAGCGGCGTCGCAGGCGGCCGGCAGACCGTCTATACGCTCGCGCTCAACTGGTACGTCAACGGCAACGTGCGCTTCATGCTCGATTATCTGCACGGCACGGTGTCGCGACAGGCCTCGCCGATCTCGACCGCCGACGTCGGCTCGAAGTTCGACGCGGTCGCGATGCGCACGCAGTTCGCGTTCTAGAGCATGATCCGGAAAAGTGTGAAGCGGTTTTCCGAAAAGATCATGCTCAAACAAAAACCTAAAGCGCGATCGCGCTTTAGAACGCGCTCGTTCGGGAGCGGCAGCGTCCGCTTCCGAACGATCACGCCGCGCGCTTCTTCTTCACGACCACGGGCGGCGGCGCGCAGGACAACCGCTCCTGGTGGCTCTCGCCCCAGGCCTTCAGGATGTCGATCACGGGCCTCAGGCTCTCGCCCAGTTCGGACAGGCAATACTCCACCCGCGGCGGCACCTCGGCATAGACCTTGCGGATGACGAGCCGGTCTTCCTCCAGCGCGCGCAGCTGCTTCGTCAGCATGCGCTGGGTGATGCCAGGCATCCGGCGGCGCAATTCGCCGAAGCGCTGGGTGCCGCTCTGCAGGTGGTAGAGGATCACGCCCTTCCACTTGCCGTCGATCAGGTCCAGCGTCGCCTCGACCGAGCAGCCTGGACGGCGGGCGAAGTTACGGCGTTTCATGCGGCTTTTTCCCAATAGTATCCAAACAGGGACTATATCCCCAAATTTACAGTACTTGCCAAATCGGAGCTAGAGCGACAGTTAGGGCAGCGGGCGAACAAAGCCATCTGATGGAGACACGCCATGAAAGCCGTCGGCTACAAGAAATCGCTTCCGATCGAGGACGCGGAATCACTGTTCGATTTCGAGACCGCTAAACCCGACCCCAAAGGGCGCGACATCCGCGTCGCGGTGAAAGCGATCTCGGCCAATCCGGTCGACTACAAAGTGCGCAAGCGCGCCGCCCCGCCCGAGGGCGAGACGAAAATCCTCGGCTACGACGCGGCCGGCGTGGTCGATGCGGTCGGGTCTGAGGTCACGCTGTTCAAGCCAGGGGACGAGGTGTTCTACGCGGGCTCGATCCTGCGCCAGGGCACCAACGCCGAATTCCATCTGGTCGACGAGCGCATCGTCGGCGCCAAACCGAAGAGCCTGTCGTTCGCCCAAGCCGCCGCTCTTCCCCTCACCTCGATCACCGCCTGGGAGCTGCTGTTCGACCGGCTCGGTGCGGTGCCGGGCAAGAGCGTCGATCCGCGCACGCTGTTGATCACCGGCGGCGCCGGCGGCGTCGGCTCGATCCTGATCCAGCTCGCCCGCCGCCTCACCGGGCTGACGGTGCTCGCCACCGCGACACGGCCGGAGTCGCAGAAATGGTGCCTCGATCTCGGCGCGCATGCGGTGATCGACCATGGCAAGCCGATGAAGGAGCAGATCGAGAAATTGAACCTGCCGCCGGTTGCGCTGGTGGCCAGCCTCACCTTTACCGACCAGCACTACAAGGCGATCGCGGAATTCATGGCACCACAGGGCAAGTTCGGCCTGATCGACGATCCCCCGGAGTTCACGATTGCCGCATTCAAGGGCAAGGCAATCTCGGTGCATTGGGAATCGATGTTCACGCGCTCCTCGTTCCAGACGCCTGACATGATCGCGCAGCATCATCTGCTCAATGACGTGGCCGACCTCATCGACAAGGGCGTGTTGCGCACCACACTCGACCAGACCTTCGGCACAATCAACGCAGCCAACCTGAAGCGCGCGCACGCGCTGTTGGAGAGCGGCAAGTCGCGCGGCAAGATCGTGCTGGAGGGATGGTAGCTTTCGTCGGGTGGGCAACGCGCACTTGCGCAGTGCCCACCATCTCTCTCTAGTCGCGACAATGGTGGGCACGCTTCGCTTTGCCCACCCTACGGCACCGGCGTCCCTTCAACGAACAACAGCCGCCGCTCCAGCGCCGTCTGCCGCACCTTGAGCGCTTCGGCATATTCCCGCGAGGCGTACCATTCCTTCAGCCGCGCCATCGACGCGAACTCGACGATGATAATGGCCTTCGGCGGCAAATTGCCTTCGGCAAGCTCGGCCTTGCCGCCGCGGACGAGATAACGCCCGTCGTACTGCGCGATCGTCTTGGCAGCCAGGGCGCGATAGGCCTCGAATGCGGCGGGATCGCGCACCTCGACCTCCGAGATCACATAGGCCGCCATGCGCATCTCCTCAGGCGATCGTGTTGACGATGCCACCTTCTGCGCGCAGCGCTGCGCCGTTGGTGGCGGATGCCTCCTTCGAGGCGACATAGACCACCATGTTGGCGATCTCGTCGACGCTGGCGAAACGCTGCAGCAGCGAGCTCGGGCGATGCTGCTTGACGAAGTTGGCGGCGGCTTCATCCACGGACTGGCCGTTCTGCTTCGCGAGATCCTTGACGAACGTCTCGACGCCCTCCGACATGGTCGGGCCCGGCAGCACGGAATTGACGGTGACGCCGGTGCCGCTGGTGAGCTGCGCCAGGCCGCGCGCCACCGAAAGCTGGGCCGTCTTGGTCATGCCGTAGTGGATCATCTCGACGGGAATGTTGAGCCCGGATTCCGAGGAGATGAAGACGATGCGGCCCCAATTGCGCTTCAGCATGCCCTTCATGTAGGCGCGCGACAACCGCACGCCGCTCATCACGTTGACCTCGAAGAAACGGCTCCAGTCCTCGTCGGAGATGTCGAAGAAATCCTTGGGCTCGAAGATGCCGGCATTGTTGATGAGGATGTCGACCTCGGGCAGCGCCGCAACGAGTGCCTTGCAGCCTGCCGCGGTCGAGACGTCGGCCGCGATGCCGCGGACCTTGGCGCCCGTCCCTTCCAACCTGCGCACCGCCGCATCGACTTTGTCCTGGCCGCGGCCGTTGATCACGACGCTGGCGCCGGAGCCGGCGAGACCCCTGGCGATGGCGTGGCCGATACCGGCGGTCGAGCCGGTCACGAGAGCGGTTTTTCCGGAAAGGTCGATCTTCATGCGATATCTCCATGGATGCGGATGGAGATATCGGAAGCGGCTCCCTCAGCTGCAATCGGGGCTCACCGACGCGTGAGGAGCGTGAATGGTGGGCACGGCGCGCTAAGAGCGGGCCTTTGTCCACCCGACCGTTCCAACAAAAAAGCGGCGCCAAAGGCGCCGCTCTTGAAACGTCATGCCGATCGGGCTTTACGCCGCCTCGGCTTCCTTCTCCTGCACCGGACCGGAATCCTGGCCCTTGGCATCGACGTCGCGATCGACGAACTCGATCACGGCCATCGCGGCGTTGTCGCCGTAGCGGAAGCCGGCCTTGATGATGCGGGTGTAGCCGCCCTGGCGGTCCTTGTAGCGGGTCGCCAGCGTGTCGAAGAGCTTCTTGACCATGTCGACGTCGCGCAGCTCGGAGATGGCCTGACGGCGCAGCGACAGGCCGCCCTTCTTGCCGAGGGTGACGAGCTTCTCGACGATCGGGCGAAGCTCCTTGGCCTTGGGCAGCGTGGTGACGATCTGCTCGTGCTTGATCAGCGCGGCCGCCATGTTGGCGAACATCGCCTTGCGGTGCTCGGCCGTGCGGTTGAGCTTCCGATGAACCTTGCCGTGACGCATGTGTGTAGTCCTTCTTCGATTGTGTCGCGGTGGTTCAGCGACTGGTTTTCAGGTGGGCTTCCTGCGTTCGCCCTAGGTCGCGAGTGGCGAATGGTGAGTAGCGAATAGATCTTCTTCCCCTACTCGCCACTCCCTACTCGCCATTCGCTCAGTAATGATCCTCGAAGCGCTTGGCGAGCTCGTCGATGTTCTCCGGCGGCCAGCCCGGCACTTCCATGCCGAGGTGCAGACCCATCTGGGCCAGCACTTCCTTGATTTCGTTCAGCGACTTGCGGCCGAAGTTCGGGGTGCGGAGCATTTCCGCCTCGCTCTTCTGCACGAGGTCGCCGATGTAGACGATGTTGTCGTTCTTCAGGCAGTTGGCCGAACGCACCGACAGCTCGAGCTCGTCCACCTTCTTGAGGAAGGCCGGGTTGAAGGCGAGGTCCGGGATGATCTCCTGGGCGACTTCCTTGCGCGGCTCTTCGAAATTGACGAACACGTTGAGCTGGTCCTGCAGGATGCGGGCGGCGTAGGCCACCGAGTCATCCGGCGTGATCGCGCCGTTGGTCTCGATCGTCATGGTCAGCTTGTCGTAGTCGAGAATCTGGCCCTCGCGGGTGTTCTCGACCTTGTAGGAGACCTTGCGGACCGGCGAGTACAGGCTGTCGACCGGGATCAGGCCGATCGGCGCGTCCTCGGGACGGTTGCGCTCGGCGGGCACGTAGCCCTTGCCGGTCGAGACCGTGAACTCCATGCGGATCTCGGCGCCATCGTCGAGCGTGCAGATCTGCAGATCGGGGTTGAGCACGACCACGTCGCCGACGGTCTGGATGTCGCCGGCGGTGACGACGCCCGGGCCCTGCTTCTTCACGACCATGCGCTTGGGGCCTTCGCCCTGCATCTTGATCGAGATGTCCTTGATGTTGAGCACGATGTCGGTGACGTCCTCACGGACGCCCGCGATCGAGGAGAACTCGTGCAGCACGCCGTCGATGTGCACCGACTGCACCGCCGCGCCCTGGAGCGAGGAGAGCAGGATGCGGCGCAGCGCGTTGCCGAGGGTCTGGCCGAAGCCACGCTCGAGCGGCTCGGCGACGATGGTCGCGAAACGCGAGGGATCGCTGCCGGGCGTGACCTGGAGCTTGTTCGGCCGAATCAGTTCTTGCCAATTTTTCTGGATCGTCACTGTTTCACCCATACAGGCCAGTCAATTTGACGGTGCAAATACTGGCGTTGGAGAAAGGCCGCAGATCATTCCCGCGGCTTCTTGCAAAGTCGCCGCGGGCGCCGACGCGCCCGCAGCTCGTCAAAATCAAACGCGCCGACGCTTGCGGGGACGGCAACCGTTGTGCGGGATCGTGGTCACGTCGCGGATCGAGGTGACGGTGAAGCCCGCGGCCTGGAGCGCGCGGAGCGCCGATTCGCGGCCCGAACCGGGACCGGCGACCTCGACTTCCAGCGTGCGCATGCCGTGCTCCTGCGCCTTCTTGGACACGTCCTCGGCGGCAACCTGCGCGGCATACGGGGTCGACTTGCGCGAGCCCTTGAAGCCCATCGTGCCGGCCGAGGACCAGGCGATCGTATTGCCCTGCGCGTCGGTGATGGTGATGGTCGTGTTGTTGAACGACGAGTTCACATGCGCGACGCCGGAGGCGATGTTCTTGCGCTCACGACGACGAACGCGGGTGGCTTCCTTGCCCATTGAGTCCCTTTCCTGAAGATCTCAAACGCCGCCGTAATGCCAGCGGCTACACCTATGGAAGCGAATAGCGAGTAGCGAGTGGCGAATAGGGAAGCCCCCTACTCGCCACTCGCCACGTCCAATTCGCCAGTTTACTTCTTCTTGCCGGCGATGGCCTTGGCCGGGCCCTTGCGCGTGCGCGCATTGGTGTGGGTCCGCTGACCGCGCACCGGTAGACCGCGACGATGACGCAGGCCGCGATAGCAGCCGAGGTCCATCAGACGCTTGATGTTGATGCCGACCTCACGACGCAGGTCGCCCTCGACGAGATAGTCGCGGTCGATCACTTCGCGGATCTGGAGCACTTCGGCGTCGCTGAGCTGATTGACGCGACGATCCACGGGGATCTTCACCTTCTCGAGGATCTCACCAGCGATCTTCTGGCCGATGCCATGGATGTACTGGAGCGCGATCAGTACGCGCTTGTTGGTGGGAATGTTCACGCCGGCAATACGGGCCACGGCCTTCTCTCCTGTTGCCGATCCCTCGTCAGGGCTCGGGCTTTAAGTGCTTGCTTTCTCGGGCAGGTGTTCACAAACGCGAACACGACGCCCACCCCCGGTCTTCCTGGGGCCCGGCATCGTCTGAAACTATCCGACTTGGATGCGGGGCTTATTAGGGGATTCCGGGGGCTTTCGTCAACCGCTGCTAGCGCTTGGCTCGCTTTTTCGTGACCTTTTTTGCGGCCTTTTTGGCACCATTTTTGACCGACTTCTTGGCTGCTTTCTTGACGGTTTTCTTGGTGGCTTTCTTGGAGGCTTTCTTGGCCGCCTTCTTTGGGCCTTTCACCGCCGATTTGGCGGCCTTTTTAGCCGATTTGACGCCCTTTTTGGCCGTTTTGCCGGCCTTGCCGCCGCCTTCTTCCCCGCCTGGGCCTTTTTAGCCGGCGCCGCCTTGGCGGCGCTCCGGGCATGCGTCTTGGGCTCGACCGCCCCCAGAGCCAGCAGCTGGCGATGGATGGCGCGGGTGACCTCGTCGATGGTCATCATGCCGTCGATGGTCGAGAGTTTCCGCCGCTCGGAATAGTAGTGAATCAGCGGTTCCGTCTGGCTGCGATAGCTGGCCAGCCGCTTGGTCAGGACCTCCGGGGTATCGTCGAGCCGGACCTCCTCGCCGCGCTCCCGCATTTGGGCGACGCGGGTCTCGACGCGGCTCAGAAGCGCACTCTCATTGACCCGGAGCTCGATCACCGCGTCCAGCTTGAGGTGCTTGCGCTTGAGCAGCTCGTCCAGCGCCTCGGCCTGCGGCACGGTGCGGGGGAAACCGTCGAGGATGAAACCGCTCTTGGCGTCCGGCTGCTCGATGCGGTCGGAAATGATTCCCACCACGACGTCATCGGGCACGAGGCCGCCGCTCGCCATGATCTCCTTGGCCTTCAACCCGACCGGGGTGCCGGCCGCAACCGCGGCACGCAGCATCTCGCCAGTCGAGAGCTGGACGATGCCATAGCGCTGCACCAGGAGCTGGGCCTGGGTCCCCTTGCCCGACCCCGGCGGTCCCAGAAGTATAATTCTCATCGGCGTACGCCCCCCGGATTGGTGAGCGACACCTCGCGCACCTGCGTTTTGATATCAAGAACGGTGCAAACCACAACCAGCACTGCACCACCATTGACGACCATACTATAAGGCAGCCCGATCCCGTAAAGCTCGAACACCTCCGGAATCAACTGCAACGCCGTCAGGTAGACGGCTCCGACGACTGTCGTCAATGACACGACGCGATCGAGATAGTCCGCGGTGGCCTCGCCGGGAGCGACACCGGGAATTGCGCCCTCATGGCGGGTCAGGGATTTGGCGGTGTATTCGGGATCAATCACATAAGCAGTGTAGACGAAGGCGAGCACGAACACGGCGATCGACACGAGAATGAGGTGCGCCGGCTGCCCCAGCTGGAGATGCCGGTAGGTTGCGGCAACCAGGGGATGATCGCCTCCCAGGATGAAGCCCGCAAAGGCAAGCGGCAGATAGAATATCCACGGCGCCACGGTGACGGGAATCACGAACCCGGCGCTGTTGAGCTTGATCGGCAGTACTGCATCGCGCACAGGCAGCTGCCGCGTACCGACGCTTTGTGCTGCGAACTGGACCCGGATATTTCGCCGCGCACCTTCGACAAGCACGATCACGACGACGATCGCGATCCAAAACACGACATGGCCGAGCACAAGATTGCCCGAGATCGTCCCGCTCCGCACGAGATCCGCGATACCGGCAATGTTTTGCGGAACGGCGACGATGAAGCCGGCACTCAAGATCAGCGCCAAGCCATTGCCGATGCCGTAGCGGGTCATCTGTTCGCTGAGCCACACCAGCACGACGACGCCGCCGACCATCGAGGCCGTGCCCGTCGTCACGAACCAGCCGTCGGGATTTTTGACGAGGCCCGGGATCGACGTCAGTGCCGAGGCGATGCCGTAGGCCTGAAAGGCCGCAATTCCGAGTGTGAGCCCGAGCGTGGCACGTGCGATCTTACGCCGTCCGCCCTCGCCGGATCGTTCGAGCGAACTCAGGCCGCGCCACACCATGGACAGCAGCCGGATCAAGATTGCCGCAGTCAGATAGGGAATGAGGCCGAGCGCAAAGATCGAAAGCCGGGAGACGAGATCCAGCGCCGGCGAGACGTCGGAGAGATTCAGTCCCGCAATCGGGATCTGCATGCCGAGCCTGAAAAGGAGCAGCGCGCCGATCGTGAAAGCGATTCGGCGCGCGAGCTCCCTGCTCATCTACGGCGGCCCCGCAGCTTGGACTTGCGGATCAGACCTTCATACTGGTGCGCCAGCAGATAGCCCTGGACCTGCGCCACCGTGTCCATGGTGACGCTGACGACGATCAGCAGCGAGGTGCCGCCGAAATAGAACGGCACCGAAGCGTAGGAGATCAGGATTTCCGGGATCAAGCAGACGATGGCGAGATAAATCGCACCCAGCACGGTGATGCGCGACAGCACGTAGTCGATGTATTCCGCGGTGCGTTCGCCCGGGCGAATGCCGGGAATGAAACCGCCGTGCTTCTTCAGATTGTCCGCGGTCTCGGTCGGGTTGAACACGATCGCGGTGTAAAAGAAGGCGAAGAACACGATCAGCGCCAGATACATGATCAGGAACAGCGGACGGCCATGGCCGAGCTGTGTGGTGATCCACTGGAACCATTCCGGCCCGCTGCCCGTGTTGAAGTTCGCAACCGTCGTCGGCAAGAGGAGCAGCGAGGATGCGAAGATCGGCGGGATCACGCCGGAGGTGTTGAGCTTGAGCGGCAGATGCGAGGACTGGCCCTCGAACATCTTGTTGCCGACCTGGCGCTTCGGATACTGGATCAAGAGGCGGCGCTGGGCGCGCTCCATGAAGACGATGAAGGCGATCACGACGACGGCCATGATGATGACGACCAGGATCAGGCCGGTCGACATCGCGCCCTGACGGCCGAGCTCGAGCATGCCGGCGAGTGCCGCGGGCAACTCGGCGACGATGCCGGCCAGAATGATCAGCGAAATGCCGTTGCCGATGCCGCGCGAGGTGATCTGCTCGCCGAGCCACATCAGGAACATGGTGCCGCCGGTCAGCGTGATAGAGGTCGAGAGCAGGAAAAACAGTCCAGGTTCGCTGACGACATTGCCGGCGCCCTGAAGTCCTACCGCGATGCCGTAGGACTGGAACGCGGCCAGGATCACCGTGAGATAGCGGGTATACTGATTCAGCGTCTTGCGGCCGGCTTCGCCTTCCTTTTTCAGCGCTTCGAGCTGCGGCGACACCGTAGTCAACAGCTGGATGATGATGGAGGCCGAGATATACGGCATGATGTTCAGCGCGAAGATCGCCATGCGGTTGATGCCGCCGCCGGCGAACATGTTGAACATGCCGAGGATGCCGCCGGCCTGCGAGCGGAACACCTGTTCCCAGGCGCTCGGGTCGATGCCGGGCAGCGGAATGTAGGTCCCGAGCCGATAAACGAGCAGCGCACCCAGGGTGAACCAGATGCGCTTCTTCAGTTCGTCGGCCTTGGCAAACGCGCCGAAATTGAGATTGGCTGCCAGTTGTTCCGCTGCAGAGACCATCTTGGACTTTCTCCCGCCGCCTATTGCGCCGTTGATGCCCGCGGCCGGGCTGAATTAGCGGACGCCGGACATTATCTGGGGCTCGGCTTCGATAAGTCCACGTCCCGCATGCGTAAAGGCCCGCGCGCCGCGGGCCAATGACGCAGTTGTTACGCCGCCTCGCCTTCTTCCTTGGGCTGGGCGAGGATCTTCACCGAACCGCCGGCCTTCTCGACCGCGGCGATCGCGGTCTTGCTGGCGCCGTGCACTTCGATGTTGAGCTTGGACTTGAGCTCGCCTCGGCCGAGCAGCCGCAGGCCGCCCTTGGCGCGGCGCAGCACGCCGCCTTTCACCAGGGCCTCGACGTTGACGACGCTGCCGGCGTCGATCTTCTTGGCGTCGACCGCTTCCTGGAGCCGGTCGAGATTGATCTCGGCGAACTCGACGCGGAAGATGTTGTTGAAGCCGCGCTTGGGCAGACGGCGATGCATCGGCATCTGGCCGCCTTCGAAACCCTTGATGCGCACGCCCGAACGCGCGGTCTGGCCCTTGCCGCCGCGGCCGGACTGCTTGCCCTTGCCGGAACCGATGCCGCGGCCGACGCGCATACGCTTCTTGCGCGAGCCGGCGTTGTCGGCGATATCGCTGAGCTTCATCGCCCTTCTCCTTGTGTCTTGCGCACGATCTTCACCGAAAACCGCTTCCCGCTCTCCGGGACCGTGCGCCTTTGCTTACTTCTCGTCGATGATGCGGACGAGATGGTGAACCTTCTCGATCATGCCGCGGACCGCCGGGGTATCCGGCAGTTCGCTGGTGCGGCCGATCTTGTTGAGCTTGAGCCCGATCAGGGTCGAACGCTGCGAGTGATGGCGGCGGATCGCGCTGCCGGTCTGCTCGACCTTGATCGTCTTTGCGGCCTTGGCCATGGGAGTCTACTCCGAAAAGCTTCCGTTAGTCGGCGGCCGCCTCGGCATCGCCGCCGATACGACGGGACTGGAGGGTGGACACCTTGATGTTGCGGCGGGCTGCGACCGAACGCGGCGAATCCTGGTGCTTCAGCGCGTCGAAGGTCGCGCGCACCATGTTGTACGGGTTCGACGAGCCGATCGACTTCGCCACCACGTCCTGGACGCCGAGCGTCTCGAACACGGCGCGCATCGGGCCACCGGCGATGATGCCGGTACCGGCCGGAGCTGCACGCAGATAGACACGGCCCGCGCCATGACGGCCGGCGATGTCGTGATGGAGCGTGCGGCCCTCGCGCAGCGACACCCGCGTCAGGTTGCGCTTGGCGGACTCGGTCGCCTTGCGGATCGCCTCGGGCACTTCGCGCGCCTTGCCGTGACCGAAGCCGGCGCGGCCCTTCTGGTCGCCGATCACGACCAGCGCTGCGAAACCGAAGCGCTTGCCGCCCTTGACGACCTTGGCCACGCGGTTGATGTGGACGAGCTTGTCGACGAACTCGCTGTCGCGCTCCTCGCGCTCCCTGCGTTCACGTCCGCCGCCGCGTTGATCGCGTCCACCACGTTGTTCGCGTTCTGCCATTTTTCTAATCCTTCAGAGACTTACGCCTCAATCCTCAAATTCTGTTAGAAGCTCAGCCCACTCTCACGCGCTGCATCGGCAAGAGCCTTGACGCGCCCGTGATAGAGATAGCTGCCGCGATCGAACACGACTTCCTTGACACCCTTCTCTGCAGCGCGCTCGGCCAGCAGCTTGCCGACCGCCTTCGCCGCATCGATGTCGGCGCCGGTCTTGCCGCCGTCGCGCATCGACTTCTCGAGCGACGAAGCAGAGGCTAGCGTCTCGCCCTTCAGGTCGTCGATGACCTGGGCGTAGATGTGCTTGGACGAGCGGAACACCGACAGGCGCGGACGGCCGCCGGCGGAACGGCGCAGCTTCAGCCGCACACTCCGCTTGCGCCGGGCATTCGTAACCTTGGCTTTCGACATGACCGGCTCCGTTACTTCTTCTTGCCTTCCTTGCGGAAGATGAATTCGCCCACATACTTCACGCCCTTGCCCTTGTAGGGCTCCGGCGGACGATAGGAGCGGATCTCGGCGGCGACCTGGCCGACGCGCTGGACGTCGCTGCCCGCCACCGTGATCTCGGTCGGCTTCGGCACGGTGATCGTGATCCCCTCGGGGATCGGGTAGATCACGTCATGGCTGTAGCCGAGCGCGAGCTGCAGGTTCTTGCCCTGCATCGCGGCGCGATAGCCGACGCCGGTGATCTCGAGCTTCTTCTCGAAACCCTTGGTGACGCCTTCGACCAGATTCGCGACCTGGGCGCGAGCGGTGCCGTAGAGGGCCCGCGCGCGGTTGGTCTCGGTCCGCGGCTTGACCTTGACCTGGCCGTTCTCGAGCTTCACCTCGACGTCGTCGTGGACGACGAACTGAAGCTGGCCCTTCGGCCCCTTCATCTTGACGGTCTGCCCATCGACGGTCGCGGTCACACCCGACGGAACCGCCACAGGCCTTTTGCCAACTCGTGACATGGATGAAAAATCCTTCTCAGAACACCGTGAAGAGGACTTCACCGCCCACATTCGCGTCGCGCGCGCTGTGGTCGGCCATGATCCCCTTCGGCGTCGACAACACCGAAATGCCGAGACCGTTGTTCACCCGCGGCAGGTTCTTCACCGAGGCGTAGACTCTGCGCCCGGGCTTGGAAACGCGCTCAATCTCGCGAATGACGGGCTCGCCGTCGAAATACTTCAGCTCGATCTCAATCTCGCTGCGGCCCGAGGAGTGCTCGAGCGTGGCGTAACCGCGGATGTAGCCCTCAGCCTTCAGAACCTCGAGCACGTTCTCGCGCATCTTCGAGCCGGGCGTGGAGACCTTGGTCTTCGAACGCATCTGCGCGTTGCGGATACGGGTGATCAGATCGCTGATTGGATCGTGCGTAGACATCTAAACGACCCTCCTTACCAGCTGGACTTCACGAGGCCCGGGACCATGCCCTTGGAGCCAAGTTCGCGCAGCGCGATACGGGACAGCTTGTTCTTGCGATAGTTCGAGCGCGGACGGCCCGACAACTCGCAACGCAGGCGGATGCGGGTCGCCGACGAGTTGCGCGGCATTTCCGCCAGCTTCAGGGTCGCGGCGAACCGCTCCTCCATCGGCAGCGTCTTGTCGGCGATGATCGCCTTCAACCGCTCGCGCTTGGCGGCGGCGTTCTTCACCATCCGCTTGCGCCGGTTGTTCTTCTCGACTGAACTCTTCTTTGCCATGCTTGGCTCCTGGGTATCCGCGTTTGAGAGGCTCTAAGTCAGCGTCTCACTGCCGGAACGGGAAATTGAAAGCGGTCAACAAGGCCCTCGCCTCTTCGTCGGTCTTGGCCGTGGTGCAGACCGTGATGTCCATACCGCGGGCTTCCGTGACCTTATCGAAGTCGATCTCGGGGAAAATGATGTGCTCCTTGATGCCGAGCGAGTAGTTGCCGCGGCCGTCGAAGCTCTTCGGGTTCAGGCCGCGGAAGTCGCGCACGCGCGGCAGCGCGACGTTCACCAGGCGATCGATGAACTCGTACATGCGGGCCTTGCGCAGCGTGACCTTGCAGCCGATCGGCTGGTTCTCACGCAGCTTGAAGGTCGCGATCGCGATGCGCGAATAGGTGACGATCGCCTTCTGGCCGGCGATCTGGGTCAATTCGGCAGCGGCGGTCTCGGCCTTCTTGCGGTCGTTGACGGAATCGCCAACGCCCATGTTCAGCACAACCTTGTCCAGGCGCGGAACCTGCATGACATTCTCGTAACCGAACTTCTCGGTCAGAGCCGTGCGGATCTTCGCGTCATATTCCGCGCGCAGGCGCGGCGTGTAAGCGGCCTCAGCCATCGATCTCAGCTCCCGAGCTCTTGGCGATGCGGACCTTCTTGCCGTCCGCCAGAATCTTGAATCCGACGCGGGTCGGCTTTCCGTCCTTGCCGACATACGCGATGTTGGACAGTTGGATCGGCGCCTCTTTCGAGATGATGCCGCCCTCCTGGGCCTGCGTCTGCTTCTGGTGACGCTTGACCATGTTGATGCCGCGCACCAGCGCGGTGCCGGCGTCGGGGCGAACCTCGAACACTTCGCCGGTGCGGCCCTTGTCGCGGCCGGTCAGCACGACGACCTTGTCGCCCTTGCGGATCTTCGCAGCCATCACAGCACCTCCGGCGCGAGCGAGATGATCTTCATGTGGTTCTTGGCGCGCAGCTCGCGCGGCACGGGCCCGAAGATACGGGTGCCGACCGGCTCGGACTGGTTGTTGATCAGCACGGCGGCGTTGCGGTCGAAACGGATGACCGAGCCGTCGGCGCGGCGGATGTCCTTGCGGACGCGCACCACGACGGCCTTCATCACGTCGCCCTTCTTCACCTTGCCACGCGGAATGGCTTCCTTGATCGACACGACGATGATGTCGCCGATCGTGGCGTAGCGGCGCTTGGAGCCTCCGAGCACCTTGATACACATGACACGGCGTGCGCCAGAATTGTCGGCCACGTCGAGGTTGGTCTGCATCTGAATCATTGATGCACCTCGTCCTCTTTCTCTTTGCGCCAGCCCAGCCGGCGCTCAACATTTCCCTGAAGTCAGTCGGCTAAAGCCAACAGATCAGGCGCTTTTCTTGTGTTCGCCCCGGATCACGACCCAGCGCTTCAACTTCGAAATCGGCTTCGTTTCCTCGATCCACACCATGTCGCCCGGCTTGAACTGGTTGCTCTCGTCGTGCGCGTGGTAGTTCTTCGAACGGCGGATCGTCTTCTTGTAGATCGGGTGCGTGAAGCGGCGGTCGACGCGCACCACGATGGTCTTGGCTTGCTTGTCGCTGACGACCACGCCCTGCAAAGTACGTTTCGGCATCTTCGTAAGCCTCTTACTTCTTCTTCGCGCGCGTCTGCGCGGCGATGGTCTTGATCCGGGCGATGTCGCGGCGGGCCTCGCGCAGGCGCGAGGTGTTCTCGAGCTGCCCGGTGGCGCGCTGGAAGCGCAGGTTGAAGCGCTCCTTCTTCAGGTTCAGGATGGCCTCATCCTGCTGGTCGGGGCTCATCGCGCGGATGTCTTCGATCTTCATCTGTGCCATGGCCATTACTCCGCAATGCGCTCGACGAAGCGCGTCTTGATCGGCAGCTTGGCGGCCGCCAGGGTCAGCGCCTCACGCGCCGTCTGGGTATTGACGCCGTCGATCTCGAACAGCACCCGGCCCGGCTTGACGCGCGCGACCCACAATTCCGGCGAACCCTTGCCGGAGCCCATGCGGACTTCGGCCGGCTTCTTCGACACCGGAACGTCGGGGAACACGCGGATCCAGACGCGGCCGGCGCGCTTCATGTGGCGGGTCAGCGCGCGGCGGGCGGCTTCGATCTGGCGCGCGGTGACGCGCTCAGGCTCGGTCGCCTTCAGGCCGAACTGGCCGAACGCCAACGTCGCGCCCGAAGACGCAACGCCGTGGATGCGGCCCTTATGCGCCTTCCGGAACTTCGTTTTCTTAGGTTGCATCATGGCTTTAAGCCCTCAAATTCCTGTCTGGCCTTAGGCAGCGGCCGTCTCGCGGCGCTGACGGCCACCGCGATCGCCACTGCCGCCGGTCTCGCCTTCGGCCATTCTCTTGTCCTGGGCCATCGGATCGTGCTCGAGGATCTCGCCCTTGAAGATCCAGACCTTGACGCCGCAGGTGCCGAAGGTCGTGAACGCGGTCGCAACGCCGTAGTCGATGTCGGCACGCAGCGTGTGCAGCGGCACGCGGCCTTCGCGGTACCACTCCATGCGCGCGATTTCCGCACCGCCCAGACGTCCCGAGCAGTTGATGCGGATGCCCTCCGCGCCGAGACGCATTGCCGACTGCACGGCGCGCTTCATGGCACGGCGGAACGCCACGCGGCGCTCGAGCTGCTGCGCGATCGATTCGGCCACCAGCGTCGCATCGAGCTCCGGCTTGCGGATCTCGACGATGTTGATGACGACGTCGGACGAGGTGATGTCCGCGACCCTCTTGCGCAGCTTGTCGATGTCGGCGCCCTTCTTGCCGATCACCACGCCCGGACGGGCCGAGTGGATGGTGACGCGGCACTTCTTGTGCGGACGCTCGATCACGATGCGGGCGACGGCCGCCTGCTTGAGCTCCTTGTGCAGGATCTCGCGAATCTTGACGTCCTCGTGCAGCAGCTTGCCGTATTCCTGCTTGCCGGCGAACCAGCGGGAATCCCAGGTCCGGTTGATGCCGAGACGCAGACCGATCGGATTGATCTTTTGACCCATCGTGTTCTCCTGCGCCCTTAAGCGGCGGCTTCAGCTTCGACCTGACGAACGATGATCGTCAGCTGCGAAAACGGTTTGTAGACACGGCCCGAGCGGCCGCGGCCGCGGGCGGCGAAGCGCTTCATCACGAGGCCATTGCCGACGAAGGCCTGCGCCACGACGAGATCGTCGACGTCGAGGTCGTGGTTGTTCTCGGCGTTGGCGATCGCCGATTCCAGGCACTTCTTCACGTCGACCGCGATCCGCTTGCGCGAAAACTGCAGGTCGGCGAGCGCGGCAGACGCCTTCCGGCCGCGAATGAGCTGGGCGACCAGGTTGAGCTTCTGGGGGCTCACCCGCAGCATCCGGGCGACCGCCTTGGCCTCGTTGTCGGCGAGGCTCCGTTCGCGCTTAGGTTTGCTCATCGTTTAATCCTCAAGCCTTCTTGGCTTTCTTGTCGCCGGAGTGGCCATGGAAGGTCCGGGTCGGCGAGAACTCGCCGAACTTGTGACCGACCATTTCCTCGTTCACGGCCACCGGCACGTGCTTCTGACCGTTGTAGACGCCGAAGGTCAGGCCGACGAATTGCGGCAGGATCGTCGAGCGACGGCTCCAGATCTTGATAACGTCGTGACGGCCGGACGCGCGCGCGGCATCTGCCTTCTTGAGCAGAGAACCCTCGACGAACGGGCCTTTCCAGACTGAACGAACCATGTCCGGCGTTCCTTACTTCTTCCGCTTGTGGCGGCTTAGGAGAATGAATTTGTTGGTCGACTTGTTGGTGCGGGTCTTCTTGCCCTTGGTCGGCTTGCCCCACGGGGTGACCGGGTGGCGGCCGCCCGAGGTACGACCTTCACCACCGCCGTGCGGATGGTCGATCGGGTTCATCGCGACACCGCGGTTGTGCGGCCTGCGGCCCATCCAACGCTTACGACCGGCCTTGCCGATCGAGGTGTTCATGTGATCCGGGTTCGACACCGCGCCGATCGTGCCGCGGCAACGACCATGCACGAGGCGCTGCTCGCCCGAGTTCAGGCGGATGATGACGTAATCCTGGTCACGGCCGACGAGCTGGGCGTAGGTGCCGGCGGAACGCGCCAGCTGGCCGCCCTTGCCGATCTTGACCTCGATGTTGTGGATGATCGTGCCGACCGGCATGTTGCCGAGCGGCATGACGTTGCCCGGCTTCACGTCGACGTAATTGCCGGCGATGATCGTGTCACCCACCGCCAGGCGCTGCGGCGCCAGGATGTAGGCCTGCTCGCCGTCCTGATACTTGATCAGGGCGATGAAACCGGTGCGATTGGGATCATACTCGAGACGCTCGACGGTCGCGGGCACGTCGATTTTCTCACGCTTGAAGTCGACGGTACGCAGCGTCTGCTTGTGACCACCGCCGCGGAAGCGCACGGTGATGCGGCCGGTGTTGTTGCGGCCGCCCGAGGACTTCTTGCCTTCGGTGAGCGCCTTGACCGGCTTGCCCTTGTAGAGGGCCGAACGATCGACCATGACCAGCTGGCGCTGGCCCGGCGTCGTGGGATTGAATGTCTTCAGTGCCATCGTCGTACGACCTTACAGACCGGTGGTGACGTCGATCCGGTGACCCTCTTCGAGGGTCACGATCGCGCGTTTGCTGTTCGACTGCGAGCCGATGGTGCCGCGGAAGGCCTTGACCTTGCCCTTGCGGACCAGCGTGTTGACGCTCTTGACCTTGACGTCGAACAGCTTCTCGATCGCTTCCTTGATCTGCGGCTTGGTCGCCTTGGCGGCCACCTTGAACAGCACCTTGTTGTGCTCCGAGGCGATCGTCGCCTTTTCGGTCACGACCGGCGACAGGATCACGTCGTAGTGCCGAGGCTCGATGTTCTTGCTCATTTGAAGCGCGCCTCCAGCGCATCGATGGCGGCCTTGGTCAGAACGAGCTTCTGACGGCGCAGGATGTCATAGACGTTGATGCCCTGGATCGGCAGCACGTCCATGTTCGGGATGTTGCGAGCCGCAGCGGCGAAGCCGTTGTTGAGCTCGGCACCGTCGATGATCAGCGCGTTGGTGAGGCCGAGGCCCGAGAAGTGGCCGAGCAGCGCCTTGGTCTTGGCGGCTTCCAGCGCGGCCTTCTCGATCACGACGAGATCGCCGTCCTTGGCCTTGGCCGAGAGCGCATGCTTCAGAGCGAGCGCACGGACCTTCTTCGGCAGGTCGGTGGCGTGCGAACGCACCACCGGACCGAAGGCACGACCGCCGCCGCGGAACTGCGGCACGCGGGCCGAGCCGTGACGAGCACCGCCGGTGCCCTTCTGCTTGTACATCTTCTTGCCGGTGCGCCAGATCTCGGCGCGGCCCTTGGCCTTGTGCGTGCCGGCCTGGCGCTTGTTGAGCTGCCACTGCACGCAGCGCGCGATGATGTCCTCGCGCGGCTCGAGGCCGAAAATGGCGTCGGACAGCTGGACGGAGCCGGCTTCCTTACCTTCGAGGGTGGTGACCTTCAATTCCATCTCACGCCTCCTGCGCAGCCGGAGCGGCTTCCGCGTCGCCAGCAACCTTGAACTTGCCGGGCTTCGGGGCTTCCTTCGGCAGCGGCTTCTTGACGGCGTCGCGCACGCGGATCCAGCCGCCCTTGGAGCCGGGAACGGCGCCTTCGACGAGGATCAGGCCGCGCTCGACATCGGTCTGGACGACGCGAAGGTTGAGCGTGGTGATGCGGTCGACGCCCATGTGGCCGGGCATCTTCTTGTTCTTCCAGGTCTTGCCGGGGTCCTGACGGCCACCGGTCGAACCGATCGAGCGGTGCGAGATCGACACACCGTGCGTGGCGCGCAGACCGCCGAAGTTCCAGCGCTTCATGCCGCCGGCGAAGCCCTTACCGACCGAGGTGCCGGTGACGTCGACGAACTGGCCGACGACGAAGTGGTCGGCCTGGATCTCGGCGCCGACCGGGATCATGGCGTCCGCGGTGACGCGGAATTCCTCGACCCGGCGCTTCGGCTCGACCTTGGCGACCGCGAACTGGCCGCGCTCGGCCTTCGGCATGTAGACGGTCTTGCGGCTGCCCGAACCGAGCTGGAGCGCGACGTAACCGTTCTTCTCTTCGGTGCGGTGGCCTACGACCTGGCAATTGCCGAGCTTCAGCACGGTCACGGGGATATGTTCGCCGGCCTCCGTGAAGACCCGCGTCATCCCGACCTTTTGTGCGATCACTCCGGAGCGCATCGGCTTGCTTCCTGTTCTCTTTGTCCGCTTTTGGCGAACGGGATCCAAAATCTTAGAGCTTGATCTCGACGTCGACACCGGCGGCCAGGTCGAGCTTCATCAAAGCATCGACGGTTTGCGGGGTCGGATCGACGATGTCGAGCAGGCGCTTGTGAGTGCGCATCTCGAACTGTTCGCGGCTCTTCTTGTCGACGTGGGGCGAACGGTTGACGGTGAACTTCTCGATGCGGGTGGGCAGCGGAATGGGTCCGCGGACCTGCGCGCCGGTGCGCTTCGCCGTGTTCACGATCTCACGGGTCGACGTATCGAGGATACGATGGTCGAACGCCTTGAGACGGATACGAATGTTTTGGCCGTTCATTGCCGAATCTTTCTTAGTGAGTGGCGAGTAGCGAATAGCGAATAGAAACTATTCGCCACTCGCCATTCCCTATTCGCGTTGTTACTCGATGATCGAGGCGACGACGCCGGCGCCGACAGTGCGGCCGCCTTCGCGGATCGCGAAGCGGAGCTTCTCTTCCATCGCGATCGGCACGATCAGGTGCACTTCCATCGCGATGTTGTCGCCCGGCATCACCATCTCGGTGCCTTCCGGCAGGTGCACGACACCGGTCACGTCGGTGGTGCGGAAGTAGAACTGCGGACGGTAGTTGGTGAAGAACGGGGTGTGGCGACCGCCCTCTTCCTTGGTGAGGATGTAGGCCTCGGCCTTGAACTTAGTGTGCGGCTTGACCGAACCGGGCTTGGCCAGAACCTGGCCGCGCTCGACGTCCTCGCGCTTGGTGCCGCGGAGCAGCGCGCCGATGTTGTCGCCGGCCTGGCCCTGATCGAGCAGCTTGCGGAACATTTCGACGCCGGTGACGGTGGTCTTCTGGGTGGCGCGGAGACCGACGATCTCGATTTCCTCGCCGACCTTGACGACGCCGCGCTCGACACGGCCGGTCACGACGGTGCCGCGGCCCGAGATCGAGAACACGTCTTCAACCGGCATCAGGAACGGCTGGTCGATCGGACGCTCCGGCTGCGGGATGTACTCGTCGACGTTCTTCATCAGCTCGAGGATGGCGTCGTGGCCGAGCTTCTTGTCGGAGTCTTCGAGAGCGGCGAGCGCCGAACCCTTGATAATCGGGATCTTGTCGCCGGGGAATTCGTACTTGGAGAGCAGCTCGCGGACTTCGAGCTCGACGAGTTCGAGCAGCTCCGGATCGTCGACCATGTCGCACTTGTTGAGGAACACGACGAGCGCGGGCACGCCGACCTGGCGGGCGAGCAGGATGTGCTCGCGGGTCTGCGGCATCGGGCCGTCAGCGGCCGACACGACCAGGATCGCGCCGTCCATCTGGGCAGCGCCGGTGATCATGTTCTTGACGTAGTCGGCGTGGCCGGGGCAGTCGACGTGGGCGTAGTGGCGGTTCGGCGTCTCGTACTCGACGTGCGCGGTCGAGATGGTGATGCCGCGGGCCTTCTCTTCCGGCGCCTTGTCGATCTGGTCGTACGCGGTGAACGTCGCACCGCCGGCTTCGGCGAGAACCTTGGTGATCGCCGCGGTCAGCGACGTCTTGCCATGGTCGACGTGACCGATGGTGCCGATGTTGCAGTGCGGCTTGGTACGTTCAAACTTTGCTTTGGCCATTTGACTCTCCGTTCAATCGTCAGCTTTCAACCGACGACAATCAGGCAAACTTCTTCTGGACTTCTGCCGACACGTTGGCCGGCGCTTCTGCGTAGTGATCGAACTGCATGGTGAAGGTCGCGCGACCCTGGCTCATCGAGCGCAGATTGTTCACGTAACCGAACATGTTCATGAGCGGCACCATCGCGTTGATGACGTTGGCGTTGCCGCGCATGTCCTGCCCCTGGATCTGACCGCGCCGGGAATTCAGGTCGCCGATGACCGAGCCGGTGTAGTCTTCCGGGGTCACCACCTCGACCTTCATGATCGGCTCGAGCAGGACCGACTTGCCCATCTGCAGCGCTTCGCGGAAGCAGGCGCGCGAGGCGATTTCGAAGGCGAGCGCCGATGAGTCGACGTCGTGATACTTGCCGTCGACCAGCTGCACCTTGACGTCGACCACGGGGAAGCCCGCGACCACGCCAGACGACAGCACGCTCTCCAGGCCCTTCTCGACGCCCGGGATGTATTCCTTCGGCACCGCGCCACCGACGATCTTCGATTCGAACTCGAAGCCCTTGCCGGGCTCGTTCGGCTCGACGATGAACGACACGGCCGCGAACTGGCCGGTACCGCCGGTCTGCTTCTTGTGGGTGTAGCTGTGCTCCACCCGCTTGGTGATGCGCTCACGGAACGCCACCTGCGGCGCGCCGATGTTGGCGTCGACCTTGTAGGTGCGCTTGAGGATGTCGACCTTGATGTCGAGGTGGAGTTCGCCCATGCCCTTGAGGATGGTCTGGCCGGACTCGTGGTCGGTCGACACGCGGAAGGACGGATCCTCCGCGGCGAGCTTGGCCAGCGCCACGCCCAGCTTCTCCTGGTCGGCCTTGGACTTCGGCTCGATCGCGATCTCGATGACCGGCTCGGGGAACTCCATCTTCTCCAGGATCACCTGCTTGTCGGGATCGCACAGCGTGTCACCGGTGCGCGCTTCCTTCAGACCGGCCAGCGCGACGATGTCGCCGGCATAGGCTTCCTTGATGTCCTCGCGGTTGTTCGCATGCATCAACAGCATGCGCCCGATCCGCTCCTTCTTCTCGCGGGTCGAGTTCACGACGCCGGTGCCGCTCTGCAGGATGCCGGAATAGATGCGGCAGAAGGTGATGGTGCCGACGAACGGGTCGTCCATGATCTTGAACGCGAGCAGCGCCAGCGGCTCCTTGTCGTCCGCCTTGCGCACGACCTCGTTGCCCTTGTCGTCGGTGCCCTTGATCGCGGGCACGTCGAGCGGCGACGGCAGATAGTCGACCACGGCGTCGAGCAGCGGCTGCACGCCCTTGTTCTTGAAGGCCGAGCCGCACAGCACGGGATAAAACGCGCCGGTCAGCACCGCCTTGCGGATCAGGCGCTTCAGGGTCGCCTCGTCCGGCTCCTTGCCGTCGAGATAGGCGGCCATGGCATCGTCGTCGAGCTCGACGGCGGCTTCCACCATCTTCTCGCGGTATTCCTTGGCCTGGTCGACGAGGTCTTCCGGAATGTCGACATAGTCGAACTTGGCACCGAGCGACTCGTCGTTCCAGACGACGCCCTTCATCTTCACGAGGTCGACAAGACCCTTGAAGTTGTTCTCGGCACCGATCGGAAGCTGGATCGCGACGGGCTTGGCGCCCAGACGGTCGACAATGTCCGCCAGACACTTGAAGAAGTCGGCACCGATCTTGTCCATCTTGTTGGCGAAGACGATGCGCGGAACCTTGTACTTGTCGCCCTGGCGCCAGACGGTCTCGGTCTGAGGCTCGACGCCCTGGTTGGAGTCGAGCACGCAGACGGCGCCGTCGAGCACGCGGAGCGAACGCTCGACTTCGATGGTGAAGTCGACGTGACCGGGCGTGTCGATGATGTTCAGGCGCTTGCCGTTCCAGAACGCGGTGGTCGCAGCCGAGGTGATCGTGATGCCACGCTCCTGCTCCTGCTCCATCCAGTCCATCGTCGCGGCACCTTCGTGCACTTCGCCGATCTTGTGGCTCTTGCCGGTGTAATAGAGGATGCGCTCGGTCGTCGTGGTCTTGCCGGCGTCGATATGCGCCATGATACCGAAGTTACGGTAGTCCTCGATGGCATGTTGGCGGGGCATGGGTCGTTCCTTGCGAGTCCGAGTGTGTCGCCGTTACCAGCGGTAGTGCGAGAAGGCGCGGTTGGCTTCCGCCATGCGGTGCACGTCTTCGCGCTTCTTGACGGCGTTCCCCCGGTTGTTCGATGCGTCCAAGAGCTCCGCCGAGAGCCGCTCGGTCATGGTCTTCTCGTTGCGCTCGCGCGCAGCCGCGATCAGCCAGCGAATGCCGAGCGCCTGCCGGCGGGTCGAGCGGACCTCGACCGGAACCTGGTAGGTCGCGCCGCCGACGCGGCGGGAGCGGACCTCGATGGTCGGCATGACGTTCTCGAGCGCCTGCTCGAACACGCCGAGCGGGTTCTGCTTGGTCTTAGATTCGATGATGCCGAACGCACCATAGACAATGCCTTCCGCAACCGACTTCTTGCCGGCGTACATCACCGAGTTCATGAACTTCGTGACGATGATGTTCCCGAATTTCGGATCCGGAAGAACTTCGCGCTTTTCCGCAGAGTGGCGACGAGACATAGGCTTGGTTCCCGCTTACTTCGGACGCTTGGCGCCGTACTTCGAACGACGCTGCTTACGGTTCTTGACGCCCTGGGTGTCCAGAACGCCGCGGAGGATGTGATAGCGCACGCCCGGCAAGTCCTTGACGCGGCCGCCGCGGATCATGACCACCGAGTGCTCCTGGAGGTTATGGCCCTCGCCAGGGATGTAGCCGATCACCTCGAAGCCGTTGGTCAGGCGCACCTTGGCAACCTTACGAAGCGCCGAGTTCGGCTTCTTCGGGGTCGTGGTGTAGACGCGCGTGCAAACACCACGCTTCTGCGGCGACTGCTGCAGCGCCGGCACCTTCTTGCGCGACTTCTGCACTTCCCGCGGTTGAGCGATCAGCTGGTTGATCGTCGGCATACTGGCCTTCACCCTTTTTCTGCCGCGGCCCCTCTCGGGTCCGCTGTCTTGCCGCGGCCCGTCACCGGGTCCGCAAATTCTGCTCGAGCTACCCGCCCGAACGGGCCGCCTGGCGCGAAAGACCCGCGCAAAGCGAAATTGCGCCAACCGCTCCATCAACGAGCGGAAAGCGCTTCGACGCCACAGAGGACCGCAGTCTCGAAGCCGTTCAGCGTAACGCCGCGGCCCGCGCACTGAGGTCATGCATCCGAATTCGATCTCAAGAGAACGTGCTCGAGAGAACTAAAGTCGCACTGGCATTGCCTAGCTATGATCGACAGCGTTTGAGCGGCATTCGTCGAGGTTGGTGCCCGTCTTTGCGACCCCTGGCAGATCTAGTCTTTGGGGATCAACGGGTGGCCCGTTCCGACGCTGGCGATGCTCACCGCCTGTCGTTAAGTGAGGCGCTTTCTATAAGTGGGAATCGGTCAAGTCAAGGTGAAACGACAGTCACAAAGCGCTTCATGCGCCTGCAAAAAATCGCCTCTTCGCCGCCTCCCCGCGCCTGCCTGATATAGGACCGAGGCGACTGACCTGCCAGATCTGAGAACAATTATACCCGGGTTTAATGTAGTTTTATCACCAAACTGAGGGGCTTTTTTCCTGCCTGCGCTCAGTTTGTTGGCTGGTGGCCGGTCTACCAGCTTTTCCCGGCCCGCCGCGATGCCCGGTGTGACGCGGCTTCAGCCCGGACTGGTCGATCCGCGAATGGCTCTTGCCCCAAACCATCCGTGCGAAAAAACGCGGCGCGCGGCGGCCGAACGCCTTGCATCAGAGAATCGACGAGTCGACGCTGAACCGCGCGTTGCCGTGAGACGAGACGATCAGACGCGGCCGCTCGAAGCTCACCGCCCGCGGTTACTCCTCCTCGTCGTCCTCATCGTCATCGAGGTCTTCGTCCTCGTCGTCATCATTGCGGTCGGCGTCGGCGTGAGCTGCCGCGCCATGGGGCTGGTGGATCTGGTCGTTCCACAGCTTGCGATAGGTGCCATTCTTGGCGAGCAACTCGGCATGGGAACCGCGCTCGATCGCCCTGCCCCCTGAAATCACGATGATCTCGTCCATCTCGACCACCGAGGTCAGGCGGTGGGTCGACCAGATCATGGTGCGACCCTTGGCGACCCTGAGCAGCGTGCGGTTGATTGCGGCCTCGGTGGTCTGGTCCAGCGCCGAAGTTGCTTCGTCCAGCAGCAGCACGGAGGGGTTGCGGATGATCGCGCGCGCGATCGCAATGCGCTGGCGTTGGCCGCCCGACAGCGTGTCGCCGCGCTCGCCGACCGGCGTGTCGTAGCGCTGCGGCAGGCTCATGATGTAGCGGTGGATCTCGGCCTTCTTGGCCGCCTCCTCCACCTCCTCGTCGGTTGCGCCCTCCTTGCCGAGCCGGATGTTCTCGCGGATCGACATGTTGAACAGCATGTTCTCCTGGAACACCACCGCCATGCTCCGGCGCAGCGAGTCCAGCGTCACCTTGCGGACGTCGACGCCGTCGATGGTGACGCGGCCTTCGTCGGGCACGTAGAGCCGCAGGATCAGATTGAGCAGCGTGCTCTTGCCGGAGCCGCTCGGACCGACGATCGCGATGCGCTTGCCGGCGTCGAGCTTGAGGCTGAGATTGTCCAGCACCGGCGTCTGACCACCCTCGTACTGGAAGGTGACGTGATCGAAGGTAATGTCGTGGGTGATGCGCGGCAGATCGGGCGCGCCCGGCCGATCGGCGCTGCGGGTCGGCTCGTCGAGCAATTCCTGGATGTGGCGGATCGCGGCGGCCGAGGAGATCGACACCGGGATGAAATGCATCACATGGGCGATGTTGTAGGAGACCTCCCAGAACGCGCTCTCGAAGGTGACAAAGGTGCCGATGGTGATATGGCCCTTGGTCGCCAGATACGCGCCGATCGCGAGCACCACAAGGTGCAGGAGGAGCACCGAGATGGTGACGGTCCGCTCCACCATGGTCGAGAGGAATGTGGCCGAGGCCATCTTGTTGCGGGTCTCGTCGTTGCGCAACCGGAAGAAGCCGAACATCTTGCGTTGCAGGCTGAACGCCTTGATGACCGCCTGGGCGGCCACGTTCTCCTGGACTTGGCCCAGCAACGCCGATTCATTGAGCTTCTGTTCGTAATTGGCCTGCACCGCCTTCGGCGTCAGGATCCGCGGGCCGATCAGCGTGATCGGGAACACCAGCAGCGCGACGACGGCGAGCTGCCAGTTGAGGAACAGCATCAGGATGATGCCGGCGATCAGCTCCAGGAACGGCAGCGCGGCACTGTTGGCGAACGTCTTGACCGAGCCTTCGAAGGCCGAGAGATCGACCGAGAAGCGCGACAGGATCTCGCCGCGCCTGGTGCGGCCGAAATAGGCGGCGGGCAGGTCCTGGACGTGCTCGAACAGGCGTGTGCGGACATCGGAGATGATGCAAGCGGCAAGTCGCGCGTCCCAGCGTTCGTACCAGACTGCAACGATCGAGGTGAAAATGCCGGCGACGGCGAGCACGCCGAGGATCTTGTAGAGCGCCTGAAAATCCTCCTCGCCGAGTGCATCGTCGATCAGGAACTTGAGGCTGAGCGGCATGATGACGTTGAACAACGTCTCGACCACGACGCCGAATGCCACGAATGACAGCATCCGCTTGTAGTTGGAGAGATAGGGCTTGACGAACCCGACAATGGTCGCAAGGGCCCCGGCGGCTTCGCGCGCGGTAAAGACGACGAGGTCCTCGTCCTCATCGTCCTCGTCGAGCTCCAGCTCGTCATCCCCCTCGTCTTCGGCGTCCTCGTCGTCCTTGAGATCCGGCTTGGCAGCGTCGGCGAGCTTGCCATCGAGCCCGGCCGCCTCCTCCGCGGCGAGCTTCTGTTGATCGGGAGATAGAGGCTTGTCGCCAGGCAAGAAAGGCTTGGATGCCATGAAACCAACCGATGCTGACGGCCGGCATGACCGCAGAGAACGCAGGAAATAGCGGCAACCGCTATTGCACCGATTCTATGCGATCAAGATGAATTCGGCAAAACAATTGGCGAATTCGGTTGGCGTCCCCCGGGCTAGTCCTCGTCCTCGACCTTGTCGAAGAAGGAATAGCGCAAGCTGTCCGCGTCGGCGTACCACTGCCCCGGCCCCTTGTTGGCGGCGAGCGTCGCCTCCCACAGCGCATCGGTGCAATCCTTGCGGTGCATCGACAGGTCGAAGCCGTTGCCGAAGAACAGTTCGGACCATTCCCACCAGGTGCCGAGCTTCTTGACTCCGCGCAAGAGGTCGTAGCGGTCGATCAATGCCGGCGCCATGTCCGAGGTGATGGAGCCGAACACGAGGCCGGTCTTGACCACGCGGTTGAGCTCGCGGATCGCGCGGACCACTTGCTTCGGGGAAACGTGGCAGAGGCTGGTCTCGAACACGAAGTCGAACGTGCCGTCCTTGAACGGCATGTCGGTGATCGTGCCGAGCTTGTTGTACTTCTTCAACGCTTTCGGCGTCCTGGCGTGGATCGCGCGGTTGTTTTCGATTCCCCATGCATCGATGCCGCGATCGCGCAGGGCGCCGACCAGTTCGCCGCTGGCGGAGCCCGCGACCAGCAGCTTGGCGCCCGCCGCCCTGCCCCAGACGATGCCGATCAGCTTCGTCAGGTAGTCGGGATCGGTGAAGTGCCGCCACGCCTGATGATAGGGGCCGAGACCGCGATAATTCTCGAAATATTTGCGATCGATCTTGTCCGAGAGCGGCTTGTCGTCCTGCGCGCGCTGGCGGCGCAGGCGCATCATCTCGGTCAGGATGATGTCGGTCGCCGCGTCCGAGGAATCCAGCAGGCCGTTCAGCGTCGAATCGAACAGATAGTCGCCGACCACCACGATGCCGGGGTGCTCCTTCGGCTCGGGCCGGTGATTAGTCATGACGTCGCGCGCGGGCAAACCACCAGGCAGCGCGTTCACCGAGGACAGCCAGCGGTGGATCTTGCCTTCCATGAAGTGCAGACGCGCATCGCCGAGAGAAGCCGGCAGCGATTTCAGGGCGGCCTCGATCAGCTCCTGGTCCGACAGATTGGCAAAAGCCAGCGCATCGGAGCCGGGAATGAGCCAATTCAGAACACCATGCTTGCCGACGTCGTGACGTGCGCCCTCGTTGTAGACGCAGCAGCCGCCGAAGGCTTCCGACATGAACCAGGCGCCCGGAATCTTGTCGCCCCAGAACGGCTCGTCGAACAGGATCGAGACGCGCAGATAGTGCGCGGGCCGGTCGAAATAGGCCACGTGCTTGACCATCGACCTGCGCAGCTGCTCGCCCTCCCAGCCGAGAGTGGCGAGCCAGGAATGCGGCAGGCAGACTAGCACGAGATCGAAGTCACGGGTCTCCGGCCCCTTGCCGTTCATCATCTTGAGCTGATACCGGCCGGTCGGCGCCTTGCCGACGGTGAGCACGCGGTGATTGAGCTGGATGTCGGCATTGACCTCCGACTGCAGGCATTCGATCAGCTGCTCGTTGCCGTTCTGGATGGAATAGAGGCCGATATAGCCGTCGACGTCCATCAGATAGTTCTTGAGCGCGTTGAGCCCGTTGGTGTTGTGGCTCTCGGTCGCGATGTCGGAACGCGCCATCACCTTGAAGAAGCGCTTTGCGGTGACGTCCTCGACCTCCTCGTCGAGCACCTGCTCGGCGGTCTTGTAGGCCCAGGGATGTTCGTTGTCGTGCGCGCCGACGCCCTCGTAATATTCCACCGGCGACATCACCTCGGCGCAGCGCTTGCGGAAGGCTTCGATCGCGGCGGCAGTCTTGGCGCCGTATTTGCGGCGCATGCCGGGAACGTCGTTGAGCAGCTCACCGCCGAACTGCACCTGCTCAGCATCCATCGGAATGGTCTGAAGGCCGAAATGCTGGATCAGCTCGCGCAGCGGATCCGGGCCTGTCATGGAGTAGTCGTAGATCTCGGCAACGCCGGCCTCGTACATCGCGGGCGCCGAATCGAACTTGCGGGTGGCGATCTTTCCGCCAAGCCTGTCGGAGGCCTCGTAGATGGTGACGCGGCAGAGGTCGCCGAGCTTGCGCTTCAGGTACCAGGCGCTCATCAGCCCGCCGGGGCCGCCGCCTACGATTGCGAGATCAAGCATGAGAGTTCCGTGGTCTTCCGGCCCTGCCCCCTTGGCGGGACCACCGGTCTAAGGCGCCATAGCACAAGCGCTTTTGCGGCTGAAGGAAAGATGAACAAAGGTTGATCCCGCATCGCAATAAAGCAGCAAAAAGGCCGGCAAAAGCCGGCCTTTTCATTGTCCTCGGTATTCCTACGGATGAACGATCACTCCGCGGGCGGCAGCGCAGGAAGCTCGGCTTCCGGCGCCGGCGACACGACGGCGGCCTGCTTCTCGCGCTCGTCCAGGATCAGCTTGTCGCGCTTCATGGCGACTTCGCGGATCTTGGCCATGGAGGCGCCGGTGCCCGCCGGGATCAGCCGGCCGACGATGACGTTCTCCTTGAGGCCTTCGAGCGGATCGATCTTGCCGTTGACCGCCGCCTCGGTGAGGACGCGGGTGGTCTCCTGGAACGATGCCGCCGAGAAGAAGGAGCGGGTCTGGAGGCTCGCCTTGGTGATGCCGAGCAGAACCGGCGTTCCCGTGGCGGGCTTCTTGCCCTCTTCCTTGGCCTTCACGTTCAGCGCGTCGAACTCGATCTTGTCGACCTGCTCGCCGGAGATCATGTCCGTGTCGCCCTGGTCGGTGATTTCCACCTTCTGGAGCATCTGACGGACAATCACCTCGATGTGCTTGTCGTTGATGAGCACGCCCTGCAGCCGGTAGACCTCCTGGATCTCGTTGACCAGATAGGCAGCGAGCTCCTCGATGCCCTTGACCGCGAGGATGTCGTGCGGCGCCGGGTTGCCTTCCACGATGAAGTCGCCCTTTTCGACGACGTCGCCGTCCTGAAGGTGGATGTGCTTGCCCTTCGGGATCAGGTACTCGCGCGGCTCGTCGGTCTTGTCCATCGGCTCGATCGAGATGCGACGCTTGTTCTTGTAGTCGCGCCCGAACCGGATGGTGCCCGCGATTTCGGCGATGATCGCCGCATCCTTCGGGCGCCGAGCCTCGAACAGTTCCGCCACCCGCGGCAGACCGCCGGTGATGTCACGCGTCTTGGCGCTTTCGGTCGAGACACGGGCGAGGATGTCGCCCGGCTGGACCTTGGCTCCGATGTCGACCGAGAGAATGGCGTCGACCGACAGCATGTAGCGGGCATCGCCGCCACGGGCGAGCTTGAGCACCTTGCCGTCCTTGCCCTTCACCACGATGGCCGGACGCAGGTCCGAGCCGCCGCGCGTCGAACGCCAGTCGATGACCACGCGCTTGGCGATACCGGTGGCCTCGTCGAGCGTTTCCGAGATCGACTGCCCCTCGACCAGATCCTCGAAGCCGATGGTTCCTTCGACCTCGGTGAGCAGCGGACGGGTGTAGGGATCCCATTCGACGATGCGCTGGCCGCGCTTGACCATGTCGCCCTCGTCGACGTGCAGACGCGAACCGTACTGGATACGGTGCGTCGCACGCTCGGTGCCGTCGGCATCGACGATCGCGACAACCATGTTGCGCACCATCGCGATCAGGTGACCTTCGCTGTTGCGGGCGATGGCCTTGTTCCTGATCACGATCTTGCCGTCGAAGTTGGCTTCGACGAAGGACTGCTCGTTGAGCTGCGCCGCACCGCCGATGTGGAAGGTGCGCATGGTGAGCTGGGTGCCCGGCTCGCCGATCGACTGCGCCGCGATGACGCCAACCGCTTCGCCGTGGTTGACCGGCGTGCCGCGGGCGAGGTCGCGGCCGTAGCACTTGCCGCAGATGCCGTTGACGAGCTCGCAGGTCAGCGCCGAGCGGATCTTCACCTCCTGGATGCCGGCCTGATGGATGGCATCCACGTGGCTCTCTTCCATCAGCGTATCGCGCTTGACGATCACCTGGCCCGAGCTGTCACGCACGTCTTCGCAGGCCGTGCGTCCGAGGATGCGCGAGCCGAGCGAGGCGACCACGGTACCGGCGTCGACGATGGCGCGCATCTTGATTCCGAGCTTGGTGCCGCAGTCGCTCTGCGTGATGATGCAGTCCTGCGCCACGTCGACGAGACGACGGGTCAGGTAGCCGGAGTTCGCGGTCTTCAACGCGGTGTCCGCGAGGCCCTTGCGGGCGCCGTGGGTCGAGTTGAAGTACTCGAGCACCGAGAGGCCTTCCTTGAAGTTCGAGATGATCGGCGTCTCGATGATCTCGCCCGACGGCTTGGCCATCAGGCCGCGCATGCCGGCGAGCTGGCGCATCTGGGCCGGCGAACCGCGGGCACCGGAGTGAGCCATCATGTAGATCGAGTTGATGTCGGCGTCGGCTCCGCTCGCCGTCTTCTTGGTGGCGGAGATCTCCTTCATCATCGCCTTGGCGATTTCTTCCGTGGCCTTCGACCAGGCGTCGACGACCTTGTTGTACTTCTCGCCATGGGTGATCAGGCCGTCGTTGTACTGCTGCTCGAAATCCTTCGCCAGCGTACGAGTGGTGTCGACGATCTTCCACTTGCCGTGCGGCACGACCATGTCGTCCTTGCCGAACGAGATGCCGGCCTTGAACGCGTTGTAGAAGCCGAGCGCCATGATGCGGTCGCAGAAGATCACCGTCTCCTTCTGGCCGCAGTGGCGGTAGACCTGGTCGATGACGCCGGAGATCTCGCGCTTGGTCATCAGCTTGTTGATGATCTCGTAGGAGATGCGCGGGTTCTTCGGCAGCAGATTGCCGAGCATGACGCGGCCGGCGGTGGTCTCGATCCAGCGCTTGGAGACCTTGCCGGTCTCGTCCATGCCTTCCCACCGGTACTTGATCTTGGTGTGGAGGTGGATGACCTTCGCGTGCAGCGCATGCTCGAGCTCGGCCATGTCGCCGAACACCTTGCCCTCGCCGGGCAGGCCTTCGCGCATGATCGAGACGTAGTACAGACCGAGCACGATGTCCTGCGACGGCACGATGATCGGCTGGCCGTTCGCGGGATGCAGGATGTTGTTGGTCGACATCATCAGGACGCGCGCTTCCAGCTGCGCTTCGAGCGACAGCGGAACGTGCACGGCCATCTGGTCGCCGTCGAAGTCGGCGTTGAACGCGGAGCAGACCAGCGGGTGAAGCTGGATCGCCTTGCCCTCGATCAGCACGGGCTCGAATGCCTGAATGCCGAGGCGGTGCAGCGTCGGGGCGCGGTTGAGCAGCACCGGATGCTCGCGGATCACCTCGTCCAGGATGTCCCAGACCTCGGGCCGTTCCTTCTCGACCAGCTTCTTGGCCTGCTTCACGGTGGTGGACAGGCCCTTGGCGTCGAGCCGCGAATAGATGAACGGCTTGAACAGCTCGAGCGCCATCTTCTTCGGCAGGCCGCACTGATGCAGGCGCAGCTCGGGACCGACCACGATCACCGAACGGCCCGAATAGTCGACGCGCTTGCCGAGCAGGTTCTGGCGGAAGCGGCCCTGCTTGCCCTTGAGCATGTCGGCGAGCGACTTCAGCGGACGCTTGTTGGCGCCGGTGATGACGCGGCCGCGGCGGCCGTTGTCGAACAGCGCATCGACCGCTTCCTGAAGCATGCGCTTCTCGTTGCGGATGATGATGTCGGGCGCGCGCAGCTCCATCAGCCGCTTCAAGCGGTTGTTGCGGTTGATGACGCGGCGATAGAGGTCGTTGAGATCAGAGGTCGCGAAACGGCCGCCGTCCAGCGGCACCAGCGGACGCAGGTCCGGCGGAATCACCGGGATCACGGTCATGATCATCCATTCCGGCTTGTTGCCGGAATGGCGGAACGCTTCCACGATCTTCAGACGCTTGGCGAGCTTCTTGTGCTTGATGTCGGAGTCGGTCTCCTGCATCTCGGCACGCAGCGAGGCCTCGAGCTTCTCGAGGTCCATGCCCTTGAGCAGCTCGCGGATCGCCTCGGCGCCGATCATGGCGGTGAAGCTGTCCTGGCCGTACTCGTCCTGCGCCTTCAGATACTCGTCTTCCGACAGCAGCTGACGGTCCTTCAGCGCGGTGAGGCCCGGCTCGAGCACGACGTAATATTCGAAGTAGAGGATCCGCTCGAGATCCTTCAGCGTCATGTCGAGCAGGAGGCCGATGCGCGAGGGCAGCGACTTCAGGAACCAGATGTGCGCGACGGGGGCTGCGAGCTCGATATGACCCATGCGCTCGCGCCGGACGCGCGACAGCGTGACCTCGACCGAGCACTTCTCGCAGATGATGCCCTTGTACTTCATGCGCTTGTACTTGCCGCACAAGCACTCGTAGTCCTTGATCGGCCCGAAGATGCGGGCGCAGAACAGGCCGTCGCGCTCGGGTTTGAAGGTACGATAGTTGATGGTCTCCGGCTTCTTGATCTCGCCGTAGGACCAGGACAGAATCTTCTCTGGAGACGCGATCGAGATCCGGATCTGGTCGAAGACCTGAGCCGGCGTCGTCGGGTTGAAGAGATTCATAATTTCTTGGTTCATCGTCTTCTCCTCGCGTGCCGGTCGCCTCCGGCCGCAAATTCGAAAATCACTTCTGCATGGCGCCCTGCCCTCAAGGCCTCGGGCGGGGCGCCGATGCCCGGCCGCGAAGGCCGGGCATGACAGGTCGAATTACTCGGCCGCTTCCGACGTCGGCGCCGGTCCCATCTTGGAGTTGTGCAGGTCGACGTTGAGGCCGAGCGAGCGCATTTCCTTGACCAGCACGTTGAACGATTCCGGAATACCGGCCTCGAACGTGTCGTCGCCGCGCACGATCGCCTCGTACACCTTGGTACGGCCGGCGACGTCGTCCGACTTCACCGTCAGCATCTCCTGGAGCGTGTACGCCGCGCCGTAAGCCTCGAGCGCCCACACCTCCATTTCGCCGAAGCGCTGGCCGCCGAACTGCGCCTTGCCGCCCAGCGGCTGCTGGGTGACGAGCGAGTACGGACCGATCGAACGCGCATGGATCTTGTCGTCGACCAGATGGTGCAGCTTGAGCATGTAGATGTAGCCCACCGTCACCTTGCGATCGAACGGATCGCCGGTGCGGCCGTCATAGACGGTCGACTGACCCGAAGCGTCGAGACCGGCGAGCTTCAGCATCTCCTCGATATCGGCTTCCTTGGCACCGTCGAACACCGGGGTTGCGATCGGCACGCCGCGGCTGAGGTTATGGCCGAGTTCGAGCAGCTCGTTGTCGTTGAGCGACTTGATCGTCTCGTCCTCGCCGTAGACCTTCTTCAAGGTCTCCTTCAGCGGCTTGATGTCCTGCTTCGACAGGTACGCATCGACGGTCTGGCCGATACGCTTGCCGAGGCCGGCGCAGGCCCAGCCGAGATGGGTCTCGAGGATCTGTCCGACGTTCATGCGCGAAGGCACGCCGAGCGGATTGAGCACGATGTCGGCATGCGTGCCGTCTTCGAGGAACGGCATGTCCTCGATCGGCACGATCTTCGACACCACGCCCTTGTTGCCGTGGCGGCCGGCCATCTTGTCGCCGGGCTGGATCTTGCGCTTCACCGCGACGAAGACCTTGACCATCTTCATCACGCCGGGCGGCAATTCGTCACCGCGCTGAAGCTTCTCGACCTTGTCGAGGAAGCGCTGTTCCAGTCCCTTCTTCGACTCGTCGTACTGCTTCCGCATGGCCTCGATCTCGGCCATCAGCTTGTCGTTCGGCGAAGCGAACAGCCACCATTGCGACTTCGGATACTCCTCGAGCACCGCACGGGTGATCTTGGTGTCCTTCTTGAAGCCCTTGGGACCTGCAATGCCCTGCCGCCCCTCGAGCAGCTCGGCAAGACGGTTGTAGACGTTGCGGTCCAGGATCGCCTGCTCGTCGTCGCGGTCCTTGGCGAGGCGCTCGATCTCCTCCCGCTCGATCGCCAGCGCACGCTCGTCCTTGTCGACGCCGTGGCGGTTGAACACGCGCACTTCGACGATGGTGCCCTGCACGCCCGGGGGAACGCGCAGCGAGGTGTCGCGGACGTCGGAGGCCTTCTCGCCGAAGATGGCGCGCAGCAGCTTCTCTTCCGGCGTCATCGGGCTTTCGCCCTTCGGCGTGATCTTGCCGACCAGGATGTCGCCGGCGCGCACTTCCGCGCCGATGTAGACGATACCGGCTTCGTCGAGGTTCTTCAGCGCTTCTTCCGAGACGTTCGGAATGTCGCGGGTGATTTCCTCAGGTCCGAGCTTGGTGTCGCGGGCCATCACCTCGAACTCCTCGATGTGGATCGAGGTGAAGACGTCCTCCTTCACGATCCGCTCGGAGAGCAGGATCGAGTCTTCGAAGTTGTAGCCGTTCCACGGCATGAACGCGACCAGCACGTTGCGGCCGAGCGCGAGCTCGCCGAGATCGGTCGAAGGACCGTCGGCGATGATGTCGCCCTTCCTGACGACGTCGCCGACCTTCACCAGCGGACGCTGGTTGATGCAGGTCGACTGGTTCGAGCGCTGGTACTTCATGAGGCGGTAGATATCGACGCCCGACTTGGTCGGATCGAGATCTTCCGTGGCACGGATGACGACGCGGGTCGCATCGATCTGGTCGATCACGCCCGAACGGCGCGCCGCGATCGCAGCGCCCGAGTCACGGGCAACCACGCCCTCCATGCCGGTGCCGACGAACGGCGCCTCGGCGCGAACCAGCGGCACCGCCTGGCGCTGCATGTTCGAGCCCATCAGCGCGCGGTTGGCGTCGTCGTTCTCGAGGAACGGGATCAGCGCCGCGGCGACCGAAACGAGCTGCTTCGGCGACACGTCCATGTAGTCGACCTTGTCGGGCGTCATCGGCACGACGTCGCGGGTGCCGCTCGAACGGCAGACCACGAGGTCTTCGGTGAAGCGGCCCTTGGCGTCGACCGGCACGTTGGCCTGGGCCACGGAATAGCGCCCTTCCTCCATCGCCGACAGGTACACGACCTCGTCGGTGACACGGCCATCCTTGACCTTGCGATACGGCGTCTCGACGAAGCCGTACTTGTTCACGCGCGCGAAGGTCGCGAGCGAGTTGATCAGGCCGATGTTCGGACCTTCCGGCGTCTCGATCGGGCAGATGCGGCCGTAATGCGTCGGGTGCACGTCGCGCACCTCGAAGCCAGCGCGCTCGCGGGTGAGACCGCCCGGTCCGAGCGCCGAGAGGCGGCGCTTGTGGGTGATCTCGCTGAGCGGGTTGGTCTGGTCCATGAACTGCGAGAGCTGCGAGGAGCCGAAGAACTCGCGCACCGCGGCGGCGGCCGGCTTGGCGTTGATCAGGTCCTGCGGCATGACCGTGTCGATGTCGACCGAGGACATGCGCTCCTTGATCGCGCGCTCCATGCGCAACAAGCCGATGCGGTACTGGTTCTCCATGAGCTCGCCGACCGAACGCACGCGGCGGTTGCCGAGATGGTCGATGTCGTCGATCTCGCCCTTGCCGTCGCGCAGATCCACCAGCGTCTTGATGACGGAGAGGATGTCCTCCTTGCGCAGCGTGCGCTGGGTGTCGGGCGCATCGAGGTCGAGGCGCATGTTCATCTTGACGCGGCCGACCGCGGAGAGGTCGTAGCGCTCGGCGTCGAAGAACAGCGACTGGAACATGGCCTGCGCCGATTCCAGCGTTGGCGGCTCGCCCGGACGCATCACGCGGTAGATGTCGAACAGCGCGTCCTCGCGCGTCATGTTCTTGTCGGCCGAGAGCGTGTTGCGGATGTAGGGGCCGACATTGACGTGGTCGATGTCGAGCAGCGGCAGCTCCTTGTAGCCCTGCTCGTTGAGCGCCTTCATCAGCTTGTCGGTGATCTCCTCACCGGCCTCGGCGTGGATCTCACCGGTCTTGGGGTTGACGAGATCCTCGGCGACGTAATTGCCGACCAGTTCCTCGTCGGCCATGCGCAGCGCCTTCAGCCCCTTCTCCTGGAGCTGGCGGGCGGCGCGGACGGTGAGCTTCTTGCCGGCCTCGAGCACGACCTTGCCGGTGTCGGCATCGATCAGGTCGTTGACCGTGGAGTAGCCGCGGAAGCGGTTGGCGTCGAACGGAACGCGCCAGCCTTCCTTGGTCCGCTTGTAGAGAATCTTCTTGTAGAACGTGGACAGGATCGCCTCGCCGTCGAGGCCGAGGGCGAACATCAGCGACGTCACCGGAATCTTGCGGCGACGGTCGATACGCGCATAGACGATGTCCTTGGCGTCGAACTCGATGTCGAGCCAGGAACCGCGATAGGGGATGACGCGGGCGGCGAACAGCAGCTTGCCCGAGGAATGGGTCTTGCCCTTGTCGTGGTCGAAGAACACGCCGGGCGAACGGTGCATCTGCGAGACGATGACGCGCTCGGTGCCGTTGACGATGAAGGTGCCGTTCATCGTCATGAGCGGGATGTCGCCCATGTAGACGTCCTGCTCCTTGATGTCCTTCACCGACTTCGCGCCGGTTTCCTCGTCGATATCGAACACGATGAGGCGCAGCGTCACCTTGAGGGGCGCAGCGAAGGTCATGCCGCGCTGGCGGCACTCGTCGACGTCGTATTTCGGCTGTTCGAACTCGTAGCGGACGAATTCCAGCATCGAGGTGCCGGAGAAGTCGGAGATCGGAAACACCGAGCGGAACACCGCCTGCAGACCCTCGTCGAGACGTCCGCCCTGGGGTTCGTCCACCATCAGGAACTGGTCATAGGACGCCTTCTGAACCTCGATGAGGTTCGGCATCTCGGCGACTTCCTTGATGTGTCCGAAGAACTTGCGAACGCGTTTGCGACCGGTGAATGTCTGCTGCGCCATCGTGGCCTCTCATTTTCGTCGCCCGCCCTGGGCGCACCGTCCGGACCGCGGCTGCCACCGCTTTCCGGGTTGAATTTTCGAACCCGTCTTGGGGGCCGGAGACGCAGTTTCAGGCGCCGATGTCCTGAATCTGTTCTTCAGACCTTCAAAACGCAAAACGACGCGCGGGGCGCAGATGCGCGCCCGCCCGTCACAACGATCATCTTCACGGACTGCAAAAGCCCGAAATAGCCTGCTCTCCCAACGGCTTACAGGGAAATCCGGCATCCCTGCCCACCGCGCTTTCGTGCTGCCGACCCGATATGGGGCGACAATAGTGCAGATTCGAGGGTCAAACCCTCAAATCCCCACACTTTTTCGTGTTTGGCCTGCGTCGGATCGTTCCGTCGCACGCCTTTTGCATTCTGGTCCACCCTCTCGAAGGGGGACCAGGATCCCGGGCAGAGCCGTTGCCCGCCCGGGATCCCGCCAGTAAGCAGTGCTTACTTGAGCTCGACCTTGGCGCCAGCCTTCTCGAGCTGGGCCTTGATCTTGTCGGCTTCGTCCTTGTTCACGCCTTCCTTCAGCGGCTTCGGAGCACCCTCGACGAGGTCCTTTGCTTCCTTCAGGCCGAGACCGGTGATGGCGCGGACTTCCTTGATGACCTCGATCTTCTTGTCGCCGGCGCTGGCGAGAACGACCGTGAACTCGGTCTTCTCTTCCGCCGGAGCGGCAGCACCGCCGCCGCCAGCGGCCGGGCCGGCCACGGCGACAGCCGCGGCAGCCGAAACGCCCCACTTCTCTTCGAGGAGCTTCGCGAGTTCGGCAGCTTCGAGCACGGTCAGGCTCGAGAGGTCGTCAACGATCTTCTGCAGGTCAGCCATTGTTCAGTTTCCTTAACTGTAAGTCTGGTTCGGGTTTGAGTTTTGCGAAGGGCGTCAGGCCGCTTCGCCCTTTGAGGCATGAGCCTGGATGACGCGCGCGAGCTTGCCCGCGGGCGCGTTGGCGAGCTGGGCCAGCTTGGTCGCCGGGGCCACGATGAGGCCGACGATCTTGCCGCGCAGTTCGTCAAGCGACGGCAGCGAGGCAAGCGCCTTCACGCCGTCGACATTCAGGACGGTCTTCCCCATCGATCCGCCGACGATGACGAACTTTTCGTTCGCCTTGGCGAATTCGATGGCGACCTTTGGCGCCGCTACCGGATCGTTCGAAGTCGCGATCACGGTCGGCCCCTTCAGCATGGGGCCGATGGCAACGACGTCAGTGCCTTCAAGAGCAATTTTGGCGAGACGGTTCTTCGAGACCTTCACCGCGGCACCCGCCTGCTTCATCTGCTGGCGCAGCTTCTGCATCTGGGCGACGGTGAGGCCGGAATATTGAGCAACGATCGCGACGCTCGTGGTCTTGAAGACCTCGTTGAGCTGTTCGACCGCTTCTTTTTTTGCCGCTCGTTCCACAGCAAGCTCTCTCCGGTTGGCGGTCATCGCGAGAAGCGGGACCGCCGGGTTGCACCCATCGTCCCGCCCAAACCTGAACCTCCGGGTCAAAAACCCATCGGACACGCCGGGCAAGACGACATTCAAAGCCTGCCCTCCGGGAGCCCAAGGGCCCACGGCGTGTCGAGGTCCGAACCAGACCCGTTTCGCAAAACCAGCCCTTAAAGCTGGATGCGAAGTGAAATCCGGTCTTCACCCGTCTATGCAGGCAATGCGATTAAGCCGTTGAGGAATCGAGATTCCCCGCGGGCGCCTGCAGTCTTGGACAGGACGAGGTCAGCCGGCGAACCGCCCGACCTCTGCCCGCATCCCTGCCAAAAGACGGATCTTCCTTCCTTTTCGGGCAAATCCTCACGGACGTCCTGAAAAGGAATGATCTCCTGTCGTGTCGGGTTTTCGGAATGCGTGCACGAACGCGCCAGCCGAGGCCGGCACGTCCGGAGGCGGTTCTTTAACCGCTCGGAGCCTGCTTGCCAAGAGCAAAATTCACACCAGTTCCAATCGATTGGCGGTTGGCCTTGAGATGGCCCAACAAGGGCCGATTCAGGCCGATTTGATCCGGTACGGCAGCGTTTTGCCCTCGAAGAATGCGGTCAGGTTGGCCAGCACGCAGTTCTGCATGGCGACGTGCGAATCCAGGGTGTGGCCGCCGATATGCGGGGCGAACACCACGTTGGGGAGTTCGGTCAGGGCGTCAGGCGCGTGCGGTTCCTTCTCGAAGACGTCGAGGCCCGCCCCCGCGATGGTCTTGTCGGTGAGCGCCGCGACCAGGGCCTTCTCGTCGATGACGGAGCCGCGGGAGATGTTGACGACGTAGCCCTCCGCCCCGAGGCGCCTGAGGATATCGGCGTTGACGGCATGTTGGGTCTCGGCCCCTGCCCGCACCGCGATCATCAGGACGGGGCACCAATCGGCGAGCGCCTCCAGGGTCTGAAAGTACTGATAGGGCAGATCATACCGGGTGCGGCTGAAATAGCCGACCTCGCTCTCGAAAGCAGCACAGCGCGCGGCGATCTTGCGGCCGATCTCACCCATGCCGTAGATGCCGATGCGGCGGCCGGGCATGCCGGCCTGGGGACGCATCATCGGTGACTGTTTCGAGGCCGCCCAATCGCCGCTGCGGACATATTGGTCGGCCACCAAAATCCGCCGCGTCGTCGCCAGCATCAAGGTCATCGCGATGTCGGCGACAGAAGCCGCATTGGCACCGGGGCTGTGACCGACCGCGATGTTCCGGCTGGCCGCCGCCTTCAGGTCGACGCCATCATAGCCAGTCCCATAGCAGACGATGGCGCCGAGATTCGGAAACAGGTTCATCGCCTCCGCACCGAGTGGCGAGCCGCCAGCAGTCAGCAGTGCGCGGATGCCGCCCAGCTCCTCCGCCGGAAACACCTCCCGCACGGGCTTGCCGCCGGTGTCGAGCAGCTCGAACCGCTCGGCGAAGCGCGCCATCATCGACTTGGGAAAGCGCGAGTAGATCAGGACCTTGTCAGCCATTGTTGTTGTTTCCGAAGAGCGCCGCCACAAACGACGAGGGGCGGAATCGGTCGCCCGATCCCGCCCCTCGCCTCATGCAATTTCCAAACCTCAGCCGAGAATGGTGCCCGGCTCGACCTTCACGCCGGGGCCCATCGTCGAGGACACCGCAACGCGCTGGATGTAAGTGCCCTTGGAACCGGCCGGCTTCGCCTTGGAGACCGCGTCAGCCAGAGCCTTGATGTTCTCGACCAGCTTCTCCTCGGAGAACGAGGCCTTGCCGACGCCGGCCTGCAGGATGCCGGCCTTCTCGACGCGGAACTCGACCGAGCCGCCCTTGGCGCCCTTCACCGCACCGGTGACGTCCATGGTCACGGTACCGATCTTCGGGTTCGGCATCAGGCCGCGCGGGCCGAGCACCTTACCGAGGCGGCCGACCAGCGGCATCATGTCGGGGGTGGCGATACAGCGGTCGAAATCGATCGTGCCGTTCTGCACCTTCTCGACCAGGTCCTCGGCGCCGACGACGTCCGCACCGGCGGCCTTGGCTTCATCGGCCTTGGCGCCGCGGGCGAACACGCCGACGCGGAGCGTACGGCCGGTGCCGTTTGGCAGGGTCACGACACCGCGGACCATCTGGTCGGCGTGGCGCGGATCGACGCCGAGATTGATCGCGACCTCGATGGTCTCGTCGAACTTCGCTTTCGCGCGTTCCTTGACCATCTTGATGGCGTCCGCGAGCGGGTAAAGCTTTTCGCGGTCAATGCCTTCGCGGGCTTTGTTCAAACGCTTTCCGATTGCCATGGCCGCTTACCCCGCAACTTCCAGACCCATCGAACGGGCCGAGCCCTCGACCATCTTCATGGCCGATTCGATGGTGTCGCAATTCAAGTCCTTCATCTTCTTCTCGGCGATCTCGCGCACCTGCGCCTTGGTCACCTTGCCGGCCTTGTCACGGCCCGGCGCCTTCGAACCGGACTGGATTTTTGCAGCCTGCTTGAGGAAGTAGGACATCGGCGGCGTCTTCATCTCGAAGGTGAAGGAACGGTCCGCATAGATGGTGATGATCACCGGGATCGGGGTGTTCTTCTCTTCCTTCTGGGTCTGGGCGTTGAACGCCTTGCAGAACTCCATGATGTTGAGACCGCGCTGACCGAGCGCGGGACCGATCGGGGGCGAGGGATTCGCCGCGCCGGCCGGGACCTGAAGCTTCAGGTATCCGGTCACTTTCTTTGCCATGTATCACTCCTGTTGTGCCGGCAGGACCGGCGGTTTCAGGTTCGTGGTCTGGGTCGGATGCGGCTGGCAACCGCCCCTCCCTCCCACGGCCTCTTGTTGCGCGAGACCGAAGCCTCCCGCGTTACCCGATCAGACCTTCTCGACCTGACCGAATTCCAGCTCGACCGGCGTCGCGCGGCCGAAGATCGACACGGCGACCTTCACGCGCGAGCGCGCCTCATCGATCTCCTCGACCACACCCGAGAACGAGGCGAACGGGCCGTCGGCCACGCGCACGTTCTCGCCGATCTCGAACGACACCGACGCCTTCGGCCGTTCCACGCCCTCCTGCACCTGGTGCAGGATGCGCATGGCCTCGGCTTCCGAGATCGGCATCGGCTTGTTCTCGGCGCCGAGGAAGCCCGTGACCTTCGGCGTGTTCTTGATCAGATGGAACGCCTCGTCGGTCAGCTTCATCTTCACCAGCACGTAGCCGGGGAAGAACTTGCGCTCGGCGTCGATCTTGCGGCCGCGGCGCACTTCCGTGACCTTCTCGGTCGGAACCAGCACCAGCTCGAACAGCTCCTCGAGCCCGCGCTGCTTGGCCTGCTCGCGGATCGATTCGGCGACCTTCTTCTCGAAGTTCGAATAGGCGTGGACGATGTACCAGCGCTTGTCGGACACTTGAGCGGTTGCTGTTGCCATCATTGAATGCCCAGGAGGAAGGTGACGAGGTAGCGAATGATCAGGTCGGCGGCGAAGAAGAAGATCGAAGCCACCGCGACCATGACGAACACCATGATGGTGGTGATCGTGGTCTCACGGCGGGTCGGCCAGGTGACCTTGGCAGTCTCCGAGCGCACTTCCTGCAAGAACTTGAACGGGCTGACTGCCATCGCTTGAGGTCCAGCGTCCGTCGACAGACGCAAATGAATTTCAGGGATCCGAACAGCCGCCGTTGGCCCAGCCCTCTGTCTCGAAGGATGAGCCGGAAACCGGGCTCGATTGTTCGGGGATTTCAAGGCCGCGCCGGAAATCCGCGTCTAACGGGCCGGCTGCGAGTGCCGGGTATCTACTGCGGATGCGGCCAAAGGTCAAGGTAGAGAGAGTTCGCCCGGGCAGGCCGCCCTCCCCCCGAGGGTCGTGCAGAGGCCATGTGGATCAAGGACTTGTCGACCGCCCGGAACGCGCCATCCCATCCCCGGCAAGGCTATCGGGAGCCGTCAGTCGGCCCGGTCGACCATGGAAATCCCCGGCAGCGGCACCACGAACTTCCCGCCTTCGGCGAAATAGCGGGCGTGCTTGGCCCGGATCGGGTCGACATAGCGCCAGGCGAAGACCACGACGAACGCGGGTTTGCGCTCGTAGAGAGCGGCAGGCGGCAGGATCGGGATGTCATAGCCGGGGCCCGCCATCACCTTCCCCTTGTTGGGATCGTCGTCCACCAGGAAGTCGATCTTGTTCTCCAGGCCGAACTGCGGCAGCAGCGTCGTGGTGCCCACCGAGACGCCATAGCCGGCGACCAGCTCACCGCGCGCATGGGCGGCATCTGCCATCGCGACCAATTCGTCACGGATGGCGGCGATCCTCTTCACGTACGGCATATAATAGGCCGGCTGATCGACGCCGAGCCGGTCTTCCTCGGCAACGAAACGCGCGACCTCGGCCGACGGTTTCTTGGCGCCGCCGGCGCGCTGCACGGTCACGCGGATCGAGCCGCCCTTGGTCCAGATGTGCTGGACGTCGATCAGCTCCATGCCCAGCCGGGCGAAGAAACGGATCAGCGGCTTGATGTTAAAATACGACAGATGCTCGTGATAGACGGTATCGAGCAGGTTCTTCTCGGTGACGTCGACGCCGTATTGCGTTTCGAAGACGAACAATCCGTCCGGCGCGAGTACGTCGCGAACCCCGATCACCAGCGGATCCAGATTGTCGACATTGGCGATCATGTTGTTGGCGATCACGACGCTCGCCGCGCCATGGCTCTGCAGGATGCGGCGACCAACGGCATCGGTGAAGAAATCGCCGATGGTCTCGATGCCCGCCTCCGTGGCGCGCCGCGCGATGTCGACGGCGGGATCAACACCCAGCACCCGCATCCCCCGCTCCTTGAAGAAGCCGAGCAGCGATCCGTCATTGCTGCCGAGCTCGACCACCAGCGAACCCGGCGCAATGCCGAAACGGCTGACGACGTCGTCGGCATAGGTAGCGAAATGCTCGCGCAGGCCGAGCGAGAGCGAGGTGGTATAGACATAGTTTCGGTACTGGATCTCCGGATTGCCGACATGGAGAATCTGGAGGTGGCCGCAGTCCCGGCACAGATGCAGCGCCATCGGCACCGCAGCGCGGAACACGGGATCGTCGACGCTGGCGTTCGGCACCTGGAAGTTCGGCGTGCCGATCGGCATGCCTGCCATCGGGACGACCAGCTCTTGCTTGTCGGAATGACAGAGGCGGCAAGTATTGCGGACGTAGAACAGGTTTTTCATCGTGCAACCGAAGAATGAGATACGCGCGCGAGTGGGATAGTCTCACCCTGTGAAGACCAGATCGGCAACGGGCTCAAGCGGGTCATGGGTGGCTCGAGGCCTCGTTGCCCAGCCCGTAGCCGGGCGCGTCCTCCGCTGCCTTGGCCACCTTGTCGGCCGAATACGAGCCGCGCTCCGGACTTGCCAGCCAGATTACGCCACCGACGAGCCCGATGATCACGCTAATGGCGCCCAGCAGGAGCGATACCGACAGCGCCTGCTCGGACGACACACCCGCCAGACCCAGGCAGGCGACCATCGCTCCCTCGCGAACGCCCCAGCCGCTGATCGAGATGGGGACCGCCGTCAACAGCACCACCGGCGGAATCAGAATGCCGGCGTCGAGGACAGAGAGCTGCGCTCCGACGCCGCGCGCCAAGGTGTAGCAGGCCGCGGCGGTGACGAGATGGATGAGGAGCGCCGATCCGAACAGCAGCGCACGGCGCTCGGACTGCAGGAGCAAAAACCTGACCAGCGTTCCGAACCGCACGAAGCTCGCGATCGCGGGAAGCGCAATGAAGCGTTTCGGCAGACGGTCGAGCGTCAACAGGACCAGCGTGCCGGCGACGCCGGTCACCGTCAGTCCGCCGATCGCCAGGATCGCAGCGTGATTCGACACGCGCGACATCAGAAACGGCAATCCGGCCACCATCAGCACGACCAGTCCGATCAATGCCGTGAAGCGGTCGGCTGCAACGCCCTTGACCGCCTCCGGCCACTGCACGCTGCGTTGACGCAGCAGCCAGATCCGCACCGCGTCACCGCCGACCGATGACGGCAACACCTGATTGAACCAGAGGCTGGTCATCAGTATCCGCCAGCCGGCGAGCCAATCCAGCGACACGCCGAGCGCGCGCATGATCAGCTCCCACCGGCCGTTGAGCACGAAGGTCTGGACGAAGATCAGCGCAAGCGCGACGACGAACAGGACCGGATCGACCGAGACGAGATGGTCGCGCAGCTGGCGCAGGTCGAGACCGCGCGCGATGTAGACCAGCACGGCGATCGACAGCAGCAGCTTCACCGAAAACAGGGCCGCATGCTTGAATCGCGACTGCATCGGATGCCCGCCTCAGGACGCCGGATATTCCGCACGACCGATGACGAGGTCGATTGCGGCCATCATCCAGAACTGGTGCGTGGTCTCGACAATGTTGTAGCTGCGGCTGTCGACCCAGAAATTGACGTCGCCGAGATTGCGCAGCGGATTGTCCGCGTTCATGCCCGACAACGTGATCACGTCGAGCTTCATCTTGCGCGCCTGCGTGACCGCGTTGAGGATGTTCGTCGAACGCCCCGACGAGCTGATCGCGACGAGGCAATCGCCGGCGCGCGCATTCAGCCGCACGGCGTGCGCGATCCAGTCCTCGAACCCGTAATCGTTGGCAAGGCACGACATCATGCTCGCATCGCTGAAGCAGAGAGCGGGCACTGACGCATTCTTCGCCAGATCGATCGCCAAATGCGAAGCGATGCCGGCCGACCCGCCGTTGCCGATGAAGATGACGCGACCGCCCTGCTCGCGCGTGCGTAACCAGGACGCGCGCGTCGCGGAGATCCTCGCAAAAATACCGTCGTCGACCGCCGTCGCGCGATGCAGGCGCCCCACGTAATCGTCGAGGAAAGCCTTGTGGTCGGGATCGACGGATTCGGCAGGCATGGGCTGACGGCTCGATTGCAACATTACCGGGTGATACCGGCTATTACCAAGGATTGCAAAGGTATAATACTTGCAAAGTTTGCGGGCGGCTGATAGTCGGCTTTTCGGGTTTCACTCAACATTGGCGAGCCTATTTCGCTGGGCATTCGCGTCACGGATGTTCCCTATGAAATGCATTGTTACTGGCGGCGCCGGGTTCATTGGAAGTCACCTCGTCGATCGCCTGCTCGATGACGGCCATGAGGTCATTGCGCTCGATAATTTCGTGATCGGACGCGCTGAAAACCTCGCCGCACGCGCCGGTTCGAGCCAGTTGAAGGTCGTGCGGGCGGACGTCACCGATCTGGACGCGATCAAACCGTATTTCCACGGGGTGGATTGGGTCTTCCATCTCGCCGCGCTGGCGGACATCGTACCCTCGATCGAATCGCCGATCCCCTATCATCGCGCCAATGTCGACGGCACGGTCAACGTTCTCGAAGCGGCGTGGCACGCGGGCGCCAGCCGCTTCATCTATGCGGCTTCCTCCTCCTGCTACGGCATTCCGGATGTCTATCCCACGCCGGAGAGTTCCGAGATCCGGCCGATGTATCCTTACGCGCTCACCAAGAATCTCGGTGAGCAATGCGTCATGCACTGGTGCCAGGTCTACAAGCTGCCCGCCGTGGCGCTGCGCCTGTTCAACGTGTTCGGACCGCGCCATCGCACCACCGGCACCTACGGCGCCGTGTTCGGCGTGTTCATGGCACAGAAGCTGGCGGGCAAGCCCTTCACGGTGGTCGGCGACGGCGAGCAGACGCGCGACTTCACCTTCGTCAGCGACGTCGCCGATGCCTTCGTGACCGCCGCGCGCTCCGACGTCTCGCACGAGATCTTCAATGTCGGCTCGGACAACACCTACAGCGTGAACCGCCTGGTCGAGCTCCTCGGCGGCGACAAGGTCCACATTCCCAAGCGCCCGGGCGAGCCCGATTGCACCTACGCCGACATCAGCAAGATCAAGCGGGTCCTGAAATGGGCGCCGAAGGTGAAGTTCGAGGACGGCGTTGCGACGATGTTGAAGTCGATGGACCAGTACAAGGACGCTCCGCTCTGGACGGTGGACAAGATCGCCGACGCCACCAAGGACTGGTTCAAATATCTCGGTGACGACAAGGTCACCCCGCAGAAGGCAAGCCGTTGAGCAGATTCGTTCACCCCCCAATTTTGCCGCCAGCCGATCACGTCCGGGCCGGCCAACTGAGACCGACCGGCGCCTTGGGTCATTCACATGGGTAATGCTGCGACAGACAGGCCGGCCGGCCATCCGGCACCGCACGAGAAGATCAAGACGATCGAGGAGCTCGGCGAGATTGCGCGCGCCGCGCAGGCTGAGGGCCTGACCGTTGCGCTCTGCCACGGCGTGTTCGATCTGGTGCATCTCGGTCACGTCCGGCACATCCTGGCAGCCCGCAACGAGGCCGACGTCGTCGTGGTGACCATCACCGCGGACCGTTACGTCAACAAGGGCCCGGGACGGCCGATCTTTCCGGAGAACATGCGCGCCGAGATGCTGGCCGCGCTCGGCACGGTCGACTGGGTCGGCATCAATCAGACCTCCAGCGCCGAGCCGGTCCTCGATACCGTGCGCCCTGACATCTACGTGAAGGGCTCGGACTACGAGAATCCCGAGGATGACGTGACCGGCAAGATCGCAGTGGAGCGCGAGGCGGTCGAGCGTCACGGCGGGCGCATCGTCTTCACGCGGGACGTGACGTTCAGCTCGTCGTCGCTGCTGAACCGTTATTTCGACATCTACGATCCGCCGCTGCGCGACTACCTCCAGAAGGTGCGCGATGGCGGCGGCGCCGAACGCCTGCTGAAGCTGATCGACAAGATCCAGGACATGCACGTCGTGCTGGTCGGCGACACCATCATCGACGAATACCAATACGTCACGGCGCTCGGGAAGGCCTCCAAGGAGAACATCGTCGCGACCCTGCTCAAGAACGGCGAGCAGTTTGCCGGCGGCGTCATTGCCGCGGCAAATCACGTCGCGAGCTTCTGCAAGTCGGTCGAGATCGTCACGACGCTCGGTGGCAACGACTACCCCGAAGAGTTCATTCGGGCGCATGTCCGCCCGAACGTAAAGCTCACGCCGATCCGCGTTCAGGGCCGTCCGACCACCCGCAAGCTGCGGTACGTCGAGATGGGCTATCTGCACAAGCTGTTCGAAGTCTATACGATGGACGACACGCCGCTCGACGAGGCCGCGCGCACGGAGATCGACCGCGTCACCGCCGAGCGCGTCCGCGGGGCCGACGTCGTCATCGTCACCGATTTCGGTCACGGCATGATCGCAGCCAGCACGATCGACGCCTTGATCGCGAATTCCAAGTTCCTGGCCGTCAACGCCCAGAGCAACAGCGGCAACCACGGCTACAACCTGATCACGAAGTATCCGCGGGCCGACTACATCTGCATCGACGCACCGGAAGCGCGCCTGGCCGCCACCGACAAGTTCAACGACATCGCATCGGTGATCGAGGGCGGCCTGCATCGCAAGATCGATTGCGACAACATGATCATCACGCACGGCTCCTTCGGCTGCTACCCCTTCTCGTCGAAGACCGGCGTTGCGCGCGTCCCTGCTTTCACCAAGACCGTCGTCGACACCGTTGGTGCGGGCGATGCCTTCCTGACAATCACGGCGCCGCTGGTGGCGGCCGGCGGCAACATCGAGGACGTCGCCTTCATCGGCAATGCGGCGGGCGCGATCAAGGTCGGCATCGTCGGCCACCGCAACTCGGTCGAGAAGGCGCCGCTGGTCAAGTTCGTCACCGCGTTGTTGAAGTAGCGCGATCGAAGAATCCGGAGAACGACAGTGATTGATCGGAAATGGAATGTGATGGTCACCGGTGGCGCCGGCTATGTCGGCAGCGTGCTGGTTCCGCAATTGCTTGCCGCGGGCCACAAGGTCACCGTGCTCGACTTGTTCATGTATGGCGAGGACGTCTTCGACGCCGTTCGTGACAATCCGAACCTCCGCCTGATCAAGGGCGACATCCGCGATGAGGCCGCGGTCAACGAGGCCCTGCGCGGCAACAACGCGGTGATCCACCTCGCCTGCATCTCCAACGATCCCTCGTTCGAGCTAGACCCGGCACTCGGCAAGTCCATCAACTACGACTGCTTCCGTCCGATGGTGCGCGCTGCGAAGAAGGCGGGTATCAAGCGCTTCATCTACGCCTCCTCCTCGAGCGTCTACGGCATCAAGGATGAGGCCGAGGTGACCGAGGAGCTGTCCTGCGAGCCGCTCACCGACTACTCCAAGTTCAAGGCGATGTGCGAGACCGATCTTGCCGACGAGGCCGCGTCCGGCTTCGTCACCTGCACGGTTCGCCCTGCCACCGTCTGCGGCTACGCTCCGCGGCAGCGGCTCGACGTCGTCGTCAACATCCTGACCAATCTGGCCGTCAACACCGGCCGCATCCGCGTGTTCGGCGGAACGCAGAAGCGGCCCAATCTGCACATCCAGGACATGACGGCGGCCTATCTGTTCCTGCTGCAGCAGGACGATGCGAAGATCGACGGCAAGACCTACAACATCGGCTACGAAAACCACTCGCTGATGAAGATCGCCGACATCGTCAAATCGGTGGTCGGCAACAATGTCGACGTGGCCGTCGAGCCGACCGACGATCTCCGTTCCTACCACGTGTCGTCGGAGAAGATCCGCCGCGAGCTCGGCTTTGCGCCGACGCACACGATCGAGCAGGCCGTGTCAGGTCTCGTGGACGCCTTCAGGGCGGGCCGTCTGCCGAACTCACTCAACGATCCCAGGTATTTCAACATCAAGATGATGCAGAACATCAGCCTGAAGTGAGCGGCGTGCGGATCGGCATCGATTTCGACAACACGATCATCTGCTACGACAAGGTCTTTGCCGCCGCCGCGCGCCAACGCGGGCTGGTGCCGGAGGGCTGGGACGGGCTGAAGACCGACGTGCGGGATTTCTTGCGATCCCGCGCCGGCGGCGAGCTTGCCTGGCAGGGGCTGCAGGGCTTCGTCTACGGCAAGGGAATCGGCGGCGCCGAGATCAACCCTGGCGTCCGCGAGTTCCTTGCCGCGTGCCGCAAGGCCGGCGCGAGCGTCCATATCGTCAGCCACAAGACGCAGTTCGGCCATCAGGATCCCGATCGGGTCGATTTGCGCGAGGCTGCGCGTGGCTGGCTGAAGAGCGCGGGCCTTATCGACACCGCCGACGCGGCGATCTCGGCGGGCAATGTCTATTTCGAGGACACGCTGGCGGCCAAGGTCGAGCGGTTGGCAAGCCTGCAGCTCGACATCTTTATTGACGATCTCGTTGACGTCTTCGAGCAGCCGCATTTTCCGAAGGCGACGCGATCGATCCTGTTCACGCAGTCGCGGCCGCCGCATCCCGCGCATTGCGAGCCGCTCGCGACCTGGGCCGATATCCACCGCGGAGTGTTCGGAGCATGAGCCAGTCGGACCTCAGCGCACAGGATGCGGTCTCGATCGGCAGCCGCCTCTCCGGGGCGCGGGTCGCGGCGGCGCAACCGGCGCGGGCCGGCGGCAACAACCGGGTGTTTCGGCTGGAGATGGCGGAAGGCCCGCCCCTCGCCCTCAAGCACTATCCGTCCGACGGGCGCGATCGGCTGGGACAGGAATATGACGCGCTCTCGTTTCTCTCGCGCCACGGCATCAATGCGACGCCGCGGCCGATCGCGAAGGATCCGGCCGCGTTCTGTGCGCTGTATCAATGGTTAGACGGTGAACCCGCGGTCCTGCATCCGCAGCCCGACGACGCCGACCAGTTGGCCGATTTCCTGATCGAGCTGCAAAAGCTGCACGACGCTGAAGGCGCGCAGACTCTGCGGAATGCGTCGGCCAGCATCTTCTCGGCCGAGGCGGCCATCGCCCAGTACGAGCAACGCCTCGACGACCTGAGGCGGACTTCGGATGATCATCCGGATCTGCGCGCGTTCATGGACGGCAGCCTGGTTCCCACCGCTGCCGTCGCGATCCGGCAACTCCGTCGGCGCTATGCGGAACGGGGCCTGGATCCCGCCGCGGACCTTGCGCCCGCCCAACGTGCATTGAGCCCGTCGGATTGCGGACTACACAACGCACTGCGCACCGACGACGGCAAATTGCGCTTCATCGACTTCGAGTATTTCGGCTGGGACGACCCGGTCAAGCTCGTGTCCGACACCGCGATTCACCCCGGCAGCGGTCTGCCCGTGGCCGATGCGAACCGATTGATCGAGCGGCTCTCGCGCGCTTTCGCGGCTGGGGATGACGCGTTTGCGGTCCGCCTTGACGTACTGTATCCTGTGTTCGGGGCGATTTGGTGCCTGATTGTCCTGAATGCCTATTTGCCGGAAAGCCGCTCCCGGCGTGCCCTGGCTGCGCAAGGTGGCGATCTGACGGTCCGCCTTGCCGGCCAGCTCGACAAAGCCCGTCGGCTCCACCAAACGATTTGCCAACGTGATCCAGATCTCACCCCACGCTGAAGCTGCTCTCACCTGCACGCTGGACGAGCGGAGCCTCTATTTGCGCCGCCTGGTCCTCGGTTCTGTCCGCTCCGCGGGACGCGGCCATGTCGGGCCTGCCCTGTCGCTGATCGAGATGGTCCGCGTGCTTTACGACGACGTGCTGCGGATCGACCCGAAGAACCCGGGCGATCCCGATCGCGACCGCGCCATCCTCAGCAAGGGACACGGATGTCTGGCGCTCTATGCGCTATTGGCCGACCGCGGCTTCTTCCCGCTGTCGGAGCTGGACGGCTTTTGCGGTCCCGACAGCATTCTGGGCGGACATCCCGAATACGGCATGGTGCCCGGCGTCGAGGCCTCGACCGGCGCGCTCGGACATGGCCTCTCGATCGGCGTCGGCCTTGCGCTCGCCGCCCGCATGCGCGAGCGCAGCTACCGCACCTTCGTGCTGCTCGGCGACGGCGAGATCAACGAGGGATCGGTGTGGGAAGCGGCGATGGGCGCGACCAAGCACGGCCTCGACAACCTCGTCGCGCTGATCGACTACAACAAGCTGCAGAGCTACGGCCCCACCGACTACGTGCTGCCGCTGGAGCCGCTCGCGGACAAGTGGCGCAGCTTCGGCTTCGCGGTGCAGGAGGTCAACGGCCACGACGTCGGCGCACTGCGCATGGTCCTGAAGCAGCTCCCGGCGGTTGCCGGCAAGCCCACCGCCATCATCTGCCATACCGTCAAGGGCAAGGGTCTTCCGGCTGCGGAATCCAATGCCGATTGGCATCACAAGAACAAGCTGACCGACAGCGAGCTCGACGCCATTCGCGTCGCCGTCGGCGATTTTTGATCGGCTCCCCATGCGCAACACCGCGATGAACATGGTCCACAAGCTCGCCGCGCGCGACGAGCGTGTGCTTTACATCGGCTCCGATCCGGGTGCCGGCACGCTACGTGCGATGAGCAAGGAGTTCCCCAAGCGCCATCTGATCGAGGGCATCTCGGAAGCGCATATCATCGGCATGTCGGCCGGTCTCGCGATGGAGGGCTTCGTGCCTTACGTCAACACCATCGCGACCTTCCTCACCCGCCGCTGCTACGAGCAGGTCGCGGTCGATCTCTGCCTGCACAATCTGCCGGTACGGCTGATCGCCAATGGCGGCGGCCTCGTCTATGCGCCGCTCGGTCCCACGCACCAGGCGATCGAGGACATCGCCATCATGCGGGCGCTGCCCAACATGACGGTGATCTGCCCGTGCGACGCCGACGAGGCTGCGCGCATGATGGAGCAGACGCTGGATTGGAAGGGCCCGATCTACATCCGGCTCGGCAAGGGCGGCGATGCCATCGTGTCCAAGGCCGAGCACGGCTTCGAGATCGGCAAAGCCATCCTGATGCGGCCGCCCGGCGACGTCCTCATGGTGACCACCGGCATCATGCTCCAGCGCGCCCTCGCCGCAGCCGACCTGCTGGCCGCGCAAGGCATTCGCGCCGGCATCCTGCACATGCATACCGTGAAGCCGCTCGATACCGCAGCGCTGCTGCAGGCGATCCGCGGCACCAGGCTCGTGGCCACGCTGGAGGAGCACGTGCCCTCCGGCGGCCTCGGCAGCGCGGTCGCGGAGGCGCTGATCGACAAGCTCGGCTCCGGTTTCCCTGCGATGCTGCGGCTGTCGCTGCCCGACCGCTTCATGCACAATTACGGCTCTCAGGACTCGCTGCTGAAGAAGCACGGGCTCTCCGCCGGCGCCATTGCGACCTCGATCGAGCATGCGCTCGCGGCGTCGCACACCCCCTCACCTCAACTTCATTCCACCTGACGGGTCACATGTACGACGTTCGATATTCCTATCTGCTCGAGCAATTCGCGGATCCCGCACCGATCCTCGCCGAGATCGGCCGGCTGGTTGCGACCGGTGACTTCACCCTTGGCAAGCCCGTCGCCGAGTTCGAGAAGCGCTTCGCCGAATTGATCGGCGTCCGGCACGCCATCGGCGTCGGATCCGGCACCGACGCGCTCAAGCTGCCGCTCAAGGCGCTCGGCATCGGTCATGGCGACGAGGTCATCACCGCCGCGAACACCTTCATCGCCACGGTCGGCGCGATCGCGGAAACCGGCGCGACGCCGGTTCTTGTCGATTGCGACGATTCCTTTTGCATGAACGTGGACCAGGTCGAGGCTGCCATCACCGGGAAGACCAAGGCGATCATGCCGGTCCAGTTGACCGGCGAGGTCACCGACATGGGCAAGCTGATGCCGATCGCGCAGCGCCACAACATGCCGGTGGTCGAGGACGCCTGCCAGGGCATCCTGTCGGAGTTCGCGGGAAAACGCTCCGGCACCCACGGCATCGCGGCCGGCTTCTCGCTGCATCCGCTCAAGAACCTCAACGTCTGGGGCGATGCCGGCGTCGTCGTCACCAATGACGACGGCATGAACGAAAAGCTCCGCCTGATCCGCAACCACGGCATGAAGAACCGCGACGAGATCGCGATCCTCGGCTGCAACTCGCGGCTCGATTCCTTGCAGGCCGTGGTCGGCAACTGGCTGATCGGCCAGACCAGCGAGATCACGCGCCGCAGAATCGAAAATGCGGCCTACTACGATGCGGGTCTCGCCGGCCTGCCCGGCCTGCGCGTCCCGCCGCGCCGTCCCAACGTGAAGCACGTCTACCATCTCTACATGGTGTTCGCCGAACGTCGCGACGAGCTCTACAAATATTGCCTGGACAACGGCATCGAGGCCAAGATCCACTATCCGATCCCGCTGTACCAGCAGGAAGGCCTGAAGCATCTCGGCTACGCGCCGGGCACGTTTCCGGTCACCGACCGCCACGCCAAGGAAGTCATCAGCTTCCCGGTCGACCAGCACCTGACGCGCGCCCAGCAGGACCGCGTCATTGAGACCGTCAGGAAGTTCTGCCATGGACGCTGACACCGGCCGCCGGCGCATCGGCTACGTCAATCTTCCCGCGCAGTTCGAGGAAGAGCGCGCCGAGATCATGCAGGCGGTCGAGGGCGTGTTCCAGCGCGGCGACTTCATCGGCGGGGCGGCGGTCGGAAGGCTCGAGGAAGAATTATCCGCCTATCTCGGCTCGCCGCATGTGGTGACGCTGAATTCGGGCACCGACGCGCTGATCCTCGCCATGCGGGCGCTCGACATCGGTCCCGGCGACGAGGTGATCACGCCGCCGAATTCGTTCGTGGCATCGACCGCCGCGATCATCGCGGTCGGCGCCACGCCGGTGTTTGCGGACGTGCTGCCGGACCAGAACATCGATCCGGCCGCGGTCGAGGCCGCCGTCACGCCGCGGACCAAGGCGATCATGCCGGTGCATCTGACCGGACGCATGGCCGACATGGCTCCGCTGATGGCGATCGCTGCGAAGCACGCGCTCGCCGTGATCGAGGACAGCGCCCAGGCGGTCGGCTCGACCTATGACGGCCGGATGAGCGGCACGATCGGCACCTTCGGCTGCTTCTCCGCCCACCCCTTGAAGAATCTCAATGCCGCCGGAGATGCCGGCTTCCTCGTCACTGCCGACGCCGAGCTTGCCGCAAGAATCCGACGGCTGCGCAATCACGGCCTGATCAACCGCAGCGACGTCCAGGAATGGGGGATCGTGTCGCGGCTCGACACGCTCCAGGCCGAGGTGCTGCGCATCCGCCTGCGCCACCTTCCTTCCGTGATCGAACGCCGGCGGCGCAACGCCGCGCAATACCGCGCCGAGCTCGCCGGCCTGCCCCTGTTCATTCCGCCCTGCCGGAACATCGAGTTCAACACCTTCCACACTTTCGTGGTGCAGACCGAGCGTCGCAACGACTTCCAGAAATATCTTGCCGACAAAGGCATCGAGACCGCGATCCATTATCCGGTCCCGATCCACTTGCAGCCGGCAGCAGCGCATCTCGGCCATGGCCGCGGCGCGTTTCCGGTGACGGAACGGCAGGCGGACCAGATCCTCACGCTTCCCATCAACCAGTTCCTGTCGGCCGCCGACATCAGCTATATTTGCGCGACCGCCCGGGAGTATTTTGCATGACGGACACGGACTTCCTGCACGCCGACGAGCAGGCGCTGGCGCAGCGTTTCATCGACGATGGCTTCGTCACCACCCCGGCCGACGATCGCGCCGGGCTCGACCGGATCCAGCGCCGTGCTGCCGAGCTCGCGGCGGACTATCTGAAGCTGCCGCACAGCAACGATCCCTACGCGATGCTCGACACCATCCACACGCGGGTGAGCGTGGATGATCTCAACGGCCTGCGGCTGCACGTCTTCAACGGCCTCAACGCCGAGCCCTGGTTCCGGCCGACCTATTTCCGCCTGGCGCGCTCGACGATCGAGACCATCGTCGGCAACGAGCTCTGCATGCAGCGCCGCGTCAATCTCAGCATCCAGCTTCCCGGCGACAGCTCCTCGCTGCTCGCCACCCATTCCGACGTCTGGTCGGGCGACTCGCCGTTCGAGGTCGTGGTGTGGGTGCCGCTGGTCGATGTCCACCGCACCAAGTCGATGTATCTGCTGCCGCCGTCCCTGAACGGCGAGATGCAGGACCGGATGGCGGCCTTGCGCAGCGCCGAAGAGCTCTACAAGACCATCAAGCCGCACGCGACCTTCATCGAGATTCCCTACGGTCACGTCATGCTGTTCAACCAGACCCTGATGCACGGCAATCGCGTCAACGAGGAAGCCGGCACGCGCTGGAGCATGAACTGCCGCTTCAAGAGCATCATGTCGCCCTACGCGGACAAGCGCTTCGGCGAGTTCTTCGAGCCGATCCTGCTGCGCCCCGCAACCCGTGTCGGGATGCAGTACAAGCTGCCGGGAGGCTTCCATGGCTGAGCGAGCCGGCCACCGCGGCTATATCGGCGCCAGGCCGCTGAACGGCAGCCGCACCCCGCAGCACGTCCAGAACATCGTGATCCGCGACTATGCGCGGCGCAAGAACCTGCACTATCTGTTGAGCGCCGCCGAGCACACCATGCCCGGCAGCTACATGGTGCTGGAAGACATCCTGGACGAGCTGCCGCAGCTGCGTGGCCTGATCCTCTACAGCATCTTCATGCTGCCGCCCGACGAGGCTCGGCGGCGGCAGATCTACGACCGCGTGCTGCGCGAGGGCTGCGATCTCCATGCAGCGGTCGAGGAGATCACGCTGGCGTCTCAGAAGGACATCCAGGCCGTCGAGGACATCCTGCTCGTCAACAGGTTCGCGACTATCCTGTGATGATGCCGCGGACCGGTTGGCCCCCATGACCGAGATCAACCTGCTCCAGCCGATGCACGCATCGACGAGGCGGGACTACGTCCAGCGCGTGGTCGAGCACGACAAGGCGGAATCCGCCACTGTGGCGCGGCAATGGGGACGCGACTATTGGGACGGCGACCGGCGCTACGGCTACGGCGGCTATCGCTATGACGGACGGTGGCGCCCGCTCGCCCAGACCCTGATCGATCGCTACGGCATCAAACCGGGCATGAGCGTACTCGACGTCGGCTGCGGCAAGGGCTACCTGCTCTATGAGTTCACCCAGCTCGTCCCCGATCTCAGGATCGCCGGCATCGACATCTCCGAGTATGGCATCGCCAACGCCAAGGAGGAGGTGCGGCCGCATTTGAAGGTCGGCAGCGCCGTCGAGCTCCCCTACCCCGACCACACCTTCGACCTCGTCGTCTCGCTCGGCGTGCTGCACAACCTTCCGCTCGAGGACGTGTTCCGCGCGGTGCCCGAGATCGAGCGCGTCGGACGCGGCACCTCGAAATATCTGATGGTCGAATCCTTCCGCAACGAGCGCGAGAAGGCCAATCTGCTTTACTGGCAGCTCACCTGCCTGAGCTTCCACGGCCCGCAAACATGGGCCTGGATCTACGACAAATGCGGGTATCGGGGCGACCATGGGTTCATCTTCTTCGAATGAGGCAGGCCTGCACCGGCCGACCTCGTTGCGCGCGCAAAATCCGGAAGTGTACTATTCGGACGATGCCATCGTCACCGCGGACGATGCCACGATCGCGGAGCTGAAGCGCATCGCCGCCGGCAACCCGCGCCTGCGCAGTCGGCTGTGCACGCATCCCGATCCTTCGTCCGGACTGCACGAGATGCTGATCGTGCACCATCGCGAAGCCTATGTGCGGCCGCACAAGCACCTTGGCAAACCTGAATCGTTCCACGTGATCGAGGGGACCGCGCAGGTCGTGATCTTCGAGGACGACGGCGGCATTCGCGAGGTGCTCGAGATGGCGCCCTACGGTCAGGGCAAACGCTGCTATTATCGCATGCCGGAACAGGTCTTCCACTCGATCCTGATCACCTCGGAATGGCTGGTATTTCACGAAACCACCGCCGGCCCGTTCGATCCTTCGCGCACGGCATTTCCCGACTGGGCGCCTGATGGCAGCGACGCTGCCGCGGTGCAGGACTACGTCACAAGAATTGGTAGGCTCGCCGCGGAGCATCTGAACAAACGAGGCAAAGCCTAGGACCATGGTCACCCCCGTCGGTTTCGACGATGCTCGCACGAATGTAGATCCGAAAGCTGCGGCTCTCCGACAACGGGAGCGGGCGGGCATTGGATACGTCTACGTCGCTCTGGTTCTCGCCTTTGTTACGGCCGTGCCCGCGCTGTTCGCGCGTGAGGTCTTCGGCGACGATTGGACTGTGTACTACATCTATTGGACTCAAGGTGCCGCTGGCGTCGCTCGCGTGCTGTGGGAGTCGGCACACGCCGGCTTCGCAATCCCGATGACGCTGTTTGTGGCGCTTTTGAACGATACTCCCGATGTCTCTGCGCGGCTCGCGGGACTAGCCTGCCATCTGGTCAACGGCGTGTTGCTTCACTCCGTCCTGTCGCGATCATCCTATACGAGACGGATCGCCGGTCTTGTCACGGCTCTGTTCCTGCTCAGCCCGTTCTATGCAATTCGCCTGACACTCAACGCGGTCTACGACTTCTTCCTGCTCTTCTATCTGCTGTCCTACGAGCTGTCCTATTCGAAGGTGCGGGCGCTTCGATGGAGCGCACCTTTTTGTCTGTTATTCGCGTTGTCGCTCGAGACTCTGATCGCCCTCGAACCGGTTCGCGTCGTGCTCACCTGGTCTGGTCCCGAGCGGTGGAGGCAGAAACTCGCGCGTCTTGTACCGTTCTGGCTGGCCGTTGCAGCCATGATCGTTCTGCGACTGACAATTCTGGGGAAGAGCGGCCACTACGCCGGACAATACAGTTTCGCGAACGATTTCTCGATCATAGCCAATGCGCTCTATGCGCACCTCATGGCCTTCCCGAGCGGCCTGAGCTACGCATATTCTCACGGGGTTGCGCTGCTGGGGCTTCCTGTTTCCGCGGCAGTGACATTGGCCACGATCGCCGTCTTTGCCCGGTTCTCATCGACAGCATTGTGGACGCCCTGGCTGCTGAACGGCCGCTCGACCACGAATGCGATGCTTCTGCTGCTGGTGCTGGGAGCCGCGATTGCCCTCATCGGCGCGCTGCCCTACGCTCTTACCGGAATTTATGGCGACGTGACGCGGGGCGAGTCCAGGCTACTCTTTCCCTCGCAGTTCGGCGTCTTGATCCTGATGGCGACCGTTGTGCAGGCGATTCCGGGATCGCGCGTCCGCGCAGCCGTCGCGGGGGGCTTGGTCGCGATCTTCGCCTTGTCGTCGGCTCACGATTCCAAATGGCTGCTCTACGACGGGTTGCTCAGCAGCGACATGCTGCGGCAAGTCCGAGCAGCCTTGCTCGCGGACCCCGAGCCAAAGGTCGTTAAGCTCCAGTTCGAGAACTCGCACGTCTTCTCGTTCCGCTCACGATGCCTCGGCGGCAATGACATGAACGTGGCACAGACGATCCTGCGGGATGAAAATCGCGAGCGGTCGTTTATCTACACGGACTACTGCGGGGATTTTACTGATCCTCATTTCGTTGTGAACGGCAACTGCCCGGTTTCCTACCTCGAGACCTTTCCTTGCCCACCCCGTCGCGAGACCTGGCGCTATCGCGCCGCCCCGGGAATTCCACGACCCGACGACATTGGATTCATCGAGCTTCTGACGGCGACCCTCGGAAATAACTCCTCGGCCACGGAGGGCCGCGGTGAACTGATGCAGTTGAAGGATGGAGAGCCGGCCCCTGTGGCGAGAGCCGAGTATCGGCCGCCTTGCAATCGGCCTGGCGTCCGAGGCGCAGCCTGGTTGCTGGCGCTGCCGGCACCGGCATGTGAAGGTGCTGCCTCTGGAGTTCGCTAGAGCATGCGTCAGCCATGGAGGGTTCCAGCGCCCATCGTCCAGACACAAACATTGCCATGCCGGAGGCAACCACGGGCTTCGCGGGATTGTTCAGGGAACGCTGTGGTGGTAGAAGCGCCTCGCAACGGGAAGTTCAGGCAATTGGGGACTGGACGTGATTTCAGAGAAAGTTAGATTTTCCGCTGTGTTCGACGCAGCCTCCTCCCCGACTTCGATCGTAGCTAGCCTCGAGACCTCCTAGTGGAGTACACAAGGGAATTCTCGATCGCCGCCAGAGCTGTTATGGCCGCCCTGCTGGGATGCGCCGTCGCCTACGTGGTGCTGCTGCTGGTGAAAAATCACCTTCCGTCATTTCAATCAAATTTCGTCGAAGGCTTCGACATGGCCTTGGCAGACAGGAATTGCGATTTCTGCAAGAAGGCGTTCTACGGCTCGTTCTTCCTGTCCGGGCCGATTGCGGCAGCAGCGGCATTGTACGCGACGTATCGATCATCGGGCTCGCTCGCACTGAGCGCCATCACGGCGAGCTTCGTCTATCTTGCCCTCGGCGCTGCCAACGATTGGAGGAGCCCCGGGATCGCGATCGCCCTGCTGGCGGTCGCCGCTATCACCGTCGCGCTCAATCGAGACGCCAACAATTACCTTCCTGCTGCAAAACCCTCGACCGACACCCGGTTCAGCGTGGGGTCCGGCGATCTGCTCGCGATCATATTCCTCGCTCTGCTGCTGATCCCCTCCGACCTCGAAGGCCTGACCGCGGCCGTGAGGGACGAAGCGCACAAGGTAAGTTACTTCATCGGTCCCGCGCTTTATGGCTACGCCCCCGGGCTCGTTCCCGGATTGGACTTCCATTCGCATTACGGCCCTGCGCTCGGCTGGTTCTTTCATCTCATCATGGGAGATGATTGGAAATCGGCGGCGATGCGAGCGGTCGGATTGAACATCGCGGTCACGCTCGCGACCTACGTCCAGGCCTACTTTCTTCTGTATTACTTGATCCGCTCGAAGCTTGCCGCGATCGCCGTCATCACGGCGCTCGCCGTGCTGGCTTTCTCTACGACCGGCCAGTTCTACTCGCCATCTGCCTACCCGACGCGATTTCCGCTCTTGATCGTCTTTGCGCTCGCGATCAGCCTGCACTGCACCGCTCCCGGGCGCCTGACATGGCTAATCCTATCGGCCATCATGTGCGCCGTCTCGCTGCTCTGGCAGACCGAGATCGGGCTGTTCTTCCTTGTGACGGGTACCTTCGTCGCGGCGATCGCCGGAGGGTTTCCGAACTATCGCAATGCCCTCGTGTTCGCAGTCACATCGATAGGTGCCGCAATCCTAATGTGCCTGGTGCTGTTCGGCACGAGAGCCTTCTCCCTGGAGTTTCTGATCGAATGCTTTCGCCCGCTCGTACTCTACGGGACCGGGTGGGGAAGCACGCCCATCAAATGGGACTTGGGCTGGGGCATCATCTACAATCTGCCGCTCCAGATCGTCGGATGCATCACCGTCGGCTGGGCCGCGATCCGGCTGTCACGGCCCTCCGATTCCTGGCATGACCGGTTCGTGACCGGGATTCTGCTGACCCTGTCGATGATTGGCATGGCGCTGATGATCAAATGGGTCAACCGGACGCTGGACGCTGTCTGGCACCAGAACGCGTTGCCGCTGGTGATGGTCTCGGCCTGGTGGATCCGCCAGTTTTCAACGGGGTGGCAACCGTCGTTCCGAAGAACCGCCGGCGCCATAACGGCCGCTGCGACCGTTCTTGCGCTGCTGTTCGTCCAGGACAAGAACAATCCCCACCTCTACGGCCTGAGATCGTATGCAACTTATCCCAGCCTTCTGCGGTGGCCGTTCGTCTCGAGCCCGGCGGTCACGTGGCAGGAGGACCTGGATCAGATCACCGAGGCCGACGCGAAGTTCATCCAGGATAAAACCAGGCCAGACGAGAGGGTTCTGGTCATCGCCCTCAGGGATTGGGCCTATCTGGCCCAGGCCCATCGGGCGCCGATGGCCTATTTCATGCCGTTCCTGGTGTCCTTTGACGCGCGGTTCCTGGATCGCTCGATGAACCCGGCGGACCGGCTGTTCTACGACAGCATGGTTGAGCGCAGGCCGGAGTACCACCATGTTCAAGAGGTCATGAAGCGGATCAAGCGGGATTTCGTGGCCGTGGAGACCCGGGGTAATTTGACACTCTACGAGCGGCGGCGGCCTTGACGTCGACCGTGCTCGCAGCCGTCGCGCGCGTACATGGCCGGCCGCATCCACCTCCAATTGAGGGACGGCGGCACGTCTTGCAAGACCTATCCACGGCTGCTACCTGCTTTGGCCGAGAACGCACAGGCCGGAGGAATGCCCCGCGTAACCCGGTTATGATGTATCCGGGAGCGTCTCGTTGCCGGCCACGCCGGTTTCCATTGAAGGTCGCCTCGTCAGACCTGCTCAAATGCGAGAATAATCAGTGACCGATCATTGCCGCCTCTGCCATTCGACCAACCTGCGACCGGTCATCGACCTCGGGCAAATGCCAATCGCGCATCGACTTCGGCGCAGCCGGAACGAGCAGGAGGAGCGGTATCCGTTCGAGGTCCTCGCCTGCGGCGACTGCGGCCTGCCGCAGATCGTCAAGCCGATTGATCCAGACATCCTCTATCGCCAGTTCAACTACAATTTCAGCAGCTGGAAGCCGGAGCCGCACCAGGTCGACGAGCTCGACACCATCGCGAAATTGTCGAAGCACCAATCCGTGTTCGAGATTGGATGCAACGACGGCCTGTTCATGGATAAGTTGCGCGAACGCGGCGCGAAGGTCTTGGTGGGTGTGGAGCCCAACCCCGTGTCGGGCAAGATCGCCCGCGAACGCGGCATCAAGGTCTATTCCGACATGATCAGCCCGGCCCTGTGTCACGACGCGGTCGCCCAGTCCGGCAAGTTCGATCTCGTGGTCTCGCGCCAGGTGCTGGAGCACATCGTCGATTTCGAGAACTTCTTCGACTGCGTGAAGATCGCGCTCAGCGACGACGGACTGCTGTTCATCGACGTGCCCGACTTTGATCCCGGTTCGACGGCGGGCGACCTCTCCGTGCTGTGGGAGGAGCACGTCAGCTACTTCACCGAGCCGACGCTACTCGCGCTCTTGGTCCGCCACGGCTTCGAGGCCGTCTCGGTGAAGAAATACAATTTCAGCGGCGGCAGCCTCGCGATCGCCGCCCGTCGTGCAACCCGCGACGTGACGCCGCCGCCTGCGCCCTCCGGCGTCGGCGAGAAATTCGGCCAGCGCGCAAGGGAGTACGGCGCGCGCCTGCGGCCGATCCTCGCCAAGGCCCGTGCGAACGGCGCCGAGATTGCCATCTACGGCGCGGGCTGCCGCGCCTGCACCTTCACCAACGCGCATGAGCTGGCGGAGCTCGTCGATCTCTCCGTAGACGACCAGAAGGAGCGCCAGGGGCTGTTCCTGCCCGGCACCGGCATACCGATCCGTTCGCCGGACGAACTCGCCGGCAAGTCGGAGCCGCTCGTCTGCCTTCTCGCCGTGAACCAGGAAAACGAAGCCAAGGTCAGCAGCCGGCTGCGCGAGAACGTGAAGCGGCCGCTGCACATCGTTTCGATTTTCGCGCCCTCCGACATCTGGAGCGAGCTCGACCGGCTCGAGGCGGCCTTGGGTTAGGGACGCGGCATGGCTGACGAGAAGCTCTTCAATTACTACGAACGTCAGGACGTCCTACCGACGTTCGGGAATTTCAAATCGGCCGCCGAACTCGATGCATATGCCAGCCAGCGGCGCGAGCTGTTTTCAGACAAGCTCGTGCTGCCGCCGCGGCTGTTCCGCGATGCGGAGTTGCTCGAATTCGGTCCAGATTCCGGTGAGAATGCGCTGGTGTTTGCCGGCTGGGGCGCGAACATGGCGCTCGCCGAACCGAACCGGCATGCGCATCCGAAAATTGAGGCCTATTTCGCGCATTTTGGCCTGAGCGAGCGCCTGCGCGAACTCGCGTTGGCCGATGTCGAGGGATTTCGCAGCGAGCGCCGCTACGACATCATCGATGCCGAAGGTTTCATTTACACCGTGCAGCCGACCGAAAATTGGCTCGGCGTTTTCCATCGGCTGCTCAATCCGGACGGTTTCGCCGTCGTGTCCTATTACGAGCGCTATGGCGGCTTCTTCGAGCTCGCGCTCAAGGCAATCCATGCCGCCGGCAAGGCTTTGTCAGGCCGTCCCGCACTCGAAACCGCGAAGACGCTTTTCGACGCGAAATGGAACAGCATTCCGCACACCCGCAGCTTCGAATCCTGGCTGATGGACGTGCTCGAGAACCCGTTCGTCCGGCATCGGTACTTCCTCGACGCAGCCGCCTTGTGCACGGCAGCGCATGAGCAGGGATTCGACATCCATTCGGCGTGGCCAGCCTATCGCGACAGCCTGGACGTCTACTGGCACAAGAAGGTTCTCTCCGCCGACGAGAAGCTGCGGCGTGCGGCGCGCCATCTCCACCGCAGCCGCCTCAGCTTCCTCGGCGGACGCAAGCTCTACCTGGTCGGCAAGGCCGATGCCGTGGCGGCGATTTCGGCATCGATCGAGACGCTGGTTCTCGACGTCGACGCGATGATCGACGCCCCCTTCGGCGAGAGCCTGCCGCGCGTGATCGCAAGCCTTGCGTCCTTACGCGAGGCGATCCGAACGACGGACATTCTCGCGGACGATGCTTCCGACATCGAAACCATCGTTGCGACGCTCGACAGTTTCCACCGCATCTTCGCCGCGATCGGGCGACGCGATGCGCCTGCGGTCACGGCCCTGACCCAGACAGATCCGGCATTCATCAACACCTGGGGACAGCCGGCGCATTTCCTCGTCATCCGGAAGCGCTTCAAGGGATCATAGCCAGTGAGGCCAGGCATTGGCATCATCGGAACGGGGATGGTCGGCCAGATGTGCCACCTCGCCAATTTCGTGGCCAATCCCGCCTGCCGCGTCGTCGCCATCGCCGATCTCCGGCCGGATCTCGCTGCCGCCGCAGCGCAGAAGTTCGGCATCTCGCAGGTCTACGGCACGCATCGGGAGCTGCTCGCGGACGCTGCGGTGTCCGCTGTCGTGGTCGTGACAAAGCGGCGAGCCACCGGTCCGATCGTGCTGGACGCGTTGAACAGCGGCCGCCACGTGCTGTCGGAGAAACCGATGGCCTATACGACGGCTCAGGCGACGTTGCTGGTCGAAGCGGCGCGGCAGCGAAACCTCGTCTACAGCGTCGGCTACATGAAGCGTCACGATGCCGGTGTGGCGCGCGCGCTCGATGTGCTGACGCGCTTGCGCAACGACCGATCGCTCGGACGCGTGGTCCGCGCCAAGGGCTGGTGCTTCGGCGGCGACACCGGCCGGTCGCGCGACAATTTCGTGATGACCGGCGAAACACGGCCGGACGGGATCGAACTCTGGAAGGACGGTCCCGACTGGATGCCGAGCACGATGCGGGCCGGCTACGACAACTTTCTGAACGTCTTCAGCCATATCATCAATCTGACGCGCTACCTGCTCGGATCATCGCCAACGCTCGCCGACAGCTCCGTCGAAACTTCGGGAGCCGCGCGCATCACCCTCGACTTCGACAGCATCGCTTGTACGCTGGATCTCGTGAACGGGTCCGAGGGAGCCTGGCGCGAGGGTCTGACGATCGATTTCGAGCGCGGCGCGGTGACCTTGAAACTGCCCCCGCCCTTTGCCGAGCAAGAGGCGGAGGTCATCGTCGAGCACGATGGTCAAAGCACGCATCTGACGGGTGAAAAGAGCTGGGCATTTCGGCGCCAGGCCGACGCCTTCGTTTCCGATATCGCCGAGGGACGCCCCCCCCTGGCCTCCGGCGCGGACTCGGTGACCGACATCTCACTGGCGGAGATGGTCTACAAGCGGCGGGCTGACGGCATCGCATGATGCGGAAGTTTGCGCAGCCAGCCGTTTCCATCGCGACACACGCGAGTCCGCGTGACAATCGCCAGTCAAAGGCGCCGGGCTGCCTTGACCTGAAAAATACGACCCCCTATAGACTTTCGCTCTGACTGGCCTGAGAGGCGTCCGGGACGATTTTCCGCAATGAACCTGCTACCGGGCCCGGCGCAAGCTGCTGCGATTGGTGTCAGCCTCGCCTTTCCACTGTTGTTGCTGCTTTACGCGCGCATCGCCGCCACCGGCGGAGCCGGCCGTCGCTTCCGGCTGGGCTGCATCAGCGTCGTCATCCTTTACGCCGTCGCCTGTATCGCCCTTCCAGGTCAGCGCCACGTCGGCGATGTGCTTGGCGGTCTCTTCCTGCTCGGGACCGCAATGATGCTCTGCTACATCCTGTTCAGCCTGCTGGCCTGGGGCTTCACGCTGACGCTGCTCACCGCACTCGTTCAGGCTGGACATCCTCTCACCCTGGAGCAATGGGCGAGAGCCTACATGCAAGGTGGAGATCTCGGCACCTTCACGCACAACCGCCTGAAGCTCCTGATCGGGGCCGGGATGGTCATCACGGCGGACGGCCGGCTTGCCCCCACCTCCAAGGGGGTTGCGGTAGCGCATCTCGTCAAGCTCGTTCGTCTGTCGACAGGCCTTGGGTGAGTCGATGTCCTTTGCTGTCGGACTTGCCGCCGTCGCCGCGTTCGCCCTGCTGGCGCCTGCCCTGCAATTCATGGCCCGCGCACGCGCTTGGCCGCTCGGACCCGTGACCCTGCTGGCGATTGCCACGGTTGTCTCGCACGGTCTCGGGGTGATGCTCGGAATTCTCTTCGTCCCGCAGCTTCAGTACTGGGACGCCGCGTCGATTTTCGGATTTTGCGTCATGGCTTACGTGTTCGCCTTTGGCGCCGTGTATAAATCGGTTTCGCTGGGCATCCTGCTCAGCCTCGTCGATCGCCCCGATCGCAGGGCACCGCTATCGGAGATCGCTGACGGGCAGGTTCCAGATCTGTTCCGCGGACGAATTGGGAACTTGGTCGATGGCGGCTTGGTGGAACGGACCGATTCGCACTTCGCGGCGACGGCGGCGGGCCGGAATATGGCAGGCCACGTCGGACGGCTGCGCCGCGCCTTCGGCATTGGCGACACCAGCCTCTATGATTTTTCCGACTAGTTGCGCGGAACACACACATCATAGGTTTCGCGCCGGTCTTGTGGGCATACCGGCGAGCCGCATTGTTCGCCCGGTTCAGATGACCTAGACTTGCATGGGGTCACCGGGACAGAGTGGCCCCGCCAACGGGCGCATACAATGACACCTTCCAGGGCGGCAAAAAGGCTTACGATCGTCATTCCTGCACTGAACGAGCAGGACAAGATCGCCGACACGATCGACGGCGTGCTGCCGCTCGCCCGCGACCTGCTCGACGATTTCGAGATCTTCCTGATCGACGACGGCAGCACCGATGCCACCGGCGCGATCATGGACGAGTTCGCAGCCGGCGAGCCGCGCATCATCGTGCATCACAATGCCGAACCGCGGGGTGTCGGTGCCGGCTTCGAATATGCGCTGTCGCGCGCGAAATTCGATGCCATCACGCTCATCCCCGGCGATCACGCCTTCCAGAACGAGGGTGTTGCCCGGATGTTCAAAGCGGCGGGCGCCGCCGACCTCGTCATCACCTATCGCGACAACCAGTCGGACCGCTCCGTCAACCGCTCGCTGCAGTCGCATTCGTTGCGGTTCATCCTGAACTGCCTGTTCGGCTTCTGGCTGTCCGACTATCACAGCATGATCGTCTATCCCGTGAAATGGCTGCGCCAGATCGCGGTCAAGGCCGACGGCTACGGCTACCAGATCTGTGCGCTGATCTCCCTGCTCCAGCTCGGCCTCACCTACGTCCAGGTTCCGGTGAGCCTGAACGCGGAGCTGAAGGGCTCGTCGCGCGCGCTGCGGCTGCGCACCTATCTCGAGCTCGGCGGGACCATCCTTTCCCTGCTGCGCCGCGTTCCCATCCGGAACGTCAACCTCAGGCAGATTCCCGCCGACGCGGAACGGACCCCGGCGCGCTAGGCCTCGCCAGACCACGACACGGCACCTCCAGCACAGCGGCTGCGAGAGCACGGGCGCGCGCGAGACGCCCTCCCGCCGCAATCTAGTCTAAGTGATTGATTTGGCTGGCAGGAGTGGCAGGGCTCGAACCTGCGACCCCCGGTTTTGGAGACCGGTGCTCTACCAATTGAGCTACACTCCTACGAACCCGCGTCGCCGCGGATCAGGGGCGCTTTCAAGCACAGAGAGCGGCCGGTTTGCAAGGGTGAACCGCGCCGGCTTCGCTTGTTTGTGCCGGGGGTTCTGGGCCACAGTCCATCGGCCATAACGAAAAACAATCGGGAGTGCCCATGACCGCTACAGCGACCGCCACTGCCGCCCCGCAGGCCGCAAACGCGCCCCACACCCCAGCTTTGCCGGAAGCGCGCCCAGAGACGCTCGGGCTGTCGCGGCCACGGCTCCAGGCCATGTCGGACGCCTTCAAGCGCGAGATCGACAAGGGAACCGTTCCCGGGGTCACGGTGCTGGTGGCGCGACGCGGCCAAATCGGCTGGTTCGAGGCGCTCGGCAAGCAGAGCCCGGCAGGCGCGGCGCCCATGGCGCGCGATTCGATCTTCCGCATCTTCTCGATGACCAAGCCGATCGTCTCGGTCGGCATCATGACGCTGGTCGAGGACGGACAGCTCCTGCTCAGCGATGCCGTCGCAAAGTTCATACCGGAGTTCGCGAGCCAGCAGGTCGGCGCCGTCAAGGACGGCCGGTTGGAGCTGGTACCGCCGGCGCGGCCCATGACCGTGCAGGACCTGCTCCGCCACACCTCCGGCCTCACCTACGAGCACCAGGGCGACGGCCCCGTGCACAAGCTCTACCAGGAGTCCCGCGTCCGCAGCCGAAAGATCACCAACGCCGAACATGCCGCGCTGGTGGCGAGCTTCCCGCTCGTCTGCCAGCCCGGCGCGGAGTTCAACTACAGCCGCTCCACAGATATTTTGGGCCGCATCATCGAAGTCGTCAGCGGCAAATCGCTCGGCGCGTTCCTCACCGAGCGCGTGCTTGCGCCGCTCCAGATGGCCGAAACCGGCTTCTCGACAAGCCAGGCCAATGCCGGCCGCCTTGCCGAGCCGTTCGCGGCCGACCCGTGGACCGGCGACAAGGTCGCGCTGTTCAACATGCTCGAGCAGCCCGTGATGGAGTCCGGCGGCGGCGGCCTGGTCTCTACCACGATGGACTACGCCCGCTTCTGCCTCATGCTGCGCAATGGCGGCACGCTCGACGGCAACAGGATCATCGGCCGCAAGACCCTGGAGCTGATGGCCTCCGATCACCTCGGGCCAGGCGTGCCGACCAACGGCACGCTGCTATCGCCGGGTCATGGCTTCGGCCTCGGCTTTGCCGTGCGCCGCGAGGCCGGCATCGCGCCCTTCCCAGGCAGCGTCGGCCAGTATTTCTGGAGCGGCATTGCCGGCACGTTCTTCTGGATCGATCCGAAGGAGGATCTGTTCGCAGTGTTCATGAGCCAGGGGCCGGGACAGCGCGACCACACGCGGACCCTGGTGCGGGATCTGGTTTACGCGGCGGTGGAGTGAGGCCCTGCGCTTACGCGCGACGCCGTATCATCATCCGCACTGTCATGCCCCGCGAAGGCGGGGCATCCAGTACGCCGCGGCGGTCATTCGTTCACACAACTGCGGCTGCGGGGTACTGGATCGTCCGCCTTCGCGGGCGATGACCGCTGTGTATGGGTGGACTACGTGCCCTTTCCCTTCCGACAAACGCATCAACTGATCGTCGCGCCGCCATCGATCACCATGGTCTGGCCGGTCATGAAGTCGCCGGCCTTCGAGCCCAGGAACACGGCCGCGCCGGCGATCTCGTCGGGGATGCCGATGCGCAAGAGCGGCGAGCGCGAGGTCGAGGCTTTCAGGTTCTCCGGATTGTCCCACAGCGCCTTGGCAAAATCGGTCTTGATCAGGCCCGGCGCGATGCAGTTCACGCGAATGTTGTGCGGGCCGTATTCGCAGGCGAGGTTGCGCGCGAGCTGCATGTCGGCGGCTTTCGAGATGGCGTAAGCGCCGAGGATGGTCGAGCCCTTGAGGCCGCCGATCGAGGAGACGATGATGATCGATCCGTCCTTGCGCTCGATCATCTGGGGCACCACCATCGAGATCAGCCAATTGTTGGCGACGATGTTGTTGTCGAGGATCTTCCTGAACTGATCGTCGGAGATGCCGGCGAGCGGGCCGTAATATGGATTCGATGCGGCGTTGCAGACCAGCACGTCGATCTTGCCGAAGGCGCGGTTGCTCTCGTCGACGAGGTTTTGCAAATTCTCTTTCGAGGAGATGTTGGCGGCGACCGCGACCGCGGTGCCCTTGCCAAATCTGTCGTTGATGCCCTTCGCCACCTGCTCGCACACGTCGGCCTTGCGCGAGGAGATCACCACCTTGGCGCCGTGCTCGGCCATGCGCTCGGCGATCGCGAGCCCGATGCCGCGCGTCGAGCCCGTGATGACGGCGACTTTCCCCTTCATGTCGAACAAGGTCATGTTTCTCTCCCAGATTTGATTTTCGTATTCAGTATCAGGCCAGCTTCTTGACTTCCGGCCCCGCCGGCTGATGCATCGCCGCGTGCGCTGGATCGGCGATCCACGGCTGCTGATTGACCATCGGCAGCCGCCAGACCGTGCGATCGGGACTCGCAAAATAATCCAGCCGCGTCACCGAGCAATTGTCGATGTCGAACGACAGCCCGCGCTCCGGCTGCCCGCCGAGCGCGAACCCCACTGCCGCCCTGATAGTGCCGCCATGCGCGACTGCGATGATGTCCTGCCCGGCCGCCTCGGCGTTGATCCGCTCGATGGTGCGGCGCGTGCGGTTGTACAGGTCCATGAAGCTTTCACCGCCGGGCGCGGGCTCGTTGATGTCGGCGAACCAGCTCGCACCGACGGGGCGGCTGGCAATGAACTGGGCGCGGTTCATGCCCTGCCAGCGGCCGAGGTTCTGCTCGGCGAGATCCGCCTCCCATTTCAGCGCTGCCGGCCTTGGAAAACCCGCGGCCCAGATCGCCTCGGCGGTCTGATGGGTGCGCATCAGATTGCTCGAATACCAGACCGCCTGGCGTGGCAGCACCTTGGCAACAGCGTTGAACACGTAGGTATCGCTGGTATCGCAGGCGATGTCGCTCTGCCCGTAGATGTTGCCGCCGTCGTTGCGCACCGGCGCGTGACGGACCCACCACCACCGCGTGATGACCACGTTCGGCTTGTCTGCACCTGCCATCGAAACCCTTCCATCCCGTCTATTGTCGCTGTACGTGAGTAGTGAACGCGTCTCAAGACACTTTGCCGTTTGAAATCTTGTTTGAAATTCCGTCGCGCGGCAAGCGTCGTGCACGAGCAAAAGGGAGAAACGCATGGGTCGCCTGCAAGGCAAATCCGTCATCATCACCGGCGCCGGCAGCGGCATCGGCCGCGCGGCTGCGCTGCTGTTCACCAAGGAGGGCGGCAAGTTGATCGCGGTCGATCGCACCGAGGCGGTGAAGGAGACGGTCGAGGAGATCAAGAAGGCCGGCGGCGTCGCGGAAGCGATGGTTGCGGATGCCGGCTCCGAACGAGACGTCATCGCTGTGATCGACAAGGCGGTGAAGACGCACGGCCGGCTCGACGTGATCTGGGCCAATGCCGGCGTCTCCGGCGGACTCGTTCCGCTCGCCGAGCAGACCGTCGAGCATTGGCAGGAAATCCTGCGCGTCAACCTGATCGGGCCGTTCCTCGCGGTGAAGTACGCCATGCCGCACATGGTCAAGCAGCAGTCCGGCGCGATCGTGCTGACCGCCTCTGTCGCCGGCCTCAAGGCCGGCGCGAGCGGGCATCCCTATGCCGCGAGCAAGGCCGGCGTGATCAGCCTGGTGCAGACCACGGCGTATTCGCTCACCGGCACCGGCGTGCGCATCAATGCGGTCTGCCCCGGCCTGATCGAAACAGGCATGACCAAGCCGATCTTCGACCGCGCCAAGGAGCGCGGCACCCAAGACAAGATCGGCCAGCTCAACCCGCTCAAGCGGCCGGGACAGCCGCACGAGCTCGCGGCGATGGGACTGTTCCTGGCGAGCGACGAGGCTTCGTATGTGAACGGCCAGGCGTTCCCGGTCGACGGCGGCTTGACGGCATCGATGCCATATACGGGCAAGCCGGTTTAGTTCGCAGGTCGTGTCCCGGACGCGACGCAGCGCGCAAGCGGTGCGGCGCAGAGCCGGGACCCAGCAGGCTACGTCGCTCGCTGCTGCACGGGCCCCGGCTCTGCAGCGCATCGTCGAACCGGACGATGCTTCGCATCGCCGGGGAGACGCTGCGCAGCGTCCGGGCCACGAGACGTGAGTTTCAGGTACACAGCTGCCTCAATCCTTCATTGCGAGCGCAGCGAAGCAATCCAGAATCCCTCCGCGGAAAGACTATGGATTGCTTCGCTGCGCTCGCAATGACGGTCGTGTGGTGGGCAGCATCCGGGCTGCGGGACTGTGTTGATTTGCTCGACCGGGGCTCACGTTGGTATGGTTCCTGCAGGCAACTCAGCCTCCATTCCCTGACAAGACCGTGACAATGCCAAGCTCAAGACCCGACCGCATCCGAAAACTCCTCGCCGACCTCGTCTCGTTCGACACCGTCAGCGACCGCACCAACCTGCCCCTGATTGCCCATATCGAGAGCTATCTCGCCGCGTTCGGCCTCAAGGGTGAGCGCATCGTCGACGAGACCGGCGAGAAGGCTTCGCTCTGGGTCACGATCGGGCCGGAGGATCGGCCGGGCTTCGTGCTGTCGGGCCATACCGATGTGGTGCCTGTCGTGGGCCAGGACTGGAGCCATGATCCGTTCAAGCTGGTGGAGCGTGACGGCAAGCTGTACGGCCGCGGCACCACGGACATGAAGGGCTATGTGGCGGTGTGCCTCGCCATGGTACCGGAGATGGTGGAGGCGAGACTCAAGACGCCGATTCATCTGGCGATCTCCTATGACGAGGAGATCGGCTGCGTCGGCGTGCGGCCGATGCTGCACGAGGTCGCGAAGAAGAGGGTCCGGCCGCTCGGCGCATTCATCGGCGAGCCCACCCAGATGCAGGTCATCATCGGCCACAAGGGCAAACACGGCGTGCGCGCCACATTCCACGGGCTTGCACGTCATTCCTCGATCGCGCCCGACGGCGTCAATGCGATCGAATATGCCGCCGAGCTGATCGTCGAGATCCGCCGCCGCGCCGTGGCGCTGGCGGCCGTGCGGTCGACGGACAGCCTCTACGATGTCCCGCATTCGACGCTGCTCACCAGCATCGTGCAAGGCGGCGCAGCGCTGAACATCGTGCCTGATACCTGCACCGTGGATTTCGAATGCCGCGGCATCGGGATCACCGAGTCCAAGGAGGTGACTGATGCGATCGTCGCCTGGGCCAAGGCCGAGATTGAGCCGGCGATGAAGGCGAGACATCCCGATTGCGGCATCGATTTCGAGGAGATCCTCGACTATCCCGCGCTCGACACCGCCGCCGACGCCGCCATCGTCACGCTGGCCAAGAGCCTCGCAGGACGCAACGACCACGCCAAGGTCGCGTTCGGCACCGAGGCGAGCTTGTTCGCCGACATCGCCGACATTCCCTCCGTGGTGATCGGCCCGGGCTCGATCGCGCAAGCGCATACGCCTGACGAGTTCGTGGAGATGGCAGAGCTGGAGAAATGCGCGGGCTTCGTGGAAAGGCTCATCGCGCATTGTGCGAAGGGGTAGCTCGTCGTCATTGCGAGGAGCGAAGCGACGAAGCAATCCAGACTGTCACCACAGAGAGGTTCTGGATTGCTTCGCTGCGCTCGCAATGACGGGCGTGTAGGAACCTCCTGCCCGGATATCGCTGTACTCATCCGCTGCGGGCTCACCGCTCCTGCAGGGCCAGCCTCACGCCGACGGCGCAGTAGATGGCGCCGACCACCTTGCCCTGCCACTTCACCACCGCCGGATGGCGGCGCAGTAGGTTGCCGAGACGACCGGCGCCGACGGCGAACACGACAGTGCTGACGAGACCGAGCAGCACGAAGACGACACCGAGAATGGCAAGCTGAAGTGCAGGCGCGCCGTGCTCCGGCTTCACGAATTGCGGCAGGAACGCCAGGAAGAACAGTGCGGTCTTGGGATTGAGCACCTCGGTCAGCACGGCCTCGCGAAAGGCACGGCCCGCGCCGATCGGAGGGGCACCGCCGTTCAGCGCGATCGGCGCCTCGTCCAGCATGGCCCGAATGCCGAGATAGATCAGGAAGCCAGCGCCGGCATATTTGACGATGCTGAACAGCAGCGCCGAGGTCGCGATGATCGCCGAGAGTCCGACAATCGCCATCCCCGTATGTACCAGGTCTCCAGCGGCGATTCCCGCACCCGTGGCGATGCCGACCTTCGCTCCCGAGCTTGCCGCCCGCGCCATCGTGAGCAGCGTCGCTGGTCCCGGGATGAAGACGAAACCGAGCACGATGAGGACGTAGGTGATGAGGGTAGTGTGGTCGATCATGCGCGGGTCTCCCGGGGCGGATTGGGCAAAGGGATACAAGGACTCGGTCGCTGCGAAAGGCACTTGCGCGGTGTGAATTGCGAGTCTTGGATTCCGCCTCCTCGTCATTGCGAGCGCAGCGAAGCAATCCAGGGGGCCACCGCGGAAAGAATCTGGATTGCTTCGCTGCGCTCGCAATGACGGCGCGTGTGGAGCAGCGCTTACCAAAACAAAAAAGGGCGCGGCCATCAGCCGCGCCTTTGTTCTTCCTACACCGCCCCCGCCTTCTGCGCGTATTCCCATGAGGCCTTTGACAGCGGCACGGTGCGCTTGGCGGATTCGAGCGCCTTGGCGTTGGCGGCGGTACCGTCGCGGACGCGGCCGGCGATGCCCTGGGTGATGCCGGCGAGACGGAACAAATTGTAGGCGAAGTACCAGTTGAGATCGGGCACCGTCATCTCTGTGACGTTGCAATAGATCTGCGCGGCCTCTTCGAGGCTCGGGATATTGAGCGCCTTGAGGTCGGCACCGTCAAGGCCCGGCATGATCCATTGCATCAACAGATAGGTGAAATCGGCCATGGGATCGCCGAGCGTCGACAGCTCCCAGTCCAGCACCGCCTGCACGCGCGGTTCCGTCGCGTGGAAAATCATGTTGTCGAGGCGATAGTCGCCATGGACGATGGAGACGCGCGCCTGCTCCGGCACCGTCTTCGGCAGCCATTCGGCGACCTTCTCGAATTCGGGAATGTGCTGGGTCTCGGAGGCCCGATATTGCTTGGTCCAGCGATCGATCTGGCGGGCAAAGTAGTTGCCAGGCTTGCCGAAGTCGCCGAGCCCGATGGTAACAGGGTCGAACATATGCAGCTTGGCCAGCGTCTCGATCTTGCTGGTGAAGATCTTGCGCCGCGCTTCCGGCTCCTGGCTCGGCAGCGTCGGATCCCAGAACACGCGCCCCTCCTCCATCGACATGATGTAGAAGGCCGCGCCGATGACGCCGTCGTCTTGGCACAGCGCATAGGCGCGCGCGACCGGAAAGCCCTGCTTGCCAAGCGCCGCGATGACGCGATACTCGCGGTCGACTGCATGCGCCGAGGGCAGCAGCTTGCCGAACGGCTTGCGGCGCATCACGTAGGAGCGGTTCGGTGTGTTGAGGCGATAGGTCGGGTTGGACTGCCCGCCCTTGAACTGCAGCACCACAAGCGGGCCTTCGAAGCCTTCGACGTGCTCGCGCATCCAGGCCTCGAGCCGCATCTCGTCGAAGCGATGCCGCTCCTCGACCGGCTTGGTGCCCGAAAACTCCTCGTCTTTCCTGACGCCGTCAGCCACGGTCACGCTCCCTCTTCAGTCCGAACATGATCCTAATCGGTAACCGCTAACGCACTTGCGTCAAGCGGTTACCGCAATTGGATCATGTCCCGTCGTTTCTTCAAGTCGGGAGCGCCGCAGGGCTCCCCCGCTTAGTGATTGGGAGAGTTTGCATACTTCCGAAGTTCGAGCCTGGCAATGGCGCGATTGTGCACCTCGTCCGGGCCGTCGGCGAGCCGCAGCGTGCGGATGTGGGCGTAGTCCTTGGCAAGGCCAGCCTCGTCCGACACACCGCCGCCGCCGAACGCCTGGATCGCCTCGTCGATGATCTTCAGCGCCATGTTGGGCGCAGCGACCTTGATCATGGCGATCTCGGCCTGCGCGGTCTTGTTGCCGACCTTATCCATCATGTCGGCCGCCTTGAGACACAGAAGACGCGTCATCTCGATGTTGGTGCGGGCCTCGCCGATGCGCTGCTCCCACACGCTGTGCTCGACGATTTTCTTGCCGAACGCGGTGCGCGAGGCAAGCCGCTTCACCATTTTCTCCAGCGCCTCCTCAGCCTTGCCGATGGTTCGCATGCAGTGATGGATACGGCCCGGGCCGAGGCGGCCCTGCGCGATCTCGAAGCCGCGGCCTTCGCCGAGCAGGATGTTCTCCTTCGGCACGCGCACGTTCTCGAGCAGCACCTGGGCATGGCCGTGCGGGGCGTCGTCGAAGCCGAACACCGGCAGCATCTTCTCGACCTTGATGCCGGGCGTGTCGAGCGGAACCAGGATCTGCGACTGCTGCTGGTGCTTGGCGGCCTTGAAATCGGTCTTGCCCATCAGGATCGCGATCTTGCAGCGGGGATCGCCGACGCCGGACGACCACCATTTGCGGCCGTTGATGACGTAATGGTCGCCGTCGCGCTCAATGCGGGTCTCGATGTTGGTGGCGTCGGACGAGGCCACCGCCGGCTCCGTCATCAGGAAGGCGGAGCGGATCTCACCGTCCATCAGCGGCCGCAGCCATTTCCGCTTCTGCTCCTTGGTGCCGTAGCGGATGAACACTTCCATGTTGCCGGTGTCGGGCGCGGAACAATTGAACACTTCCGAGGCCCAGGTGATGCGGCCCATTTCTTCCGACAAAAGCGCGTATTCGAGATTGGTCAGTCCCGCGCCGCGGAATTCATCGTCCTCATGCTCGGACGGCGGCATGAACATGTTCCAGAGGCCTTCGGCCTTCGCCTTCTTCTTGAGGTCCTCGAGAACAGGGATCACCTTCCAGCGGTCGCCGCTCTTGTCCTGCTGATCGTAGATCGGCACCGCCGGGCGCACGTGCTTGGCCATGAAGGACCGCACGCGGTCGAGCCATTCCTTTTGCTTGGGCGACATATCGAAGTCCATGCGACGCTCCTCTCTCTCACTGGTCCTTTTGCCCGGACTGTCCTCCCGCTTTGCGCGGCCCGCAAGCGCGAATGCGCGTCCTTGCGGACCTGTCGAAACCCGGCTGCAGTTGCGAACGAGTCCCGATTGCGGATTGACTTTTCCCGACCTTCAAACGATAGTTTCATACAACTGTTTGAATTGCAACTCCCCTCCCCGAGAGCATCCATGGCCAGCGATCATACGAGGTCTGCCATTCTCGCCGCCGCCGAGCGGCTCTATGCCGATCGCGGCTTCGGCGACGTGACGCTGCGCGACATCGTCGCGGAGGCGGGCGTCAACCTCGCCGCGGTGAACTATCATTTCGGCTCAAAGGACGAGCTGATCGCGGAACTGTTTGTCACGCGGTCGATCGCCACCAACCGCGAGCGCCTGCACGAGTTGAAGGCGGCGGAGGAGCAAGGCGGCGGCCGCGCGCCGATCGAGGTCATCCTGCGCGCGTTGGTCGGGCCGACCTTGCGCGGCTGCCTGGGGCCGGAGAACCAGCGCTCGACCGCCGCGCGCTTCATGATCCGCGCCTCGATCGAATCCGTGCCGCCGATCCGGCGCATCAAGAACCGCGAGATCGACCATTTGCGCAAATTCGTCGGCGCGATGCGGCGGTCCCTGCCCGACCGCAGTGACGTCGATATCTATTGGGGCCTCAACTTCGCGCTCGCCATGGCGCATCACACCATCCGTGAGAGCGAGCGGCTGACCAAGCTTTCGGAGGGCAAATGCGACCTCGACGACGTCGAGGATGTGGTCACGCGCGTCGTCAGCGTGGCGACGATGGCGCTGACGGCGGGACGGATGGAGCCGAAGGTCTCTTCAAAGGTGGCGGCGCGTTAGCGCGGATGGGCGTTGACGGTACGGAGCTGGAAGCTGCATTCGCGGTGCGCTCCCTCGCCCCGTTCTTACGGGGCCGCGACGAGCTTTGCTCGCGCTGAGAGGGGTTGGGGTGAGGGGCCTCTCTCCACCCGTGCGGTCTTCGGGGAGACCTGTACCCCCTCACCGGGATTGCACCGGACGATGCTTTCGCATCGCCGAGGCGATCCGACCTCTCCCCGCAAGCGGGGAGAGGTGAAGTCAGCGCCATTCACCTCACAACAGGCGATGCAGTCGATCTGGTCGAAGAATGATTGGTGGGCGGGACTACGCCCGCTGCGGCATCTCCTCGGCCTCTTCCTTGGCGAGCAGCAGCAGCATTTCGATGCCCATCTCGCCTTCCTGCGGCGAGCGGATGAACTTGATCTCGTCAGCGCTCTGCCGCAGCGCGGCAATGATGGCGACGGCCTGATTGGCGGTGGCCGCCTCGGTCGCCAGAATGGCCTTCTGGTCCTTGGCCTGGAACCCGATCGTGTAGGACACTCACTTCCCTCCCCGAACTCAAGTGGAGAGATCGAATCAGAGTCGGAGGCAAAGCGGAAGCCTGTGCGACTACGGACCGGGATTAGCTGGGGATTGCGGGCAAGCTTCACGCAAGCCCCGGCATGGCGCCCCGATTTTCTCGCCGTTTCCACAAGCGCGGCCCTCTTCCCTTCTCCCCTTGTGGGAGAAGGTGGCGCGAAGCGCCGGATGAGGGGTTCTCTCGACGAACTCGACTGCAGCTTTGCACGCGGAGAGAACCCCTCACCCGTCTCGCCGCTTTGCGGCGAGCCACCCTCTCCCACAAGGGGAGAGGGAAAGCCGGCGCCGCTTCGTCGAATCTAGATGATGCCCTGCGCCTTCAGCTGCTCGATCTTGCCGGCATCATAGCCGAGCTTGCCGCCGAGCACCTCCTGGGTGTGCTCGCCCAGAAGCGGCGGGGCGCGGTAGTCCTTGATCGGGGTCTCCGAGAGCGTCAGCGCGTTGCGGACCAGCGACAGATCGGGCTCGAAGGGATGGTTGACCTTCACGCGCATGCCGCGCGACTGGACGTGCGGGTCGGAGAACACCTGCTCGAAATTGTTGATCGGCCCTGAGGGCACCCCCGCCTCCTCCAGCTTCTCCAGCCAGTAGGCTACCTTTTGCTTCAGGAACAGGCCGGCGAAGATCGCCATGATCTCCTTGCCGTGCACGACGCGGTCGTTGTTCTTGACGAAGCGCGGATCGTTCGCGAGCTCGGGCTCGCCGAGCACGGCGCAGGTGCGCTGAAACTGGCCGTCATTGCCGACCACCAGCATCAGCTCGCCGTCGGCGCAGCGGAACACGCCGGCGGGCATGCCGCCATTGCCCCAGGTGCCGCGGCGCGGCGGCGTCTTGCCGTTGACAAGGTAAATTTGGAGCCAGTGCGACAGCGATGCGATCACGGTATCGAACAGACAGACGTCGATGTGCTGTCCCTGCCCGCCATTGGCATCGCGATGGTAGAGCGCCGAGAGAATGCCGATCGAGGCGTTCATGCCGGTCATGTAGTCGACGATCGAGGGGCCGACCTTCATCGGGCCCTCGCCGGGCTCGCCGTCGATATGGCCGGTGACGCTCATCAGGCCGCCCATCGCCTGCAGGATGGCGTCGTAGCCGGCGCGCGGCGCGTAAGGTCCGGTCTGGCCGAAGCCGGTCACCGAGCAATAGATGATGCGGGGATTGATCGCCTTGATGGTCTCGTAGTCGAGACCGTAGCGCTTGAGATCGCCGACCTTGTAGTTCTCCATGAAGACGTCGGCGTCCTTGGCGAGCTCGCGGACGATCGCCTGCCCTTCGGGCTTGGCGATGTTGACGGTGACCGACTTCTTGTTGCGGTTGGCACAGAGATAGAACGAATTGTTGTTGTTGGCCTTGCCCTCGGGGTCGGCGAGGTAAGGCGGACCGAAAGCGCGCGCGTCGTCGCCGGTGCCCGGCCGCTCGATCTTGATCACCTCCGCGCCGAGATCGCCCAGCATCTGGGCCGACAGCGGCCCGGCCAGCACGCGGGTGAGGTCAAGGATCTTGATGCCTGAGAGCGGCAGGGCCGACATGTCGATTTCCTCCGGGGAACTAACCTTGGCGCGGCGGCGGGATCGCGAGGCTGCGCTCCCTGCCGATACCACCATTTTCGCACGCTGAGCACTGCACTGGCGGCATACGGCTATCTCCTGCCGGGCCGGAGGTGATCGCCGTCCGCAAACTTTCCGCGCCGCGAATATTGCTTGATCGGCTCAGGTCACGACCGCCGGCTGTCGCGGCCGGCGGCGAGCGAGCAGAACGAGGATCAGCACCGTCGCGCAGGAGAACACCAGCGTGAGACCGAGCGCAGCACGGCTGCCGAACTCCGTCAGCAGGCCCGCGAGCAGCGGCGGTGAGATCGCGGAGGCGAGGTTGAGCGGCAGCGAGATCATCGACATCGCCTTGGCGAACTCGGCCTGGTCATAGAACACCAGCGGGATGGTCGCCCGCGCCACCGCCATTGCGCCGCTGCCGGCGCCATAGAGCAGGATGAAGACCGCGACCGCCCACGTGGCGCCCTCGCTCGACATCAGCAGCAGCATGGCGACCGGCAATGCGCTGCCCGCGACGAGCCCGGTCGTGATGCCGTCCCATCGTCCGCCGCCGAGAAAATCCAGCCCGCGGGCGCTGACCTGGATCACGCCCAGCATCGAGCCGAACACCAGCGCCTGAGCCGGCACCAGCCCCTCCGCCCGCAACAGCTCGATCAGGATCGCACTGACGCCGAAATTGACGAAGGCGTTCAGCGTGATCGCGGCGACGACGAGGCCGAACGTGCTCCGTGCAATGGCAGGCGGCGGCGACCGCTTCGCCGGCGCGGTGCCCTCGTCCTGTGCGATCTTTCGGCGCGGCGCGCCGAACGCATAGAGCGGGAGGCTGACGAGGAGCATCATCGCGGCGTAGACCAGGCACGTCCCCCGCCAGCCGAGGTGACCGCTCAGGAACGAGGTCGTCGGCCAGAAGATGCTGCTGGACAGGCCCGTCACCAGCATCAGCGCGCCGATCGCGTTCTTGGCCTGCCGCCCCGCGATCTCGTTCAGCATGATATAGGCGCCGGTCGACAGCGTGGCGCTGCCGGCGATGCCGAGGACGATCCACGCGGCGAAATAGAGCATCGGCTCGCGCGCCAGCGACAGCAGCACGAAGCCTGGCGCCGTGACGATCGTGCCGACCATCATCACCGTCCGCGCGCCATGCCGCGCAAACGACTTGGCGAGCAACGGACCGCACAGCCCCATCGAGACGTAGAGAACGGACGTGCCGGCGAACACCGCCGGCAGGCTCATGCCGAGATCGGCGGCGAGATCGCGCCCGACGATGGCGGGAAGCCCGATCGTGCCCCATCCGACCAGCTGCGTGGTGGCGAGCATCAGCAAGACCCCGATGAGCCTGCCGTCATATTTCAAGAACTGCATTCCAAACGTCGCCTGCCCGGCAGGCGCAGATTGCGCCTGTAGCACCTGTCTACTCGGAGAAACGGCGCACGGGAACGCCGGCCGCCGAATGGCAGGCGGCAGCCGGGAGCATGTGAGGACGAGGAAGTCGCCCTACCCTGCCATGGCGAGTAGCGATCGCGCCTCAGTCGCGGTCGCAACGCGCCGGCCGTGGCGCGCGACCGCCTCGCAGGCCAGGGTCACGAGCTCGGCGTTGCTGGCAGCGAGGCGCGTCTTGTCGATGCGGATATTGTCCTCGAGCCCGGTGCGGACCGCGTCCGCCCCTCGGGCGAGCGCCCACCCCATGACCTCGGCCTGATGGCGGCCGATTCCGGCTGCGGTCCAGGTTGCCTTCGGGATCAGCCGCCTGAGCTCGCCCAGGAGAATGTCGAGCACATGCTCGTCCGCCGGCATCGCGTTCTTAACGCCCATGACGAACTGCACGTGCGGACGCGCGTCGATGAGGCCCGCATCGATCAGGCGGCGGGCGCCATGCAGATGCGACAGATCGAAGATCTCGATTTCCGGCCGGATGCCGTTCGTCTTCATGCTAGTGGCGAGCGTCTCGACCAGCGCGGCGCTGTTCTCGTAGACGATGGTCGGAAAGTTCACCGATCCCGTGGAGAGCGAGGCCATGTCGGGCTTGAGGTAGAGCGCCGATCCGCGCGCCGAGGGATCACGGCCACGCCCGCCGGTCGAGAACTGGACGATCATATCAGGACAATGCTTTTTGATCCCCTCCTGCACCTGGGCAAAACGCTCGGGATCGGAGGACGGCGTCTCGTCGTCGTTGCGGACGTGGATATGCGCAAGCGTGGCGCCCGCCTCGAAGGCCTGGTGCGTCGATTCGATCTGCTCCGAGGGCAGGATCGGCACCGCCGGATTGTCCTTCTTGCGCGGAACGGAGCCGGTGATGGCGACGGCAATGACAGCGGGGTTCATCCAGCGACCTCATGATCTTTGCGCTCGCGCGCATAACGTTCGGCCAGTCTTGCTACAAGTGAAACCCTGTCGCCGCAACATTCGTCGATCGCAGCGACAGGGCCTTTTCGTCCGAATCAGGTCGGAAGTGCGGTCGCCCGGCCTGCTGTAGCCGTTCGGCTGGCGGCGGCGCGCGCGATGACCTCGAGGCGACTACCTCGATTCAAAGGCCGCTACGGAAATGACGGAGGAGTGCCGCCCGCCGCGGGCGATTGATCGTCTGGTCGGTTGGCCGCAGCGGAGCCCCCTCACGCGGTGTGGCCGGGATCCACGTGCTTCGGCGTCTTCTTCTCGCGCTGCGGCGTCATCTTGGCCGGATCCGGCGCGCCCGGCACGCCGCGCGGGCCGAGCTGGTCGCGCTGGATGTCGTCCTCGGAGCGGGATGGCTCGACGCCGTTGGGCTCACGGGGCTTGGTCATCGCGTCTTCCTTCTCAAGCGTTGTCCCGGACGCCGAGCGCGTTGCCTCCCGCCTCGCGGCCGGGCACGCTGACCTGAACTTCATGTCCCTCACGCAGCGCGAGGGATGCGGCGGCGACTGCGGACTCGAACGCGGCTTCCTTGGTGGCGTAGGTGTTCTTGACGTCGCCGTCGTGCAGCACGCCCCATTCGTCCCGCACCGGCACGATGGCATATTGCGCAAGGCCCATTGTCCAAACTCCTGGCTCTAGATCTCAGAAAAAAGGTCTGCACGACAACGCGCCTGCGCGCTTAACGTTGCGTCAGCTGCGGATGGGTCGCGCTCACTCGCCAGACCGTGTTGCCGCTGTCGTCCGCAACCAGAAGCGCGCCGATCTTGTCGATGGCAACACCAACGGGGCGGCCGCGCGCCTTATTGTCGCTGTTGAGGAACCCGGTGACGACGTCCTGCGGCGGGCCGCTCGGCTTGCCGTCTTTGAACGGCACGAACACGACCTTGTAGCCGCTCAGCACCTGCCTGTTCCAACTGCCGTGCTCGCCAACGAAGGCGCCGCCGCGATAGGCGGCCGGCAGGCTGGTGCCGGTGTTGAAGGCGAGCCCGAGCGGGGCGACATGCGAGCTCAGCGCATAATCCGGCACGATCGCCCTGGCGACGAGATCCGGCCGCTCCGGCTTGACGCGGGGATCGACGTGCTGGCCGAAATAGCTGTAGGGCCAGCCGTAGAAGCCGCCGTCCTTCACCGAGGTCATGTAATCAGGCACGAGATCGGGACCGAGCTCGTCGCGCTCGTTGACCACCGTCCACAATGCGCCGGTCTGCGGCTCGAAGCTAAGGCCGTTGGGATTGCGCAGGCCGCTTGCGAACACGCGCCAGCGGCCGCTGGCGCGATCGACCTCGAGGATGGCGGCGCGATTGTGCTCGGCCTCCATGCCCCTCTCGGCGGCGTTGCTGTTGGAGCCGACGCCGGCGTAGAGCTTCGAGCCGTCGGGGCTGGCGACCAGGCTCTTGGTCCAGTGATGGTTGATCGGACCGCCCGGCAGCGGCGTCAGCACCGTGCCCGGCGCGGTGATCTTCGTGTCCCCTTCGGTGTAGGGATATCTGACGATGGCGTCGGTGTTGGCGACATAGAGATAGTTGCCGACCAGCGCGACGCCGAACGGCGAGTTGAGATGGTCGAGGAAGATGCTTTGCGTCTCCGGCACGCCATCCCCGTTGCTGTCGCGCAGCAGCGTGATGCGGTTGCTCGCGCCGCTGTCGCCGCCGGAGGTCGCCCAGGACTGGATGACGCCCATCACGAGTTCCTTGGGCCGCTTGATCGGAGCGCCTTTCGGCGCCTTGGATTCCACCACCAGCACGTCGCCATTGGGGAGAACGTAGAGCGAGCGCGGGTGCTGCAGGCCGGTGGCGAAGGCCTTGGCCTGCAGGCCCTGCGCGACCGTCGGCGTCTCGTCCTTCTTCCAGCCGACGATGCGGGCAATGTGGACCGGCGGCAGCAGATATTGCTGGATTTCGGGAAGTGCCGGATTGGCGCCGACCTGCGCCTTGGGATCGCCGCTGCCGTCATTGCAGCCGGCCAGCCCCAGCAGCGACGCGCACAACAGCGCGCGGATCATCGCAGATATCATCGTGCAACTCCCACGCCGTGGCGATAGACGAGAGCCCAGCCGAGCCACCCCGTGATCGGCAGGATCAGCACTGTGAGCGCGGACAAGGCGAGCCCGCTCGGCCACACGGAAGTCCAGCCATCGCGCATGTGGATCATCAGATTGACGATCGAAAGGATCAGCACCACGGCATTGCCGATCAGATGCGGCCAGGCCGGCGCCTGCGCCCGCACCAGCCGATTGCCGAGGAAGTCGATCAGGCCCGCGATCGCCGCCAGCACGCCGAAGACGATTCCGGCGAGCAGCAGCCAGGCCGAAAAATTCGCCCACATGATCTCGGCACTGGCGACATAGGCGATGTCGGTCAGCAGCGCCCCGACGAAACACGTGATCGGGATCGGCACCAGCATCGGATGAATCGGATGACCCGCGATCTGCGCGGTGGAACGCACGCGCACGTCGTATTGCACGGTTGGCCTCGTGACTTTCACCCTTGCCCCCACGGCGAACTCCTGCTCATGACGAAGGTTCCTCCGCGTGCTGCACCGCGCCTGCACCGCGCAAGGGGAACTGAATGGGACATCCGGAAGTCTTGACTGGATCAGCCTTTCGGAGACCGCAGCGTGGATCAGTCTGGCGACGGCGCCTCATTCAACCCAGCATCCAAGCTCGACGGCGTGTCGCGGCGCCAGACCAGGCAGATCGAATCCCAGAGCAGGCCAAGCGCCGCGCTGATCCATGAGACGATCCGCGCCGAAGGCGAGCAGGAGCTGGAGCGGCGATGGTGGGCCATCGTGCTGTCCGGTTTTGCCGCCGGCCTTTCGATAAGCCTGTCGCTAATCGTTCAGGGCGAGTTGCATGCGCTGATCTCGGATGAGGCGACCCGCCGCCTGGTTGCTCCGCTCGGCTACACCGTCGGCTTCCTGGTCGTCGTGCTGGGACGACAACAGCTCTTTACCGAGAACACGCTGACACCGATCCTGCCGCTGTTGCACAACAGGGATCTCGGCACCTTGGCAAGCGTGCTCAAGCTCTGGATCCTGGTTCTCGCCTCGAATATCGCAGGGACCTGGGCGGCCGCCTCCGTGCTCGCTCGCACCAGCATCTTCGAACCTCGCATCGTGGACGCCTTCATCGATCTCAGCCGGCCGACGATCGAGGGGACGTTCTCGAGCACCTTCGTCAGGGCCATCTTCGCCGGCTGGCTGATCGCCTCGATGGCCTGGCTTCTTCCGGCTGCCAAAGGCTCGCGCGCACACATCATCGTAGTGATGACCTATGTGGTCGCACTCGGCCAGTTCTTGCACATCGTCGCGGGTTCGATCGAGTGCGCCTTTCTGGTGCAGAGCGGCCTGGCCTCGTTCAGCCAATATGCCTCCGACTTCTTCATACCCACGCTACTCGGCAATATTATCGGCGGAACGACCCTGGTTGCGCTGCTGAACTACGGACAGGTCGCCGCCGAAATCGATAACCACAGGGGATAGAGCCTGCACGAAGCGGCTGCTTTGGACAGGAACGATAGCGCAGAGCTGGGTTTGCCCTAGCAATCAACGCGGTCAAGCAGGATCATTCATGAGCATCGAGAGCAAGAGCCCATTCGACAGGAACCGGCCGAAGGATCACGCGACATCATTGATCGCGAACTTCAGCGCGGCGACGAGGCCGACAAGAACAAGGTCGATCATCTCCCCGGCGTGAAGGTCAGCGGACAGCCTCAAGGCGGCGCGCTCGATCGCGCACGGAAGGAACGCGAGCGAAGGGACGAGGAATAGCTGATCGGCCGTCAAGCCACGGGCGGCTATCGAGGAAACGCCCTGCTGGGATATCGCGTCCAACAGGTTCTGGAGCGGGTGAAGGGAATCGAACCCTCGTATTCAGCTTGGAAGGCTGCTGCTCTACCATTGAGCTACACCCGCGTTACGGGCTCCCTAACACGGCCGGGCTGCGGTCTCAACTGCCCAGGAGGTCGCTTTCCGGCGTCTTCGGCGGCCTTGCGAACCACCCGGGTTCCTGCGGACCCGCCGCCCCTTAACAGCGGCGGGATCGCCGCCTATATTGAAGACTTCCGAAACCAACGAAAGGAGGTGATCCAGTGTCTTATCTCAAGCGCTGTCACCTCGCTGGGATCGCCCGCTAAGCTTCGAGTAGGGCTTGGCATCGGGGCGCTCTCAGCCCTGGACCAGCGAGCAAGAAATCGGGCGCGACGGGGCTTCCCCGCCGCGCCTTTTTCGTCTGTCGCCGCGGCTCAGGCGGGCGGCTCGCCGGCAAGCACCTCGCGAATCTTCTGCGACAGCTCCGCCTTGCGGTATGGCTTGAACAGCAGCGCCACGCCGGGATCGAGATGTCCGTCGTGGACGATGGTGTTGTCGGTATAGCCGGAGGTGTAGAGCACCCTCACGCCCGGCCGGCGGAGCCTGACGGCTTCGGCCAATTCATGCCCGTTCATGCCGCCGGGCATGATGATGTCCGTGAACAGCAGATCGAATCGGGCACCCTGGTCGACCAGCGCCAGCGCGGACGCGCCGTCGCTCGCAGCGAGCGTGCGGTAGCCGAGGCCGCCGAGTTGCGCGATGACATAGCCCTGGACCAGCGGATCGTCCTCCACCACGAGTACCGTCTCCCGCCCGCGCGCCGTGGCGGGCGCTTGAACCGGCGCCGTCCTGGCCACCGCCTCGCCCTTTGCCCGCGGCAGGAACAGCCGCATCACGGTGCCGCGCCCCTCCTCGCTTTCGATCGCAACAGTGCCGCCGCTCTGGCGGGCAAAGCCGTAGACCATGCTCAGCCCCAGACCGGTGCCGCGGCCGACCCCCTTGGTCGTGAAGAACGGCTCGAAAACACGCTCGCGGATATCGGCCGGAATGCCGTGACCGGTGTCGCCGACTGCAACCATCACGAAGGCGCCGCGCACGCCCTCACCAGCGGTCCCCGTGCCGTCGAGCTCGCGGTTCGCGGTTTCGAGGGTGAGCTTGCCGCCGCCCGGCATCGCGTCGCGCGCATTGACGGCGAGGTTGACGATCGCGGAGGACAGCTGCGACGGATCCACCATCGCGGACCAGGCCTCGTCGGCGAGCCGCGTCTCGATCTCGATTTGCTCGCCGAGCATCGGCCTCAGCAGCTTCGCGGTCTCGACCACGAGCGCGTTGACGTCGATCTCGCGCGGCTCCAGCGGCTGGCGGCGCGCGAAGGTCAGGAGTTGCGAGGTGATCTCCGCTCCGCGCGCGGCCGCATCATCGATCAATTGCGCGATCGCGGCCAGCTCGGGCTTGTCCGCAAGCCCCTCCTGGATGATCTCGATCGTACCGGTGATAACCGTGAGCACGTTGTTGAAATCGTGCGCCACGCCGCCTGTGAGCTGGCCGATCGCGTCCATCTTCTGGGACTGACGCAGCCGCTCCTCGATCTCGTGCTGCGCGGTGAGGTCGGTCGCGGAGCCGCGGTAGCCGAGGAAGCGTCCATCGTCGTCGAAAACCGGCTTGCCGTTGACGCTGAAATGATGCATCCGCCCGCGCGTGTCGCGTCCGCGATACTCGAATTTGCGGAACGGCTCGTGACGGTCCAGCGTCGCCAGATGCGCGCGCCATTTCTCGGCCTCGGTATCCCGATCGAGCGCAGTATCGATGCGACGCGTGCCGATCCGCACTTTGGGATCCATGCCGAAGGCAATCACCCGGTCAGAGAGATAGGTGAAGCAGTGGTCCGGCCCGGTTTCCCAGAACCAGTCGGACGCGGTTTCGGCATAGTCGCGGAAACGCTCTTCGCTCGCCCGCGCCTCCGCTTCGGCGCGCCGGCGGATGGTCAAATCGCGCTCGAGATTGGCATTGGCCTCGCGCAGCTCGCCATAGGCCTGCTGGAGGTTCGCGCACATCGCGTTGAAAGCCTCGATCACCTTGTCCAGCTCGTCGGCATCGGAGGGCGGCCGGCGCTCCAGGCGTAACGGCGGTGGGGGCCGGGTCAGGCTGTATTTGCTGACGTACTCGGCGATGGCCGCAAGCGTCTCGATGTCGGTCAGACCAGGCTTCGCCGCCGTCGGCGCGATGGCGTGGCTGCGCTTGGCGTCCTCGTCAGCTGCGTTGGCCATGCACCATGTTCCCGAAATGGCGGCTCGCTGCTGCGGTCGAGCGGTTGCAGTCTCGAGCAATCCGTGGGCTGAGACGCGCCCGTCTCGTCACCCGATGCAAGCGACGTCCCGTCGGCCCGCGAGCTCGAAGTCGGCAAGTCACGTCTTCCGCCCCCGCAGCGGCACTGCTGGGCAAATTATCACTGCTCGTGCTAAAATGTCATCGGTGAAAGTCCGGTATGGCTCGCGGGACGAGCGCGCAATGATCGTTGCGACCGGGTGTGCAGGCGCCAACTTTGGCGGCTAGCCGTCGCCTGCCTGTCGCTGCTCGCCACTGACCTGCGTTGGCGCAGGACACGATCCGGCTGGCGCGCATCGCCTGCAACCACTACCTGCATGAACGTCATCGCGATCTGGTGCCTGAGGTCGGCAAGGTCATCGCTCAGATGCAGGCGAGCGGCGAGCTGGCCTCGCTGCGCGAGGCGCTGGTCAAGCAGGTCTTGAGCGGGCAATGACGAATGCGGCGTCAGCCGGCGCGAAGCCGCTCGCGCAGCGCGACGGCGGCGATCAGCATGCCGACGCACCAGGCCACGACCGCGCGGTGCGGCTCCTCGCCGAGCAGCACCGTGACCAGAACATGATCCGGAAAAGTGTGTAGCGGTTTTCCGAAAAGATCATGCTCAAACATAACCTCTGGTCAGAAGGCACGGGACGATGGCCTTGGAGGTCCGGCTCATCAGCGCGAGCAGGAACGGCATCGCCGATCGATATCTGCAGAACGTCCATTTCGAACGCCGGCCTTGCCGCAAGGCTTCAGAACCCGAAGAAGTTGAACGCGCGCCGCCGTTTGCCGCGTCGGCTTTCGACGATCCGCTCGCCGCCGTTCTCGGCCGAGCTGCCGTAATAGCGGTGATGGCCGGCCTGGTCGTGCAGATCGGCCGGCTCCGACTGCTCCGTCCGCCGCGCGTCGCAGATGATCTTGATGGTTTGACCCGACATTGCCGCCTCCAGCAAAGAACTTGTTGTTTATGGTCCATCAGTCGCGACCAGTTCCGGCGGCGTTCACATGGGCAAGGACGCAATCGGGTTTCAGGACGGTTTCGCCGCTTGCGGGCCACGCAATATTTTGCTTCGGAAGTGTCGGCACGGGCCGCCGTGCCACGTCCTCAGGACTTGCGCAGAAACAAAAGCAGAAAAGAACGAGGTGACGATGCTGTACGCCATCCTGGCCTATCACGTGGAAGACGAGGTCCTGTCCTGGACACCGGAGCAGGATGCCGCGGTCGTCGCCAAGGTCATCGAGGTTCAGGCGCCGCTGCGGGCCAGCGGGCAGTTTGGTCCGGCGGCCCGGCTGGATGAGACCCGCAAGGCCCGGACCTTGCGCGGCCCCGGCGCGGGAATGGTGCTGGACGGGCCGTTTGCCGAGACCAAGGAGCAGCTTCTCGGCTTCCACTTGATGCAATGCGCCACCGAGGAGGAAGCGATCGAAGCGGCGCGGAAGCTGCGCGCGGTCAATCCGACGGCGGTGTACGAGATCCGCCCGGTCAAGCTTTACGTGCCGGCCGATGGGTTCGGCGCGACATAGAAGCGCTGGATCAGGAGGCCGCCAAAGGCAAAACACCAGACGTAGGGCGCGATATGCGGCGCAAACGCCGCAACGATGGTGCCCGGGATGAACACGGCGACCGGAAACAGCGAAGCCATGATCTCGCGGCTCCAGCCGCGCAGGATGGTCCACCACAGCAAGGCATTGAGGCCGCCGATCGTGGTCAGGTGCAGGCCGTAGAGCACCGCCACCGCGCTGCTCATGGCGTAGTTGGTGTAGAGCCCGTTGGTGACCGGCAGCAGCACGATCGAGAGCAGGAAGAAAAGGTTGAGGACCACCATGCCACGGCTGCCGACGGGCTGACGTGCCAGCCGGCGGTGATGGCTGATCCAGAACACCCCGGCGATGATGAAGCTGAGCGCGAAGCCGGCAAGCTTGCCGGAATACACCCGGGCGAGATCGTTCCAGTCGGGCGCGCCACTGAACACTGCCGCCTTCGGCAAATCGTAAGCCAGCAGCGTCATGGCGACGCCGAAAATGGTGTTGCTGAGCGACTCCAGCCGCCGCATCTCGAATTGTTCGGGTTTGAGCTCGGTCATCTCGCCATGGGGTGCTGGAACCAAAGGGCTGTCTTCCCCCTAAATCCTAATTCCAGTTCCGTCCAGCCGCATTGCGATTCGCGCCGGGATCGCCGAGTCTCATCCTTTCACCGGGGCGATTCGTGGCGACATATCTGGACACGCTCAATGCGGAGCAGCGCCGCGCCGTCGAGCATGGCGTGGCCGACGGCGCAATCGTGGGCGGCCCCCTGCTCGTCATCGCCGGTGCCGGCTCCGGCAAGACCAACACGCTCGCCCACCGCGTCGCGCATCTGATCGTCGCAGGCGCCGATCCCCGCCGCATCCTGCTGATGACGTTCTCCCGACGCGCGGCGGCGGAGATGGCCGGCCGGGTCGAGCGCATCGCGCGCAAGGTGCTGGGCGAGAACAACGCCGCAATCATGCGCGATGCGCTGACCTGGGCCGGCACCTTCCACGGCATCGGCGCGCGGCTGTTGCGCGAATATGCCGAGCGGATCGGGGTCGATCCCGCCTTCACCATCCATGACCGCGAGGATTCTGCCGACCTGATGAACCTGGTCCGGCACGAGCGCGGCCTGTCGAAGACCGAGAGCCGCTTTCCGGCCAAGGGCACCTGCCTGTCGATCTATTCCCGCTGCGTCAATGCCGAGATGGAGATCGAGAAGGTGCTCGCCCAGCATTTTCCCTGGTGCGCGGGCTGGGCCGCCGAGCTGAAGGGTCTGTTCGCCGCCTATGTCGAGGCCAAGCAGGCCCAGCACGTGCTCGATTACGACGATCTGCTGCTGTATTGGTCGCAGATGATGGGCGATGCGCTGATCGCTCAGGAGATCGGCGGCCGCTTCGACCACGTGCTGGTCGACGAATATCAGGACACCAACCGTCTGCAATCCTCGATCCTCTTGGCGCTCAAGCCCGACGGCCGCGGCCTCACCGTGGTCGGCGACGACGCGCAGTCGATCTATTCGTTTCGCGCCGCCACCGTGCGCAACATCCTGGACTTTCCGCAGAGCTTCTCGCCGCGCGCGGAGATGATCACGCTCGACCGCAATTACCGCTCGACGCAGGCGGTGCTGTCGGCGGCGAACGGCGTGATCGGCCTCGCCCGCGAGCGCTTCACCAAGAACCTCTGGACCGACCGCACCTCAGGTCAGAAGCCGCAGCTCGTCACCGTGCACGACGAGGCCGACCAGGCGCGCTACATCGTCGAGGCGGTGCTGGCGAACCGCGAGCAAGGCGCGCTGCTCAAGCACCAGGCGGTGCTGTTCCGGACGTCCTCGCATTCGGGTCCGCTGGAGATCGAGCTGACCCGCCGCAACATCCCCTTCGTCAAGTTCGGCGGCCTGAAATTCCTGGATGCCGCGCATGTCAAGGACGTGCTGGCCGTGTTGCGCTTCGCCGAGAATCCGCGCGACCGCGTCGCCGGCTTTCGCATCCTGCACCTGCTGCCGGGTATCGGGCCTGCGACCGCACAGCGCGTGCTGGACCAGATGGCGGAGAGCACCGACCCGCTTGCCGCGCTCGGCCGGCTGCCGGGGCCGGCGCGCACCGGCGAGGACTGGACCTGTTTCGTCCGCACGGTCGAAAACCTGCGCTATTCGGAATGGCCCGTCGACCTCGAACGGGTGCGGCTCTGGTACGAGCCGCATCTCGATCGCATGCACGAGGATGCCGAGACGCGCCGCGCCGATCTGATGCAGCTCGAGCAGATCGCGAGCGGCTATGCCTCTCGCGAGAAATTCCTGACCGAGCTCACGCTCGATCCGCCGGATGCGACCAGCGACAAATCAGGGCCACCCCTGCGCGACGAGGATTACCTGATCCTCTCCACCATCCACTCCGCCAAGGGCCAGGAGTGGAAATCGGTGTTCGTGCTCAACGTCGTCGACGGCTGCATGCCGTCCGATCTCGGCGCCGGCACCAGCGCCGAGCTCGAGGAGGAGCGCCGCCTGCTTTATGTCGCGATGACCCGCGCCAAGGACGATCTCCACCTCGTCGTGCCGCAGCGCTTCTTCGTGCACGGCCAGGCCGCCAGGGGCGACCGCCACGTCTACGCCTCGCGCACCCGCTTCATCCCGGAGCAATTGGTCTACCTGTTCGAGCGCACCGCCTGGCCGAAGGCAGCAAGCGGTGCCGCGCGCACCGCGGCGCAGGGGCCGAAGATCGACATCGGGGCGCGGATGCGGGGGATGTGGCGGTAGACACAAGAGGCTAGTGTCGAGACCTGTCAGGATAACTGGAACAACAGAGGTCCGACATGAAAGCCGTTGTCGTCGAGCAATACGCCCCCATCGATCAGATCGAGCTGAAGGACGTACCGCCTCCGTCCATGGAGGCGGGACAGCTGCGCATCCGGGTGGAAGCTGCCGGGATTGGCTTCGTCGACGGGCTGAAGATCGAGGGACGCTACCAGACCAAGGACCCCCTGCCCTTCATTCCCGGGACGGAGTTCGCGGGGGTGGTGACGGACGCGCCCGGCGCACCGGGCGGTTACCAACCCGGCATGCGCGTGATGGGCATGACGCGATCGGGCGCACTGGCCGAAGAGATCGTCGTTAGGCCTGAAGCGGTCCATCCCCTGCCGGATGGCGTCGCAGCCGAGGTCGCCGCCTCGTTTCGCGCCAATTACCTGACGGCCCTTTATGCGCTGGGCGCGCGCGCTTCGCTGGCCGCAGGCGAGCAGCTTCTCGTGCTGGGTGCCGCCGCCGGCACTGGGATTGCGGCCGTCCAGATCGGAAAGCTGCTCGGCGCCCGCGTGATCGCAGCGGCGTCGACGCCGGACAAGCGTGAGTTCGCGCAGGCGCATGGCGCCGATGCAGTGATCGATTATACGCAGGCCGGCTGGCGTGACACGCTCAAGGACTTGACGGCAGGACACGGCGCCGACGTGATCTTCGACCCCGTTGGCGGCGAGATCTCGGTGCAGGCCTTTCGCTCCATCGCCTGGCGCGGCCGTCATCTCGTGGTCGGCTTTGCCGCCGGCACCATCCCCGCGCTGCCGTTCAATCTACCGCTGCTGAAAGGCGGCGCTCTGCTCGGCGTCGATCTTGCGCAGATTCCAACGCGCGAGCCCGATGTGCAGAAGCGCCTGATGTCACAATTGACGGACTGGCTTGCCGATGGCCAGTTGAAGCCCGTGGTCGGCCAAGTCTTCGCCTTCGAGGATTTCCGCGCGGCATTCAAGACGATGCAGACGCGCGCTGCGCTCGGCAAGATGGTGGTGCGCATCGGGCGATAAGATCCACAAACGGAAACCGAGCATTTCCGCACGTGCGCTTGTGACCGGGCTGCGGTCCCTTAGATGTGGCCGATCCTCCCACAGAGACTTGATCGATGACCGCACCGCTCGAATTCGGACTGGATACCTTTGGCGACGTCACAAGAGATGCGTCCGGCGACATGATTCCGCATGCGCAGGTGATCCGCAACGTGGTCGACGAAGCGGTGCTGGCGGACGAGCTCGGTCTCGATTTCATCGGTCTCGGCGAGCATCACCGCGCCGATTTCGCGATCTCCTCGCCGGAGACCGTGCTCGCGGCGATCGCATCGCGCACCAGGCGCATCCATCTCGGCTCGGCCGTGACGGTGCTGTCTTCGGACGATCCCATCCGCGTGTTCCAGCGCTTTGCCACGCTGGATGCGGTCTCGAACGGACGCGCCGAGGTGATCCTCGGCCGCGGCTCGTTCACCGAATCCTTCCCGCTGTTCGGCTTCGACCTGCGCAAATATGAGGAGCTGTTCGAGGAGAAGCTCGATCTGTTCGCCGCGCTCTTGTCGCAGCAGCCGGTCACCTGGCAAGGCAAGCTGCGTCCGCCGCTGAAAGATCAGCTGGTCTATCCGCCGGTCGAGAACGGCAAGCTGAAAACCTGGATCGGCGTCGGCGGCAGTCCGCAATCGGTGGTGCGCGCCGCGCATTACGATCTGCCCTTGATGCTGGCGATCATCGGCGGCGATCCAGCGCGCTTTGCGCCCTATGTCGAGCTCTATCATCGGGCCTTCAGGGAGTTCGGTCGCCCGGCCCAGCCGATCGGCGTGCATTCGCCGGGCTACGTCGCCGAGACCGACGCGCAGGCGCGCGAGGAGCTCTGGCCCGACTACAAGGCGATGCGCGACCGCATCGGCAAGGAGCGCGGCTGGCCCCCGATGGGACGCGACGAGTTCGTCCATGAGGCCGAGCACGGCTCGCTCTATGTCGGCGCGCCGGAAACGGTGGCGCGCAAGATCGCGAAGACCGCAAAGGCGCTCGGGCTTTCGCGGTTTCAGTTGAAGTATTCGGCGGGGCCATTGCCGCACGAGAAGCTGATGCGGAGCATCGAGCTCTACGGGCGGAAGGTGGTGCCGATGGTGCGGGAGATGATGGGGTAAGCGTGCTTTCGAGACCGTCTCGGTCCGCCTACGCCCTGCGGCTACGGCGCGACAGCCTTCGCTCACTTCGCGCCACGAACACTTATGCTGGCCCGCCTAGCCGTAGCTCGCGAAGCGAGCGAAGGCTGGTGGGGGAGGCAGGACTCGAACCTGCGAAGCCATGAGGCGGCTGATTTACAGTCAGCTCCCTTTGCCACTCGGGACACTCCCCCGCTCGACGGCAGCACAATCGGGCCGGACCTTGCCGGCGGACCGAAGACGGCCATGGAACGTGAAGGCCGCGGCAACCCGTATCGGGGCGCGACCGGGCGCGTTTATGGGCGAAGCGGTGGGGCAAAGTCAACCGAGGCAAGCAGCTAAAATCGCCCTCGAAGCCACTCAAATTGCCATATTGGGGTCCCCGTGACACAAGCGAGCCCATGAAGGACAAAAAATTCGCCCCGAGGGGCCCCCGCAGGGGGGCTAAGCCCTTCAACAAACCAGGGAAATCGACCGGCCGGCCGGCTTGGCGCGAACGCGATTCGCACCCCGACGGGCCCGTCATTCTCTATGGCTGGCACACCGTCACGATGGCCCTCGCCAACCCGCAGCGGCGGATCCGCAAGCTGACGCTAACCGAGAACGCCGCGCGGCGGCTGGCGGACGAAAACATCGCGACCCGCATCGCGCCCGAGATCGTCCGTCCCCAGGAGATCGACCGCCTGCTCTCGCCCGACGCCGTGCATCAGGGCCTGCTCGCCGAGGCCGATCCCCTGCCCTCGCCGGACATCGAGACGCTCAAGCAGGAAGGCATGGTGCTGGTGCTCGACCAGATCACCGATCCGCACAATGTCGGCGCCATTCTGCGCTCTGCAGCGGCCTTCGCGGTGAAGGCGATCGTGACCACCGCGCGTCACAGCCCCGAGGCGACGGGCGTGCTCGCCAAGGCCGCCTCCGGCGCGCTGGAGCTTGTGCCTGTCGTCACGGTGCAAAATCTCGCCCGCGCCTTAACGGCGTTGAACGAGCGCGGCTTCCAGACCGTCGGTCTCGACAGCGAAGGTACCGAGGACCTCTCGAACGTCACACTGCGCGAGCCGCTCGCGCTGGTGCTCGGCGCCGAAGGCAAAGGCTTGCGGCAATTGACGCGCGAGACCTGCAGCGTCGTGGCGCGGCTCGACATGCCCGGCGAGATCAAGAGCCTCAACGTCTCAAATGCGGCCGTACTCTCGCTCTATGTCGGCGCGAGCCGGCTGGGGCTGATGAAGCGCTAGCGCTTTAGGCGCCGCGCATATCCGGACGATGCTAGACTACGCCTGTTTTGCCCGACGGATCAATCGAAGTCTCTGTTTTTCCGAAATTTGGAGTTCGAACAGTGAGCTAATGAGCGATGCTCGCTCATCTCGGGCACATTGCGCTTCAAGTCCTTGATTTCACTGTTCCCGGCTACTGTGCATGGGGTTGTTTTGAAGAGAAAGCAAAACGCCCGTCCGCATCACGCGAACGGGCGCTTCGCAAATCTCAACCGATCAGAGATCAGTAATAGCGGCGCAGCACGCGGTGACCGCCATAATAGCGCGGCGCATGGCGGTGGGCGTAGCCGTAGCGGTGAGCATGGCCGTAGTGAACGCGCGGCAGATAGCCGTAGCGGGGACCGTAGCCGTAGCGATAGGGACGGAAGTACGGGCGGCGATAGGGATAAGCGGCCGGCGGCGCGACCGCAGCGGCACGATAGCCATAGCCATAGCCGTAATTGGCGGGCGCGACGACCGCGTCCTCGCGATAGGTCGGGTACGGCGCGAAGGCGCCCGGACCGGTATAGGTCGGACCCTGGTTGACGTAATAATACTGCGTGGTCGGCTCGGCGAGACGCTCATAGGCGCCGTAGCCGTAGCCATAGCCATAACCATATCCGCCGCATCCGGTGTTGCAGCCGGTATAGACCGGCGCCACCGGCGCGCATGTGGTGAAACCGCAGGCCGCGGCCGGCGCGGTGGCGGCGAACATCACGGCAGTTGCCGCGACCAGTCCCGAAATCATTTGACGCATTACTCTCTCCTGTTGATTTCCGTTTTTGGTTTTCACGTTTCTCAACCCGGCGGCCTGCCGGGTATCTCTGTGCGCGGCCGCGGCCGCGGGGGCCGAGGACGGTCGTTGATCTCGGGCGCGTAGATCACCGGCGGCGGATCGACGGGCGGATCCATCTGCGCCGGCAGCGGCGCGGACGAGGCACCCCAGCTCTGGTGGTAGCTCTCGGCGGGCTTGGGCAATTTGCGGTTCGCCGGCGGCTCGACCTCGAGCCGGCCGTAGCCTGGCCGCAGGCCCAGCGTCGGATAATAATGGCCGACGTTATCGGGCTGCCGCTCGGCGATATAGCGTCCGCCATAGATCGTGGGCTGCACCTGCTGGCCCTTGCCGAGGCCCCAGGTGCCCTCGACGACGGCATAGGACGCATCGATGTTGTTGATGATTACAGGCACGCCGGGACGGCCGGGAACGACGATCTCGAAGCCGGCTGCAAACGCGGTTGCAGGCAGTCCGATCAGAAAGGCGGCGAGCGCCACGGCACGCATGAGGAGACCCCGGTTATCCGGGCGCAACCTAACCGATCGCGACGCAGAGAGAGTTAAGGCCTGCTCACCAAATTCCGGTAAGCCTAACGTGCAAGGATTGCGCGCCGCTCAAATGCTGCACGGCGAGCTAGCGAAGCGTTAACGGCGCGGAACCGCGCGGCTGGAACAACGCATGCTGCTCACATCGGTTTGACGGCTCGCCTCCGAAAAATCCCAAGGTTGCATCGGAACGTCCTGCGCCGTCAGCGTTTAGCTCCTGTCCACAAAATGGGAGCGAACAACCATGACCATCAAGCTTCTCGGGGCCACGGCGATCGCAGCGACCATGCTGGCAGGCTCTGCCATGGCGCAGACCGTCGTCACCAATCAGGGCCGCTGCTCGGCGCAATTCCCGAACGCCAATTGCCAGACCTTCGGACCGGGACAGGCCACCACCGAGAGCGGCTATCGCCATCGCCGCGCGGCCTATCGTCAGGCCAACCGCGACTGGAATAACGACTGGAACAGGAGCCCCACCGGCTTCTGGCCGACCGACGTTGCGGCGGGCGCTGTCGGGACGGCGGCCGGCGTCGCCGGCGCCGCGATCGGCACCGCCGGTGCGATTGCCACCGCACCATTCCGCGGCTGGGACAATTCCTACGCCTACGACAATTCGTGGGACCGTGGCTGGGACAATCGTAGCTGGGACAGGCGCACCTATGCCCAGCGCAACGGTTTCGTCTGTACGCCCGGCACTTACTTCAAGGGCGCAGACGGCCGCCGGCAGCTCTGCCAGTAAGCCGGCTTGAGCCGAACGCGACACATCGGGCGGCCCGCGCGGCCGCCCGCTTCACGTCCTGCGACGACGACCTCCCGGTTCTGGCACTTTCCGATCAAGTCTGGTATTGCGGCGCGCACGGGTAGACGGCCCCGGCGCGAGCCGAGCTCTGCCCTGCCTCTTGAGGCATGCCGGCTTAGCTCAGCGGTAGAGCAGCGGTTTTGTAAACCGAAGGTCGGGGGTTCAATCCCCTCAGCCGGCACCAGCTTCTGACGCGCAACTGTTCTCCGGCAATCCATCCATCCGCCAGAGGCCGAGGCTCTTGTCGCGCCAGCCGCCATTGCCCTCCTCGCAACGCTCGTTGATCAGCGCCTGCGGTGCCGGCCAGCCGAACGGCGGCTTCTCCATGTTGAGCGCGCGCCAGTCGCCATCCTCGCAATCGTGATTGTCTTGCCACTCCGGAAAGGTCGTGACGAGCAGGAAGCGCGCGCCGCTCATCCGAAATTGCGCGAGCGCGCGATAGATGTTCGCAAAGCTCAGATGCACCAGGCAATCCCGGCAGAGAATGACGTCGGCGTGCGGCAGCGCATCGCGCGTAATGTCAGCGACGAGAAACCGACCGGACGAACCGTCGGCTGCGACACGCCGGCGGTTTGCATCGATCAGCGACGGTACGATGTCGATGCCGGTGTAATCGACATCGAGCTTGAGCTGGCCGATCCAACCTGCATCGCCGCAGGGCGCATCGAGCAGCGAGCGAACGCCGAGCCGTAGCAGCAATGCAGGCAGCGCCTCCTGGATTGCGGCTGTGGCGACATCCTCCGAGCCGAGGCCGGACACCGAAGTGGCCGCGCCCCAGAGGTTGGTCCGCTCGATCCGCGCGAACCGCGCGGCGAGATCCAGCCCTGAGAAATTGTCACGGTCGGCAACGAAGCCTTCGTGCGCAAGCACGGGAGGACGATCGGCGGTCATTGGGCGAGCCTTTTGCGGCGCGGGTACAACTATACAATCCCGCCGAACTGTTCGAAATTGCCTGGCAGCGAACCTACGCGCGCCATTCGTCTCGTCGAGACCATGCGCTCCACCACGCCCAAAGAGAAGGCCAAGATAGTCGCCGGCGCGGTGACGGCCGTCGTCACGACGGCCATGCTGTTCGTGCTCGCGCTCGGCGTGGTGCTGGCGCCCTAGGCGAGCTCCCGTTTTCGCATCGAAAATCGCCGGCCCGGAACCGGCTCCGGCGCCAGCCGTTGTCAGCGCATGCGGATCCGGGAAGAAAACCGAAACATGATTCTGCTGGCGACGGTGACGCTGTGCTGTATCGCCGTGGCCGGGACGTTGGCGCTGTTCGAGCCGGCGCCTGTACGGACGCCCGATAAGCTGGTCGCCGATAGGGCCGTGATCGAGCCCACTCCGCGCACGCCAGCTCAGATCCCGGTTCGGGTGGTCGGCGCGCCGTTCGAGCCCAACGTCAATCCGCGCGAGCGGTAGCGCTCACCTCGACGAGGTCTTGCTTACCTCGGCGAGGCCTTGGCGCCCTCCTCGGGTCGGCCGTGGACACGCGCCAATTCCTCGACAAACGCGATCACCTCCGCCCGCTTGTCGGGCGGCAGCGTCAGGAACGCGCGGATGAGCCTCAGGCCCTCCGCCTCGTTCGGTCTTTCTTTCGATGCATCCATCTGCCCAGTGTCGGGCTACCGGGAAAAATATGCAACCCTTGCAAACAGCCTTGATTCGAAGCAGCCGCTTTGCTGGAATACGCGCGGCTGAGGTGGATCATGAAATGGATCAGGGAGCGCGACGCACTGATCGCGCAGACGCTGGCTTTCGTCCAATCGGTGACCGGCAGGAAGGATGATATCCTTCAGCCGGAGGCGCCCGCATCTGGCCCGGCCGTCGCGATGGAGATCGTCACCGTGGAGGCGGTCACCGTCGAGATCGAACCGCCGCAAGCCCCCCTTCCGCCGCGGCCCGCGCCTCTGCCGACGCGGACGAGCGGCGAATTCCGTGCCGAGATGCAGGCCCGCATCGCCAATTTCCGCAAGCACCAGGAGCGCTTCGAGCGCGAACGTGAGGAATATTGTGCGGCGACCCTGACCAAATTGCGTGCAGCCATCCGCGACGCCTCAGGTCCGCCGGCCGAATAAGGCCCGGCCAGGGCCCTACAGCCAGGACCCTACAACCACGACCAGACCAGCCAGAGATTGGCCGCGCAGGCGCCGAACAGCGCCAGCGTGAGCGGCAGGAGCATGTGCCCGCAGGATGTGTTCAGGTCGCTCGTCATGGCCGAAAACATCCGCTGATTCCGGCCGAAGAGTCCCAGGGATTCTTTTTTCCGGGATTCAGGACTCGTTAAGGACTCAAGGGCCGTCCACGACGATCACGGGCGCGTGATCGGGCGGGTGGCCGGAACCCTCCCCCCGTAAGCTCGTTAACGGGCATTCCTGGAGTCGGGATGCATGCCCTACGCCCTCTTCTGCAATGACGCCCAAATCAGCAAGTCCTATCCGAGCGAGGCCGACGTCTGGAAGCTCGCCGAGCGGAGTGGTCTCGTCGTGGACGTGACGGCGGACGACGAGCGGCCGGGACCGCGCCGGGTGCTCGACAATGATTACAAGATCGAGCCGTGCCAGGCGGCTCAAGGCGAGGACCCCGCCAAGAACAAGGCGGAGGCCGATCGGCAGTCCAGAATGGAGCTCGAGCTGAATTCCTGAGTTCCGGCACGGAGCCGGAGCGAAAGCTCAGGGGGTGGCCGCCACAAGCGAGGCTTGCTCGCCCGGCATCGTTACGCAGGCCTTGCGGCGGTGCAGCCCGCGGATGGCGCCGGTGACCTTCATGACCTTGCCCGACGGACATGAAGCGTCCTTGACGAAGGCAACTTCGTACGGTGCCAACATCAGAGGCTCGGATCTGAGGATTGTCTGTGCAGAGCACGGCAGGCAGCCGAAGAACGAGAGCACCACTGCCGACACCAAGATACGCATGTCCGTCGTCCCACCTGCCCGGTAATTGTCATATAACGCGTTCCGGAGCGCGAGTTCCGTAAACCGCAAAAATTATTTTTGCTTTACGCCAGCCCCATGACGCGCGTGAGAAGGCGCGCCAGCATCGTTTGCAAGCAAATGACGCGCCAAATGGTTCACGGAATGCAAAGAAAGCAGGCGCCGGAGGCGGCAGGCCGGCAAACGAAAGGCCGGCGGAGCCGGCCTTTGTCAGGTCTTGGATGTTCAGGTCTTGGATGTTCAGGTCTTGGATCTTCAGGTCTTGGATCTTCAGATCTTGGGTCGGCGCTGACGTCAGTACCGCGAGGCGGCCGGGCCGCCCCAGCCGAAGCGATAGTTCACCCCGGCCTTGACGGTATGCTCGTCCTCCCGGCCACGAACGCCGACGATGTCAGCCGGGCCGGAGGTGAAGGTCGTGCTGCCGAAATTGTAATATTGATACTCGGCCTTGGCCGACCAGTTCGGCGCGAACATGTATTCGAGGCCGGCGCCGACCGTATAGCCGTCCTTGTTGTTGCCGGTGGTGGTGAAGGCCTGCGGCACCCCGGCGATGTTCACGCCAAGGCCGTTATTCCGCCAGGCATAACCGCCCTTGGCGTAAAGCAGCGTCGGTCCCCAGGTGTAACCGATGCGACCGGTCACCGACCCGATCTGGTCGGTGTTGGATGTCACCTGCGTGCCCAGCGGGAAGATGGCGCCATTGTTGTTGGTCGGCAGCCAGGAATACTGGGCCTCGATACCCACCACCCAGTTGGGCGCGAACTGGTAGTCGAAGCCGCCCTGCACGCCGCCCAGGAAACGCGCGTCGCTCGACTGGAAGCTGTTGTCGCCGGCAAACGCGCCGCCGAGATGGCCACCGATATAGAAACCGGTCCAGTTATAGATCACCTGCGGCGGCGTGACCGGAGCCTTGGTATAGGCGCGCGGCTGCATGTCGGCCGCTGCGGCCGGCGCAACCAGCGCCAGCAGAGCTGCTGCACCCAGCAAGATCGACTTCATGATCATCCCCGTTCTTTCATTACGACACTCGGGAAACAACGTGGCGTGAATTGGGTTGCTTCGCGGCAATGCCGGAACGTTGATCGTTCGTGACTGTGACGGCGTGGCAACAACACGAATTTGTTCCGTCAATTCGGCTGCGCAAGGCCGCCGCCACGATTTGTCGCAAGACGAAACCACCCCGTTCAAAGCTCGCCGAAATGTGATCCAGCGGCTCCGGCTCCTTCTGTCTAACACCGGGCGATAAAGGCTGCCTTTGCGCTACCGCGTCATCTTTTCCAGTTCCGGAAACGGTGCGTAAACCGCACCGGCGCAGAGATCGCTGGTCTGGTCGACCACGCGGTCCGCCCGGCCGTTGACGAAGATCACGGCCCGCTCGCGCATGCCCTTGTAGCTCCCATCCGTCTCGCGCGGGGTGAAGTGCAGGCAGCTCACATAGAACTGCCGGCCGCCGACCTCGCGCTGTACCGGCTCGGCCATGGCGGCATTGCGCACGCCGACCGGATTGTTGAGGTAGGCCCGCATCAACGCCACCGTGTCGTTCCGGAAATTGTCGGGAAACGGCTGCGGCCCGCCGGCCTGGGTCCCGCCCATGAAAGTCGGACGGTCACTGTCGCTGCCGAAACATGCCGCAAGCGCCAGCGGCAACGCCAGGATCACCGCACATCTCGCCAATCGCCCCACAGGCCCCGCTCTCCGCTCGAACAGATCAGGAGACGTTCTAGCCCCAAGCCGGGATGAAGGGAATTCGCTTGCAGCGGCGCAAACAGCGCACCGGCCAGCCGCCGACATCTCGGGCTTCCGCCCGAGGCGTGGCAACGGGCCGGGCCTGACGTCCGCGCGCGGCGGCGGGCAATGCCAGGGATGCCGCCGCGCGCGATCAGTCGTCAGTTGCGCTTGTCAGACGTCGCGGGCTTGGTCACATCCGGCTGCGCCTTCTGCGACTCCTTGGCCGTGACCTGCTTGTCGTGATGGCGATGCTTGCTCACGCTCTTGTGCTGGTCGGTGGTGACCGCGGCATTGGCGTCCATTGCCTTCGACTTGCCATCCACCTTGGCGTCCGTCTTGACATCGGAAGCCTTCGCGTCCGTCGTCTTCACGTCCGTCTTGGCGTCCGTCTTGGCGTCGGTCTTGGCGTCGGCCTTGACGCCGGCTTCCGGTTTTGCGGCAGCGGTCGCCGCCTTGGTCTGGCTCTGGTCGGCCTTGATCACCGGCGCGGCTGTGGTGGTCTTGCCGGCCTCGGCGGCGAACGCCGGGGCTGCGATCACGGAGGTTGCGAGCAAAGCTGCAGAAATGGTCTTCAACATGGTGGTCTCCTCTTGGAAGGATCATCAGGCGGCGCCCTCTCGCCCCCATCGATCGTGGGAAGGAACATAAGCGGGGTGCACTGAACCCAATCTGAAGCCCCTTGCAGGCTTCCGTTCATCTCGATGACACGTTTGTCATCCACGGCCGGGCGAATAGATCGTGCGACGCGGGAATGTTTTTGCCCGAGAGGTGTTCCGGTCTTCGGGCAATCGTGTAGGATCGCCACGTTCCATACCGGAGAACTTAGATGCGCAAACTCTCAATGCTCGTTGTGCCGGGACTCGTCGCTATGACACTGGCGGCCGCGCCGGTGCTGTCCAGCGCGTATGCCGCCGCCGGCGACGACCCTTCGTCGCCGCCGAAATCGGACACCTCGACCAAGAAGGGCAAGAAGAAGAGCTCTTCCGTCAGCGACCCCAAATTCCTCGCGGCCTACCGCACCGCCTACGCCGCGATCTACGACAAGCACGATTACAGGGGCGCGATCGACCAGCTGAAGTCGCTCAAGCGCAACGACGTCGCGGACGTCGCCAACCTGATCGGCTACTCCTATCGCAAGCTCGGCGACTACCAGTCGTCGAAGGCCTATTATGAGCTGGCGCTGAAGGACGATCCGAACCACGTCCGCACCTGGCAATATTACGGCCTCTGGCAGCTCGAGCAGGGCAACCGCGAGCAGGCGCAATACCACCTCGACAAGATCGCCTCGCTCGCCGGCACCGGCAGCTCGGAATATCGCTCGCTGGCCGAAGCGCTCGACAAGCCGACCGGCGCGACGCTCGTCTACTGAAGGCATAGACTGGAGACATCGCATCTCCGAACGACGCAAACGGGCACAACCTTTCAGGTTGTGCCCGTTCTGCTTTCTCGGCTAGCCTTTCGCACCGACCTCCCTCGCAAACCGGTAGCGCAATGGACACGTGGCTGCGATCCGCGATCGACTACATCGGCTCCTGGATCGAATACCAGCTGACGACGATCCAGCAGCCGGGCGTCATCGTGGCTTTCGCCCATCGCGGCGAGGTCGTCGCCGAGCATGCGTTCGGCCTCGCCAATCTCGACACCGGCGAGAAGCTCACCCCGCGCCATCGCTTCCGCATCGCCTCGCACTCCAAGAGCTTCACCTCGGCCGGCATCATGAAGCTGCGCGAGCGGGGCAAGCTCCGGCTCGACGACCATGTCGGCCGATATGTCGGCGGCCTCGATCCGCGCGTCGCCGAGACCACGATCGCGCAAGTGCTATCGCACAGCGCGGGGCTGACGCGCGACGGCGCCGATTCCGGCCAGTTCATCGACAGCCGCCCCTATCTCGATGCCAAGGAGCTGCTTGCAGAATTGAAGCTGCCGACCGCGATCGACCCCGGCACACGCTTCAAATATTCCAATCACGGCTTTGGCCTGCTCGGCCTCGTGATCGAAGCTGTTGCGAAGGAGCCCTACTCCGTCTGGATCAAGCGCGAGATCATTGCGCCGGCCGGCCTGCGCGAGACCGAACCGGACGCACCGCTTCCCAAGGGCGCAGCCTTCGCGCGCGGCCACACGCGAAGAGTGCCGTTTGGCGAGCGCTGCGTGATCCCCGGCGACAATCCCGCACATGCAATGGCATCTGCCGCAGGCTTCGTCGCCACCTCCGCCGACACCGCACGCTTCTTCGCGCAGCTGGCGCCCAACGCGAAGGAGAGCGTGCTGTCGGTCGCGAGCCGCCGTGAGATGACGCGAAATCATTGGCGCATCCCGCAGAGCGTCGAGGCCTATTACGGCTTGGGAGTCAATGCCGGCAAGACCGACGGCTGGGACTGGTTCGGCCATGGCGGCGGTTTCCAGGGCTATATCTCGCGGACCTGCTCCATTCCCGCTTGCGAGCTTGCAATCAGCATCCTCAGCAACTCGATCGACGGCGCGGCGCCGTTCTGGATGGACGGCGCGATGCAGATCCTGCGCGTCTTCCAGACCCGCGGCGCCCCCGACCGGCGCGTGCGCGACTGGACCGGGCGCTGGTGGACGATCTGGGGTGCGACCGATCTCGTCCCCGCCGGCGACCGCGTGCTCGTCGCCAACCCGCAGTTCAACAACCCGTTCATGGATGCCGCCGAAATCGAAGTGACCGGCCGCGACACCGGCAAGCTCGCCTGGGCTGCCGGCTATTCCAGCCACGGCGAGCCGGTGCGCCGGGTCCGTGACAAGCGCGGCAAGGTCAGCGACATCTGGATTGCCGGCGCGAACGTGAAGCCAAAAAAAGTCGTCGCACGCGAGATCGCGCGCCGGTATCCGCCGCGCAAGCGCCGGCCTACTCCCGAATGAGCGCCTCGACCTCGCTTCGGAACGCCTGCCGCGATCCGTCGCGCGAATAGAACATGTGGCCGCCGGGATAGACCACGAACTTCACGCGCTGCGTCACGAAGGCCGGTAACTGGTCGAGCACCCGCCTCGTTGCGAAATAGGGCGTGGCGAGATCGAACAGGCCGTGCGTGACCAGCACGTTCAGCTTCGCATCGGTGGCGAGGATCTGGCGCAGCTCGGAGACCGATTGCGGCGGGTTGATGCCGCGGCCGAAATCCCATTGCCCTTCGACAGCACCGTTCAGGACTTCATATGAGCCGCCGGGCCGCCAGTTGAGCTTGCGCGAGAGCACGTCGACCGCGGCGCTCGTCAGCGGTGCCTGGAGCGCATCGCCGGAGGGATCGCCGAAGCGCGAGCTGCTCGAGTCCGGATAGGGATCGAAGCCGCGCACCGAGGCATCGTAGCGTCCGGTCACCTTGCCGTTCTTGCGGTCGAATTCGCGGCGGAATTCACCGACGTCGAAGCGGCCGGCGAGGCGGCGGCTCACCGCCTGGTCGATGCCGGTGAGTTCGGCGACCTTGTCGGCCAGACGCGTCGTTGCCTCCTTGTCCGCCTCGCCCCTGACGAGATCGGTCAGGAATTCGCCGCGCGCGTAAGCCTCGACGTCGGCGAGGTCGGCGCGCTTGACCGGACGTTTGGCTTCGCGCGCCACCGCGACATAGCTCGGCAAGGTCGCGACATATTGCAGGAGGCTCGTGCCGGTGAACTCGCGGAAATCCAGGAGCGGCGAGACCAGGATCAAGCCCCTGACGCCGACGCCGTGCTGGAGCTGCAACTGGCGCAAGACCTTGGGGCCGCGAATGCCGCCATAGCTTTCGCCGGCGACGTATTTCGGCGAAGTCAGCCGCTCGTGCTTTTCGAGCCAGCGGCGGATCACGAGCGCGATCGAGTTGGCGTCGCCATCGACGGAGTAGAACGATTTGCGGGCATCCTCGCCGCTCGCCACGAAGCGGCTGTAGCCGGTGCTGACGGGGTCGATGAAGACGAGATCGGTGAAGTCGAGCCAGGTCTCCGCGTTCGGCTTCACCTCGGGCGAGGCCGACGGCGACAGGGCCTCGCCATCGAGCGGCAACCGCCACGGCCCGGCCGCGCCGAACTGAAGCCAGGCCGAGGACGCACCGGGCCCGCCGTTGAACAGGAACGTCACCGGACGCGTGGCGCGCTCGGCACCGTCGAGCTGGTAGGACGTATAGGCGATGTCGGCCAACGGCTCGCCTTTGCCATCGAACACGCGGATCGACCCGGCGGTGGCCGTGAAGTTGAGGGTCCGGCCGGGCAGATCGAGCGTCTGTTTCGTGGTCGAATCCGGCGGCAGACGGTGCGGCTCGGCCGCGGACGACGACGTCTGCGGCGCGCCTTGTGCGCCACCGCCGCGGCCCCCCTTCTGTCCGGCCGGCGCGGCCGCCTCGGAGCGCGGCTGCGGCGCATCATCTGCGTGTGCAAGGCCGACGAACGCGAAAGCCGACACCGCCAACACCAGGCCCGCACGGCGGAGCGCCGGCAAAGTCGTGACCATGATCGTCCTCCGTGTCCGGCCGTGATCGCCGGCAGTCAGAAAGGTAGCGCCAAATTGCGACGGTTTGGGGAATCATTGGCAGTGCGAACCCTGAAGCGGCCGGCCGGGTTCAAATTGCCCGGTTCGGTGCTTAAGTCCGGTTGGATCGTCCCCGTTAGCTTTGGTGGGCGGTCATCCTCGACAATACGGGCCTACCTCGTATAGACGAGCCCGGCGGAACCTTCCTCGACCCAGCGGCCCTGCCGAGAAGCCATGACCAAGCCTGCGCGATACGACCGGATCGCCTTCGTCGCCAGCCCGAGCAACGAGGCGCAAGCCGCCTTTGGCCAGCTGACCAGGGATTATGGCAATTGCGATCCCGATGAGGCCGACGTAGTCGTCGCACTCGGCGGCGATGGGCTGATGCTGCAGACGCTGCACCACCATATGCGCACGGGAAAGCCGATCTACGGCATGCACCGCGGCACGGTCGGCTTCCTGATGAACGAGTACTCGACGCATGATCTGCGCCAACGGCTCGAGACGGCGCATGAATCCGAGATCAATCCGCTCCTGATGCGCGCGACCGACGTCAACGACCGCGTTCACCTGCACCACGCCATCAACGAGGTCTACTTATTCCGCCAGACCTCCCAGGCGGCGCGCTTGCGGATACTTATCGACGAGCGCGAACGCATGCCGGAGCTGATCGCCGATGGCATTATCGTCGCGACGCCGGCAGGCTCGACGGCCTATAACCTCTCCGCCCAGGGACCCATCCTCCCAATCAACGCCGCCCTGCTGGCGCTGACGCCAATCAGCGCCTTCCGGCCGCGGCGCTGGCGCGGCGCCCTCCTGCCCAATACCGCCTATGTCGTGATCGAGGTGCTGGAAGACGACAAGCGCCCCGTCGCAGCGGTCGCCGACCACGAGGAGGTGCGCAGGGTCCGGCGCGTCGAAGTGCTTTCGGACAAGAGCATCTCGATGCGGATGCTGTTCGACCCTGGCCACAGCCTGGAAGAGCGCATCCTGCGGGAGCAGTTCGGCTACTGAGTGTCCTGCCGCCCCAACCCTGGCCGCAACCCTTCGTTAACTCCCGGCACGATATGGTTAACGAAGGTTGACCCGCTTTTGGCCCGGGCGTCATGTTCCGTATCGACTTCAACAAGCTGCGCTTCCTCGTCTGCGACGACAATCCGCACATGCGCCGCATCCTGCGGACGCTGCTGCATTCGTTCGGCGCGCGCGAGGTCTATGAGGCCGAGGACGGCGCCACGGCGCTCGAAATGTACAGCCATTACGTGCCCGACATCGTCATCACCGACTGGGCCATGCCGATCTTCGACGGGCTCGAGCTCGCGCAGATGATCCGGCAGCCGGAATCCAAGGGCAATCCCTACGCACCGATCATCATGCTGACCGGACATTCGGAGAAACGTCGCGTCACGGTCGCGCGCGATGCCGGCGTCACCGAATTTCTGGCCAAGCCGATCTCGGCCAAGGGGCTCTATCAGCGTATCCTCAACGTCGTCGCCAATCCCCGCCCCTTCATCAAGACCAAGACCTATTTCGGCCCCGACCGGCGCCGCAACACCAACTCCGCCTATATGGGCCCGGAGCGCCGCGTCGGCGAAAAGCACGAGGTGCTGCAGCAGCCCTCGCTGCTCGACAAGGCCCGCTCCACCATCTAGCGCAACCGCTTCAGACGAGGCAGGCATCATGGCGAAGAACAGCGCAAAGGACATCGAGGTCAAGGCCTTCGCCACGCACCAGGTCATCACGCAGCCCAATCCGCTGCGCAAGGTCCTGCGCCGCGTCGAAGAAAAAGACCTCGACGACCCGGTCGCCCGCGCCGAGCAGGCGCTCGCGAGCCTCTCCGGCGAGTTCAAGGACTGGATGGCGATCGAGGCCCAGCGACTGTACGCCGCCTGGACGGCCGTGCAGAACGACGGCTTCACGAAGAAACTGCGCGACGAGCTGTTTCACGCCGCGCATGACATCAAGGGGGATGCGGCGACATTCGGCTTTCCTTCAGCCGCAGGCATCGCCGAAAGCCTGTGCCGCGTCATCGAGCACGCGCCTGACCTGGAAAAGGTGCCGGCCGAGCTGTTCACGCACCACATCAACGCCATTCTCGCCATCGTGCACGAGAACACCAGGCTGGACAGGATCAGCGTCTCGGCCGAGCTCAGCCACCGCCTGCGCAAGGTCGCCGATGATTATCTTGCCTACGTCAACCGCGACCGCCCCGAGCATCTCGAGGTGATCCTGGCGCCGAGCATCGCGCCGGCGGAATAAGGCCGAACTCTCTCCTCTCGTCATTGCGAGCGCAGCGAAGCAATCCAGACTGTCCCCGCGGAGGGATTCTCGATTGCTTCGCTGCGCTCGCAATGACGGAGCCTGTCTCTCTTCCGGCCCGCCTTGTCGCGAGCTTCGAACTACGCCGCAATCAGATCGTCATAGAGCGGATCGACCACATCATCCGCGACAATCTCGTCGCAGAACAGCCGTGCCTCTTCGCGCGCGGATTCAGTGGCGAAGCGGCGCAGCAGGACCATCAGCGGCTCGGTGGCGCCGCGATCGGACTCGCAATGGGTGAGCACGCGCTCGACCATGCGCCGGCGCAGCCGCGCCGCGCCGTCGTCGCTATCGACGAAGCCCTGCTCGTGGCAGGCATCGAGCGCGACCTGGAACGCCGCAAACGTCGCCTCCGGAAGCCCGGCGCGACGGAGCAGCGCGTGCACGCTGTTGCCGCCGCGCTCGTGCAGCAGCGCCGAGACGCGCGCCAGCGGCAGATCGGCGAGTTCGGCGAGTGCCGCGTCGAACAAGTCCAGATTGCCCGACAGCAATGCGCGCAGGATCAGGCCCGCGGTCAGCTGGCCGGTGATGCGCAAATGCCGGACCAGGCCCTGCATGTCATCGCCGCGCGAGCGCGCCGCGATGTTCATGGTGGAGCGGTCGCGCGCCTCGATGGTGATGCGGTCGGCGCGGTCGGCGCTCAGCCAGTTCCGCGCCACGACGAATTGCGCCAGCGTCTCGGAGAGCTTTGCCACCAGCGCAGCACGCGTTGCAGCCGGCAGATCCTCCAGCACCAGCATCGCCTCGCGGATCGCGGCTAGATGGCCATGACGCTCGACGATCCGGTCCCAGGAGAACGGGGCGAGCTCGGCATGGGGATTCTCGATCAGCTCCAGCGCGGCAGCCGCGCAGCCGACTTCGGCGATCGCGGCGCACACCGACACCGGCAATGCGATGCGGCGCGCGACTGCGCATTGCACCTCCTCGCCGCCGGTCGCGACGATGTCGACGAGATCGGCGTCGATCAAGAGCGGGGAATGTTCGAGCACCGGCAGCGCGACCGTCGGCTGATCGGCCGACAGCGCCCGCACGATTGCGGCCGGCGCATCGAGGCTGCGGGCAAAAGCTTCAGCCATCGCCTGCCGCACCAGCGGCGAGGCATCGTCAAGCAGCATCAGAAGCGCGCCTTCGGCGGCGATGCGATCGTCTGCAGAAAGGTCCGAGATCAGCCAGGCCCGGGCCAGCGCCCGTGTTGCCTCGGCCCGCTCGCCTGCGGGTGCCGTCCTGATCCAATGAATGAACTGCCGAACAATCATGCTGCTTCCGGCTTACACAACAGACGAAAAACGATGACGCTCGTCACCTGCAACACAAAATAAACCACGACGCTTAACAAAGCGTTCACCATAACTGGCTGGTTTTATTGATGATTTGTTAAGGGAACAAAGCCGCCACGCGCGGCACACGCGACGAGCTCTCGCTGATCCTCCGTCATTGCGAGCGCAGCGAAGCAATCCAGGACTGTATCCGCGGAGAGATTCTGGATTGCTTCGCTGCGCTCGCAATGACGGTGTTGACGCAGCTGCGCACACAGTCTCGATCTTGTGCACGGACGTAACGCGGCGTCCGGAGCAAGAGCGAAGCTAGCTCGAGAACGTGCCGCTGCGATCACTGAAGAGATCGAGCGGTTGCGGCGGCCGCACGTCCGGCGTCGCCGCTGCGACCGAGGTGAGCGAGGCATTGTTGCCCCATAGTTTCTGCACCGTGGTCGAGACCGGCTGCGTGGCATCGCCGGGTTGATAGATCGAACGAAACACCGGCGTGCCCGTCGGACTGTCCGCGACATGTGTCGACGACGTCGCGCTGACGGGCGTCACTGTGCGGGCATTCGGGAAGGTCTGGAGATAGGCGGCGTTGTCCACGACAGGCGCAGTGGGCACCACTGCATTGGCACTCGCGACCTGCGTGGTCGAAGGCGTGGCGCCATACATCGCCATCGCGCTGCGGGTTACCTTTGAATTGGCCGCGCTGGCATAGCGGCTGTCCAGGACCGAATAGACCTCGGAGACGCTGCGGGCGCGGCCGTCCTTGGCGTAGAAGATCGGGCGGTTGGCGGCCGCCGCGTTGGGAAACAGCCGCGCGCCGACGGCTTGCGGATTGTCCTCGGCATTGGCGATCAATTTCGCCGCGCCGCGGACGCCCATGAAATGGGCCATGTAGAGTTCGCTGTCGCTCGGCCTGCGCCCGAGCAGGCCGGTGAGCTTGAAGCTGTTCGACTGCGTCAGCGCCGCGGCCATGGCGGAAGCGGCTTCGGGATCGTCGCGCAGCTTCATGATCGACCGCTTCTTGACGGGATCGTCGACGGTGTAGGTCCCCGATGACGTCCTGGTGATGGCGTCGGCGTAGCTGCCATAGCCGAGCTGGGTACCCGCTTCCTTCACCGTGCCGAGCCAGGTCTGGTCGATGAACTGGTAGAGCCCCTGCGCGGACGAGGTGGTGGCGGCGGCCGTCGGATTGAAGTCCGATTCCATTTTGGCCGTGGTCAGCATGTACTGGAAGCTGACGCCTGTGACGTTCGAGGCCTGCTTGATCGCACCGGCGACACGCGCGCGCGACGGATCAAGGCCGGCCGTCTGCGTGGCACTGAAACTGTCGATCGACATGGTGGAGGGCCCGCCCCGCGCGGCGCTGAGCGACGCCGGCAATTCGGCGCCCATCGTCTCACCGTGGGACAGGTATGGTTAAGGCGGGGTTAACTGACGCTCCGCGTCATTCCGGGGCATGCGACAGCGCGAATCCGGAATGACAGGCTGCTACTTCCTGTAAACGTCGTTCGGATCGAACAGCCGGTCCGCCTCAGTGAAGACCAATCTTGCTCCCCCACCCTCGGCCTCGACCTTGCGGTAGAAGCACGACCGCCGGCCGGTATGGCAGGCCGCGCCGATCTGCTCGATGCGGATCCAGACCGCATCCTGATCGCAATCGGTGCGCATCTCGACCACGCGCTGGGTCTGACCCGACGTCTCACCTTTTCGCCACAAGGCATTGCGCGAGCGGCTGAAATACCAGGCTTCGCCGGTCGCAATGGTCTTGCGCAGCGCCTCCTCGTTCATGTGCGCGACCATCAGCACGTCGCCGGTGGCGACGTCGGTGGCGACGACCGTCACGAGGCCAGCGGCATCAAATCTGGGCAGGAAGGCGAGGCCCTCCTCGGTCTCATGGGAATGAGCGGACACAGCAACTCTCGCCGGTTTGTCGCGAGGTCAGCGCGTCGTGCCTCGCACCAGGGACAGGAAACGGGCCTGCTCCGCCGGATTGTCGCGGAACATGCCGGTGAAGCGGCTGGTGAAAGTAGAGGCGCCATGCTTGGCGACGCCGCGCACCGACATGCAGGTATGCTCGGCCTCGATCAGCACGGCAACGCCGCGAGGCTTGAGGACCTCGTCGATCGCGGCGGCGATCTGCGCGGTCAGGTGCTCCTGGGTCTGGAGCCGGCGGGCGAAAATGTCGGTCAGGCGGGCCAGCTTGGACAGGCCGACGACGCGCTCCACCGGCGTATAGGCGATGTGCGCCTTGCCGTAGAACGGCATCATGTGGTGCTCGCATTGCGAGGTGAACTCGATGTCGCGCACCAGGACGAAATCGTCATAGCCCGCCGTCTCGCCGAAGGTGCGGTCGAGCACCTCGGCCGGGCACTGGTGGTAGCCCTGATAGAGCTCGTCGAAAGCCTCGACGACGCGGCGCGGCGTGTCGAGCAGGCCCTCGCGCTCGGTGTTCTCGCCGATATAGGCGAGCAGCGTCTTCACCGCCGCTTCCGCCTCGGCGCGCGCGGGACGCGGCTGGTCGGCGCGGACGGCGGCCGCGAGGAATTCGGCAGGATCAAGCTCGGCCGGGCGGTTCTCGGGCTGCCGGTCGGAGGGCTTACCCGGGCGGATGGATTTGATTGCAGCGTCCATATCTTCTCCGTTCGACGGCCTAACGGCCGGAGTGTCACCGGCAGACGGGGCGGCCAAGCCGCCGGACGCCTGAACAGAACAGTTTCGGTGCAAAAGTCCCAAGGTCACAAAGCCGGCAGCGCAGATCTGGATCACCGCCACCGCTCCGCTGGACTGTTTTTCCACCAGTTCCGCCCCTATATAGGACCGTGGGCGGCGCCCGCCAAGGCCGATCCGGCTTGGAAGCGGGTGTGGACGCGTTGGACTCCATCACATGCTGAACGACATTTACAACAAGCGGATCATCGAGCTGGCCGGGAATATTCCGCGGCTCGGACGGTTGGCGGACCCCGATGCCTCCGCCACCGCCCATTCCAAGCTGTGCGGCTCGACCGTGAAGGTCGATCTTAAGATGAACGGGGATACCGTCACCGACTTCGCCCATGACGTGAAGGCCTGCGCTTTGGGCCAGGCCTCTTCATCCATCATGGCAAGTCACGTGGTCGGCTCGACTGCGAGCGAACTCCGTGAGTTACGCGAAACCGTTCGCAAGATGCTGAAGGAGAATGGTGCGCCTCCTCAAGGAAAATGGGAGGAGATCAAGTTCCTCGAGCCGGTCCGCGACTACAAGGCGCGCCATGCCTCGACGCTTCTCACCTTCGATGCCGTGGTTGATGCCATCGGCCAGATCGAGGCCAGAACCAAGCAGCCGGCCGCAGCGCAAGGCTGACCCCCTCTCCGTCATTCCGGGCGAACTTGCGCACCCCAGGTACGCACTTGCTCACCAAGGTTCGCGCTGACGCGCGCCCCGGGATGACTACCGAGATTTAAGAGCTTACTTCGGCGCCGCCGCAGCAGCCGGTGCGGCAACACTACCGGTCGGCACCAGGGCTTCCGCCGTCTTGGTCGACTTGGAAGCCTGTTCCGGTTCCGCGCCGAACCTCGCCTGCGTCTTCGGTGCAAGCTCCGCCATTGCCGGCGCCGAGATATCCACGTGCGGGAGCACGTCAGCCACGAGATCGGTCGTAACCAGATTGGTGAGCTTGAGCTCGCCGGCATCGAGCTCGTGCAGGTCCTCCCAAGGCGGGACGCTGAGCGCAAGCGACAACAGATCCCCGGCGCCACCCATATCGAAGGTGTATTTGGCGAGGCGGCCGATGTCGCGCTCCACGATCATCAGGTCCTGCGCGCTATAGCTCGCCGCCTTGGCATCATCGGCGCGGTCGCCCATCCAGATCTGGTGAACCCGGACATGAGCGGCTTCCGGCACGTAACGCTTCTTGCCGGCCAGCAGCAGGAACGCGCACATGGATTCGCAATAGGCTTCCGGCGCGACGGCCGGCCGTGTCGACGGCCCGCCGCGGAGGCTCACGCCGACCGTGGTCAAAAGCCCGAGATTGCGGAAGCGCCGGCCGAGCGTGATCGCGTCATTGACGGAGCCGCCGCTGGAATCGAGCACTACGGTGGCGCCGCCGAGCTGGCGGCCGCGCGAAAACTCTTCGAATTCTTTGGGCGTATCGGCAGTGATGATGCCAACCGCGCTGATCCAGCCGCGGCAGTTCGGCTCGCAGGCGACCCAGCTGAACTTCATCGGCAGCTTGCGCTCTTCGAGAGCAGCGCCTGCGCGGGCCGACGATCCGAATGTCGCGACGGCACCTGCCAGCGCGACCCCACAAACGGCGGTTCCCACCAGCAACCAGCCGCGAAGTTTAAGGGAGTTCAGAAGTCTCAATCTGGTTCCTTCCCCAAGCCCCAAAGCCCCAAGGTCCCCAAACAATCCCCGGTGGCGCTACCTGAGTCCATCATACAGGCGTATGTTTCTACACACGGCCGTCATAAAAATGGTATCCGGGCGAATACAGATCGTCCACAGATACTTGCTGCAGTGCTCCCAAAAAACACGCAAAATATGGCGTGGAAACAACAACTTATGGTTCCCTGCACCGGAACCGGGCAAAGCTTCGCTCAACATCGCAGCACAACGCACATGAAGCATTCAGCCTGCCAGCGCTGTTCCAGTTCCGTCGATGGTGTGCTCCGGCTGCCGCGCAGATTCGGCCGTGCACTGATCTGGCTGTATCGCCACACGCTGTCACCTCTGGTCGGTTACAATTGCCGGCACCTGCCGACCTGCTCCGTCTATGGCGATGAGGCAATCGAACGGTTCGGGCTGTGGGCCGGCGGCTGGATGACGCTCGCGCGCCTGCTCCGTTGCCATCCCTTCGGCACGTCCGGCATCGACAACGTGCCTCTCACGGCGCCCAAAGGCGCACGCTGGTATCTCCCCTGGCGCTATGGCCGCTGGCGCGGAGTTAACGCGTCCTGACCTGCGGTGCTCTGAACAGCGCCGCCCTGACCGGAACCTTAGACTTTCCGCCCGCGTTGTCTTGATGCTCCCCACGGGAGGAAACAACAATGCGCTGGAAAATCAGCCCGCATTTTCACGTCAAGCCCGGTCCGAATCTCGATCACAGGGCACACGATCCAAGAACCATCGACCTGCTCGCCATCATCGCTTTGCTTGCGCTCGTCCTCGGCTCAGGCTGGTATCTTGAGAGGAGCCTTGCAACACAGCCGAGCACGACGACGTTCATCGTGCCGAGCCAGAGCGTGCATTGGTAGTCACCGGAACCAGTAGAACCGTCCCTGTGACGGAGGGATCGACTCCGGCGGTCGTAGCCGCTTCGGGCGCGGCGGCTTTGGCGCCGGCTCGGCGGCCGAAGTGGTCTCTGCAGCCGGTGCGGTCTCGCTGCCCGGCACCTTCACCGCCAGCAGCAAATTCGATTCACGCATGCGCCAGCGATAGCCGACGCCGAAATCGATTGGCTGGGCGCGCGTGAACAGCTCGGCGTAGCGCTCCTGGTAGCGGCCGGGGAATTCGTCGATGGGGCCGAGATAGCGGCCGAACGGGAAGAACCGCCATTGCCGCGCATTGTAGTTCGCAAGCGGAATGCCGGAATCGTCCTGGATGATGGTGGCGCTGTTGGCGAGCAACCAGTCGCGTGCGACGGTGAAATTGCCGGAGTGCAACAAGTAGGACGCACTCTTGAGCAGGCTGTTGCCGGGCCCGAGCGTCTCGCAGAATTTCAGGAAGCCCGCGGCACGTGCGCCGGAATTGGAGAGGTCGGTTGCGAAATAATACAGCGTACGCGCTTCCCCGTCGCTGCCGGCAAAGCTGATGCGGACGCCGCGCGTCGCGTTCCGTCCGGGATTGTCGCCGCCGACATGTAGCCCGCCCTTGTCGTCGAGCGCGATCATCTCGACGTTGCGGATGGTCTTGCCGGAGCGGGCGAGGAAGACATAGAGGATCGGCAAGGTGCCGTTGACCTGGTTGGCGCTCAGGTCGACCTTCATCTGCTTGGTGATGAAGAACGAGAAGCTCAGGATCGAGCCGAGCGAGCGTTCGACGTTGTAGAGCGCAGCGCCGACCGAACCACGCGGCAGCCGCGTCAAATCGGGCACCGCACCGACCGGCTCCAGCGCGCCGAGCACGTAGGTGCTGGCTTTGGGATAGAAGGTGTTGGCGTAGAGGAAATCGGGGCCGCTGAACAAATAGAACATGGTCGGTCGGGGCGCGGCCAGATTGAGGTCGGCCCAGCTGCGGATCTTCGAGAGCTGACGCTGCTCGAGCTGAGCGAAGGCGCCGTCGAAGAATTTGGCGTGACGCTGCCAGGCCGGGTCCCTGGTGAGCGGCACCAGCGGCGAGTCCGCCGAAGGCTGCATGCCCGCAAGGAAGCGCGCCGTGTCATCGAAGGTGACGTCTGCGGCACGCGCGGACGAGACGGCCGCAGCCAGGAGGACGAAAGCAACGGCCGCAATTCTCAGGGGGCGGAGCATGTCTATTCGCGATGCGGTGATGCGGCAGCGACGACGGGCCGCCTGCGGAAAACAGCGTAAATCAAAAGGCCGGAGAGCATGACGAGCATTCCCGACAGCGACTGAAGCGGCCGCTCCGTCAGAAGGTAGTACATCATGAACGCGGTCACGAGCAGAAACACGAGCGGCGTGAACGGGTATCCCCAGGCGCGATAGGGCCGCGGCAGATCGGGATCGGTGATACGCAGCTTGATGACGCCTGCGACCGTGAAGAACGAGCAGAACAACAGCGCGAACTGGATGAAATCGAGCACCGCCTCGAAGCTGCGCGTGAACAACAGAAGATTGGCGATGGCCAGTTGGAACAGGATGGCATAGGCCGGCGCGCCGCTCACGGACCGCTTGGAGAAAACGCGCAAGGCGGGAATGTCCTCCCCCATCGTCATCATCACGCGCGGGCCGATCCACATCATCGCGCTGATCGAAGAGATCAGACCGAAGCAAATCATGGCGCCGACGATCCGACCGCCGAGGGTGCCGAAGATCGCCGTGCCGGCGACACTGGCGACGTCGAGCTGGCCGGCGAGCGCGCTGACCGGCGCCGAATGGAGAAATACCGCGTTCAGCGCGACATACAGCACGAGCACGATCAGCGTGCCCGCGAGCAGCGCGCGCGGCAGGTTCCGTTGCGGCGTCTTCATCTCGCCGATGATGTAGGTGGTGGCATTCCAGCCCGAGAACGAATACATCACGAAGACGAGCCCGATGGCGAACGGCGCGCTGACGATGTGAGCGATATCGCCGGGCTGCGGCGTGAAGCTGATCGGCTGCGGCACGGCGATGACGAAGCCGGCGACCAGGAAGCCGACGATCAGCACGACCTTGAGGACGGTCGAGATCAACTGGAACGTGGATGAGTGCCTGACGCCGGTCAGTTGCACCAGCGAAACCAGCCACACCACGCCGATGGCGAGCGGAATCGCCGGCAGATCGGGTACGACCGACTTGGCATATTCCCCGAACGCCATCGCGGCGAGCGCGACCGGCGCCGCGAAGCCGACCGTGGCCGACACCCAGCCGGCGAGGAAGCCGAAGGCCGGGTGATAGGCACGGCCGAGGAAATTGTACTCGCCGCTCGAGCGCGGAAACATCGCGCCCAACTCGCTGTACGCGAACACACCGCACAGCGCGACGACGCCGCCGACCGTCCAGAGCAGCAGGATCGAGAAGCCGGACGGGATGTCCTTGACTTGGAAGCCGAGGCTGGTGAAGACGCCGACCCCGATCATGTCGGCGACGACGATGGCGGTGGCGACCGGAACGGAGACCCCGGCCCCCCTCCCGGTCAGCCGGTCCGTCCAGGGCGGGGTACCCGCATCTGATGCCGTCATCGGGGTCCTTAACCTCAGGCGCTTCGCCTAATGGGCCGATCGTGCACTTTGGCCCAGTCAATTCAAGCAGGGTTAACAAGGGTTAAATGAGGCAACGGAGGTAGGTACCTGACCACCGCCTAGGCGCTTCTTTGGACGATGTCTCTGGATGCACCCGGGATTGTCCGTTCCGCTCCCCCACAATCAGGACACGATTGCATGGTCCTTTCGAGCGTTCCGGATGTGGGGAAGTTTCTCCGGACGCTTAACGTCGCCTAAACGCCAGTCGGCTCAATTGTTTCAAGTTTGCCGATGGACGTGTGACTTGGACGTGTGACCTGGGACGTAAGACTTGGGTCGTGACTTTGGGGTCATGGGTGGATGGCCGGGGCCGCTCCTAAACTGAGAGCTGATGATCGTGCCGATCGGACAATGTCCGGTCGGCATGATCGTGCGCTCCGGGCCGCTCTAATCTCAGTCATGGTGCCGTTGTCGCTGACGCTGGTTCAATGCGGCAAGGCGCCGGATCCGGCGGCGCTGGCGGCGAACTCCCAGGCGAATGTCCAGGTGGTCGCCAAGACCAATTCGCAGAGCTCGAACGCGCGCCTGGCAAGCGGCGACACGTTCGAGGACCGCTTCCCTGCCCCGCAGTTTAGGGAGCGCTTTCCCTCGGCGAGTGAGAGCTTCCTGCAGCGGCAGATGTCGGACTTCTCGCCCAAGCGCGCCGTGCAGTCTCAGCCGGAGCAGGCGTCCTACAAGGTGGCCTCGCTCGAGCCGCAAGTGCCGTACAAGCGCCCCGCCCGCGAGGATCTGACGACACTCGTCAGCATGAAGTCGTCGGCCTTTCCCTATTTCGGCAACAACCCCGCCTCCGACGCGCCCTTCCTCAACATCTCCAAGGGCGACCGCCGCGGCCACCGCAGCTATTCCGGCCGCGTCTACTGGCAGGACGAGACCTACAGCGACAGCCGCGTGCTGGTGCACGTGCCCGAGCATTTCGACCTGCGCAAGCCGGGCGTGATCGTGGTGTTCTTCCACGGCAATGGCGCAACGCTCGAGCGAGACGTCCGCGACCGGCAGATGGTGCCGAAACAGGTCACCGATTCCGGCGCCAATGCGATCCTGCTCGCGCCGCAGATGGCGGTCGACGCCGCCGATTCCAGCGCCGGAAAATTCTGGCAGCCGGGCGGCTTCAAGCGCTTCATGGCGGAATCGGCCGACCATCTTGCGCGCCTCACCGGCGATCCCAACAGCGCGCGCGCCTTCGCCAACATGCCGATCGTGATCGTCGGCTATAGCGGCGGCTTCCTGCCGACGGCCTGGAGCCTCGAGGTCGGCGGCATCAGCGACCGCGTGCGCGGCGTGGTGCTGCTCGATGCCGTCTATGGCGAGATGGACAAATTCGCGTCCTGGATCGAGAGCCACCGTTCCGGCTTCTTCGTCAGCGCCTACACCCGCCACACCGCGCGGCGCGACCGCGAGCTGATGAGCATGCTCGGCCAGAAGGGCATCAGCGTCGCCGAGGACATGGACGGGCCGCTACGACCCGGCAGCGTGGTATTCGTGGAGACCGGCGAGGGCATCACCCATCGCGACTATGTCACCCGCGCTTGGACGCGCGATCCGCTCAAGGACGTGCTGGTGAAGATGGCGGCGACGCCGTCGCTCGCGCTGACGCGCGTCGCCTCCACAAATCCCTAGCCGGGATATCAGTTCCCAATATCAGTTCCTGGGCAGCTTCGGAATGCTCTCGGCAAAGCCGTTGAAGCAGGCCAGCCGCTCGTCCTCTTCCTTGAAGAAGCGGCAGTCGGCATAGCCCTTGGCCTTGGCCGGCTTCGGCTTCGGCGCCGGCGGGATCACCGCGTCGTAGCAGTTGAGGCGATCCTTGGTGCCGTCGTCGATTTCGAGGCAGGTCTGGAGGCGGACCGCGATCGATTGCGGCTTGCCCTTTGGAGCGGCGACAGCCTCGTTGGCGCCTTTCGGCTTGACCTGCACCAGCGGCTTGTCCCCCACCATGGGTGGCTTCTCGGTCTGCGCAAATGCGGAGGCTGAATAGAGCACCGCGGTAACCGCCAGAATCATCCTCATCTCAGTCAACTCTCTTTGATCCCCACGCCGGCCTTCTACCGCTCCCGCGCGAGGTTTGCCAAGCGCCTTGCGCGCACGACCTGCTGCGTTCAGGCGGTGGCGGCAGCCGCCCGCCTGGGCCGGGTCACGACCACCAGGATCAGTGCCAGCACGACGAAACCGACCGCGACGAAGCCGAGCGTGTGCAGGAGCTCGCGGGCGAACAGCAAGCCGCCGACCGCGGAGCCGACCGCCTGGCCGATATAGAGGACGGATGTGTTGAGGGCGACGGTGGCCGACGCCAGCGGCGGCGCAGCCGCGACCAGCCGCACCTGCTGCATCGAGTTGGTCGAGGCGAAGCCAAGGCCCCAGATCGTCACCGCGCCCGCCATCATGACGAGCGAGCCGGCGCCTAGGGCCCACCCGCTCATCCCGGCAAGCAGCAGGCAGGTGAACAGCAACGAGGTGCGATAGGGCCCCGCAGTGTCGACGATGCGGGTGGCGACGACGACGCCGAGGAAGCCGCAGATCCCGTACAGCGCGAAGACCAAGCCGATCGCATCGGGACCGGCGCCAGTGAGCTTGTTGAGCAGCGGGCCCATATAGGTGAACACGACGAACTGCCCCGACATTTGCAGCATCGTGATCGCGAGCAGCAGCAGGATCGTCCTGCTTCGGCCGACGGCGGCCCATGTCTTCAGATCGACCGGTGCGCCCTGCAGGCCCGCCGGCAGACGCAGCAGCAACAGCAGCAAGCTGACGCAGCTGAGCGCGCCGACCCCGCCATAAGCCGCGCGCCAGCCGTAGCGGCTGGCGATAAAGGTGATGAGCGGCAGGCCGACGGCGGCTGCGAGCGACCAGCCGAGGAAGAGGTACGCAATGGTGCTGCCGCGCCGTTCCGCCGGCACGATCAGCGCAGCCGTGCCGGCGGCCTGCGGCGTATAGAGCGAGCCGACTGCGAGCATCGCGAGCCGAATGATCAGCAGGCTGGTGTAATCGGGCGCAAGCGCGGAGGCGAGATTGCCGAGTGCGAGCACCGCCAGCGTCGTGGCGAGCAGGATCCGCCGTTCGATGCGGCTGGTCAGCCACGCCGTCAGCGGCGAGCCGACGCACAGCGTCACCGCGCCGAAGGTGATCAGGAGCCCGGCCGCGTGGATGCTGATCCCGAGCCCCGCCGACAATTCCGGCAGCATGCCCGCCGGTGCCAACACCGAGCAGCCGGTCACGAGATTGCCGAGCATCAGGGCGGTTGGCGCGAAACGGCCGGCGGCTGGGGCGCTTTTCATGCAAACGCATGTAGCGGCGGCCTGCGACCGGTTAAAGGGTACAACGTGAAATAGTTGCTGGCTCCGCCCCGGGTTTTGCGCGCCACTTTCTTGGAAATGCCGGATTGCGCAGGCCGAATCGCCTGATATATCGCTCGTTCCCGCTTACCTGCGCTCGTTCGCAGGAGTGAGCCCCAGGAGAAAAGCAATGTCCGACCAGCCCAAATCCGAGTCCGGCTTCCAGTACAGCCTCTCCAATTTGAAGCCCGTGACCCCCGCCGCCAAAGTCACCCTCACCTTCCCCGACGGCGCCAAGCGCCAGTTCGACAAGGGCATCACCGGCCTCGATATCGCCAAGGGCATCTCGCCGTCGCTGGCCAAGCGCACGGTCGCCATGGCGCTCGACGGCACGCTTGCCGATCTCAACGATCCGATCGAGGCCGACGCTGGAATCGAGCTCGTCAATCGCGATGACCCGCGCGCGCTCGAATTGATCCGGCACGACTGCGCACACGTGCTGGCGGAAGCGGTGCAGACGCTGTGGCCGGGAACCCAGGTCACGATCGGCCCCGTGATCGAGAACGGCTTCTATTACGACTTCTTCCGCAACGAGCCGTTCACGCCGGAAGACTTTGCCGCGATCGAGAAGAAGATGCGCGAGATCATCGCGCGCGACAAGCCTTTCACCAAGGAAGTCTGGGACCGCGAAAAGACCAAGCAGGTGTTCCGCGACAAGGGCGAGGCCTTCAAGGTCGAGCTGGTCGACGCCATTCCCGGCACCGAGCCGATCAAGATCTACTACCAGGGCGACTGGTTCGACCTGTGTCGCGGTCCGCACATGACCTCGACCGGCAAGGTCGGAGGCGCCTTCAAGCTGATGAAGGTGGCCGGCGCTTATTGGCGCGGCGATTCCAACAACCCGATGCTGACGCGCATTTACGGCACAGCCTTCGCCAAGCAGGAGGACCTCGACGCCTACCTGAAGCAGATCGAGGAGGCCGAGAAGCGCGACCATCGCAAGCTCGGGCGCGAGCTCGACCTCTTCCACTTCCAGGAGGAAGGTCCGGGCGTCGTGTTCTGGCATCCGAAAGGCTGGACCATCTTCCAGCAGCTGATCGCTTATATGCGCCGGCGCCTCTCCGGCGACTACAACGAGGTCAACGCGCCGCAGATCCTCGACAAGGTGCTGTGGGAGACCTCGGGCCATTGGGGCTGGTATCGCGAGAACATGTTCGCGGCGCAATCGGCCGGCGACGAGGCCGAGGACAAGCGCTGGTTTGCGCTCAAGCCGATGAACTGCCCTGGCCACGTCCAGATCTTCAAGCACGGCCTGAAGAGCTACCGCGACCTGCCCTTGCGCCTCGCCGAGTTCGGCGTGGTGCACCGCTACGAGCCCTCCGGCGCCATGCACGGCCTGATGCGCGTGCGCGGCTTCACCCAGGACGACGCGCACATCTTCTGCACCGAGGATCAGCTCGCCGAGGAGTGCCTGAAGATCAACGATTTGATCCTGTCGACCTATGCCGATTTCGGCTTCACCGGCGACCTCACGGTGAAGCTCTCGACCCGGCCGGAGAAACGCGTCGGCACCGATGCGATGTGGGATCACGCCGAGCGCGTAATGGCGACGGTGCTGCGCGAGATCCAGTCGCAGAACAATCACATCAAGACCGAGATCAATCCGGGCGAAGGCGCGTTCTATGGGCCGAAGTTCGAATACGTTCTGCGCGATGCCATCGGTCGCGACTGGCAGTGCGGCACCACGCAGGTCGACTTCAACCTGCCGGAGCGGTTCGGCGCCTTCTACATCGACCATGACGGCGGCAAGAAACCGCCGGTGATGGTGCACCGCGCGATCTGCGGCTCGATGGAGCGCTATATCGGCATCCTGATCGAGCACTATGCCGGCAACTTCCCGCTCTGGCTCTCGCCGGTGCAGGCGGTTGTCACCACCATCACCTCGGAAGGCGACGAATACGCCAAGGTGGTGCTGGAGCAGGCGCGGCGCGCCGGGCTTCGGGCCGAGATCGACCTGCGCAACGAAAAGATCAACTACAAGGTCCGCGAGCACTCGCTGGCCAAGATCCCGGCCCTGCTTGTGGTCGGCAAAAAAGAGGCTGAGACGCATTCGGTCTCGGTCCGCCGGCTCGGCAGCGACGGCCAGAAGGTGATGACCACGGCCGAGGCGATCGCCGCCCTGGTCGACGAGGCGACGCCGCCGGATGTGAAGCGAATGCGCGGCGCCGCTTGATCCTGAAATCGATCTAAATTCGCTTCCGGTTGCGGGCGTGCATGCTTATCTCGGCATGGCACGCCCGCCGACCATTTGAAGAGGATATCGCAGTGCCCGATGCCATCGAACTCCTGAAGACCCGCCGCTCGGTCAAGCCGCGCGAGATGACGGGGCCCGGCCCGTCGGCGGCCGAGCTCGAGACCATCCTCACCATCGGGGCGCGCGTGCCGGATCACGGCAAGCTCGCGCCGTGGCGCTTCATCATCTTCGAGGGCGAGGCCCGGCTACGTGCCGGCGAGGTGATCGCGCGGGTCTTCGCCAGGAAGAATCCGGGCGCGCCGGCGGCCGACGTCGAGACCGAGCGCAAGCGCCTAATGGACGCACCGCTGGTGATCGGCATCGTCAGCTTCACCAAGCCGCATCCGAAGGTGCCGGCGTTCGAGCAGGAATTGTCGGCGGGCGCCAGCGCCATGAACATCGTCACCGCCGCCACCGCACTCGGCTACGGCGCCTGCTGGCTGACCGGCTGGTTCTCTTTCGACCGCGACGTGCTCGACGGCCTCGGCCTCAAGCCGGATGAGAAGCTCGCCGGCTTCATTCATATCGGCACGCCGACCAAGCCGAACGAAGACCGTCCGCGCCCGTCACTTTCGGACATCGTGACGCGATTTTAATCGATGTTGTGTTGACGCATCGAGCCTCTTGCGGCTTTGATCCCGCCGAGGGAGGAAGGTGCGGATGAGACGCCGTGAATTTCTGGTCGGGGCCGCGATGCTCGCCGGCACGATGGCGCGAAGCCGGGCCGCGGACATCCCCGCCCCCTCGCCCGACGGCCTCGACCGCATCACGGCATTCTTCGACAACGAGGTGGCAAGCGGCCGCCTGCCGGGCGCGGTGATCCTGGTTCAGCAACACGGCAAGCCGGTCTATCTGAAGTGCTTCGGCGTGCGCGACACCAGGAGCGGCGTCGCGATGACGCCGGACACGATCTTTGCCATCCACTCCATGACCAAGCCGATCACGTGCCTTGGCGCGATGATGCTGATCGACGACGGCAAGCTTGCGCTGACCGACCCCGTGTCGAAATACGTCCCGCTGTTCGCCGAGACCAAGGTGGGCCGCGAGGTGACCCTACCAGGCGGCACGGTCGAGCTGGACCTCGACCCACCGGACCGCCCCGTCAACATCGAGGATCTGCTGCGGCATACTTCGGGCATCAGCTACGATTACATCGGCAGCGAATGGGTCGAGCACGCCTACAAGATGGCCAACATTTTCGCGGGCCATTTCGACAACAGGGAATTCGCCGATCGCATCGCCAAGCTGCCGCTGGCGCGGCAGCCCGGAACGCTGTGGCGCTACGGCCATTCCACCGACGTGCTCGGCAGCGTCATCGAGATCATCTCGGGCCAGACGCTGTACGACTTCCTGAAAGCCCGCATCTTCGATCCGCTCGGCATGAACAGCACCAAATTTACGCTCGCGACCGAGGACGAGCTGGCGCGGATGGCGCGGCCGCTGCCGAGCGACTCAATCCTGCTCGCCGGCGAGCGCGACCGCCTGGACCATCCAGAATGGCAGTCGGGCGGCGGCGGCCTGCTCTCGACCATCACCGACTATCAGCGCTTCTCGCAGATGCTGCTCAACGGCGGCGAGCTCGAGGGCAGGCGCTATCTCAGCCCCGCCGCGTTCAAGGCCATGACGACCGATCAGATCGGGCCGGGCTCCGGCGTCGGACGCGACTATTTCTATTTTCCAGGCGACGGCTTCGGCTACGGCTACGGCCTTGCGGTGCGCACCGATCCCGGCAATGCAAAACCGCCGCCGCCGGGCTCGCTCGGCGAATTGAAATGGGACTCGGGGAGCGGCACCTATTTCGGCGTCGATCCCAAGCTCGACATGGTCTACGTCATGATGCAGCAGACCCAGAACGAGCGCGGCCGCATCACCCCCGCGTTCAAGGCGCTGGTCTACGATTGCTATCCGCCCGCGTTACGCCGCCCGTGAGGTGCGCTGGCCGAAATCGGCGAGGAGCTTTCCGAGCTCGGCCGCCGGCCGCGCGGCGCTGAACAGAAATCCCTGCACCTCGTTGCAGCCTTCGGCGCGCAGCCAGTCGAGCTGATCCTCGGTCTCCACGCCCTCCGCGGTCGTGGTGATGTTGAGGCTGCGCCCCAAACCCGAGATCGCGCGCACGATCGCACCGCAGTCGGGCCGCTCAGCCAGATCCTTGACGAAGGAGCGGTCGATCTTGATCTTGTCGAACGGAAAGCTGCGGAGATAGCTCAGGCTGGAATAGCCGGTGCCGAAATCGTCCATGGAAATGCCGACGCCGAGCTCGCGCAACTGGTGCAAGGTGGCGACATTGGCGTCGGTCTCGGCCAGGAAAATCGACTCAGTGATCTCGAGCTCGAGCCGCTTCGGCGACAGGCCGGACTGCGCTAGGGCCGAGATCACGACCTGGACCAGGTTGCGGCTGCGGAATTGTGCCGGCGACAGGTTGACGGCGACCTTGACGTCGACGGGCCATTTCACCGCCTCGGTGCAGGCTTCGCGCAGCACCCATTCGCCGAGCTGGGTGATCAGGCCGATGTCTTCGGCGACGGGTATGAACTCCGCGGGCGAGATCATGCCCTTATCCGGATGACGCCAGCGCAGCAGCGACTCGAAGCCGGAGATGCGGTCGGAGGCGATCGACACCAGCGGTTGATAGTGCAGCTCGAACTCGCCGTTGGCGAATGCCCGGCGCAGATCCAGCTCCATGTCGCGGCGCCTCTGCGCCTGGAGGTCCATCTCACGCTCGAAGAAGTGGTGCACGCCGCCGCCGTCGGCCTTGGCCCGGTACAGCGCCATGTCGGCATTGCGCATCAACTCTTCCGGCGTGGTGCCATCGCCCGGCGACAGCGCGATGCCGACGCTGGCGCCGATCACCATCTCTTGTCCGTCGACGTCGTAAGGCGCCTTGAGCATGTCGATCAGCAGGGAGGCACAGGCGCTGGCCTCGTTCGGCGAGACGTCGGCAGCCAAGATGACGGCGAACTCATCGCCGCCGAGCCGCGCGGCGAGATTGGTGCCGCGGACCGCTATGGTCAGGCGCTCGGCGACCTGCTTCAACAGGCGATCGCCCACCGGATGACCGAAGGAATCGTTGATGTTCTTGAACAGGTCGAGGTCGATGTAGAGCACGCCGACCCGTTTTCCCGCGGCCTGGTCCAGCGCCTGCTTCAGGCGCTCCTGGAAGTGCTCGCGGTTCGGCAGGTCGGTGAGCCCGTCATGATGCGCCATATAGGCGATGCGCGCTTCGGCCTTGCGCCGTTCGGTGATGTCGACCACCGCCACCAGATAGCCGTCGCGCTCGTCGAAGGCGACGCGACGGCCGAAGGTGAGCACCTCGATCTCGCTGCCGTCGGCGCGCAAGTGTCGCCAATTGCGCGAGGAGTGGTAGGCGTCGCCGAGGCGCTCCAGCGCCGCGGCGTGGCTGTCCCACTCGTCCTCCGGCCATATCTCGTGCAGCTTCATGCGCAGGAAGGTCGCGCGGCTGTAGCCGTAATGCTGGACCGCGGCGTCGTTGACGCTGAGGAACTCCTTGGTCTCTGCGTCGAACACCCACATCGGCATTGGATTGTTGTCGAACAGGAGGCGGAACGAAGCATCGCGCCGCTTCAGGACAGTGACATCGGAGATGGTCAGCGAGACCACGTCGGCAAAGGCCGTGGCGCTGAGCCTGAGGTAGCGCCCCTCGCTCTCCAGCTCGAGCTGCTCGCAGCGGCTGCCCGCAACGGCCTTGAGCAGGAATTCCATCACCTCGGGCAAAGCCAGCAGCGTGCCGCCCTCACCGATCCGCCGCCACAACAGGCTTGCGCCTGCAACCTTCAGCAGCTCACCCGCGCTCTTGTTGTGGTGCACGACCTGAAAGTCGAACGGCTTGCCGGCGGCATCGCGCAGCGTCGCCAGGGAGACCACGGCGTCGTCGGTCGCGGAAAAGATGGCGTCGAGGAGATTGTATTGCGCGCCGCGCTCGTTGACATAGGCGCCGATCAGCGTCGCGCCCCAGCGCGAGGACGTCGGCAGCGCCAGCACGTCGTAGGTCCTGACCATGCCGTCGCGCACGCAATGCGCGCTCGCCCGGTGCGGCCGTCCGGCCGCCAGCGCGCTCGCCGCCGCTTCCGACAGCGCCGTGGCGCAATCGGGCGACAGCTCGGCTAGGGGAATGTCCCAGCGCTCCTCGCCGAGCCATTTCTGCACGTAGCGTCCGCTGCGCGACAGTTCGAGCACGCCATCGTTCTTTAAGAGCGCGATGTGGTCGGCGAGCCGTCCGAGACTGCCGAGCATGACGTCCTCGTAACGCGGCAACCGCTCGCCCGGCTTCAACGCCGCACGCCATTTGCGCTGAAGCACCGGGATGTCGTCGAACATTTCGGCGGCCGGTTTTCCCGGCATCTTCTTCGCGGCAGTCATTGCAGTCCCCAACGCACTTTCCCGCCGCATCCAATGCAGGCGCGCTTAACGACGTGTAAAAAGCGCGCAGGCGCGGGTTCCATTCAGCGATTATGACAGTTTTAAGTCAGGTGTTGGTTAGTGGGCGTTAGAGACTGTGACGGTTGCGCGAAGCTGCTCTCGTGTCCCGGACGTGACGCGTAAGCGGTGCGGCGCAGAGCCGGGGCACGAGAGCGGAGCTTTGGCGCGCACCTGCCTCAACACCGTCATTGCGAGCGCAGCGAAGCAATCCAGAATCTTCCGCGGATGCATTCCTGGATTGCTTCGCTGTGCTCGCAATGACGGAGCAAGTTGCGACACCGCGTCTCTCCAATTCGCGTGACTCGCAGGCACGCTGCCGCATCCTCGCGGCGCATTTCGCCCGAGCTTTGCTTCTCGCTCACCCTCATAATTGAAAGAGGGCGCAGGGAAGACCGGGTGCCGGCCGGGCACCCACGGTCCACTGTGCGAAAGGTGGCAACGAAGAATTTGCACAGCGGCATACAGGTGAAGCCAAACATCCGGCCTTCCCTGCGCAGTGGCTTTACGGCTTATGTCGTGCTCTCCCCGGGGAGCGATGCACTATTGCCCCCGTCGCCTTGCGGATGGCTGACGCGCATCGCCCGGTCGGGCAACCACATCACCGCAAGACTTGGCGCACAGACCCCGGGCGCCAGGACCACACGATTTTGCCGTACGCCGATGACACTGGTCGTATGCGCGAGGTCTTTGCTCACGGCTCTCCGCCCTGCAAACCCTTTCGCGCCAACGCCATCAGCGTCCACCGCCCCCCGGCCCGCGTTCGTGACGATCGCGATACGCCCCTCTTCCTTGGGCCGGGTTGCGCGAGACATACGCGATTTCCGAATTTCGGTAAAGCGGAATATTTAGGGCCGCGTGCGTTGACCTAGCGCTCGCGTGTTTTGCCCGTCGGGCAACGCAAGGGATGGTGGCCTACCCCGCTAATCCTCGCTGGAGGCCGCCGAGCGGTTGCGCAAATAGGCCTGGGACAGCAGGAAGAACAACGCGCGTTCGCCCTGATATTTGGCGGACGGGCGCGTGCGCTCGAAGCCGTCGGCAAATATCTTGCCGGACTGGTCGCACACCTGCCACCGCCAGCCGAACCGCTTGCGCCTGGTGAGGATCACTTCGAACATGTCGACAAGCCTGGTCCCCTGCTCCATGCCGGTCCTGCAAGGCATGAGCCTGCTCCGGCTTCCCCCGTTGGACGGACGCCAGACATATAGCGCAGCAGGATGGAAAGAGAATAAAATTGATTATCGGAAATACGTACCGTCCACGATCGTAAGCAAGACGCGCTGCTGCTGGAATAAGCCGATGCCGCCGGTGTTTGCTGGCCCCTGCACGTAATGATGACGCTACCAGTGTTCACAACAGAACACAGAGAGGGGTCCGAGGTTACCTGGCAGAAACCCACTGACGGTGACGGTAACAGAAGATGCACATCCGTGCGCGCGATGAGAATCGTCGTGCCGGAGCCTCTCGCCGCCGGCTGCCCTTAGCGCGCGATGACCTCGACTTCGCCGTCGACGCCGTTGACGACGTTGAATCCGCGCTCGTAGACCTTGCCCTCGTTCTTGGCGATGGCGCGGTACTCGCCTTCGGACAGCACGACGCGCGGGAACGCGCCGATCGATTCCTTGATGACGTCGCCGCCGGGGGTCAGCACCGACCAGGCGGTGTTGGCGAGCGCCTCGCCGCCCCTGTCGCTGACCAGCTTGAGCGTGATGACGGCGGCGCGGTGGGTGATGGTGACGTCGGTGAGCTTGCCGGCCTGGACGCGGATGTCCGAGCGCACCACCGAATTGGCATCGCCGTAGTTGGAGACGATGTAATAGGTGCCCTCCGGGATCAGCACGACGTCGCCGGCGGCGACGTTCGGCACCAGGGAAGCGCGCTCGCCGGATTCGAACTGGCTGCCCTTGTAGATCGCGAATGAGATCTGGTTCTGCGGAATGCGGCTGGTGCCGACGCGGCCCTCGATGCGCAGGCCGCCGGCCGGCAGCACGAAGGATTCGCGATTGGTCTCGGACTTCAGGCTGACGGTGCGCACCGCGCTGACGAGGCCGAAGGCGACGTGGACGACATAATTGCCGGGCGGCAGCACGATGTTCGGCGTCCCGCTGCGGTCCTCGCGGATCAGCTTGAAGGTGCCGTTCTCGTCGGGCCGGTCGGCAAACACGCGCCAGACCAGGCCGCTGGTGATCGGGGCCGAGTCCTTGCCGTACTTCGCCGTCAGCGACAGCACGCCCTGTCCGGGCACGGCCGCATTCAGCGGGGCGGCGGGCGGCACGGTCGAGACAGCGGGCGGTGGCATGCTCGGGGTCGCCGGCTGCATCAGGGTCGGCGGCAGGCTTGGCGGTCCCGCGCCCAGCCCGGAGGGCGGCGCCAGGCTGACAGCGTTGCCTGGGTCGGGCACCGAGGCCGGCGGTACCGGCGGCGGACGATCCGAGAAAAGCTGCGCCTGGGCGGCATTTCGGCCGGAAGTAAAGAGGCATGCGGCAAGGACGAGCGCCGGCAGCAGCCTGCTGCTGCGCCGCCATCCGCTGATGCCGTCACCCCCGCGTGTCATGGTCCCTGCTTTTCACCGAAAACGCGGCAAATTCAAGCCTCTGAAACCCCAGGGAATACGGCCCTGGACCTTCGGTGGAACCGGCTTGACGGTTGCGTGATTAGCCCCGTGGCAACCGGCCCTCGCCATATTCCTGCCCCGTGCCCTTTCCAAAGCGGCATAAACCATGCTTCGCGCCTGATATGGCGGAGCGCAAGTGCGATGCCTAGTCTGACGATGCGGGCTGGCCCGGCGTAGGAGAGTTTCGGTGCTGGACAGATTGAAAGGCCGGGGCGCGAACGGCTCGAACGGCGAGAAAGTGGGCGAAAAAGTCGGCGAAAAAGTTGGCCTGGGCAGCATCCGCCGGCCGGTGATCGGCCTTGCCCTCGGCGGCGGCGCGGCGCGCGGCTTTGCCCATATCGGAATCCTGAGGACCCTGATTGCCAATGGAATCGTGCCCGATGTCGTGGTCGGCACGTCAATCGGCGCCGTGGTCGGCGGCCTCCACGCGGCCGGCCGGCTCGATACGTTCGAGGAATGGGGGCGCAGCCTGCAAGGGATGCGCAACATTCTCGGCTATCTCGATATCCGTCTCAACGGCTCCGGCCTGCTCGGTGGCGAGAAGCTCGCGACCCGGCTCGAGGAGGCGATCGGGCAGATCCTGATCGAGGACCTGCCCATCAAGTTCGCGAGCGTCGCGACCGAGGTTCGCACCGGCCACGAGATCTGGCTGACGCGCGGCCGCGTGGTCGATGCCATGCGCGCCTCATACGCCCTGCCCGGCATCTTCGCGCCCGTGCTGATCGGCGACCGCTGGCTGGTCGACGGCGCGCTGGTGAACCCGGTGCCGGTCTCGGCCGCCCGCGCGCTCGGCGCCGAAATCGTCATCGCCGCAAATCTTTCCAGCGACATCTTCACCCATTCCACCACGATCTATTCGCACGGCGCAGTGCCCGCCCCGGTCGTACCGGTGGCCGAGGAGCCGACGGCGAAGCGGCGCTTCCCGCGCCTGTTCTCGCCCGAGAAGACGATGAAGCGCGAGTTCTTCGGCGGTAACGGCCGGCCCGGCATCTCCTCGGTGATGGTGGACGCCTTCAACATCATGCAGGACCGCATCACCCGCGCCCGTCTCGCCGGCGATCCGCCCGACATGCTGATCACGCCGCGGGTCGGTCAGTTCGGCTGGTTCGACTTCCACCGCTCCGAAGACCTGATCGCACATGGCACGCGCGCTGCGGAGCGTGCACTGGAGTCCATCCAGGAGGCGATCCACGTGCTGGCGCCGACGCCCGCGGGCATCGCGCCGAAAGCGGACGAGCCGAAAGCGGGAGACTTGGCCTGATCAGGCAGTCTTGATGTAGTCGCGCAGGGCTTCCTGCTCGCTCTCGTATTCCTGGACGCGGCGCTTGACGATGTCGCCGATCGAGATCAGGCCGACCACCTTGCCGTTGTCGATCACGGGCAGATGACGGAACTTGCCGGTCGTCATCATCTCCATGAGCTCGGCGACGGTGTCGGTCTCCTTGCAGGTCACGACCTTACGGGTCATCACCTCCGAGACCGGCGCCTCCAGCACGCCGGCGCCGCGCTCGCCGAGCACGCGCACAATGTCGCGCTCCGACAGGATGCCCTCGAGCCGGCTCTGGCTCATCACCAGCACCGCGCCGATCTTCTTCTCGCCGAGCAGCTTGATCGCGTCCGCCAGCTTGGCATCGGGCTCGACGCTCATGATCTGGTGGCCCTTGGTGTTCAGAATGGAACGTACCGTCATCGTCGCCTCCCTGAATCCGAGCCGTCCGCCTTTGGCGGTTCGGACTTGTTCGCGAGTCTTCAACTAACAGTTACAGCGCCGGTTTCACGCTCGTGCGCTTTGCGAAGCATCGTCGCTAAGGACGTGTCGCTTCGGAACATTCTTCGCGGGAATGATGGATGAATTCGGGCCGCGTCGCAAGCGCCGCTTCAGATACGGTCTGAAACGTCCCGTGATGACGCATCCGCAGCATCGCTTCGCACGCGCGGCACGGGATCGAACAGCGCGAACAACAACAGGCCGGCGAAGAAGCCGCCGATATGCGCCTGCCAGGCCACGCTCGTGGTTTCCGCATCGACCCCGATCGCGCCCACGCCGAATATGATGTTGATGCCGAACCAGACGGCGAGGAAGCCGACCACCCGCCCGTCGCGGAGCGCGCGGGACAGCGGCAGCGCCGGAACTTTCGCGGCGGTATCGGCATCCGATCGGCTGAACGACAGGAAGCTGCCGCGGACGAAGGCAAAGCGGATTGCGGCTGCCATCGCGCCCGACACCGAGGCCGAGGCGCCGATCATCGGCGCCACCGCATGCTCATGGGTGATGAGATGGGCGAGCGCGCCGGCCGCCGCCGTCACGGCCAGGAAGACGAAGAACCTGACGGTGCCGAAACGCCGCGCCAACGCGCTGCCGAACGGCAAGAGCCACAGCACGTTGAAGCCGAGATGGGTGAGATTGGCGTGCAGCAGCGAATAGGTGACGAAGGTCCAGACCTTCGCCCCCGCCCCGCCCGGGATCTGCAGATTGAGCAGCGAGGAATCGTAGCGCTTTGGGATGAAGCCGAAGACGTCGATGGTCCAGTTCTCGAGCTCGGGCGGTAGCAGCACGTGCAGATGGATCACCGCCAGCAGCAGGATATAGGCGGTCAGCGCCGGAGGCAGCGTCAGGATCGGCTCGCGCGGAGCCTCCACGACGGCCGGCGGGCCCGGCTCAGGACCTTGCGGCGACGAATCTTGCGGGGAATCCAAGGCAGCTTCGCTTTCGGGCGACATCGGGGCGACAGACTTGGAGATAGGCGCCTTTGCCGTCCCTGCGCAAGTGCACAAAAGGAAAAGGCAGGGCCGAAGCCCTGCCTGTCCGTGTCGGTCTTCCGGTGGCCGGAGAGACAAGGCGTATCCCCACCCCTCCCCGCGGCCCGTGACCAAACTGTTTGACGCCCTGTACAGGCCCCGCCGAGAACCTGGAGAAAAGCGGCGAGGCTTGCGACCGCGGTCACCATAGCAGGCGCGCGGCCGGCACGAAGCGCATAGTTAATTTAACGTTAACGACGTAAAGGCCGGCCCAAGAAGCCTGAAAACGCGCCGGCGGCATGGACGCTGCAAATCCCCTCCTGCACAACAACAGAAGGGATCGCGGGTGCACTGAAGCGGGACAAGTCTGTCCCTTCGAGGTTGCACCCCGGGGCGAGCGTTCAGTCATGAAACATCCGTCGAGCCGCGCGTTCTTCGCGTATTGGGACAAGAAGCGCGGCACTGCACGGGCTCCTGACCGGGCCGACATCGACCCGGCCGCGGTCCGCGGCCTGCTCGGCGACATCTTCGTGTTGTCCTGCGAGCCGAACCTCGGCTTCCCGTTCCGCGTCGCCGGCACGCGCGTCTGCGCGCTCGCAGGAACCGACCTCAAGGACCGCAGCTTTGCGGCGCTGTTCACAGAAGCAAGCCGCAGCGAGATCGAGGAGATCACGACGATCGTCGCCGACGAGACGCTGGGCGCGATCGCCGGCGTCACCGCCGCGCGCGAGGACGGCAGCAAGGCGCATCTGGAGCTCCTGCTGCTGCCCTTCAACGCCCGCCCGCATACGCCGGTCAGCGTCACCGGCGTGCTCGCGCCGTTCGACGACGAATGCGGCACGTTGTCCGCCTTCACCCTCACTTCCTGGCGCTACCTGCACCAGCCGGAGAAACTCCTGCCGCGCGCCATCCGCAAATTGCAGATCGCGCGCGGGCTGATGGTGTATGAGGGGCTGCGATAGAGCCCCTGCAGACGTGCGGCGATCCTGCGATGGATCGTCGCGCAGCGTGACCGTTTTTGCCGGATTTGCGTCATTCCTGACGTCGATGCGACCGGATAGCTTCCGCGCCGCGTGAGACGAGCGGGTGACATCATGATGAGCTGGCGCAATCTGGCGTGGACTGCCCTCGGCGGCATGACATTGCTGGCAGGGATCGGCGCGACCTGGCTGCTCCTGCTGCCAGCCGCGCCAGCCTCGGGAACCGCGCCTGCGATTTCCAGAGACGAAACCGAATCGACCCTGGCGGCGCTGAAACCGCCGAAACGCAAGCGACCCTTGATCGCCATCGTCGGCATCAACGACATGAGCGAGACCACCGATTACCTGATGCCCTACGGCATTCTCGCCCGCGCCGACATTGCCGACGTCCTCACCTTGTCGACGCAGCCAGGGCCCGTCACGCTCTATCCCGCCCTCAAGGTGCAGCCGCATGCGACCATCGCCGAGTTCGATGCCGCGCACCCCGATGGCGCCGACTACGTCATCGTGCCGGCGATGAGCCGCGACGACGACGCAACGGTCTTGCACTGGATCAGGAGCCAAGCCGGCAAGGGCGCGATTGTGATCGGCGTGTGCGTCGGTGCCACGGTTGTTGCCAACACCGGGCTGCTCGACGGCAAGCGGGCCACGACGCATTGGTATTCCGTGGGCGATCTGAAGAAGCATTCGACGATCCGCTACGCGGCGGACCGCAGGCTGGTCGTCGACCAGGGCGTCGCGACGACCACTGGCATCACCGCATCCATGCCGATGGCCCTCACCTTGATCGAGGCGATCGCCGGCCGCGCCAAGGCCGAGGCGGTCGCCGGCGACATCGGCCTTGCGCGATGGGACGCACGCCACCGCAGCGACGCGTTCAGCTTCACACGCCCCTTCGCGCTGACGGCGATCGCAAACACGCTCGCATTCTGGAAGCGCGAGCAACTCGGCATCGCGTTGACGCCTGATGTCGACGAGGTCTCGCTCGCCCTGATCGCCGATGCGTGGTCGCGCACCTACCGCTCGCGCGCCCTCACCTTCGCCGCCACGGCAGAGGCGCGGACCAGCCGCAGCGGTCTTCGCATCCTGCCGGACCGCATTGCCGGGAGCTGGCCGGCGGAGCAGGCTGTGCCGGATTCCGGCGCCTCGCCGCCGGCGCGGGCGCTGGACGAAACGCTGCGCGCGATCGAGACGCGCTATGGAGCACGCACGGCCGACTTCGTGGCGATGCAGCTGGAATATCCGCGATAACGACCGCCAGGATCTTTCCCGCTGCGCGCAGCGCCGCGGCGGAATAGATTGTAAGGACACCACGGAACGACGGATCGACATGAGCAAGCCGCATTGGCGTCCCGCGCGCGCCTCCGACCTTCCTGCGATAAGCGCGATTGCGGCACGCATCCATCCGGCGTTGCCCGAACGCGAAGAGGTGCTGGCGGAGAAGATCAGGCTTTGCCCGGAGGGCTGCGGCGTGCTCGATACGGACCAGGGCATCATCGGCTACGGACTGGCACATCCCTGGATGCGGTACCGAATTCCGCCGCTCGACGGCTTTCTGCAAGCATTGCCCGATCGCGCCGACTGTCTCTACATCCACGACGTCGCCGTATTGCCGGAGTTCCGCGGCGGCGGCGTGCGCGCTTATGTCGGTGATATCGAGAAGCTGGCGCGTGCATCACGCATCAGAACGCTCGCGCTGGTCTCGGTCTACGGCACGCCGCCGTTATGGGAACGCGTCGGCTTTCGGACCGTGACGGCGGACGCCGAGTTGCACGCAAAGCTCGCATCCTACGGCGACGGCGCGACCTACATGCTGCGCGACCTCGCCGCGACGTAATGCCCGTCCCCGGGCAAATTGATCGGATTGCTTCGCAGGACGCCGTCAGGCTGCTTCTTCACGCCGCCCCCGCGCGGAACGACTGCCTACCCCCGGACTTCCCGTTTCGTAGACCCAGGCCTCCTTGGCAAACCACTCGTGCGTTGCCGCACACATCTCGCAATAGGTGCGAGAGAAGAACACTGCACTGCACCGAAATCGTTCGCGGTCCATCTCGATGCCGGTCGAAATGGCTCGGCCCGTTTCCGGGCACTTGATCATCACCATACCCATCTGATTTCCTCCAGCTCGGCATCCCTTCACGGAAGGGCGTCGCCGCCATCAGCCGGACGGCGTCTCTTCTGGCGAAGACGCTCGTCCGCCGATTCACGCGGCCGATAGCCTCGATTCAAGCTGCCCTGTGCAGAACCCGGTTGAAGCTCTTCTTGATCGGCTCGGCCGTCTCGGTCGCAACCTTCTGAGCAAGGTCCCAAAGCTCCCGGTTATGCCCGGAAGCCATTTCAAAGGTCCTGCGGCTGTGGGTGGTGGAGAGGTTCACGACATCCGCAAACGACCTCGCATCGGCCAGTTGGGACAGGAATTCCAGGGTGGAGCTGGTATTGATTTTCGATATTTCGATGACCTTGGTGCCGTAGTCGGCGGCACGCGTGGCATTGGTCGCACAGACTTCGCGGAAAGCGTCGGTGATCTCCTCGGAAGCCGCCTTCATCTGCTCGAGATTTGCCTTGGCCCGCGCGGCGCCCTGCTCGGCAAGATCACCGAAGATCTCCTGGATATTGAAAAACGGCACGTCGAACTTGAGCCTTGCACCACCATTCCCACCCGCGGGAGTGGCATTCGTCTCGGCTTTCACATTGGCATCATGCATCGTCATTCCATCCTTTCACGCGAAACCAGATGTTGGATTGAAGACTCTCAGAAGCTCCCGGGTGCGGGCCGCACCGGGAAACCAGTGCCCCTACTCTCAAAATGGAGGGATGCTGCTGATGAGCTGCTCTCGCCCCCCTGCCGATGCCAACTATGACCAACCAGGATCGGACCTTCAGTTCGCTTTCAGACTCTCGACTTGATTAAATTCGATTCAAGCGACGCCTCGCCGCAGGCGCCGCTCTTGCCGCTTTGAGTTTGCCGAAAAGGATTCTGCCAACTCGAGAAGGCGCGGGCTCGCAGGCGCGTCCGGATGGCACCATGTTACTGATTGATTGCGCCATAGCGCACCGCGCGAGCCTTCGGCGGCGTTAGTCTGGCCGGGGCCGGAAAGCGGCAGATCAGCCCCGACGCTTCTTCTTCGCGTTTTTCTCGGGCGCGCCCCTCGCAGGCCACGGCGTGACCGAAGGCTCTGCATGGCCGGGCTTGTTCTTGTGCTTCTTTTTCTTTGCGAAAGAACGCGCATCACCGAATTTCGACGCGCGCTCGCCCTGAGGCTTGCTGCGCGACTTGAATCCACTCGCCTCGCGCGGGCGATTCTCGCGCCGTTCATGATGAGCGCCGGCCTCGCGCTGCGGCGCGCGGGGGCGCTCCTGAGGAGCGTCTTGCCGGTGAGGCGCATCCGTCATCGGCTCGATCCGGATGCTGTCTTCCTTGTCGGGACGCTTGATCTTCGCCGCAAAGGATTCGGCGACCCGCTGGGAGATCTCGAACTCGGTGGTGGTCTCCATGATCCTGATGGCGCCGATGTCGCGCTTGTCGATGCCGCCGCGGCGACAGATCATCGGCAGCAGCCAGCGCGCTTCCGCGTTCTTGCGGCGCCCGATGGCGGCGCGGAACCAGACGCTGCCATCCGCCATGGCGTGCTTCGAGGATTTCCCAGCCTTCGACCGCGGCTTGGCGCGGTCCTCGCCCTGTTCGGACCTATCACGCCCGCGTTCCGGCCTGCCGCTTCGCTCGCCGGGATCGATGATGTCCTCTGGCGACGGCAGGCGCGCGCGATAAAGCCGCGCGAGCGCGGCGGCGATGTCCTCGGCCGAGCGCTCGGCCAATAGCGATTGCGCCAAAGCCAGATCGTCGGGACCAGTCTCCTCCGTGAACAGCACGTCCTTCATGCGCGCATGATCGAGCTTGCGGATGTCTTCCGCCTGCGGCGCCGTGCCCCAGACCGCGTCGACCCCTGCGAGATCGAGCAGCAGCTCGGCGCGCCGCCGCCGCGCGGGCGGCACCAGCAGGACGCTCGTCCCCTTCCGGCCCGCGCGCCCGGTGCGGCCCGAGCGATGCTGCAGGACCTCGGCGTCGTTGGGCAAATCGGCATGAATGACGAGGTCGAGGCTCGGCAGGTCGATGCCGCGGGCGGCAACGTCGGTCGCGACGCAGACGCGGGCGCGGCCGTCGCGTAGCGACTGCAGCGCCAGGGTGCGTTCGTTCTGCGTCAATTCACCCGACAGCGCGACCACAGAGAAGCCGCGCTCCAGGAGCGCGGCTTGCAAATGCCTGACGGCATCGCGCGTGCTGCAGAACACCAGCGCGCTCGGCGCCTCGTAGAAGCGCAGCACGTTGACGACGGCATGCTCGACGTCGGCGGGCGCGATGCGGATCGCGCGGTATTCGATATCGGCGTGGCCGCCCTCGTCGCCGGCGACCTCGATCCGGAAGGCGTCGCGCTGATATTGCCGCGCCAGCGCGACGATGCCACGGGGAAACGTCGCCGAGAACAACAGGGTGCGGCGCGTCTGCGGCGTGGTCTCGAGGATGAATTCCATGTCCTCGCGAAAGCCGAGATTGAGCATCTCGTCGGCTTCGTCGAGCACAACCGCGGCGAGCTCGGAAATGTCGAGACGGCCGCGCCGCAGATGATCGCACAGACGCCCGGGGGTGCCGACGACGATATGCGCGCCGGCGGCGAGCTCGCGCTGCTCGCGCCGCGGATCCATGCCGCCAACGCAAGAGACGACACGCCCGCCGGCATGCCCATAGAGCCAGGCCAGCTCGCGCTGAACCTGGAGCGCGAGTTCGCGGGTCGGCGCCACGATCAAGGCGAGCGGCGCGGCCGCTGGTGCGAACTGCTCGGCGTCATCGAGGATGTTCTTTGCGATGGCCAAGCCGTAAGCGACGGTCTTGCCGGAACCGGTCTGGGCCGAGACCAGGAGGTCGCGGCTGGTGGCTTCATGGGCGAGCACCGCGAGCTGGACGGGCGTCAGTGAATCATAGTTCCGCTCGGCCAAAGCGCGGGCGAGCGGCGGGGTCAGGGCCGGAAGAGACACGAGATGGGAAACCTTGTTTGATTCAGGCGCGCAAACGGTGAACCGGCGCCCCGAGCTGCGTGCGCGGCAAACGGCCCGACCGCACGCTGATTTGATCTGGGCGCTCTTTACGCCAAGCGCCCGGAAATCACCATAGCCGTGATGCATGGCTTGACGGCGAGCCGCGCCTGAAGCTTGCAGCGGATTTTTGCGGCCAGCTCGATTAACCTTGGCGCGGCGGGATCGGCCTATAGCCGAGCCACGCTCACGTCTGGCGATATGGGGAATAAAGATGCGATTGGCGGTCATTTCCGACATCCACGGCAATCTCGCCGCGCTGGAGGCGGTGCTGGCGGATATCAAGACGCGGGGCGTCGATCGGATAGTCAACCTCGGCGACTGCGTCACCAGCCCGTTGTGGCCGAGGGAAACGTTCGAATTCCTCCAATCGCTGTCGTTGCCGACCGTGCGCGGAAATCATGATCGCTGGATCGAGGAGTTTCCGGACGACAAGCTCTCGCCGGCAGGTCTGTTTGCGCGAAACGCACTGACTGCAGAGCAGCGTCGTGCACTTCACAACCTGCCCTCCCAGCTGCGACTGGACGACGGCATCCTGGCCTGCCATGGCACGCCCGAGAGCGATACGGCGTGCCTGCTGGAGGACGCACTCGACGACGGCCGCTTCGTGCCGGCACGCCGCGACGTGCTGGAAGCACGCCTTGCGAGCGAGCCGGCGGCGCGCGTGGTGCTGTGTGGCCATAGCCACCGCCCGGCCGTCGTTCACGGGCCGCGCGAATGTCTGGTCCTCAATCCCGGCAGCGTCGGATGCCCTGTTTTCGCTGACATTCCCTTTGCCGCGAAACTGGAACACCGCTCGCCTCACGCCCGCTACGCGATCCTCACCAAGGGCAAAAGGGGCTGGCAGGTCGAGCTGCTGGCCCTCGAATACGACTGGGAGGCCGCCTCGGCGCGCGCGCTCGCCAACAACCGTCCGGACTGGGCGCACGCCATGTTGTCGGGATACGTCAAATAGAATTTCTCAGATCTCGGCGTACACCTCCAGCAGATTCCCGTCGGGATCGCGGAAGAACAGCGTGCGATGGCCGAAGGGCTGGTTGGTCGGCGGTGACAGCAGCGCCACGCCTTGCCGCACGAGTTCATCGGCGCACGCGTCGACCTCTGCAGCAGAGACCTTGAAGGCCAGCTGCAGCGAGGCGCTGCCCGCTGGCGTCGGTGCATCGCTGGCGGTGCGGCTCGGCCTTGCCAGCACCAACGTGTTGCTGCCGAGGCCGTACTCGATCCAATTCGGCGACAGCTCGCGCGAGAGTGGAAAGGCGAGGACGTCCTCGTAGAAGCGCCGCATCGCTGTCAGGTCGCGCACGAAGATGACGGTGTAGTCGATCGCGCGGATGGCGTTGAAGGGGGAGCTCCGGTTTGGGTCGGCCGTCTCTTCGTTTTTCATTTGGTCGCTCATCTCGGCTACGTTCTTACTCCACCAGCTCCGGCCACGGCACGATCGTCGACTTCACCGTCTTCATCGCCATTGCGTCCTGCACGGCCTGCGCGACGCCCGCTTCCGTGAACGGGTAGATCGTCTGCATTTTCAGCCACGGGTATTTGTCACGGGTGCGGTAGAGCATGTCGACGCCGAGCGGGAGGTCATTGCCGGTGAAGCCCCAGGATCCCAGCACGTTGAGGTCCTTGGTGCAGATGCGGTGCCAGGAGGTGTCGATCGAGCCGGCGTCGGTGAACTGGCCCATCTCGACATAGGTGCCGCCGTCGCGCAGCATCTCGATGCCCTCGGGGCCGGCGGTTGGATGACCCGAGCAGTCCATCACGAGATCGGCGCCGAAGCCGCCGACGATCTCGCGGACGCGCGCAATGCGATCCTGCGGTGATTTCAGCTCCTCGATGTTCACGGTCGTCTCGGCGCCGAACTCACGCGCCAGCTTGAGCCGCGGCTCCTCCGGCGCGCCGACGCAGATGATGCGCCCCGCCCCCATCTCCCTGGCGGCCGCGACCGCCAGAATGCCGATCGGGCCGGAGCCCTGGATCACCACGGTGTCGCCCCAACTGAATCCGCCGGCGCGGGTCGCACGATTGAAGGCCCGAATGCAGGAGGTCAGCGGCTCCGACAGCGCACCCAGGCGCAACGACATGTCGTCCGGCAGCTTGTAGATCTTGGTGCCCGGCAGCATGTCGAGATCGACATAGACATATTCGGCCCAGCCGCCCCACAAATGCGGCGCCTTGTCGAAGCCGAGATAGCGGCCGTAATAGACCGGCGTCAGGCATTTGTTCGCGGTTTGCGGATAGTGGATGCAATAGTAGCAGCGGCCGCACGGCATCAAGGGCGGGATCATCACTTTCGATCCAACTTTGAGCGGCTTGCTCATGAAATCTTCGGTGAACTCGTCGCCGCATTCGACGATGACGCCGCCGAGCTCGTGTCCCAGCGTGAACGGCCAGGGCAGCGGCTTCGGCCAGTGCCCCTTGAGGATATGGAGATCGGTGCCGCAAACCCCGCAGGCGCCGACCTTGATCAGCGCAGCCTTGCGGCCGACCTTCGGCCACGGCACGGTGCGGATCACGGGCTCCGAGCCGGGACCTGCGTGGGTGCAGACGCGGATTTGTTGCATGGCTGTTTCCTCGCTGCCCGCTTGTTGTGTTTTGATCGTGCGGGCCTGCGATCAACCTATGACAGCCCTGCGACATTGGAAATACCAACGCGGCGCGTTGACACGCCGCAGTTGTGTGAGCAGGCTGCGTGTGCCGGAGCGATGCCTGCTTCGGACCTGCGCGGCTCCTCGCGCCGCGGTCAGCCGGGATCATCAGATGGATTTGCGACCGGGTTCGGAACGAATTTTTGTCGCCTCTGACACCGATCCGGTAGACGGATATGTGCAATGGGCGCCGCAGAAGTCGCTGTGGCTCGCGGGCATGACGACGGCCGCCATCGCGCTCGCGCCGCTCTGCTTCTCCTGGTCGGCATTCGCACTCTTCCTCGCAGCGAGCGCCGTCACGCTCTGCGCAGGGCACTCCGTCGGCATGCACCGCAAGCTGATCCATGCGAGCTACGACTGCCCACTCTGGCTGGAACATCTCTTCGTCTATCTCGGCACGCTCGTCGGCATGGCCGGGCCGTTCGGCATGATCCGCCTGCACGATTTCCGCGACTGGGCGCAGCGCCAGCCCGCGTGCCATGAATATTCCCGCCACGGCGCCGGCTTCTGGCGCGATGCCTGGTGGCAATTGCATTGCCGGCTGGTGCTGCGCCATCCGCCAAGATTCCGGCTCGAGCCGCCGCTTGCCAGTGACCGGTTCTATGCCTTCATCGAACGCACATGGATGTTGCAGCAATTGCCCTGGGCCCTCCTCTTCTTTGCAATCGGCGGGCTGGACTGGCTGGTCTGGGGCATTTGCGTGCGCGTCAGCGTCTGCGTCACCGGCCACTGGCTGGTCGGCCACTTCTCCCACACAAGCGGCGATCAGATCTGGAGCGTCGATGGCGTCGCGGCCCAAGGCTACATGTCCGCCTCGCCGCGCTGATCAGCATGGGCGAGAACTGGCACAACAACCATCACGCCTATCCGGGCTCGGCGAAGCTCGGACTTTTGCCGGGACAGGTCGATCCCGGCTGGTGGCTGATCCGATCACTCGAAGCGATCGGGTTGGTCTGGAATGTCAGGACGCCGCACAACTACCGGAGCGGCCCGGCTTGCGGCGATTGACCGACGCGAAACGGGACGATGGGGTCCCCGATGCTGCATGATGATCGCGATGGTGACGTCGATGCACTACAGGCGCCGTCATTGCGAGGAGCTCTTGCGACGAAGCAATCCAGAATCCCTCAACAGGGCAGTCTGGATTGCGTCGCTGCTCCGGCTCGACGAGAGCGGGCCGGAGCTCGCAAGGCTTGCACCTGAGATCACGGAGCCTCGTGGCAAGAGTGCATGGCTGCTGTTCCAGCACGCCCAATTGTCTTGAGCGCCGGCCGGCGAGCGTGTAACTCGCCACGAGTCTCACCTCAGGTCATCCCGTGAATCCCCTTCCCCAAAATCCCGTGGCCGCGTCCGGATCGTTCGCGGCGATGAGGTCCGTGCCCTACCGTCTCCAGTTCGCCTCTTACGTGCTGGCGATGATGGCGGACAACATCGAGCATGTGATCAGCTATTGGGTGGTGTTCCAGAAATTCCATTCGCCGACGCTGGGCGGGTTTGCCGTGCTGTCGCACTGGCTGCCGTTCCTGCTGTTCTCCGTCGCGGTCGGCGGCCTCGCCGACCGGTTCGATCCGCGCCGCATCATCCAGTGCGGCATGCTGCTGTTCATCGTCGCCTCCGCCGGTTGGGGCTTCTTCTTCCTGACCGATACGATCCAGATGTGGCACGCGATGCTGCTTCTGGTGATCCATGGCTGCGCCGGCGTGCTCTGGCAGACGCCGAACCAGCTCTTGCTCTACGACCTGGTCGGCCCGGCCGACCTGCCGAGCGCGGTGCGGCTGAACGCGATGGCGCGCTATCTCGGCATCCTGGTCGGACCTGCGGTGGGCGGGCTCATCATGCTGACGCTCGGTCCCTCGCACGGCATCATCTTCAACACGCTGTTCTATCTGCCGATGCTGCTGTGGCTGTTCTGGGCCCCGATCAGGGATAAGAGCGTGGCGGCAAGGCGTTTTGCCGTGCGCGGCCTTGCCGACATCGTGCTCACCATCCGCGCGATCGGCACCCAGCCCGTGTTGTCGGCGATGACGTGGCTCGCCGGCCTCACCTCCTTCATGATCGGCAACGCCTATCACGCCCAGATGCCGGGCTATGCCGGCGATCTCGGCCATGGCGATCCCGGCGTCTCCTACAGCGTGCTGCTCGCCGCGGACGCGGCCGGCGCAGTGCTGGCCGGCATCGCGCTGGAATCCTGGGGACGGCTGAAGGGCACCCCGCGCACCGCGATCACGCTGGCAATGCTGTGGAGCGTGGCGCTGCTCGGCTTCGCGCTGGTGCCGGTCTATCCGGTCGCGATCGCGCTATTGTTCTTCGCGGGCTTCTTCGAGCTCTCGTTCAACACCATGGCGCAGGCGCTGGTGCAGCTGAACGCGCCGCACGACATCCGCGGCCGCGTCGTCGGCCTCTACAACATGGCCGGCCTCGGCATGCGGGCCTTCAGCGGCATCACGGTCGGAGTAGCAGGCGCGGCGATCGGCATTCACTGGTCGCTTGGATTGTCAGCCGCCGTGCTGCTGGCGCTGCTGTGCCTGCTTTATGGGCGCGCCGCGAGGAAGCCGAGCCCCGCCTGAAGGTGTGGCTTTTCGAGCGCATCGTGTCTGTCCGTGTCCAGCGCGCCCGATCCTAACGCGGCATTAACCCTGTGCACCTTAGGGTCGCAAGGACTCCGCCCGGGCGGGGGGTCGGGTGTTGGAAATGGCGTTGGCGAACAAAAAATTTCTTCCGGCCGCCGAGGAGCGCAGGCGCTTCCAGCGGGTGAAGGTGCACCTGCTCGGCCGCTACATGCTGCCGGACCGCCGGGAATTCCCCTGCCAGGTGATCAACATGTCGCCGGGCGGCCTCGCCTTGCTCGCCCCCGGCATCGGCAATGTCGGCGACCGCGTGGTCGCCTATCTCGACCATATCGGCCGCGTCGAGGGCAAGATCACCCGGATCATCGACAACGGCTTCGCCATGACCATCGGTGCGACGCCGCGCAAGCGCGACAAGCTCGCCGCGCAGCTGACCTGGCTCGCCAACCGCGACATCCTCAATCTGCCGGAGGACCGCCGCCACGACCGTATCGTGCCGCGCAACCCGATCGCGGTGCTGACGCTCGAGGACGGCACCAAGATGACCTGCCGCATCATCGACCTCTCGCTGTCGGGCGCGGCGATCGCTGCCGAGAACCGGCCACCGCTAAAATCGACGGTTCTGCTCGGCCGGGTCCAGGGCCGCGTGGTCCGAAACCTCGAGGACGGCTTCGCGCTGGAGTTCATGCACGAGCAGCCGGCAGAGACACTCGAAGAGAGCGTTACCGCGCGGTAAAGCGCAAGGACGCGAAAACCTCCATATTTCCAGGCTCGAAGGCGGCTTCCGCGATGCGGACGCCGCCTTTTTCATGTCCCGCGGCGAATGGCCAGCGGTTAACGGAGGGGCTGCAGATGAGCGCAAACAACGCTCCTCCCAGCGCTTCCGCGTTAATAGATAAAATTTGAATCAATTGCAGTCATATCCAATTTTACGCGAATTCTATTCAAGTATAGATCGAATTCGCCGCGCCTTTTACTTGCATTCGTCTCGACTTGACTTGGTCGACTTAGCGGCAACTCAAAAGCTCCGTGCGAAATGTGGTCCCAACAAGAAACGGGGGCCGCAATGTTTGACTTCAGGGGACGGGGGAAGGGACTGGCGCTGGCCGCCATGCTCTTCGGGATCAGCGCGGCAGCGCAGGCCGGCGAAGGCCGTCTGCTCTACGCGAGCCTCGGCGACACCACGCGTGCGCCGATCGGCTGGGTCGAGTTCTGCGCGGACAATGCTGCCCAGTGCCAGGGCGCACCGCTGCAGCCGCGCGACATCGTGATGTCGCAGGCCGCATGGCGCGACCTCGTCAAGGTCAATCGCTGGGTCAACGAGACCGTCAAGCCTCTGACCGACCAGGAGCACTGGGGCGTGATCGAGAAGTGGTCGCTGCCGTCAGACGGTTACGGCGACTGTGAAGACTACGTGCTGTTGAAGCGCAAGATGCTGATGGATGCCGGCTGGCCGCGCCAGGCCCTGCTCATCACCGTGGTGCGCGACAAGAAAGGCGAAGGCCACGCGGTGCTGACGGTGAAGACCGACAAGGGCGAGTTCATTCTCGACAATCAGAACGAGAACGTCCTCGCCTGGACGGAGACCGGCTACCGCTTCGTCAAGCGCCAGTCGCAGAGCGATCCCAACGTCTGGGTCTCGCTGGGCGATACCAAGCCGGCGGTCTCCACCGCCAGCGCCAAAGATTAGTAGGAACGAGAGACAACAGGTTACGCGACCCGGTCACATCCCCACCCCTCCCCGTCCCAGACCGGTTCGCGCGCGCCCAGCCATCCCCCAATGGCTGGGCGCAACTTTTTGGGAAAGCGCGATCAGCTCTGCTCGCCTTGGCGCGACCAGGGTACGCGTGCGGCGGCAAAATCCCGCCAGCTATCCTGCAAGCCCTGCTGCATGCCGATCGATGCCCGCGCCTGCCAGCCGGCGATCGCGGCCGCCGCAATGGCGCTGTCGCGATCGTCAGCGCCGAGCCCATCGAGCAACGAGGCCGTCACCGCCATGTCATTGAAGACGCCGAGCTCCTCCTGCAAGCCGGCGAGCCGGCGTGCGAATTTTCGTGCGGACTTGCGATCCTCGTACAGCGGCAGCAGGAACTCGCTGAGATAGCGCAGCCGCTTGGTGGCGAGCCGCACGCGGTGCAGCTCGTCGACCGTCAGCGACTTGAAGCGGCGGCCGCGCTTGAGCACCTTCGCGTGCTGTTCCGACAGGACGCGCTGCGCGAAATTGACGGCGGGCTCGGCGAGCCGGCCGAGATCCTCGGGCGCGACGCCGTTGCGCCAGCCGCGCGCCTCGATCCAGCCGCCGAGGCCGATCAGGAAGAGCGCGCAGCGGCGATCATCGAGCGCGTGGCGGGCGCTGCGATAGGCTTCCGCCTGACGCTGAGCCGCGGCCCGCCCAAGCGCATCGAAGCCCGCGACCGACGGACAGGCTCTTGCGATCGCCGGCAAGGTGTCGAGCTGGAACACGTCCCAGTCGCGCGCGGCGGACAGGCCTTGCGCCAGCCATTTGGCCTCCGAACGCAGCGCCTCGAGATTGCTGAGCGCGCCGACCGAACGCATCAGGTCGAGCGCGGATCGCAGCCGGCGCAGCGAGACGCGCAGCTGATGCACGCCTTCCGGATTGCGGCCGTCCTCGGCCGCCGGCAGCGATTGCAGCAGGTGAAGGAAGCAGGTGCGCAGGATGGTCGCGAAGGCTTCGTCGAGCGTCACGGAGGGATCGAGGCGAAGCTTGCGCGGCCGGCGTGCCGACGGCGGCAGGTCCGCGGCAAGGTCGAAGCCGCGCGCAGACTTGCTGCGGATGGACGGCTTCACCGTTCCGTGCTCCGCAAGGCGCAGAGCGATCTCGTAGATCGCGCTCGCGCTGCCGCTCTTCAGCTCCAGCTCGATCTCGCTGACAGGAACCGACCGGTCGCCGGCCGTCAGCTCGCCCTGGTCGCAGGCGACCTCGACCGTGCCGGATGGCAGGTCGATGATGCGCGTGTGACGATGCACATCGGCCGTGAACACCGCTTCGAGCGGCTGCGCTTTGAGTCGCTCGCGAAGCTTCTCCGGAATGAACGGCATCGCCAAAGCGAGATCGGGCGCAAGCGAAGGCACGCTTGCTTCCCATTCGCCGCGACGCAACGGATCGTCCGCAACCTCGGTCTTCACGGTCTGCACGAAACGCGTGCCGCTCTGGCGGACGCGCAAGCTCAGGCCGGCACGACGAAGCGCCCGCTCGGGCGTGTCGTAGTAGACGGACTTGAGACGTTTGCGCGTGCCCTTGTTGCGTGCGTTCGCCGCGATCACGGGCGCTGCGCCGAAATGCGCCATGCGATCGGCACCGACGAGCAGCTTGAGCTCGATTTCGCCAACGGGAGATGCGGGCTGGGTTGGGCTCGGCGCGGGCGTCACGTCCTGCGATGGCGTCTGCTCAATGGCAGTGCGCTCCTCGACCGTCGCGGGTTCCACGCTGACGTCCTCGCGTTGCCCCGGCAAGCCAGTGAGGAGCTGCGTTCTCTTGGTGTTCCCAACAGCAGGATCGGCTTCCGGCGCGCCCGGAGTCTTGCGAGCCGGCGCAGCATCTGACTTTAGCATTTGCGGTAACATGACAGTTCAATGACAGGCGACAGGGATATAGCCTGTACAGCCTGCGAGGAATAGTCACATCAGATCGGCGCGCATCATGATTCACATGTAGCTCGCCAGGTAAAAGCTGCAGCCGCCGGCCCAAGCCCCCTACGACACGCCGAGAGATGCCGCTCATTCTGCCGCTTCAAGATTGGCCGGCTTTTCAGCCTCGCCGAGCGGGGAAACCGCCGGGCCGTTGAGCGCGGTGCCATCGGGTGCAAACTGCGATCCGTGACATGGGCAGTCCCAGCACTGTTCGAGTGAGTTCCAGTGCACGACGCAGCCCAAATGGGTGCAGCTCGCCGAATGCAAATGCAAATGTCCGCTTCGGTCCCGGCACGCCGCGATCTTCTTCAGGCCGCTTCGGAAGAGGCGCCCCTCGCCGGGCCGCAGTTGTTCAGCGCTCGCGATTTCACTTGCGGTGAGATACTCCGCGAAATTCTTGATAGGGGTGATGTTCTCGCTGATGAACTCGCCGATGTTCCTTTGAATCTTCCGCGACGGAGCGTAGACGTCCTCCCAGGCACTTGCGCCGCTGGTGATGAGATCCGCGATCAGCATGCCGGCCACGAGCCCGTTGGTGATCCCCTGCCCGGAGTCGCCGCTGACAACGAATACATGCTCCTCGCCGGGGCTGCGGCCGATGAAGCCGGCGAAATCGACCGGCTCCAGCACCTGACCCGACCACCGATGGGTGACCTCGCGCAAATCCGGCAATCGCTCGCGCGCCCAGCGCTCGAGCGCGTCAAGGCGCTGTGCGCCATCATTCGCCTCACCCGACTTGTGATCTTCGCCGCCGATGATCACGATGTCCTCGTCGGCAGATAACGGGTGGAGGCGGACATAATGATAAGGATCGAGCGTGTCCCAATAGAGCGCATCCTCCACGGCGCCGGCCGCAATCTTCGCGGCGAGTGCATAAGTGCGGTAAGGCGCCTGCTTGGTGTGGATCGCCACCTGAACATTGACGGGCGAGTTGGTCGCAACCACCACGTCGGCGGCGTGAACCTCGTAGCCTGAGGCGGTGGTGACGACCATGCTACCCTGGCGTTGCTGGATGCTCTCGACGCAGGTGTCAGCATAGAGCTGGGCGCCCCGGCGCTGCAGTGCGCTCGCCAGACCGGCGAGATATTTAGTCGGATGCAGGCGCGCCTGGCGCGGAAAGCGCAGCGAACGCGTCTGACCGCTGTCATGGAATGGTGTCCGCTCGATGCAATTTTCGACCGGAATCTGCAGCTTGCGACAGCAGTCCAATTCACTATCCAGCTCGGATGCGGACGTTTCGGATGCCAGTACCCAATAGCCATCGACGCGCTTAAAACCGCAATCGATGTGCTCGGCGCCTTGGATGGCCTCGACGCGATCGATCGCGGCAGCGACGCTCTGATAGTAACGCCGCGCACAGTCAGGGCCGCGGACTCGCACAAACGCATCATAACCATCATCAAGCGCGGTCGCCAGATGCGCCGTGGTGCGCGCCGTCATCCCGCTGCCGATGCGGCCGCGATCGATCACTGCGACCGAACGTCCATGGCAAGCAAGTTCATATGCGACCGAAAGCCCGGCTATTCCGGAGCCGACCACGGCAACGTCCACGCCGACCGTACTCGACAGCACCGGAGCTTCGGCGACAGATACGTCCATCCAGAGGGACCACGTGTGCTCATCCCGTACATTCATGGCGCTACTCCTCGGAAGAGCAAACGATGCAGCAGAATGACGGTTCCTATGTGCGTTATCGAACGAAACGCCGATGAGATGGCCGCATTCATTAGGAACCTTCATCGTGCTCGCGCTTGAACCGGCATGAAAAGTCCATCACCGGGGATGCGCAGGGCGCTGCGCCAGGCGCGATTGTACGGGCACCTGCTCGTCCGCAACGACAGGCTGTATCACCCGGGCGGCAATCATCCGATCTGCTCGATACAGCTTGCACGAGAGATGGTCAGGTCAGGATGGATGACCAAGCACGACGGCGAATACGAGATCACGGCAGAGGGGCAGCTTGCCGCCGAAAGCGAACTCGGTCGCTGAGGAGCCGATGCGGCACCGTCCAATTCCCGGCCGGGAGTCGGGCCTGTTGACTGATCCGGCGATTACATCATTGACTAGCGGCACGGTCCTCACAAAGAGCTGCCATGCCCTCGTTCCGTCCCGTTATCGCGTTGTCGAGAGGCCTCGAGGTCCTGCGCGTCATCAACCAGGAACGGCAATCGACCGTAGGCTCGCTGCATAAGGCGACGGGCCTCAACAAGGCAACAATCGTCCGCATGCTCGAAACGCTGGAGCATGAAGGATATGTGGTGCGGCGCGCCGAGCCGCCCAGCTATGCCCCGACCGGACGGGCGCTCCTGCTCAGCGCCGGCTACGACGAACCCAATTGGATCGGCGGTATCGCCGAACCGATGCTCAACAAGTTTCGCCAACAGATTCAGTGGCCCTCGGACGTGGCCGTGCTCGACGAGGAATCCATGGTGATCGCACATACGACCCGGATCGGCGGTTCGCTGCTCTTCTACCGTCCGCCGGGTTTTCGCTTTCCCGTGCTGGGCACCTCGATGGGGCGCGCCTATTTGGCGTTTTGCGAACCGGCCGAGCAGGAGCGCATCGCGGCGCGCCTTGCCCTCAGCCCGGAGCCCTGGAACGACCTCGCCCGCAATCCCGCCAAACTCACCAAGGTGCTGCGCGCGATCCGGAAAGCCGGATTCGCAGTGATGGACGAGAGCTACAGCCGCCGCATCTTCGGCGGCGCCGTCTGGGCGATCGGCGTTCCCGTCGCTGTTCCGAACCGCCTGTTCGCAAGCATGAACGTGATGATGCTGCGCGAGGCCGTCAGCACCGAGGAAGGTCTCAGGCGCTTCGTGCCTCAGATGAAGAAAGTCGCCTCCGCACTGGCCGAGACGCTCAGCGCCAGGCTTGGTGCGGCCGGCCCGTCCGCGGCCGCCAAGAGCTAGCCATTTCACACAATGAAATGTTGTTTCTATTTGACTCTGCTCGTGTGACATCTCTGCCCGGCGGCCAAAGGGCGCCCAAAGACGCAACAAAACGGGAGGGGCAAGTGAGGACATTCGTCGCAATGCTGGGCGCTGCGATTGCAGGCCTGGTGCTGGCCACGGCTGATGGGGCTGCGGCCGAAGCCTGGCCGACCAAAGCAATCAAAATCGTCGTGTCGACGCCCGCCGGCGGCATCACCGATGCGTTCGCCCGCGCCTATGGCGATTACATCTCTCAGAAGCTCGGACAGCCGGTCGTCGTCGAAAACAAGACGGGAGCGAGCGGCGCGCTGGCAGCCCAATCGGTCAAGGATTCGCCGGCGGACGGCCATACGCTGATGTACACGATCTCGTCCACGCTGCTCGGAAACCGACTGCTGCTGAAGTCGCTCGCCTACGATCCGGACAAGGATTTCACGATCGTCGCGATGACGCCATCGGGTCATCTGCCGCTGGTCGTCCATTCCGCTACCGGTGCAAAGTCCATCGAAGATTTCGTCGCCTATGCGCGCCGCAACAAGGTCACGGCCGGGTCGTATGGGATCGGTTCGTTCGCGCACATCGCGATCGCCGAGCTCAATCGCCAATACGGCCTCGACATCTCCATCGTGCATTACCGCGGCGAAGCGCCGATGTGGCAGGACTTGGCGGCCGGCGTCATCCAGGCCGCGACCGGCAGCTACCAAGCCGCGCTTCCGGTCCTTGATACCGGCGTCGGCCGCGCGATCGCTGTTCCGTCACTGGTTCGCATGAAGAAGCTGCCGGACACCAAGACGTTCACCGAGCAGGGGGTCACCGGCAAGGTCTTCCAGCTGACCAGCTTCACGACCCTGGTGGCGCCCGCTGCGACGCCGACCGACCGGATCGAGCTGCTCGCCAAGCTGATGGTCGAAGGCGGCAAGACCGAGCGTGTCCAGAAGCTGCTGGAGGCCTTCGGGGTCGATGCGCCGGCAATGGACCGCGCATCCTCGGTCGCCCTCTACGAAAAAGAAGGGCCGGTCTGGCTGGAGTCGATCAAGAATCTCGGATTGGAGCCACAATAGCGTCCGGACCCGCCGATCCCGTGCGCTGGCGACGCGCTTCTCACGCCCCCAGCACGTCCGCCAGCCGCAATTCGTCGGCGGCGGGATCCTTCAGGAACAGCTCCGCCTCGATCTCGTTCAGGTGCGACAGCATCAAGGCGCCGGCGCGCGCCTTGTCGCGCTTGCGGATCGCGGCGGCGATCCCGGCGTGATGATCGGTGCCGCACGCGGGCGTGTCGTGACGGCGGTACAGCAGGATGATGAGCGAGGAGCGCGCGATCAGCTCCTTCAGGAAGCCAAGATAGATGCTGTGGCCGCTCATCTCGGCGACGAGACGATGAAACTCGCCGGACAGACGGACGGAGGCGCGGGCATCGCCGCGCAACTCGGCCTCGCGTTCTTCCGTGAGATGGTGCTGCAGGCGATCGAGCCAGGCCGGCGAGATCGCGTCAATGGCGCGGTCCACGATGCTGGGCTCGATCAGGCGCCGCGCCTCGAACACCTCACGGGCATCAGCCGGCGTCGGGCGCGCAACGAAAGCGCCGCGATTCTTCTCGATGTTGACGATGCCCTCATGCGCAAGCTGCTGCAGCGCTGAGCGCACCAGCGTCCGGCTCGCGCCGTAGATGTCGCCGATCTCGTCCTCCCCGAGCTTGGTGCCCGGCAGCAGGCGATGCTCGAGGATCGCGGCGGTCACACCCTCCCGGATACGGCTGACGCGATCGCTCGCGTCTGGCGCATCGGATTTCTGGCGGGTCTTGGCGGCCATGATTGTGAGGGCTCGATCGACGAACGTTCGGCCTGCAATGTTAGTCGACGAGCTGTATCCAATCACAGGCGAAACTTTATACAATCTTCGCCCGTTTTGTGTGCAGCTGGCTGCACGGGTGACGGCCCGACAAATTGGGACGGAATCGATCTAACGATCTGACTCCGCTGCACAGTTTTTGAAATTCGCATCGTCGCGGGCTGTTGGCACGGACCTTGCGGAGAGAGCGGGACGCAACGCCCTCCTCGGACACGCCATGGCCATTCCCGCCGCTCTCGAACTGGTCGCCGTCACCAAGCGCTACGACGCCACGCTGGCCGTTGACAACGTCAACCTGAAGATCCCGGCCGGCACCTATTGCTGCCTGCTCGGCCCCTCCGGCTGCGGCAAGACCTCGACGCTGCGCATGATCGCAGGTCACGAGGCGGTCAGCGAAGGCGACATCATCCTCGGCGCGCAGAACGTCACCGACCTCGAGCCCGCCAAGCGCGGCACCGCGATGATGTTCCAGTCCTACGCGCTATTTCCGCACCTCTCCGTGCTCGACAACGTCGCCTTCGCCCTGAAGATGCGCGGCATCGACAAGCCGACGCGGCACAAGCGCGCCGGCGAATTGCTCGAGCTGGTCGCGATGAGCCAATATGCAGGCCGTCTTCCGGCGCAGCTCTCGGGCGGCCAGCAGCAGCGCGTAGCGCTCGCGCGCGCGCTGATCACCGAGCCGCAGATCCTCCTGCTCGACGAGCCGCTCTCGGCGCTCGATCCGTTCCTGCGCGTCAAGATGCGCGGCGAGCTGAAGCGGCTGCAGCGCGAGCTCGGCATCAGCTTCATCCAGGTTACCCACGGCCAGGAAGAGGCGATGGCCCTCGCCGACCACATCGTGGTGATGAACCACGGCAGGATCGAGCAGCAGGGCACGGCGCGCGACATCTTCCATCGTCCCCGCACCGAATTCGTGGCCCGATTCATCGGCGGCCACAACGTGCTCAGCGACGCCGGCAATCTCATCGCCGTTCGCGCCGATCAGCTCGGCATCGTGCCGTTCGTCGACGGCGCCTTCGGCGCGCCGGCGCTGCTGACCCAGACCGAGTACCAGGGCTCCTACATCGCCGTCTCGCTCACGCTCGACGACGGCACCGCCCTGTTCTCCCACGTTCCCGAGGCCGCCTTCGACGTGCATCCGTTCCGTCCGGGCGATCGCGTGCTGGCGACCTGGGATCCCGCCAAGGCGCAACGCCTGCAATAGCACCCTTCACCACGGAATGCGCAACACAGAGGAGTGAGCGAAATGACCGAGACGACCAGGAAGACCGGCGTCAGCCGCCGCACGCTATTGAAGGGCACCGCGGGTCTCGCCGGCCTCGCCGCCGGCTCCGGCGCGATCACCGGCTTTCCTTACGTGAAGTCGGCCGATGCGAAGGTGCTCCGCTATCTCGGCACGGCCGTGAACGAGGGCGACGACATCGCCAAGCAATGCCTGAAGGACACTGGTATCAAGATCGAATACATCACCGCAACCACGGACGACGTCACCAAGCGCGTGATGACCCAGCCGAATTCCTTCGACGTGCTTGATACCGAATATTTCTCGCTGAAGAAGCTGGTGCCGTCGGGCAACATCCTTGCGCTCGACGCCAAGAAGATCAAGGAGTTCGGCAACATCACGCCCGTCTTCACCAAGGGCGAGACGCCCGGCGGCAAGAAGATCGGCGGCCAGGGCACCGCGCCCTGGAAGGTGCTCTATCTCGAAGGCAAGGACTCCAAGAAGTTCGCGACGTCGGCGACCGAATTCGTCACGCTGATCCCGACCGTCTACAACGCCGACACGCTCGGCATCCGCCCCGACCTGATCAAGCGCCCGATCAGCACCTGGGCCGAGCTGCTCAACCCCGAGTTCAAGGGCAAGGCCTCGATCCTCAACATCCCCTCGATCGGCATCATGGATGCCGCCATGGTCGTGGAAGCCTCCGGCAAGTACAAATATGCCGACAAGGGCAACATGACCAAGGAAGAGATCGATCTCACCATGAAGGTGATGACCGAGGCCAAGAAGGCCGGCCAGTTCCGCGCCTTCTGGAAGGACTTCAACGAGAGCGTCAACCTGATGGCCTCGGGCGAGACCGTGATTCAGTCGATGTGGTCACCGGCGGTTACCAAGGTGCGCTCGATGGGCATCCCCTGCACCTTCCAGCCGCTGAAGGAAGGCTACCGGTCCTGGGCTTCCGGCTTCTGCGTGTCGAAGGGCGTCTCGGGTGCCAAGCTCGAATGGGCCTATGAATTCGTGAACTGGTTCCTGTCGGGCTTTGCCGGCGCCTATCTCAACCGCCAGGGCTATTACTCCGCCGTGCTCTCCACTGCGAAGGCGCACATGGAGCCCTACGAATGGGCCTACTGGATGGAAGGCAAACCGGCCGAGAAGGACATCAAGGCGCCCGACGGCTCGCTGCTGGAAAAGGCCGGCGCGGTGCGTGACGGCGGCTCCTACGAGGATCGCATGGGCGGGGTCGCGTGCTGGAACGCCGTGATGGACGAGAACGACTACATGGTCCGCAAGTGGAACGAGTTCATCGCGGCGTAACGGACATGTCGGAAGAGGTCCTGCAACAGGCAGCCCCGGGCTTGATCCCGGGGTCGGGCACAGCGCGCGCCGCAAAGCCGACGCGCCTGTCGCCGTCCTTCATCTCCTGGCTCCAGGCCGGGCCGATGATGCTGGTGTTTCTCGCGTTCTTCCTCATTCCGCTCGTCTTCGTCGTCATCGTCTCGTTCTGGGACTACAACGAATACCAGCTGCTGCCGGCTTTCTCCGGCCGCGGCTACACCGACACGTTCGAAGGCTGCATCGCGCAGCTCCCTGAGCTCTGCACCATCGCCAAGACCTATCTGAAGACGCTGAAGCTCTGCTTCCTGGTCTGGGCCATCACCCTCTTCGTCGGCTTCTGGGTCGCCTACTTCCTCGCCTTCCACGTCAAGTCCAAGACCTGGCAGATGGGCTTGTCGCTGCTCTGCACGATCCCGTTCTGGACCTCCAACGTGATCCGCATGATCGCCTGGATCCCGCTGCTCGGCCGCAACGGCCTCGTGAACACCGGCCTGATGAAGACGGGCCTGATCAACCATCCCGTGGAATGGCTGCTGTTCTCCGAATTCTCCGTGGTGCTGGCACTGGTGCACCTCTTCACCTTCTTCATGGTGGTGCCGATCTTCAACTCGATGGTGCGCATCGACAAGTCGCTGATCGAGGCCGCTTATGACGCAGGCGCCAGCGGTTTCCAGACCCTCGTCAACGTCATCATTCCGCTGGCCAAGCCCGGCATCGTGATCGGCTCGATCTTCGTCATCACCATCGTGATGGGCGACTTCATCACCATCGGCGTGATGGGCGGCCAGCAGATCGCCGCCGCCGGCAAGATCATCGAGACGCGGGTCAACGCGCTGCAATTCCCCGCCGCCGCGGCCAATGCCGTGATCCTCCTCGCAATCACCTTCCTGATCATCACCATGATGTCGCGCATCGTCGACATCAAGAAGGAGCTCTAGAGCATGAAGGAAGGACGCCCGCGCTCGTTCTACGTGCTCGCGATCTTCTTCGCGGCCTATGTGCTGTTTCTCTATGGGCCGATGATCGCGATCTACGTGCTGTCGTTCCAGGGGCCGCAGGGCGGCCTCACCTTCCCGATGAACGGCGTATCGACCTTCTGGATCGCAAAATTGTTCCAGGGCACCGGCATCGTCGATCTCGGTGCCGCCTTCCGCCGCTCGCTGCTGCTCGGCATCGTCGTGATGATCGTCACCGTCGTGCTGTCGGTCGCCGCCGGCATGGCGTTCCGGCGCAAGTTCAAGGCGCAGAGCATCCTGTTCTACTCGGCGATTGCCAGCCTCATCGTGCCCTCGATCATCACCTCGCTCGGCATCTCGCTCGAGTTCCGCATCATCGACGACCTGATCAAGGCGCATTGGAACGAGAATTTCGAGACCTCGATGGGCCTGCTGACGTCCGGGCTCGGCGCGCACCTGACCTGGACGCTGCCGTTCGGGCTGCTCATCATGTTCGCGATCTTCAACCGCTTCGATCCGCGGCTGGAAGAGGCCGCGCGCGATCTCGGCGCGACACCGTGGCAGACCTTTCGTCATGTCGTGCTGCCGATCATCCTGCCCTCGGTGATCGGCATCGGCCTGTTCGGCTTCACGCTGTCCTGGGACGAGCTCGCACGCTCCAGCCAGGCGATCGGCGCCGTGAACACGTTGCCGCTGGATCTTCAAGGCCTCACCACCACCGTGACCAACCCCGACATCTACGCGCTCGGCACCGTGATCTCGGCGGTCTCGTTCACGGTCATCACGCTTGCGCTCGGCACCATTCACGTGCTCAACAAGCGGCAGGCGGCCAAGGGCTCGGACGCCGGCAAGGGACTCGTCTGAGATAAGGACTCGTCTGTTCTGATGCGGCTTCACGTCGTCAATCCCAACACAACCGCGTCGATGACGGCGAAGATCGCCGCTGCCGCGCGCAGCGTTGCCCTCGCGGGCACCGTGATCGATGCGCGTCAGCCGGCGATGGGCCCGGTTTCGATCGAGGGGTTTTACGACGAAGCTTTCGCGGTGCCCGGCATGCTCGGCTGCATCCGCGAGGCCGATCGCGACGGCGCGGACGCACACATCATCGCCTGCTTCGACGACACCGGCCTGGATGCCGCGCGCGCCGCCGCCAAAGCGCCTGTGATCGGCATCGGCGAGGCCGGCTTCCACCTCGCGAGCCTGATCGCGGCGCGCTTTGCCGTGGTGACCACGCTCGGAGTCTCCATCGTGCCGATCGAGCACAATCTGCGGAAGTACGGCCTGGCCGAACGCTGTGCCCGCGTCCGTGCCGCCGAGGTCCCCGTGCTGGCGCTGGAAGAGCGCAACATTGATGCGCTCGGCAAGATCTCAGCGGAGATCACCGCCGCCGTCCGTGACGACCGGGCAGAAGCGATCGTGCTCGGCTGCGCCGGCATGGCCGATCTCGCAGGCGAGCTCGCCGCCGCGCACGGCCTGCCCGTGATCGACGGCGTCGCGGCCGCGGTGACGCTGGCGGAATCACTGGTGCGACTTGGACTGAAGACCTCCCGGCTCGGGCCCTATGCGGCACCGCGCGCAAAGAGCTATTCCGGGCCGTTCTCGCAATTTCAGCCTTGATCCCTGCCCCCTGCGCGGCGCTCCCGGGCTGCAAGAGCCGCTGATCACTGGTTTTTTGCCGCTCAGCCTCTTTTTGGTCCCATTCCTTGCCGAAACGTAAGGCTTTCGGGACGCCCCGGTGACCCCTCTGGGTTGCCGGTCTTCGCCACTCACCAAGTTTCAATTTGGGTTTTGTCAGCGATGATCGATCTCGCCCAGGACAGGCCGTCCAACACCCTCCTTCGCCTTGGCGCCCAGCCGATCGCGCTGACTGCTGCAGCCCTCCTGCTGCTGATCGCGGGCGTGACGTCGATCGCAATCTGGCGGGCCTATACCGGTGCCGCCCCCGAGAGCGACCGGGTGGTGGCCTCGCGGCAGCTTCAGGCCCGCACCGCCCAGGCCTCCGAGCAGCTGGTCGAGAAGACCAAGGGGCTGGAGGCGACCCAGCAGGAATCGATCGACCAGCTCCAGGTGGTGCAGGACCAGCTTCAGACGATGAAGCGGCTGCTGGCGGCGCAACAGGCCGACACCAAGCGCCTGTCGGAGCAGGTTACGGCCTTGAACGAATCCATCGACGGCTTGCGGCAGTCCTTTGCCAGTGCACGGGCGACCGAGGTCGAGACTCCATCGGTTACCCGCAGGAAACCAGCGCGGCGCGTCCACGCCAGCGCCCGCAAGCGCTCGGGCGGCTGAGCCGGTCACGGTGCGGGAACTTTATTTTCGCCACTTGTGAACTGGATCACATTCGCCGGTATGATTCCGCGCGATGCTCGCCGTTACCGGATGGCGTGAGCCGATTTCAATATCCGGGGCTGGCAAGGTCGTTGACGGTATACTGCGTCAACGACCTTGTTTTTTAACAGCTATTTCGCCTCACTCGCAGACGTCGACTTGGCGGTAGCGCCATCCCGACGGGGTCATGACGCGCTTGCGCACGACGTAGCAGCCGCCATAACCGTCGTTGTAGCCGACGCCATAATAGGTGGGGCCGCCGTAATAGGGGTAGCCGTAGCCGTAATAACCGCCGTAGTAGCCGGCGCCGGCGAGACCCGCCCCGATCCCGATCCCTGGCCAGAAGCCGCCGCCATGCCAATGACGGTGCCCCCAGCCATGGAAGCCGCCACCATGGAAGCCACCGCCGTGAAAGCCTCCACCACGTCCGAAACCGCCGCCCGCCTCGGCCTTTTGTGGCGCCGACAGCCCGACCGCCGCCACGGCCAGCGCCGTCATCATCATCCTGCGTAACATCACTCGATCCTCCGCGTGGAGGTTGCTCCACGCTTCAAAGCAGGACCAAGCTACCGTCAGTCGGTCATTCGTGACAGCCACACTGTCTCACTTCCGCGCGAGCATCGGCAGCCCGCGGCAGATGCGAGCTGCCGCCGGCCGCTATGCCGCCGCTGCCGGCCGTTCGGTCCGATCCTCGACCATGGTCACGAACATGTGGGACTCCTCACCGGCGCCCCCCACCTGGATGCGGCGGGCGCAGATGACGCGGCGCCCGCGGACGGGATTATCGATGGTATCGATGATCGGCTCGAGCTGCTGCCGCTGTGCGAGCAACTGCTGGTCGCGCCGCTCGATCAATTCGGCAGCCTCCACGGAGAACAATTCCCGCGCCGTCTTGCCGATGATCTCGCCGCGCGACATGCCGATCATCTTCTCGGCGGCCTTGTTGACGAAGACGTAGCGCAGATTGCGCGCGTCCTTGGCGATGATGCCCTCGGCCACGTTCTCGATGATAGTGGCGAGAAAGCGCTCCATCCGTTCGAGAATGCGTTCGCGGTGGCGCTGTTCCGTGACGTCCTCCTGCACCGACACCCAGCCGCCGCCGTCCATCGGGCGCTCGTAGATCTTGATGATGCGGCCGTCGTTCAGCGCGATCTCGTACGACGTCGGCTGGCGTTTGGCGATGCGGTCGAGCACCGCCGCGACGTATTTCGTGACGTCGCCGCTGAACAATCCGCTCTCGACCCTGTGCTGGAGGATCTCCTCGAGACTCGACCCGGTCTGGATCGTCTCAGGCAGATTGTAGATCCTGCGGTAATTGGCGTTCATCGCGACCACATTGGCCTTGCCGTCGAGCATGATCAGCCCCTGCGGCATGTTGTTGATCGCCGCCGAAAGCTGCCACTTCTTGGCCTGGTACTTGTCGTTGAACTTGTCGCGCTCGGTCATCGCCGCGTCGCGCGCCTGCGCAGTGCCGAGCTCGAGCTCCTCGAGCTCGAAGATGCGCGCCACCGCGTCACGGAAATTCTGTACCGCGCGTGCAAGGCGCCCGATCTCGTCGTGACGGCGCAGATGCGGCACCTCGCTCTTGACGTCGCCCTGCGCGATCCGGTCGGTCGCCTGCGTGATATCGGCGAGCGCGCCGACCACCGAGTTCCGCATGACGACGACGTTCAACGCCGCGAGCATCAGCGCCGCGAGCCCCAGCGCGAACAGATAGGCGGCTGCGTAGCGGTGGCTGTCGGCGAGCTCGTCCGCCTCGCTGGCGCGCTGTTCGTAGATGCGCTCGAGCGCTTCGAGATCGCTGTTGAGCTTGCTGCGCAGGGTGCGGTTGGCGTCGTTGTCGCCCCACTCGCGGGCCGCGGCGGGGCTGATCTCGACACCGCGCCGCACCAGCTCCTTGCGGAAGTCGATGAATTGCTGGATGCGCTGGCGGAAGGAAGAGAACAGCTCGGCGTCGTCGTCGCCCACCGTGCGCTCCATGCTCTTCACGGCCTCGGCGAGCTCGCGGTTGCGCCGCACCAGCCCGTCCGCGAACTGCTTCATCGCGGCACGATCGGCGGACATGTAGATGCCGCGCGATTCCATCACGACGGCGTAGATCAGGGCGTTGATGCGCCCGACGCCGACCGCCGCGTCGGCGGAGGTGGCATGCAGGTGGCGATACGTCGTCTGCAGGCGCACTGACTGGACCGACATCACCAGCAGGAAAGTGGTGACGATCGCCAGGAAGGCGGCGATGCTGTAGACCTTCTCCGCGACCGTCAGCGTGTCGGCGCCGCGCACGAATCGGACCAATTTCTTCAAAAATTTGGTACCGGCCCCGAGACCGGATTCCAGCGCCGCAGCACCCATGGCGCCGCTCCTCCTCGTTGAAAACGCTCGACGGTAAGCGTGATCGCGCTAGCAGAGGATTAAAGCGGCAGCCTGTATTTTTACGGTATGGATCCGTTCGCGCGGCTGGACAGAACCGCGTCCGGGCGCAGGTCAGCCGATCCGCTTCAAGCCCTGCTTGAAGCGCGGACCGTTGGCCACATAGAACCGGGCCGCGCTCCCCATCTTCTGCACCTGAGCGTCGTCGAGGGTGCGGATCACGCGCGCGGGCGAGCCGATGATCAGCGAGCGCTCGGGGAACTCCTTGCCCTCGGTGATGACGGAGCCCGCGCCGACGATGCTGTTGCGGCCGATCTTTGCCCCGTTCATCACGATCGAGCCCATGCCGATCAGCGCGCCCTCCTCGATGGTGCAGCCGTGCAGGATGACGTTGTGGCCGACCGTGCAGTTCCTGCCGATGACAAGCGGAAAGCCGAGATCGGTGTGGCAGGTCGAGCCGTCCTGCACATTGGCGCCCTCGCCGACCTCGATCCACTCATTGTCGCCGCGCAGCACCGCGCCGAACCAGACGCTCGCGCCCGGCTTCAAGCGCACCCGGCCGATCACGGTCGCGGTCTCGGCGATGAAATAATTGCCGTCGGCGGGAAGGTCGGGCGCCTGCCCGTCGAGCTCGTAGATGGCCATTGGCTGTCTCCTGTCGCGTTGACGACTGGCATAGCCAAACAGCAGCCGCGACGCAAAGGGCCGGCCGCGCTCGAGGCACTTCGGATCAGACCAGAAGGCCGGCGGCGCGCAGCGTCATCAGGAAGAAGGTGCCGCTCATCATGCTCCAAAAGGCAGCGATGACGGTCGCCATCATCACGAATTCCATGCGGCGGCTTTCCACCCGCACGCCGCGCAGCGTATTGCGCATGATGATGAAGGGCGCGGCGAACACCAGGAAGGGAACTGCCGCGAAGGTTTTCGGGGCCACGCCGTCCTGCAGCAGGCCGAAGCCGGCGGGCCGCTGCGCCAGCGCCTGGTATCCGTTCACGAGCGCGCCCGCGAGCGCGAAACCGATGCCGATCGAGAAGAAGGTGTTGAGAGCTTCAGGTGTCATCGGAAGTGCTCCGCCCTTACACAACGCGCGTGCCTTCCTGTGACAAACAGAGCCCGTTAACGCTACATTATCCTTAAGGAAAGGTTAACGCGGCCGGCCGTCCCGTGCAGGAGCCGTCCCGATCCAAGCGGCCGGGAACGCTGCGCGAAAGCGCCGTCGCATGGCATATTCGCCGCTGATTCGTCGGCCATCGGCCGACCTCCGGTCGACCTCGCACAATTCATGACATTGTTCTCGGCAGCTCCCCTCAGGTCCCCCCGCACGCGCACCCGGGCGCATGTCGTGCCGATCGTGCTCGGCGGCGCGGCGGCGGTCGCAGCTGTCGCGCTCGTCGCCTACCTGCTGTGGCCGACCTGGGGCAGCCGGGGCGCGAACGCGCCGGACAAGCTGCCGGTGAGCGTCGGCGGCACGTTGTTCAACCTGCCGGTGACCGCGATCCGGATGAAGATCCAGCGGCACTCGGGGCCGCAGGAGCGCATCGATCTCGATTTCCTCTATCCCTCGCTGGAGCCGCCCGGCGCGCCCAAGCACGTCACCTCCGACACGGCGGAAGCGGCGCTGCAGTCGATCGACCGCATCTTCCTGTCGATCGCCGCCCATCACGATGCGCTCTCGCCCGAGCAGCGCACGGCCACGATCTATCCGCGCTATCTCGACCCGGCCGCGGCAAGCCCAGCGGACGGCCTGACGATGCGCATGTTCCGCACCGACACGCCCTACGGCAGCGAGGACCTCTATTCGGCTGCGAGCCCCGCGCTCACCGCGCGCTGCACGCGCGATGCCGCCACCCCCGGCATGTGCCTCTCCGAGCGCCGCGTCGGCGGCGCCGACCTCACCTTCCGCTTTCCACGCAGCTGGCTGTCGCAGTGGCGCGAAGTGGCGGAGGCGATGGAGAGGCTGACCGCGCAGCTGCGCGGGCCGCGGGGCTAAGGGCGGTCGGCTTACTGTCGGCTGGAGCCTCCAAACCAAAAAATCGAAAACAACCCCATGCACAGTAGCCAAGCGTTGGCAGCATCGAGTCTTTTCGTTTTTTTCGAATAACGATTGACCCATCGGGCCAAAACAGGGCATGATGGCCGTGATGCGTGGCACGGGGTTGCCCGGATGGCGCATGGATGTGTGACTGATATCACTGAGCACAGATTGCGATTGGCCATGCTGCGAATAATCTGACGCTATTGCATTCGGGGGCTGGAATGCGGCTTCGGCTGTTTGTTTTGTTGATATTTGCGATCTGCGTGGGAGCCGGACCGGCGCTGGCCGAGAAGCGCGTCGCGCTAGTGATGGGCAACTCGGCCTACAAGAACGTGGCGCGGCTGGCGAACCCCGCGAACGATGCCACCCTGGTCGGCGGCATGTTCAGGAAGGCCGGGTTCGATACCGTCGACATCAAGCTCGACCTCAACGGTTCGGAGATGCGCCGGGCGCTGCGTGACTTCGGCGGCAAGGCGCGGGATGCTGGGGTCGCGGTGGTTTATTACGCCGGTCATGGCATTGAACTGGACGGCGTCAACTATCTGATCCCGACAGACGCGACGCTGGAGACCGACAGCGACGTGCTGGACGAAACGATCGCGCTGGACCGCGCGCTGTTCGCGGTCGAACCTGCAAAGCAGCTGCGCCTGATCATCCTCGATGCATGTCGCGACAACCCGTTTGCCAAGACGATGAAGCGTACCATCGCCTCGCGTGCCATCGGCCGCGGCCTCGCCAAGGTCGAGCCAACCAGCCCGAATACGATGATCGCGTTCGCGGCGAAAGCGGGCTCGACGGCGTCCGACGGCGACTCCAAGAATAGCCCGTTCGCGGCGGCTCTCGTCGAACGTCTGCCGACGCCCGGGCTCGATCTGCGCAAGGCGTTCGGCTTCGTGCGCGACGACGTGCTCAAGAATACCGGCTACAAGCAGGAGCCATTTGTGTACGGCTCGCTCGGCGGCGACGACGTGGCCCTGGTTCCGGCCAAGCCGGTCGCGACCGGACCGCAGGCGAACCCGGACAGCGACATCCGGCGCGACTACGAACTGGCGCTCCAGCTCGGCACGCGCGACGTTTGGACTGCATTCCTCAATCGTTATCCCAGCGGCTTCTATACCGATCTCGCCAAGGCTCAACTCAACCGGATTTCTGCCGAAGACGCCCGCGCTGCAGCGGCCGAGAAGGCGCGGGCGGCCGAGGAGGAGAAGGCAAAGCTTGCCGCCGAACGGGCCAAGAAGGCCGAGCAGGAGAAAGCCGCAGCAGCGGCCAAGGCTGCCGAAGATGCTCGGATCGCCGCGGAGAAGGCCAAACGGATCGAAGAGGCCAAGGCGGCGGCCGCCGAGCAGCGCAGGAAAGATGCAGAAGCAGCCGCCAAGGCACTGGCCGACAAGCAGGCTGCCGAGAAGGCGCTGGCCGAAAAGATCGTAAACGACAAGGCAGCTGCTGAAGTCGCTGCAAGACAGGCAAATGACAAGGCGCAGAGCGAGCAGAAGGTCGCGGCGGTTACCCCAGCTCAGTCGCCGCCCTCTCTTTCTCCGCAAGAGACGGCAAAGCTGGTGCAGTCCGAGCTCCGTCGCGTCGGTTGTCTGGCCGCAGCCGCCGATGGCGACTGGAATGCGTCATCACAGCGCTCACTGACGCTGTTCAACCAACATGCGGGAACGAAGCTCGACCCCAAGCTCGCAAGCTTCGAGGCGCTCGACATGATCAAGTCCAAGCCAGGCCGTGTCTGTCCGCTGGTCTGCAATCGCGGCTTCAAGGCGGACGGCGATACTTGCGTCAAGATCACCTGCCGCGCCGGCTATCGCGTCAACGACGACAATGAGTGCGAGAAGGTGCAGGACAAGAAGCCGGTCGCGACCCGCGAGGATGCCACGAACCGAGACGCCGAACGGAAGCAAGTTGAATCCAGGCCTGCGAAGCCTCAGACAAGTGGTCAGATAGTTTGCGGCGTGGGAATTGGTGGTTGCCGCCCTGTTCGCCCCGGCTGTCGGCTTGAACAAAAGAATTCAAGCAACGTCGAGGTCTGCAATTGAGCACGTAAAGGCCGTCAGGGTGTTGCCCAAGCAATGCTGGCGCCGCTGTGCTGGGCTCGCAATGACGGCGTGGAGAAATTGCACCGCGATCTTCGCTGCGTGCCCCGGACGCAGCGCAGCGTCTCTTCGACGGTGCGCTGCTGAGCCAGGGCCCATGTCCGAGATGCGCTGCGTGGCTATCTGGGTCCCGGCTCTGCACTGCAACGCCACAGCGTGTCGAAGACTCGCGTGAACGCGCTTATGGAGCGTTGCAGTGCGTCCGGGACACGGAGAACGCCGCGCGCGAGCGAAGACTCCGCTTCGCTCGCGACCAACTACTCCTGATCGACCAGGTCGTCCTCGAGGATCGCCATCTGGAATTGGAACGAGCGATCGTCGTCCTCGTCGTCGACGAAGAGCACGCCGATGAATTCCTCGCCGATATAGACCTCGGCGGAATCGTCCTTCTTCGGCCGCGGCACGACGCGGATCTTGGGATTGCCGAATACGCGCTTCAGATACGCATCTAACTTTCTGACTTCTTTGACGTCCACGGCAAGTCTCCGATCGAAAATGGTCGGCGGGTTTTAGGACGAGATGCGGCGAACCGCCAGCACGAATTGTCAAAGAATTTAGGGACGAAAAGGGCCGGAAAAACCCGGCCCTTCGCAGCATCAAGAGCCCGCTCAGAGCCCCATCGCGTTGATCATCTGGTCCATGGTGCGCGACGGCTCGGCGCAGCCGGCCTCGCCGACGATCTTGGCCGGCACGCCCGCAACCGTGACGTTGTGCGGCACCGGCTTGACGACGACCGAACCGGCGGCGATGCGCGCGCAATGGCCGATCTCGATATTGCCGAGAATTTTTGCGCCGGCGCCGATCAGCACACCGTGGCGGATCTTGGGGTGACGATCCTCGTTCTCCTTGCCGGTACCGCCGAGCGTGACGCCGTGCAGGATCGAGACGTCGTCCTCGATCACAGCCGTCTCGCCGCAGACGAAGCCGGTGGCGTGGTCGAGGAAGATGCCGCGGCCGATGCGCGCGGCGGGATTGATGTCGGTCTGGAACACCGCCGAGGATCGGCTCTGAAGGTAATAGGCGAAATCCTTGCGGCCCCTCAGATAGAGCCAGTGCGCGAGGCGATGGGTCTGGATGGCATGAAAGCCCTTGAAGTAGAGCAAGGGATCGATGAAGCGCGAGGTCGCGGGATCGCGGTCGTAAACGGCAACGAGGTCGGCGCGGAAGGCGTTGCCGAGATCGGGGTCGTCGCGCAGCGCCTCGATATAGGCCTGGCGCACGAGGTCGCCCGACAGCGCGGAATGATCGAGCCGGTCGGCGACGCGGTGGACCACCGAATCCTCCAGCCGGCCGTGATGCAGCACCGCCGAATAGATGAAGGTCGCAAGCTCCGGCTCGCGGCGGACGATGTCCTCCGCTTCGCTGCGGATCCGGTCCCAGATCGGATCGAGCGATGCGAGCTTTCCTCCCGGATTGACCTGATGCACTGCCATGGGATCTGCTCTTTCGAATTGGCTGATTTTGTTGGCTCTATAGCACAGTCTAGGCGACAAAGTCCTGACGGGCTTGCCTGAGAGTGAACAGTGCCCTGCCTCGGAGATCAAGCCAAACCATTGATAAACAAGACTTTCTTCTGACGCCCCGAGCGGCAAGGTCGGCTCAAGGTGGTCAGAGTTTCGCCAAATTCAAGCCGGGCGGCGTCAAACTATTGGTGAATTCGCCTCCAACCGTTATTGCGGGCATGATCCGAGCGGGGGCAGAGCCGATTTGACCATCACCACCGATCAACTGCGCGCGCGCGCCGCGGGCTCTTTTTGGCTGCGGCTGGCCGCAATGGCCCTGCCCCTCCTGATGATCGCGCCGGCGGTCTGGAACGGCTATCCGCTGTTGCAATGGGATACCGGCGGCTATCTCGCGCGCTGGTACGAGGGCTATCTCGTCCCCAGCCGCTCCACGGTGTTCGGCCTCTATTTGCACTATGGCGAGGGTTTCGGCTTCTGGATCAACCTCGCCGCCCAGTCGCTGGCGACGCTATGGCTGCTGCAGCTCACTCTTCGCGTGTTGAGTTTGATGCAGACCTTCCGCTTCGTCGCAATCAGCCTCTCCCTGATGCTGTCGACCGCGCTGCCCTGGCTTGCGAGCATGCTGCTCACCGACATCTTTGCCGGGCTCGCGGTGCTGTCGCTGTTCCTCCTGGTGGTCGGCGCAAACCGCACCTCGGCGATCGAGAAGATCTCGCTGTTTGTCTTCACCGCCTTTGCCGCGGCGACCCACAGCGCCACGCTCGGCGTGCTGCTCGGACTGTGCGCCGCGGGCTGGATGGCGCGGCCGTTTCTGGGCGCGCGCCTGCCGCTGGCCGGACTACTGCAGGCGAGCCTCACCATCGTCGCGGGCGGCTTGATGCTGGTGTCGGCGAATTATGCGCTGTCTGGCAAGCTGGCCTGGACGCCCGGCGGCTACGGCGTCGCCTTCGGCCGCATGATGCAGGACGGCATCGTCGCGCAATATCTCAACGACCGTTGCCCGCGCGAACGTTACAAGCTTTGTCCCTACCGCAACCAGCTGCCGGCGAGCGCCGACGAATTCCTGTGGGGCAAGAGCGTGTTCAACACGCTCGGCCGTTTCGCAGGCATGAATGAGGAGATGGGCACCATCGTCGTGCAGTCGCTGAAGGATTATCCAGCCTGGCAGGCCGGCGCGGCGCTTCGCGCGATGGGACAGCAATTGCTGCACGTGGCGACCGGCGAAGGCACCAACGGCTGGATCCCGCACACCCGCGGCATCATCGAGCGCTACATCCCCGCACAGGCCGCGCCGATGCGCGCGGCGCGGCAGCAGAACTGGGGTGTCAATTTCGATGTCGTGAACTGGCTGCATGTCCCGGTCGCGCTGGCCTCGATGCTGGCGCTGCTCGCGCTGCTCGGCCATGCGCTGGCAAGGCGCCGGCTGGACGATCTGACGCTGCTGGCTGGGACGGTGACGCTGGCGCTGCTCGGCAACGCCTTCATCTGCGGCGTGATCTCAGGGCCCCACGACCGCTACGGCGCGCGCATGGTGTGGGTCGCGACGTTCGTGGTGCTGATGGCCGTGGGGCGGCGGCTGGGCGAGGACGGCAAGCAGGATGAGATCGGGGTGAAGCCTCATCGCTCCCAATCTCCTGAGGGAGTGGACGATGTGTACACATTTGCACAGTTTAATGCGGCAGCCGTCTCGGTCAGGTAGGCTGTTCGCATGGACCGAGAATTCCGCCGCCTCGAACATGCCGCCCGCGAGCAAGCAGCACTGTCGGCTGACGGGCGCACCAAGGCTGCGCTGCTAGAGATCGCCGAAGAATACCGTTTGCGCGCCGACTACCTCGAAGCTCAAAAGCGCAGCCCTGCTGATTAAGTTGCAATATCGCTTGCTTGGCACTCTGACGGCATTGACTGCCAAGCCGTTGAGGAACAGTGTGTTCCATCACGGCCCGGTCCGTGGCTTCAATCGGTGACAGAGAGACCGGTTGTGCTCCCGCCCTACTCCAACAGGGAGCAGCGTCATGCCGATTCTACGGCTGATTGCGAATGTCGATCTCACCCGCGAACAGGAACATGTTCTTGAACTCGCCTTCAACCATGCCTTGCGCAAGCTCGACCTGGTGGATCGAAGCGATCCGATCTGTGATCTTCTCGCCAAGAGGATGATCGACATTCACATGCGCGGCGTGACTGACGCTGTCGCTCTGGCCGAAATCACCGTCCGGGAAATCAGAGCACCGAAACAATAGGGCCCGAGATCGGTGACGCCGTTGAGCGACGGCGCCTGGCACTGTCGCCATAGTTTCACATCGCCTTGGCGAGCGCGAACAGCCGGAAATCCTCAAGCGCCGCGTGCCGGTGGGGCGCCACTTCGCGCCTGTAAGTCTCGGTGTCGACGATCGAGCGGAAGGTGGCAAAGTCACCGTACTCATTGAGCGCCGCTTCGTCCCAGCGTTCGCTTGGCGAGCCGACGAGGCTCGCGAGGATCGGCCCGGAAAACATCGGCGCGATCGGCTTGCCGGCCGCAAGGCGCCGGAATGCCGGCCTGTAGCGCTCATGAAAGGCTTCACGGCCCGAGCAGGGCGCGGCGTCAAAGCCGTCCTCGTAACGCGCCTGCGCGCGGTAGCGCAGCACATTGAGCATATAAACCGGCTGCCCGGATGGAATCGCCCGCTCGGCGGCGTCGAGGGCTTGCAGCGTAATTTCGATAGGGTTCATCGGACGTCCCGCGTTTCCAGCGCCGCAGAATGCGTGCTGATACTCCCCGATTAGCCGTTCTCGAATGGGTCTTGTAGTGACCGTTTGGCCATGGCTATGTGGACTTCATGTCCACAACGACTTTGCCTCCCGACCTTTCGCGCCTCCTCGCCTTCGTCCGCGTCGTCGAGGCAGGCTCCTTCGCCGAAGCCGCGCGGCGGGCGGGGACGACCACATCGGCGATGTCCAAGGCGGTCGCCCGCTTCGAACAGGCTCACGGATTGCGACTTTTGCATCGCTCCACCCATTCGTTGGCGCTGACCGCAGAGGGCGACCGGCTGATGTCGGCGGGACGCGCGTTGGCCGAAAGCCTCGCCCGTGTCCAATCCGCGCTCGGCGAAGTCGCGCGCGACGATGGCGGACGGGTGCGCGTGACCGCCCCCGCCTCGTTCGCGCGCGCCTGCATCCTGCCGCGACTGCCCGCGTTCCTGCGGGAACGGCCGGAAATCGAGATCGAGGTCAAATTCCGCAACGAGATTCTCGATCTCGCGGCGGAAGGCGTCGACATCGCGATCCGCACAGGGCCGCTCGATCGCGCGCCCGGTCATCAGGCACGGCGGCTTTGCACCTTCTCCTGGATCGCTTGCGCCTCGCCTGCCTATCTGAAAGCGCGCGGCGCGCCGGCCACTCCCTTTGAGCTTTCCGCGCACGAGCACGTCGGCTTCCGCAATCCCGCGAGCGGTCAGATCCTGACCTGGCGCTTCGCCGACCCGCGCGGCAAAGGACCCATTCGCATCACCCCCAAGCCCAAGCATATTTGCGACGACGCGCATGCTTCGCTCGCTTTGATCGTGAATGGGTTCGGTGTCGGCTGGGGGCCGGCGTGGCTGGTTGGCGAAGACCTTCGCGCCGGCCGGCTGGTCGAAGTGCTGGCGCCCTGGCGCGCGCCTGGGGAACCCCTTTGGATGCTGCGCACCTCGGGCCGCCGCCCGCCCCTGCGCACACAGCGCGTCATGTCGTTCCTCAACACGCTTCCCACCGCGTTCAGCGACAAGGTGGTGTGAAGCAGCAGTCGTCACCGACATTCGGTCGCCAGGAAAATGAGCTCCAGGCGGCGGCTGCCGGTGAGGTGTGGATTATGCGATCCCGTCTTGCATCAACCAAGGGTTTGAGATGTCCCGATTACATTGGATCGAGATTCAAGCGGCTGGACGAATAGCGATTATGGCGCGTCCTCGCGCCGACGAGTGGTTGGAGATGGAAGTCATTGAGTGGAAGGACGCCCGAGTCGATCTGGTAGTGAGCCTTCTCGAGCGCGAGGAGGTTTCAGAGCTTGGGTTACAGCGTGAAGACGAGGTTTGTCGTTCTAACGGAATCGACTTCATCTCTTTTCCGATTCCGGATCGGGGATTGCCAGAATCGCGACCGGAGGCATCGCAGATCGCTCGCTTATTAGCCAGCGGCTTGCGAGATGGTCGTTCTATGGCGATCCATTGTCGCGCGGGGATCGGCCGATCTTCGGTAATTGCAGCTTGCGCACTGATCTGTTCCGGAATCCAAGCGAAGGAAGCTCTTGAGCTGATTGGAGCTTCGCGGGGCTTGATCGTGCCGGACACGGATGAGCAGCGCGATTGGGTGATGACCTTTGGCCAGGCGGAGCGCGGCGATGCGCCACGTACCCGATAGGCCATGCAATGTCGCCTCAGCCGCGGCGTGACAGGAAGTCGAGCACGCCGGTCTTGTAAACCTTGTCGCCGACTGCACGCATGTGGTCGCGATTGGGAATATCGAGCACTTCGGAACCCGGTATGATCGCGCCGAGCGCGCTGGCGCTTCCTGCGACATCGTCGGCGCTGCCGACCGCGATCAGCACCGGCACCTCGATGCGCGCGGCCTCTTGCCTCGTCATGAGATCGCGCGTGCCGCGCAGGCACGCGGCGAGTGCACGGCGGTCGGAGCGGGTCTGGTCGGCGAACGCGCGAAACGTGCGGCCGACGGGATCGGTGACGTCGTCCAGCGCGGGCGCCTCCAGCGCCTTGGCGACGTTCTCGCCGGGACCGCTGCCCTCGATCAGGCCGCCGATGCCGATGCCGCCGAGGATCGCCGAGCGCAGGCGCTGCGGCTCGTTGAGGGAGAGCCAGGCCGTCATCCGCCCGCCCATCGAATAGCCCATGATGTCGGCCTGCGGGATGGCGAGGTGATCCATCAGTGCGAGCACGTCGCCGGCCATTACGGGTATAGAATATTGCGCGGGTTCGTAGAGCTTTGCGCTCTCGCCATGGCCGCGATTGTCGAGCGCGATGACGCGGCGTCCGTTCTTGCGCAGCTCCGACACCCAGGTCGGATAGACCCAGTTCACGTTCTTGCTGGAGGCAAAGCCGTGCACCAGGATGATCGGATCGCCCTCGCCTTCGTCGAGATAGGCAATTTCAACGGCGCCGTTGTGAAAGCTCGGCATCAGCAGTTCCGTGGGATCTTGTGGGGGACAGCTCGATCTTAGAGCACGATCCGGCAAAGTGTGCAGCGGTTTTCCGGCAACATCATGCTCAAACAATAGCCCGAAGCGGATCGCGCCTCAGGCCGTCGCGGCCGCGTTGGCCAAAGCAGCGTCGGCCGCCATCTGCGCGCGGCGCAGCCGCCGCGCCCGCCTGCGATCGCACCAGGCCTGGGTCAGGCGCTCGGTCGTCGCCTTGATGGAGGAGAGCAGGCCGAACAGCGTCACGACCGCGCCAAACAGCCACATCGCCAGATCGAACGCGCCACCGACGAGCAGCAGCGCGCCGCGGCCGAGCAGCTTGATGATCGCGCGCGTCTTGCCGCCTTGCGCTTCCGCAAGCCGCACGGCGCGCGCGACGTCCTTGGGGCCCTCGGCGATGCGGAGCGTATCCATGGCCCCGCGCGTGCCGGTCTTTCCGGCGACGCGCGTGACGTCCTTGCCGAGCCGGACCAGCGCACCGGCCTTCTCGGCCCGGAACGCGGCCTTGATCGCGCTCACGGTCTGGCCTGGGCGCAGCACCGAGCCCGATGCCACCGCGTTCCGCAGCATCGGCGCGTCGACGACCTCGCGCGCGGACCGGCCGGCCCATGCGGCGAGCCCCTCGCCGAGCCGTCCGAGCTTGCGCGCATCCTTCACCAGCGTCAGTCCTGCGCGCACCGGCGCGGCACCGCCGACGGAGATGTAGGTTGCCGCCGTCACCGCAAGGCCGGCCGCCGCAAGGGAGAGCACGAGGCGGTCGGTGTCCTCGCCCATGGCGAGGTGCTTGCCTTCGCGCACCACGTCTCTGATGTCGCCGAACACGAAGAGATCGCCGGCCACGGTCCCGGACAAGCTGGCGACATCGTCCGCGTTGCCGGTGACGAGACCCGTGGCGAAGCGCTTGGCGAAATGCGCGGTGGAATTCTCCGCTTTCACGGCATCAGCGACGCGGCTCAAGAGGTCGTCGGGAAGCGCGATGTTGCGCTCGCGCGCCAGCGTGACGAAACTGTCGGCGAGATCGGCATCGCCGGCCGCGAGCGCGGCCTCGATATTGTCCTGAACCAGGCGGTCGTTGTGCCGGAGCAGTGCATCGAGCTTCCGCTCGGAGAGCGCGACCGGATCGTCCTGGGCAGCCAGGATCGCGCCGGCCTCGCGGGCATGCGGCGCCACCTGCGCGAGCACGAAGCCGCACACGGCCATTCCCGCCAACGCCGTACTGATTCGCAGCCACTTCATGTGGAAAGCCCGGATGCCCTGAGATCGCTTGCGCGGAACACTACGTCTTTCGTCCCGGTTTCACGCAACCACAGAGATAGTATGCCAAAATTGCGACACAACGTCCCCGACGAAAGAAGGGCTTCTCTAGGGGCGCAAGATTGTGTCGAATTTGCATGAGCAAATGAGCATGGGGCGCTTGCGAAGCTTTTCGGTTCCGCTGGACTAGCAATCACCTGTACCCGCCAGTATGGTCCGCAGCGCCTCAAAGATGCCGCGTAAGTTCGTGATTGTATCTGCCGCCATTGCCACTCCAGGATGAACTTCGATGTCCGACCATGTCGTCCCGCACTTCCATAACGATGCCGGTGTCCCCGTCATCGAGATCGGCTCGCAAGAGTTCATGTGCGTGGGCGCCAATCCTCCGTTCGACCATCCGCACGTCTTCCTCGACCTCGGCAACGACAACGAGATCATCTGCCCCTATTGCTCGACGCTGTACCGCTTCGCGGCCGACCTGAAGCCCGGCGAAGCCCGCCCGCCGGAATGTGTGCTGAAGGACAAGGTGGCCTGACCGCGTCCATCGGTTAAGGGGTGGCGCTCTCCCGAACGATCGTCGTCGCCGGTGCCGGCATCGGTGGCCTGACGGCCGCGCTCGCGCTCGCCGCCCGCGGCTTCCGCATCGTCGTGCTGGAGAAGGCCGAACGCCTCGAGGAGGTCGGCGCCGGCCTGCAGCTCTCGCCCAATGCCAGCCGCGTGCTGGTCGAGCTCGGCCTCACCGAACGCCTCAAGCTGCGCGCCGTCACCCCGGAAGCGCTCTCGATCATGAGCGCGCGCGCCGGCGGCGAGCTGCTGCGCATGCCGCTCGGCGAAGCCGCCTCGCTTCGCGCCGGAGCGCCCTATTGGGTGGTGCACCGTGCCGACCTGCAAGCGGCCCTCGCCGGCGCCGTCGCCGACCATCCCGACATCGACCTGAAGCTGGGCGCGACCTTCGAGGACGTCGCGCCTCACGCCAAGGGCCTGACCGTGGTCCATCGCAGCGGCACGATCCGCCGCAGCGATCTCGCCAGCGCGCTGATCGGCGCCGACGGCATCTGGTCGACGGTGCGCCAGCATCTGTTTCCCGAGGTGCAGCCGCGCTTTTCCGGCCTGATCGCCTGGCGCGGCACGCTCGATGCCACGCAATTGCCGAAGGACTATACCGCGCGCCGGGTGCAGCTCTGGATGGGGCCGAACGCCCATCTGGTCGCCTATCCCATTGCGGGCGGGCGCCAGATCAACGTGGTCGCGGTGCTGCCGGGCACCTGGAACCGGCCGGGCTGGAGCACGCCCGGCGATATCAGCGAGGTGATGGACGCCTTTGCCGGCCCGCGCTGGCCGCCGGCGGCGCGGATGCTGCTCGCCGCGGTCGACAGCTGGCGCAAATGGGCGCTGTTCGGCGTGCCGGACGGCTGCCCCTGGAGCAAGGGTTCGGTGGCGCTGCTCGGCGATGCCGTGCACGCGATGCTGCCGTTCGCAGCCCAAGGGGCCGGCATGGCGATCGAGGATGCCGCCGTGCTCGCCCGGCATTTGAGCCCGGAGGCCGCCGAGAGCAGCAAAGCGGTTGCCGCCGCGCTGACGCAATACGGCCGTGCCCGCCAGGCGCGGGTGCGGCGGGTGCAGCGGACCGCGCGGCAGCAGGGCCGCATCTATCATCTCAATGGGCCGCTCGCGCTCGCACGCGATCTTGCGATCCGCGCGCTCGGCCCAGAGCGCATGCTGGCGCGACAGGACTGGATCTACGGCTGGCGGCCCTGATGCGGCGCGCCGCCGGCAGCATGCCTCAGTGGGCCGCTTTGCCGGATTTCGACGCGGATTTGGCGCTGGCCGCGGGCGATGCCGGAGGCGGCGGCGCCTCGGGCGGCGTCTCCCGGCATCTGTTGCGGCGCCAGGCATCCTCGGCCAATTGGACCTGCCCGCGCACGGCGATATAATCGTTGCGATAAGCGAGTTCGGACACGACGGCGCCGCCGGCCCCGGTCTCGGCCTTCTCCATCAGCCTCTGCAGATCGGCGGTGCGCTTGGCGAGGTCCTTGCGCTCGGTCTCGAGCTGCTTGCAATCGTACAATTCGTATTTGGCGGGATCGGCAAAGGCCGGTGCGATCGTCTCGCTCACGCCGGCGCAGCCGGACAGCGCGAGGCCAGCCGCAAGCAGCGCGAACAGCGCGCCAAAGCCGCGCAGCCAAAAGGAAAACGAAGCAGCCATGCCGGATGAATAGCCCCCGTGGATTGAGAATGCCTAAAGCAGCAACAGATGTCCGGATTGAGGCTTTGCCTTGTGCCCCCGGCTCGCTTAAGGAAGAACCGTCCCTCCGGCGCGAAACGCCGCCAATTCCAGACCGCCGGAACGGACTTAAGTGTTTGATCTCGTTGGATCAAGCGGGCATGGCGGAATTGGTAGACGCAAGGGACTTAAAATCCCTCGGTGCGCAAGCGCTGTGCCGGTTCGACCCCGGCTGCCCGCACCACTAGCTTGTATCACCCTTGCTCGAGGCGCTCGGGCTCTGCGCGGAAATCGAGCAGCACGATCCAGAAGCAGATCAGCGCGATGACGAGGAGGATGAAGGTGCCCTCGATCGGCGCGCCCAGAAGCGAGACCAGTGCCGGGAAGGCGAGGCCGATGCCGAGGATGGCGGCGAGCGCCAGGGGCGGAAGATCGACGATGAGGATCGCGGCAAGAAGCGCGAGCTCGAAGAAGGCATATTCCTTCAGACGCGGCGAGCTGAGATAGAGCGCGAACATGGCAAGCACCGTGATGCGCATCGCCGTGCGCGGGTGATCCATCAGCCAGCGATCGAGCTGCGTCAGCAGCGATGCCCCTGCCCGCACCGATCCGCTCGCGGCCGCGCGTAGGACGGACAGCGCGAACGGCACGAGCACGAGCGCGAGTGCCGCGAACGCGTAGGCCGCCAACATCGCCGGCTTGCCGTCACCGAAGCCGGCCTGGACCATGAGGTCGCGCGCCAGCAGCAACAGCGACGGATTGCTCTCCACGAGACCGACGGCATGCTGACCGGGAATTTGTCCTGCGATCGCGAGCAGCCAGCTCGCGAACAGATCGGGATACAGCAAGCGCGACAGCGCGAGCGGCAACGCGAAGGCGAACGCGGCCACCGCGATCAAGGCCAGCTTGCGGCCACGCGGCAGCGGCAGGAAATAGAGCGCCGCCAGCACCGGGACGAACACCAGCTTGAACGAGGTCACGAGGCCGAGCAGCGCCGCGCCGGCGAGGCGCGAGGAAAAGTTCGAATTCTGTTCGGACGCGAGCGGGCGTAGCAGGAGCTTCAGCGCGATCGCGGTCAGCACTCCGCTCAGCAGCGCAAAATTCCCCGACGCCACCACGAATTCGAAACCGACGAACGCGCCGAGCGCGCAGAGCACCTTCAAGCCAGCATCGCGCGCGCTGGCACGCGTCCGGCCAAGGCCGGGCAGAAGCAGCGCGCAGAGCACGGCGAGGACGAGAAAGATGCTTCGGTAATGATCGAGCAGAACGCCGCCCGCGCAGAGGGGACGGAAGACGTCCAGCGTCACCGGCAGATAGGGATAAGAATAGGTGGTGCCCTTCAGGTTCTTGACGAAGTAGGGATCGAGCCCGTCGGCATGCGCATCGACCGCCGCGCAATTGACCCGGACGTCCCAGCCATAGGGCAGGTCGAGCGAGGCATCGTTGGCGAGATTACCGAGCACCAGCAGCGCGGTCAGCGTGACCACGCCGGCAAGCCAGACGTTGCGCCTGGCAGCCTTGGCCGCAGGCGCCAACCATCGTGCTGCACCTGATATGTCGGACACGGGCGATACCCTGTTTGGCTTCTCGCTGCGCCGTTGCGGCAGCCGCTCCAGCCACAATGGACAGGACGGGTTGCCGATTCATCTCCCCGGCGTGCCGCGCCCGATCTTATGGTGAATCCCTGGTTGCAGGCCCAGCCCTCCGGCGACGCGCTTGGAAAACGCTTCGATGTGCGCGGCGACGAGGTCCCGGATGGCCCATCAGGCCGGCGACGGGCCCTCACCCGTTTTTGACCGCTCCTGCTCCGCCTGCCAGCCATCCCGAAACATGGGTTGTGCAACGCAGCACCAGGGCTAGATAAGTCGCTTGATTGCAGGGGTAAGCTTCTTGTCCGACGTCAATGCCGACGGTTGGGTGTCCGCGGGACACCGCCCAATGGGTTTTCCGGAGTTCGTCATCGTGATCGCGTCCATCATGGCGCTGAACCCGCTCGCGATGGACATGATGCTGCCGGCGCTGCCCAATATCGGCGCCGCCTTCAAGATTCCCGTCGAGAACCACCTGCAACTGGTGCTGTCGACCTTCCTGATCGGCTTCGGCGCCGGTCAGTTCGTCATGGGTCCCTTGTCGGACCGTTTTGGGCGCCGACCGGTGCTGCTCGGCGGCATGGCGGTCTATGCGGTGGCGAGCGTGCTGGCGGTCATTGCCCCCTCGTTCGAGACGCTGCTGCTGGCGCGTGCGCTCCAGGGGCTCGGCACCGCGGCGACGCGCGTGATCGCGACCTCGATCGTGCGCGACTGCTATGTCGGCCGCCGCATGGCGAGCGTGATGTCGCTCGCCATGATGATCTTCATCGCGGTGCCCGTGGTCGCGCCCTCGTTCGGACAGGCGGTGCTGCTGGTGACGGCGTGGCGCGGCATCTTCGTGGTGCTGATGCTCTACGGCCTGCTCGCGCTCGCATGGTGCGTGCTGCGGCTGCCCGAGACGCTTCCCGAGTCGAAGCGCAGGTCGCTGGCGCCCTCCGACGTGCTCTCGGCATTCCGGCAGACCCTGACCCATCGCCAGACCGTCGGCTATGCTACCGCCGCCGGCAGCGTCATCGGCGCGCTGTTCGCCTATGTCTTCTGCGCCCAGCAGGTCTTCACCGGCATCTATCATCTCGGCCAATATTTCCCGCTGGCTTTCGCCGCGATTGCCGCCGGCACAGCCATCGCCGGCTTCCTCAATGCGAGGCTGGTCGGCCGGCTCGGCATGCGCGTGATCTCGCACGGCGCGCTGACGCTCTACACGGCCGTGGCCGGCGTGATGCTGCTGACGGAAAGCCTCGGCGTGCTGTCGCTCGCCTTGTTCATGGTGCTCTCGGCCCTGATGATGTTCTCGTTCGGCATGATGGTCGCCAACTTCACCGCGCTGGCGATGGAACCGCAGGGCCACATCGCCGGCACCGCCTCCTCGCTGTACGGCTCGATCACCACGCTGATCGGGATCGTGGTCGGCATGGCAATCGGGCAGAGCTTCGACGGCACGCTGCTGCCGTTCTCGATCGGCTTTTTCCTATCCACCCTCGCCGCGCTCGCGATCGTGCTGGTGGTGGAGAAAGGGCGGCTGTTCAGGCCGCATCATCGCCCGATCAGCTAGGAACTTCCCGCCCCTCGCGATGTTGTACTGCAGCAATTCAGAGGATTGGCGAGATGGAACAAGAGAACAGATCGGATCAGCCCGCGTCCGAGATCGAACAGCCGATTTCGCAGCCTCGTTCCGATGAACGAATGGACTCGAGCTTGGCATTCATGAGTGAAGGGCTCGAGCAGCTGCGCGACAGCCACTGCTAGACGAGCGCGATCACAGACCGCCTCATAGAAAAAACGGCGCCGCAGGAAACTGCGGCGCCGTTCGTATTCACATGCAAGGCGCGCGGCGCGTAAAGCGCGATGAGATTCGGATGATCGTCATCGCGCTTTAGGTTGTTGTTTGCGCGTGATCTTTCCGGAAAACCGCTTCGCACTTTTCCGGATCATGCTTTATTCCTTCTTGTCGATGTTCCAGAACACTGGCGTCGCGGGGCCGTCGAGCACGCCCGTCAGCGATTTGCGCCAGCCGCTCGGGATGAGATACTGCCCCAGCGGAATGTAGATCACCTGCTCATAGGCCTGCTTCTGGATGTCGGCGGCGATCTTCTTCTGATCGTCGACCGAGGCCGCGCGGACGAAAGCGTCCTTGAGCTGCTCGATCTTGGCGTCCTCCGCCCAGCCGAACCAGCCCTTCTTGCCCTGGCCGCCGATCGAGAGATTGGCGATCGGGTTGGACACGTCGGCCGCGACCCAGTTGGTGAAGAACATGTTCCAGCCACCTTCCTTCGGCGGCTTCTGGCTGGCGCGGCGGCTCACCACCGTCTGCCAGTCGGTCGCCTGAAGGTCGACCTTGAAGCCGGCCTCGCGCAGCAGCTGGGCCGAAACGATCGGCTGCGCCTTCAGCGTCGTGACGTCGCCAGGGGCCATGATGACGATCGGCGTGCCGTCATAGCCGGACTCGGCGAGCGCCTTCTTGGCTTGCGCCATGCCGTTCCCCTTGACCAGGGTCTCGGAGCCCGCATCGGTTGCGAGCGGCGTGTCGCAAATGAAGAACGCGCCGCAGATCTTCTGATATTTGGCGTTGCCGACCAGCGCGTCGAGCACGTCCTTCTGGTTCAGGGCCAGCAAGGCAGCACGCCGCACCTTCACGTTGTCGAACGGCGGATGCAGGAAGTTCATCCGGCCGAGCGTCTGGAAGCCGAACTTGTTCAGGACCTCGATGGTGAGCTCCTTGTTGCCTTCCAGCACCGGCAGCATGTCGAACGGCAGGTTCTCCATGAAATCGATGTCGCCCGACTGCAGCGCGTTCACCGCGGTCTGCGAGTCCGGCATGGTGATCCACTCGACGCGGTCCACCTTCACCACCTTGCCGCCGGAGGTCCAGCTCGCCGGCTCCTTGCGCGGCACGTAGTCAGTGTTCTTGACGTAGACCGCCTTCACGCCGGGCTGGAATTCGCCCTGCACGAACTTGAACGGACCAGAGCCGATCTGCTCGGGGATCTGCTTGTCCGGCGGCGTCTCCGCAAGGCGCTTCGGCATCATGAAGGCGACGCGCGAGGACGGCTTGCCGATGGAGTCGAGCACCAGGCCGTAGGGCTCCTTCAGCTTCAGCGTGATGGTCTTGGGGTCGGTCGCCTCGATGCTGGCGGTGAAGTCCATGAGCTTCTGGCCCATGCCGTCGACCGCAGCCCAGCGCTTCAGCGAAGCGACGCAGTCCTCCGCCGTCACCGGCGCACCGTCATGCCACTTCAGGCCGTCGCGCAGCGTGAACGTGTAGGTGAGCTTGTCGTCGGAGACCTTCCAGTCCGCCATCTGCGGCTGGACCTTGAAATTCGAGTCGGTGGCCACCAGCGTGTCGTAAACCATGTAGCCGTGGTCACGCGTGATGTAGGCCGTGGTGAAGATCGGATCGATGATGCGCAAATCCGAATGCAGCACCGCCGTGAGAGTCTTGCCGGCCGCGAGCACCGGCGAGGCCAGCGCGGTCGAAAGCGCGACGACCGACAGCGCAAGTGTGGAGGCGAACGCGCGAGGCCCCCGGCGCATGAAGTGGAACATAGAAAGTTCTCCTGACGTGAAACTGTTCAAAGGCAGGTTATTGATTGAGCATGAGGTTCGTTCGTTGGGCGAACTAACCTCATGCAATGCCTTCGTCTTTCGAGACTTGCAGACAGGGTGAAGCGCGTCAATCCGGTTTCGGTGCAAGCCCTTGCGGCGCGCGCACGGGCTCCACAAAGATCGGTTTGGCTCTACAACACCCTCCGCTTGTCCCGTCCGCGCCAATGCAATGCGCGTTCCATCTTTCCAAGCTTGAGAGACATTGAGATGAATCCTGCCAATCTTCCCTTTGATTCCGAGGCCATGCTCGAAGGCCTGCGCGGCTGGATCGAATGCGAAAGCCCCACCTGGGATGCCGGTGCCGTGGACCGCATGCTCGATATCGCAGCGCGAGATATGGCGATCATGGGTGCGACGATCGAGCGCATCGCCGGCCGCCAGGGCTTCGGCGGGGTCATCCGCGCGCGTTTCCCCCATCCGAAGCAGGGCGAGCCCGGCATCCTGATCGCCGGGCACATGGATACCGTCCACCCGGTCGGCACCATCGAGAAGCTGAAATGGCGGCGCGAGGGCAACAAGTGCTATGGCCCCGGCATCTACGACATGAAGGGCGGCAACTACCTCTCGCTGGAAGCCATCCGCCAGCTGGCACGCGCCTCGTTCACGACCCCATTGCCAATCACCGTGCTGTTCACGCCGGATGAGGAAGTCGGCACGCCCTCCACGCGCGACATCATCGAGGCGGAAGCCGCGCGCAACAAATACGTGCTGGTGCCGGAGCCCGGCCGCGCCGACAACGGCGTCACCACCGGACGTTACGCCATCGCACGCTTCAACCTCGAAGCGACGGGCCGGCCGAGCCACGCCGGCGCGACGCTGTCCTCGGGACGCTCGGCGATCCGCGAGATGGCGCGACAGATCCTCGCGATCGACGCCATGACGACGGAGGACTGCACCTTCTCGGTCGGCGTCGTGCATGGCGGCCAATGGGTCAATTGCGTTGCTACCACGGCGACGGGCGAGGCGCTCTCCATGGCCAAGCGCCAGGCCGATCTCGACCGCGGCGTCGAGCGGATGCTGGCGTTGTCCGGCACCAGCAACGACGTCAGCTTCAAGGTCACGCGCGGCGTGACGCGGCCGGTCTGGGAGCCCAATGCCGGCACCATGGCACTGTACGAGAAGGCCCGCGGCATTGCCAAATCTCTCGGCATGGAATTACCGCATGCAAGCTCCGGCGGCGGCTCGGACGGCAACTTCACCGGCGCGATGGGAATCCCCACGCTCGACGGCCTCGGTGTGCGCGGCGGCAATGTCCACACGCTCGAAGAGTATATCGAAGTCGAGAGTCTCGCTGAGCGAGGACGGCTGATGGCGGGGCTGCTGGCGACGCTGGAGTGATCGCGAAGCGATCCCGTAGGTGGGCAAAAGGCGCAAAGCGCCGTGCCCACCGTTTTCCCGACCGAAAGCAGGTGGGCACGCTCCGCTTTGCCCACCCTACGAAGATTGGCTGCACCGCAAAAACTGTGGCCCTCGTGGCACGGGAATTGCTGAAATGTTAGGCTGATGGCAGGCTGGCCGAAGAGCCCTGCCCAATTTGACTCTAAACTGACGGATCCAACTTGCTCGGATATCTCCTTCGCCGAATTCTCGCCGCCGTGCCCGTGATGGGCGTGGTCGCGCTGTTCGTTTTCCTCCTGCTCCGCCTCACCCCCGGCGATCCCGCCGCGATCCTCGCCGGCGACAACGCGACCCCGGAACGGCTGGAGCGCATCCGCGAATCGCTCGGCCTCAACGAGCCGCTGATCGTGCAGTTCGTCACCTGGGTGAACAAGCTGCTGCACGGCGACCTCGGGACGTCGCTCATCTCCAATTTGCCGGTGATGAAGATGATCGGCCAGCGCGTCGAGCCGTCGATCTCGATCGCGCTGTGCACCATCATCCTCGCCGTCATCGTCGCAGTTCCCTTGGGGGTGATCGCGGCGTGGAAGCACGGCACCTGGATCGACCGTTTCGTGATGGGTCTGTCCGTGCTCGGCTTCTCGGTGCCGGTTTTCGTGGTCGGCTATGTCCTCATCCAGGTCTTCGCGATCGAGCTGCGCTGGGTGCCGGTGCAGGGCTTCCGTAGCATCTTCAACGGCTTCGGTCCGTTCTTCGAGCGCATGATCCTGCCGACCTGCGCGCTGTCCTTCATCTACGTCGCACTGATCGCGCGCATGACGCGTGCGGCGATGCTCGACGTGCTCGGCGAAGACTACGTGCGAACGGCGCGCGCGAAGGGCATCAACGAGGTTGCGGTGATGATGCGCCATGCTCTGCGCAACGCCGCCGTGCCCGTGATCACCGTGATCGGCACCGGCTTTGCGCTCTTGATCTCCGGCGTCGTCGTCACCGAGAGCGTGTTCAACATCCCCGGCATCGGGCGTCTCACCGTCGATGCGGTGCTGGCGCGCGACTATCCGGTGATCCAGGCGATGATCCTGCTGACCTCGCTGATCTACGTCGTCGTCAATCTTCTCATCGACGTCGCCTACACCCTGCTCGATCCCCGGATCCGGTACTGAGGCAAGGACAAGAACAAAATGTCGGTCGATACCCTTCCCCAGTCCTCCATTCCGATCACGTCGCCGCTGCGGCCGCGATTCGGATTCCTCACCTCGACCCCGATCATCGCCACCGCGACGTGCCTGCTCGCGCTGATCGTGGTGGTCTCAATCCTCGCGCCGCTGATCGCGCCGCATGATCCGATCCAGCTCGCCCCGTCGCAGCGGCTCAAGCCATCTTCCGCACACTTCCTGCTCGGCACCGACGCCTACGGCCGCGACGTGTTGTCGCGCGTGATCTATGGCGGCCGCATCTCGCTTCTGATCGGCATCGGTGCGGCGATCCTGTCGATCGCCATCGGGCTGGCGATCGGCCTCGTCTCCGGCTTCTTCAAGCTGGTCGATTCCGTGATGATGCGCGTCATGGACGGCCTGATGGCAATGCCGAGCATCCTGCTCGCGATCGCCGTGGTGTCGCTGTCCGGCGCCAGCCTCTGGACCGTGCTGATCGCGATCACGATCCCCGAGATTCCGCGCGTTGCACGCCTGGTCCGCTCGGTCGTGCTGTCGGCGCGCGAGGAGCCTTACGTCGAGGCCGCGATCTCGGTCGGCTCGAGCCTGCCGAAGATCATGTGGCGCCACCTGATGCCGAACACGATCGCGCCGCTGATCGTCCAGGGCACCTATATCTGCGCCAGCGCCATCCTGACCGAGGCGATCCTCTCCTTCCTCGGCGCCGGCATCTCGCCGGAGACGCCGACCTGGGGCAACATCATGGCCGAGGGCCGCCAGTACTTCCAGATCAAGCCGTCGCTGATCTTCTGGCCGGGCCTGCTGCTCTCCATCGCCATCCTCAGCATCAACCTGATCGGCGACGCCGCCCGCGACGCCCTCGATCCGCGCATGAAGCAGCGGGAGGGGAAGTGAAACAAGTAGCGTTGTCATTCCGGGGCGCGCGTAGCGCGAGCCCGGAATCCATTTCACCACGCGTGCTGCGGCCCGATGGATTCCGGGCTCGCGACTTTGTCGCGCCCCGGAATGACGGAGAGAATTGACGTGACCGACACCATCCTCGACATCAACAACCTCGTCGTCTCCATCGGCAAGCAGCCGAAAGGCGCCAACATCATCGACGGCATCTCGATCCAGGTGCGCGAGCGCGAGACGCTGTGCCTCGTCGGCGAGAGCGGCTCGGGCAAGTCGGTGACCTCGCTCACCACCATGGGCCTGTTGCCGAAGGGCACGCTGGTGCCAACCGGCGGCAGCGTGAAGCTGGTCGGCGAGGAGCTGCTCACCGCCACCGACCGCCGCCTGCGCCAGCTCCGCGCGACCAAGATGGCGATGATCTTCCAGGAGCCGATGACCGCGCTCAATCCGGTGGTGCCGGTCGGCCGCCAGATCGACGAGGTGCTCCGCGCCCACACCAAACTCGATGCCAAAGCGCGCAGGAAGCGCATTCTCGACATGATGGAGCAGGTCCACCTGCCCCAGGTCGAGCGCATCTTCGCCTCCTACCCGCACCGTCTCTCCGGCGGCCAGCGCCAGCGCATCATGATCGCGATGGCGCTGGTGCTGGAGCCGAAGCTGCTCATTGCCGACGAGCCGACCACCGCGCTCGACGTCACCACGCAGAAGCAGATCCTGTCGCTGATCCGCGAGCTCCAGCGCGATCACGGCACCGCCGTGCTGTTCATCACGCACGACATGGGCGTGGTCGCCGAGATCGCCGACCGCGTCGCGGTGATGCGGCAGGGCCGGCTGGTCGAGACCGGTCCGCTCGAGACCGTGCTGCGCAATCCGAGCATGGAATACACCCGCAACCTGCTCTCCTCGGTGCCGAGCCTGGTGCCGCGCCCGCCGCGCGAGGAAACCCGCGAGCCCGTGGTGCTGGAGGCCAACGAGCTCAGCAAGGTCTACAAGGAGCGCGCCTTTTTCGGCAAAGGCCGCGAGGTCGTCGCTGCCGACAAGGTCACCTTGACCCTGCGCAAGGGCCGCACGCTCGGCATCGTCGGCGAAAGCGGCTCGGGCAAGTCGACGGTTGCGCGCTGCATCGTGCGCCTGATCGATCCGACCTCCGGCGGCGTGCGCCTCGCCGGCCGCGAGATCGCCGACATCTCGCGCCGCCTGTTGCAGCCGCATCGGCAGAAGATCCAGATCGTATTCCAGGATCCCTATCGTTCGCTCAATCCGCGCGTCACCGTCGGCGAGAGCATCGCCGAAGGCCCGGTCAATTACGGCGTGGCGCACGCCGACGCGATGAAGCGGGCGCGCGAGTTGCTCGAGCTGGTCGGCCTGCCGCCGGATGCGGTGTCGCGCTATCCGCACCAATTCTCCGGCGGCCAGCGCCAGCGCATCGCGATCGCCCGGGCACTCGCGCTCGATCCGGACGTGCTGGTCGCGGATGAAGCGGTCTCCGCGCTCGACGTCTCGGTGCAGGCGCAGGTGCTGGAGCTGCTCGACGAGATCCAGAAGCGGCTCGGCATCGCCATCCTGTTCATCACCCACGACCTCCGCGTCGCAGCCCAGATCTGCGACGAGGTCGTGGTGATGCAGCACGGCCGCGTCGTCGAACAGGGACCGGCCGCCGAAGTGCTGACGCATCCTAAGGAGGCCTACACCAAGGCGCTGCTGGATGCGGCGCCCGGGCGGGGTTGGGATTTTGCGAACTTCAGGCCGGTGGCCGAGGGCGTGGGGGCGACGGCCTAGGTCTCTCCACTCGTCATTCCGGGGCATCGCGAAGCGATGAGCCCGGAATCCATCAGGCTGCGAACTCTGTCGCACGATGGATTCCGGGCTCGCGCTACGCGCGCCCCGGAATGACGGCGGAGCAGCATTCCCAAATCGATCTGACCCTATGCGTGGCACGATGGCCTCTCACCTTGCCCTCTCCTCAGAGCCAAGGCTAACGTCGCGCACTTTTCAACGCTGGACCTGAACTGAATGACACGCATCGCCGTCGGCGGCTTCCTGCACGAGACCAACACCTTCGCTCCGACGAAGGCGACATTCGCGGACTTCCAGCATGGCGGCGGCTGGCCGGCGATGACTGAAGGTGCCGACGTGTTGAAGGTGATGCGCCGCATCAATGTCGGGCTCGCCGGTTTCGTCGACAGCGCCGAGGCGAACCGCTGGGAACTCATTCCGACCATCGCCTGCGGCGCGAGCCCGTCGGCGCATGTCACCGAAGACGCATTCGAGCGCATCGTGAAGGTCATGGTCGACGGCATCGCCGCCGCCGGCCCGATCGACGCCGTCTATCTCGACCTGCACGGCGCGATGGTGACCGAGCATCTCGACGACGGCGAAGGCGAGATCTTGGCGCGCGTGCGCCGCGTCATCGGTAAGGATGTTCCGCTGGTCACCAGCCTCGATCTCCACGCCAACGTCACGCCCGAGATGATGGAGCATGCCGACGCGCTGATCGCCTACCGCACCTATCCGCATGTCGACATGGCCGAGACCGGCCGCGCCTGCGCGCGCCATCTCGTGCTGCTGCTGCAGACGAAGCAGCGCTTCGCAAAGGCCTTCCGGCAATTGCCATTCCTGATCCCGATCAGCTGGCAATGCACCAACGACCAGCCCACCAAAGGCATCTACGAAAGACTCGCCGCGCTGGAGAGCGATGCCGTTCCCACCCTCTCTTTCGCGCCCGGCTTTCCCGCCGCCGATTTCCGCGACTGCGGCCCCAGCGTGTTCGCCTACGGCAAGACGCAACACGACGCCGATCGTGCGGCCGACGCGCTTCTGAAGCTGATCGAAAGCCACGAGAACGATTTCGACGGCAAGATCTGGACGCCCGACGACGGCGTGCGCCACGCCATGGAACTTGCCAAGGGCGCGCGCAAGCCGATCATCATCGCCGACACCCAGGACAATCCGGGCGCCGGCGGCGATTCCGACACCACGGGCATGCTGCGCGCGCTGGTGCGCAACAAGGCGAGTGCCGCAACCGGCGCGATCTACGATCCGGAATCGGCCAAGGCCGCGCACGCAGCCGGCGTCGGCGCCACCGTGACGCTGTCGCTCGGCGGCAAGTCCGGCATCCCCGGCGACGAGCCCTATCGCGAGACCTTCGTGGTCGAGCAGCTCTCGGACGGCCGCTTCATCGCGCCCGGTCCCTATTACGGCGGCCGCGAGATGGAGATGGGCCCGTCCGCAGCCTTGCGCATCGGCGATGTCCGCATCGTCGTCTCTTCGCACAAGGCCCAGCTCGCCGACCAGGCGATGTACCGCTATGTCGGCATCGAGCCGACCGAACAGAAAATCCTGGTCAACAAGAGCTCGGTGCATTTCCGCGCCGATTTCGAGCCGATCGCCGAGAAGCTGATGATCTGTGCCGCGCCCGGTGCGATGCCGGCCGACACCGCTTCGCTACCCTGGACGCGCCTGCGCCCGGGCATCCGCATCAAGCCGAACGGCCCCGTATTCACGCCTCCCTCACGCTAACCGGACAGGACCACATGCCCACGATCGATCGCATCGACGGCTACGCCGACGAGCTCACCGCAATCAGGCGCGACCTCCACGCCCATCCCGAGATCGGCTTCGAGGAAGTGCGCACCTCCGGCATCGTCGCCGACAAGCTGAAGAGCTGGGGCATCGAAGTGCATCGCGGCCTCGGCGGCACCGGCGTGATCGGCGTCATCAAGGGCAAGGGCACCGGCAGCAAGCGCATCGGGCTGCGCGCCGACATGGACGCGCTGCCGATGGAAGAGAACACCAATCTGAAGTGGAGCTCGAAGATCCCCGGCCGCTTCCACGGCTGCGGCCATGACGGCCACACCACCATGCTGCTCGGCACCGCGCGCTATCTCGCCGAGACCCGGAATTTCGACGGCACCGTGCATCTGATCTTCCAGCCGGCCGAGGAAGGCCTCGGCGGCGCCCGCGCCATGATCAAGGACGGGCTGTTCGAGAAATTTCCCTGCGACGAGCTCTACGGCCTGCACAACGCGCCCGACCTCAACCATGGCGAGATCGCGATCCTGCCGGGCCCGGCCATGGCCAGTGCCGACTTCTTCGACCTGCGCATCACCGGCTACGGCGCGCATGGCGCGATGCCCGAGCGCTCCAAGGACGCGGTTGTCATTGCGACCACACTGGCGCAGGCGATCCAGACCATCGTCAGCCGCAACGTCGACCCGCTGCAAGCCGCGGTGATCTCGATCACCCAGATCCATGCCGGCTCGGCTTACAACGTCATTCCGGGCGATGCGCATCTGTGCGGCACCATCCGCACCTTCTCGAACGAAGTCCGCGCCCTGATCGCCGAGCGCATCCGCACCATCTGCGCCGGCATCGCCGCCGCCTATCAGTGCACGATCGAAGCCGACATCCGCGACACGTTCGGCGTTCTGGTCAACCAGGTCGAGCAGTCCAAGGTGGTCGAGGAGGTCGCGCGCACCATCGTCGATCCCGCCAACGTGATCACCCGCATCCAGCCGAAGATGGGCAGCGAGGATTTCGCCGACATGCTGGAGACGATTCCCGGCGCTTACTTCTGGGTCGGCCATGACGGCTCGGTGCCCGTGCACAATCCCGGCTTCGTGCTCGACGACAAGATCCTGCCGATCGGTGCCAGCATGTTCGCCCGCATCGTCGAGACGCGCATGCCGGTGGGTGGCAATGCATAAAAAGAGCGTCGAGGAAGCGGTCACCTCGCTGCACGATCTGTCCGCGGTCGACCTGATCGCGGGTTATCGTGCCAAGCAGTTCTCGCCGAGCGAGGTGCTGGAGGACGTGCTCGCGCATGTCGCGGCGTGGGAACCGCATCTGAAGGCGCTCTATGCGTTCGACCCCGATGGCGCGCGCGAGGCCGCAAAGGCCTCGACCGCGCGCTGGACCGGCGGCGAGCCCTCCGGGCCGCTCGACGGCGTACCCGTCACGGTGAAGGACAACATCGCGACCAAAGGCGTGCCGGTGCCGCTGGGGGCAGCCAGCGTCAAGCTCGTGCCGGCCGAGAAGGACGCGCCGCCCGCTGCGCGGCTGCGTGAGGCCGGCAGCATCATCTTCGCCAAGACCACCATGCCCGATTACGGCATGCTGTCCTCCGGGCTCTCCTCGTTCCATGCGCTCGCGCGCAACCCGTGGGATCTCAGCAAGAACCCGGGCGGCTCCAGCGCCGGCGCAGGCGCCGCCGCCGCGGCCGGCTACGGGCCCTTGCATCTCGGCACCGATATCGGCGGCTCGGTTCGCCTGCCCGCCGGCTGGTGCGGCCTCGTCGGCCTGAAGCCGAGTTTTGGCCGCGTGCCGATCGACCCCACCTATGTCGGCCGTGTCGCAGGCCCGATGACCCGCACGGTCGACGATTGCGCGCTGATGATGAGCGCGATCGCAAAGCCCGACCGCCGCGACGGCATGAGCCTGCCGGCCGAGTTGCTGAACTGGAAGGGGCTGGAGAAATCTCCGCGAAAACTACGCATCGGGTTGATGCTCGATCCCGGCTGCGGCCTGGCGCTGGAGAAGCCGGTGCGCGAGGTCGCAGTGAAGGCCGCGAAGGCATTCGAGTCCGCAGGCAGCGTCGTCACCGAGGTCGACGGCATCCTCACGCGCGAGATGCTCGACGGCCTCGACAATTTCTGGCGCGCGCGGATGTGGGACGATCTGTCCAAGCTGACGCCGGCCGAGCAGGCCAAGGTGCTGCCCTATATCTTCAAGTGGGGCGAGTCCGGGGCCAAGCTCTCGGGCGTCGACGTCATCCGCGGCTTCAACCAGACCATGGCGATCCGCGCGGCTGCGGCGAAGCTCTTTTGCGAGCTGGACTATGTGATCTCGCCGACCGCGCCGAACGTGAACTTTCCGGCGGAATGGGCGTCGCCGACCAACGATCCCATGAAGCCGTTCGAGCACATCGCCTATACCGTGCCGTGGAATATGTCGGAGAACCCGGCGATCTCCCTCAACGGCGGCTTCGACGCCAGGGGTTTTCCCATCGGCGTGCAGATCATCGGCCGCCGCTTCGACGACATCGGCGTGCTCGGCATGGCCAAGGCGTTCGAAGGCCTGCGCGGCCCGCAGCGGCCCTGGCCGAAGCCGCCGGCGTAACAAACGCTCGCTCGTCATTCCGGGTTGCGCCCTCTTGGCGCAAGCCCGGAATCCACTCATCCGCATTACTGATGTGGACAAATGGATTCCGGGCCCGCGCTTCGCGCGCCCCGGAATGACGTGCTAGAGAGAGCGACAAAGAAACAGGGAAGGAAACCAGCCATGGCGTATGAGACCATCAAGTACGAGGTCGCCGATCAGATCCTCACCATCACGCTGAACCGGCCCGACAAGCTCAACGCCTTCAACGCGCAGATGCAAGCCGAACTGATCGACGCGTTCGACGCTGCCGACAAGGATGACAATGTCCGCGCCATCATCGTCACCGGCGCCGGGCGCGGTTTTTGCGCAGGCGCCGATCTCTCCTCCGGTGCCGACACGTTCGACCGCGACGCGCGGCGCGGGCCGGTCAAGCGTTTTGCCGACGGCAAGGTCGACTATAGCGACCCGCAGGTGCGTGACGGCGGCGGCCAAGTGACGTTGCGCATCTTCAAATGCCTCAAGCCCGTGATCGCGGCGGTGAACGGCCCGGCCGTCGGCATCGGCGTCACCATGCAGCTCGCGATGGACATCCGCATCGCCTCAGAGGCCGCGCGCTTCGGCTTCGTGTTCTCCCAGCGCGGCATCGTGCCCGAGGCGGCCTCGAGCTGGTTCCTGCCGCGCATCGTCGGCATCTCGCAGGCGCTGGAATGGTGCTATTCGGGCCGTGTCTTCCCGGCGCAGGAAGCGCTTGCGGGCCGCCTCGTCAGCAAGGTCGTGGCCCCCGATGATCTGCTGCCGACCGCCCGAGCGCTCGCCAAGGAGTTTGCGGCAAAGACCGCGCCGGTGTCGGTCGCGCTGATCCGCCAGATGATGTGGCGCATGATGGGCGCCGACGATCCAATGGAAGCCCACAAGGTCGACAGCCGCGGCATCTACGCCCGCGGCCGCTCGGACGACGTCAAGGAAGGCGTGGTGTCGTTCCTGGAGAAGCGTCCCGCGCACTTCAAGAACAAGGTGTCCACCGACATGCCGGATTACTTCCCGTGGTGGACGGAGCGCGAGTACAAGTGACGAGCGCGTAGCGCGCCATAACGCGCAACTCGGCTGTTTGATCCATGCCAAGTGCGCATGGACAGTCGGTCGACAGGCCTGCTGCATCGCAAAACCACCTTGCGCTATCGTTCGCATCGCACAGGGAAGCGATGCCGATGCAACTTTGCCTGCGAATGGCGGCTCTCGCGCCACTCGTCCTTGCCGGCTGTGCCGAGCAGGACGCCGAGTGGGCGCAGCGCGGACGAGCCAGCTTGATCGGTCTCGACCAGTCGGCGATCCGCATGTGCGCCGGCCTGCCGGCCGGAACCGCCAAGGACGGTTCGGGCGAGATCTGGATGTACGAGCACGCGGCGAGCCCTCCCGGCGGCATCGCGCCGCCCACGCTCACGCTTCCGCCCGGCCTGAATATCGGAGGCCAGGCGCCTTCGGGCTATTGTCGCGTGCAGTTGCGCTTTGCTCGCGGCAAGGTCACCGAGGTGCAATATGCCGGGAATACCGACATCGGAAATGCGCGTGACGCCGTCTGCGGCCAGATCGTGCGGACTTGCCTCGGCTACGCGCCGGGCGGCCGCGACACCGTCGCGCGGACGTCACATCAGTAGCGCAACGCGTCCGATCGCCTTGCGGTCGAGCAACAACCGCATCGCCTTCGCATAGTCCTTAAGCGGCAGGCGGTGCGAGACGTTGGGGCGCAGCTTGCCCTCCTCCGCCCATTGCAAAAGCGCCTTCAGGCGGACCTCGCCGAGCGCAGGATTCTTCCGCACCGCTTCGCCGGCGCGTACGCCGAGCACGCTGGCGCCCTTGATCAGCAACAGATTGGTCTTGGCCGAGCCGATGCCGCCGGTGAAGCCGATCACCAGGAGCCGCGCGCCCCAGGCGATGCAGCGCATCGAGTCTTCAAAGACCTCGCCACCGACGGGGTCGAACACGACGTCGGCGCCGCGGCCGTCGGTGATGCGCTTGACGGCATCGCGGAACGGCTCGCGGTCGTAGCGGATGAGATGATCGGCGCCGCGCGATTTCGCGATTCTGAGCTTCTCGTCGCTGGAGGCGGTCGCGATCACGGTCGCGCCCAGCATCTTGCCGATCTCGACGGCGGCAAGGCCGACGCCGCCGCCGGCGCCGTGGACCAGCAGCACCTCGCCGGGCGTGACCCGGCCGCGATCGATCAACGCGTGATAGGCCGTGCCGTGGCCGGCGAGATAGGTGGCAGCCTCCGCATAGTCGAAGGTGGACGGCATGGGAGTGAGCTGCGACGGCATCACCACCGCTTCATCCGTGAAGGCACCAAAGCGCATCTTCACGATGACCTTGTCGCCGACGGCAACGCCGCTTGCCTCCGATGCCACCTCGGTGACGTCGCCGGCCGCTTCCATGCCCGGCGTGAACGGCAGCTCCGGCTTGAGCTGGTATTCGCCGGCGGCCATCAGCACGTCGGGGAAGTTCAGCCCGGCGGCGCGGATGGCGACGCGCACCTCGCCCGGCCTCAGCGCGCGCGACGGAAACTCCTCCAACAGCAAACGCTCGGGCGCGCCGAGTTCGCGGCAGACGACGGCGCGCACCATCAGGCCGCGCTCGCCTTGCTGCGCAAAAGCGCTTCGCGGATCAGCGGCAGGCGGTCATTGCCGAAATACATGTCGGTCTTGTTCACGAAGATCGTCGGCGAGCCGAAGCCGCCGCGCGCGATGACCTCCTCGGTATTGGCCTTGAGCTGGTCCTTGATGCCCTGCTCGGCAATACCGGCGAAGAACTTCTGCTCGTCGATGCCGACCCTCCTGCAGATCTCCGCAAGCACCGCGTCCTGCGAGATGTCCTTGTCCTCGCCCCAATAGGCCTCGAACACTGATGTCGCGAACGGCACCATGTCCTGACCGAGCCAGAGGCAGCCGCGCATCACCTTGACGCTGTTCACCGGGAACACCGTCGGTGGCATCTTGATGGCAAGACCCGCCGAACGTGCCCAGTCGGCGAGGTCCTTCTTCATGTAGCGCGCCTTCAGCGGCACCGGCTTCTCGCGCTGCGCGTAGACGCTCGGATTGACCGAATTGAAGATGCCGCCGACCAGGATCGGCCGCCAGGTGATGTCGGCTCCGAACTCCTTGGCGAGCGGTTGGATGTTGTGGAAGGCGAGATAGGTCCAGGGGCTGGAGCAGTCGAAGAAGAATTCGATCATGGGGGTTCCTTTTTGCTGTCATTCCGGGGCGCGCCCCCTTTGGCGCGAGCCCGGAATCCATTTCGCCTCTCGGTACGCTGCCTGATGGATTCCGGGTTCGCGCTTCGCGCGTCCCGGAATGACGAGTCACTTCCTTCCCAGCACTTCCTTAGCCCGTTGCCCGAACATGATCTTGCGTGATTCCTCGTCGAACGGCTCTTTCACGAATTTTCCGATCGCAAGCCCCGCCTGCACCTGCGGCCTTGCCCGGACCTCGGCATACCAGCGTTTCACATTGGGATAGTCGTCGAGCGTAAAACCCTGCGCCTTGTGGGTCATGGTCCAGGGGAAGCAGGCGATGTCGGCGATGGAATAGTCGCCGGCGACATAGGCGCCGGTCCTGGCCAATTGGCAATCGAGCACGCCGTAGAGCCGCGCCGCCTCGTCGCGATAGCGCTCGATTGCGTAAGGGATCTTCTCGGCCGCATAGAGCGCGAAATGGCCGTGCTGACCGAGCATCGGCCCGAGGCCCGCCATCTGCCACATCACCCATTGGATCGTGCTGGAGCGGCCGCGCCAATCGGCGGGCAGGAAGCGGCTGGTCTTCTCCGCGAGATAGATCAGGATCGCGCCGGTCTCGAACGCCGAGAACGGCGCGCCGCCATCAGCGGGCTCGTGGTCGACGATCGCGGGAATGCGGTTGTTCGGAGAGATCGCCAGGAACTCAGGATTGAACTGCTCGCCGGCGCGGATGTTCACGGGGATCACCCGATAGGGAAGCCCGAGCTCCTCCAGCATGATCGAGATTTTCCAGCCGTTCGGCGTCGGCGCGTAATAGAGGTCGATCATGGGCCTTCCCTTGCGCCGTCCCTATCGCTGCCGCCAGCCAATGACGACTTTTGTTGTTCTGTACCTCGACGTTAGGACATGGCAGGAAGGGGCGCAACAACCCGCCGGGAGGGCCGCCATGCTGTTTCCAACCACGATCGCCGGCTCCTTGCCGAAGCCGGAATGGCTCGCCGAGCCGAACATGCTCTGGGCGCCCTGGAAGTCCGAAGGCGACGAGCTCGCCCGCGCCAAGCGCGATGCGACGCTGATCTGGCTGAAGATCCAGGAGGACGCCGGCATCGACATCGTCACCGAAGGCGAACAGGCCCGGCAGCACTTCGTGCACGGCTTTCTGGAGAAGATCGAGGGCATCGATTTCGCCCACAAGGTCGAGATGGGCATCCGGAAAGACCGCTACAAGGCGATGGTGCCGCAGGTGGTCGCGCCGCTGCGGCTGAAGGACCGCGTCCATGCCTTCGAGGCGCGCGTCGCGCGCACGCACACCAGGAAGCAGCTGAAATTCACCCTGCCCGGCCCGATGACGATCATCGACACCATTGCCGACCGCTATTATGGCGACAGGGTCAAGATGGCCTTTGCCTTCGCCGAGCTCTTGAACGAGGAAGCCAAGGCCTTGCAGGCCGACGGCGTCGACCTCGTGCAGTTCGACGAGCCCGCCTTCAACGTCTACATGGACGAGGTCAACGATTGGGGCATCAAGGCGCTGGAGCGCGCCGCGGAGGGCCTCACCTGCGCCACCGCCGTGCACATCTGCTATGGCTACGGCATCAAGGCCAATACGGACTGGAAGGAGACGCTCGGCAGCCAATGGCGGCAATACGAGCAGATCTTTCCGGCCATCGACGCAAGCCCGATCCAGCAGGTCGCGATCGAGTGCCGCAATTCCAAGGTGCCGCTCGACCTGCTCGCGCTGCTGAAGAACAAGATCGTGCAGGCCGGTGTCATCGACGTCGCCAGCGACACGGTGGAGACGGCCGAGGACGTCGTGAAGGTGATCGAGGCGGTGTCGCAATTCGTGCCCAAGAGCAACATCATCGCCACCACCAATTGCGGCATGGCGCCGATGCGGCGCGAGATCGCCGAAGCCAAGCTGGTGGCGCTTGGCGCCGGCGCGGCGCTGGCGCGCGAGAGGCTGGGGTGATGGCGGTGATCCGCAGGTCGCTCGGCTAGTCCGGAGCGGTCGGATGCAACGCCGGTCGATATCCGGCGCTGAACGCCCGTAATGTGGATGGAGGCGTCAGCAGCATCGCACTCGACAGTTCGTGCTCGGTACGGGCATAGCCGGCTGGCGACCAAAGCAGCGGCCGGCCTTTCGTCACAAGATAGCTCTGCTCGCCCTGCTGCACCATCACGCCATCGGGTAAGTCTGCGAGCGGCCCTCGCAGTGGGTGCAGGCGCTTACGGCCGTGATCCAGACGCTCCAGGTGCAGCTTTGCGTCCATCGACTTTGCGCTCACCTTGCTTGCGCCGTTTCCCCTCTCCCATGCCGCGCGAAACCGGTTGGCATCGTCACGCCGGCAGAAGAAGCATGGGCGATGTCCGGCAGCAAAGGCGGTGGCTTCGTCGAGGAAGAACAGCTCGGTCCAGCTCCGCCGCGCCATCACCGGCCGCCGCCAGCCGCGGAATTCGCACAGGCATGTGATCCAGGCCGGCGTCGACCAGCGCTTCTTCAACAGCGTCTTCGTCGCGGGATCGTGGATGATGCCGCGATTGCCGGTGAACAGGCCGCGGTGTGGGGTGGCGATGATGTCGCCGGTGGGCGTGACTCGGTTCTGGAGGGGGCGAGTGGCGAATGGCGAATGGCGAATGGGGTCGGTGTTACTCGCCATTCGCTACTCGCCATTCGCTCTGGTCACGCCGCGCCGTCGCGCAGCGGCGGGTGGTAGGACAGTGCTGTGTCCCAGGGGAAGAAGATCCAGGTGTCCTGCGAGACTTCGGTGATGAAAGTGTCGACCAGCGGGCGTCCCATCGGCTTGGCGTAGACGGTGGCGAAATGCGCATCGGGCAGCATCTCGCGCACCATCCTGCCGGTCTTGCCGGTATCGACGAGGTCATCGACGATCAACAGGCCCTTGCCGGTGCCGCCGCCGAGCGTCATTGTCGCCTCGGAAATGCCCTTGAGCACCTGGAGCTCGCCCTGCTTGTTGTGGTCGTAGCTGGCGACGCAGACCGTATCGATGACGCGCACCCCTAACTCGCGCGCCACGATCGCGGCGGGCACCAGGCCGCCGCGGGTGATCGCAATCACCGCATGGAACGGACCGACCTCGTTGAGCCGCCAGGTCAGCGCCCGGCAATCCCGGTGGAACTGGTCCCACGAGACGGGGAAGGCCTTGCCTGCCCGCTCCTGCGCACTCAGTTCCGGTGCTTCACCAGCCATCGCCTGTCTCCTGCAATCTCGTCCGGCAATTCCCTGCTAGCGGTTGACGTTCAATCCCGCCAGCATTTCCTTCACCGCGGCCATTGCCGCCGCGAGCTTCTCGGGATCGCGCGAGCGCACCACCAGATTGGTGTTGGGCTTCTGCTCCTCGTCCATGAAGGGATAGCTGCCGATGATGGTGTCGGGATGGGCGGCAGCGATCGCCCGCAGCGGCCCGCCGATGTCGCCCTCGCGCGCATTGGCACGGACGGAGTCCGACAGCATGCGCACGCCCGACTTCAGCTTGGGCGAGACGATGTCCATCATCGCTTGCATGATCGAGGGCACGCCGGCCATGACGATGACGTTGCCGATCTTGAAGCCGGGGGCGAGGATGGTCGCGCTCTGGATCAGCTCGGCGCCCTCGGGAATGCGGGCCATGCGTAGTCGGGCCTCGTTGAGGTCCTGCTCGCTCCAGCGCTCGCGAAAGCGGGCGACCACTTCCGGATGATGGTCGATCCCGACGCCGAACGCCTTGGCGACGGCATCTGCGGTGATATCGTCATGGGTCGGCCCGATGCCGCCCGTGGTGAAGACGTAGGTGTAGCGATGCCGCAATGCATCCAGTGCAGCGATGATATCCGGCTCGTCGTCGGAGACGATGCGGACCTCCTTCAGGTCGATGCCGATATTGGTCAGGTATTCGGCGATGAAGCCGATATTCTTGTCCTTGGTCCGGCCGGACAGGATTTCGTCTCCGATGACCAGAATGCCCGCCGTGACGATCTCGCTCATGCCTTAAGTCCCTCACCTGTGACGCCGACTTTGCCGAGGTAACGCGTTGAAGTCACGCGGTTTTGCTTCTGAAATAAGCAGTCTTCAGCCATTTTTTCAGGCACGCCGCCGGCCGTCGCCGGCAAATGCCCCCTCTCCATGCTTATCGCGCTGGCCCGGCCCTTGCTACCACATGAAAGTCATGCACTGTTGACGCATGGCCACAGGACGTTGCGGTCTCATCAAGGCTGACGCGACCTGGCGCATGGCGCAACGCCTGGGGAGACAAGTCGGGATCTATGGCAGTCGCGTTTGACGAAATGAACATTCCCGGCGGGGACCTCCGCCCCGCCTATCAGGAGCTGGCGCGCTGGCTCAAGGAGACGCCTCCCGAGGCGCTCGAATATCGCCGCCAGGAGGCCGAGCTCCTGTTCCGCCGGATCGGCATCACCTTCGCAGTCTACGGCGATTCCGAGTCCACCGAGCGCCTGATCCCCTTCGATGTGATTCCGCGGATCATGTCCGGCAAGGAATGGGCGCGGCTGGAGAAGGGCCTGAAGCAGCGCGTGCGCGCGCTCAACATGTTCCTGCGCGACATCTATCACGGCCGCGACATCCTCCGCGCCGACATCGTGCCCGACGATCTGATCTTCCAGAACCCGGTGTTCCGGCCCGAGATGAACGGCCAGCAGGTGCCGCACGACGTCTACGTGCACATCGCCGGCATCGACATCGTCCGGGTCGACGCCGAGGACTTCATCGTGCTGGAGGACAACGCCCGCACGCCGTCGGGCGTGTCCTACATGCTGGAAAACCGCGAGATCATGATGCGGCTGTTTCCGGATCTGTTCGCCCGCCACCGGGTGGCGCCGGTCGAGCGCTATCCGGACGAGCTGCTCGCAGCGCTCCGCTCGGTCGCGCCGCAAAGCGCCTCCGGCGAGCCGACGGTCGCCCTGCTCACCCCGGGCGTCTACAATTCGGCCTATTACGAGCACTCCTTCCTCGCCGACAAGCTCGGCATCGAGCTGGTCGAAGGCCGCGACCTTGTCGTCAAGAACAACGAAGTGTTCATGCGGACGACGGAAGGGCTGAAGCGGGTCGACGTGATCTATCGGCGCGTCGACGACGACTTCCTCGATCCCCTCACCTTCCGTCCCGATTCGGTGCTCGGCGTGCCCGGACTGATGTCGGCCTACGCGGCCGGTAACATCACGCTCGCCAACGCCGTCGGCACCGGCATCGCCGACGACAAGGCGATCTACTCCTACATGCCCGACATCGTGAAATTCTATCTCGGCGAGGAGCCGATCCTAAAGAACGTGCCGACCTGGCGCTGCCGCGAGCCGAAGGACCTCGCTTATGTGCTGGACAATCTTAGTGAGCTCGTCGTCAAGGAAGTGCACGGCTCCGGCGGCTACGGCATGCTGATCGGCCCCGCCGCGACCAAGGCGACGATCGAAGCGTTCCGCGACAAGCTCAAGCGCGAGCCGGAAGGTTTCATCGCCCAGCCGACCCTGGCGCTCTCGACCTGCCCGACCTGCACGGCGTCGGGCCTCGCTCCACGTCACGTCGATCTTCGCCCCTTCGTGCTCACGGGCAGCAAGAGCACGACCATCGTGCCGGGCGGGCTCACCCGCGTCGCGCTCAAGGAAGGCTCCCTGGTGGTGAACTCGAGCCAGGGCGGCGGCACCAAGGACACCTGGATTCTGGACGAGTAGAGAGATGCTGTCGCGTACCGCCGAAAACCTCTACTGGCTCGCCCGCTACGTCGAACGGGCCGAATATCTCGCGCGCACCATCGATGCGACGCTGCGCGTCACCGCGCTTCCCGCCGCCTATATCGGCAAGACCAATGAATGGGATTCGGCGCTGCTCACGGCCGGGGTCGCCGCGAGCTTCTATCAGGCCTATGAGGAAGCCAACGAGCACAACGTCGTCGAGTATCTCTCGTTCTCCCAGAACAACCCGTCCTCGATCCGAAACTGTATCGAAGCGGCGCGGCTGAACTCGCGCTCGGTGCGCACGGCCCTCACCAGCGAGATGTGGGACACCATCAACTCGGCCTGGATCGAGCTTCAGGCGGTGTGGAGCAAGGGCACCTCGACGCGCGAGGACCTGGCAAAATTCCTGCGCTTCGTGCAGGAGACCTCGCTGCGTTTCGACGGCTCGGCCTATCGGACCATGCTGCGCAACGACGCCTATTGGTTCTCGCGCATGGGCGTGCACCTGGAGCGCGCCGACAACACCGCGCGCATCCTCGACGTGAAGTATCACGTGCTGCTGCCCGAGGAGGAGCATGTCGGCGGGCCGCTCGACTTCTACCAGTGGAGCTCGATCCTGCGCTCGGTCTCGGCGCTGACAGCCTATCATTGGGTCTATCGCGAGACGCTGAAGCCCTGGCTGATCGCGGACCTCCTGATCCTCAACGACACGCTGCCGCGCTCGCTCGCCAGCTGCTACGGCAACCTCGTGCGCAACCTCGACCAGATCGGCGTCGCCTATGGCCGCCAGGGCCCGGCCCAGCGCCACGCCCGCGGCATCCGCAACCGGCTGGAACACAGCAACATGAACGACATTTTCCAGCATGGCGTGCATGAATTCATTCAGGAATTCATCGCGGACAATTCCAGGCTGGGCGAAATCATCACGAAGCAGTATTTGATCTAATGTCGCTCGACTGACGACAGGGGATATTGTCATGGCCGGGCAAGAGCGCGAAGCGCGTCTTCGCGCTAGATGTCCCGGCCATCCACGTTCTTGCTTTTGCGCGACGAGGAAGAACGTGGATGCCCCGGGACAAGCCCGGGCATGACGAGCTTCTTTGCGACGGCAGTCACGCCTTACAACAAACGACACGGTCCACCATGCGCCTGCGAATCCAGCACACCACGACCTATCGCTACGAGCCGCCGGCCACCAGCGTGATCCAGATCCTGCGCATGACGCCGGGCAGCCATGACGGGCAATACGTCGCGGAATGGCAGATCGACGTCTCCACCGACACCAAGCTCGACATGCATGAGGACGCGTTCGGCAACGTCACCCACGTGCTGTCCTGCGGGCCGGTCGGCGACATCCAGATCATTGCCGAAGGGCTGATCGAGACTCACGACACCGGCGGCGTGCTGCGCGGCAGCGACGAGCGTTTTCCCCCCGGCATGTTCCTGCGCGTCACCGACCTCACCTCGGTCAATCCGGCGATGACGGCGGTCGCGCGCCAGTTGCGCAGCGAGGCCGAGAGCGACACGCTGGGCTTCCTGCACACGCTGATGACGCAGGTGACCGATCACATGACGTTCGACGAGGACCCCACCAACAGCGGCACGTCCGCAGCGGAGGCGTTCACACTCAAGCGCGGGGTCTGCCAGGACTACGCGCACATCTTCATCGCCTGCGCCCGCGCCGGCGGCGTGCCGGCGCGCTTCGTCTCCGGACATTTCCTGCGTGCGGACGACACGGTGCACCAGGACGCCGGCCATGCCTGGGCAGAGGCCTACGTGCCCGATCTCGGCTGGGTCGGCTTCGATCCCGCCAACAGCATCTGCGCCACCGACGCGCATGTCCGCCTCGCGATCGGGCTTGACTATCTCGGCGCGGCCCCGGTGCGCGGCACGCGCTACGGCGGCGGCACGGAAACGCTGACGGTGGCGGTGAAGGTCGAACAGGCCGGCCGCGGCGGGCAGTCGCAATCGCAATCCCAGCGGCAGAGCTAGGAGCCGCCAGCCGAACACATTCGGCATGCTACAATCGCGGGATCGGATCAGACCCGCGAGGTAGCCATGGCGACTGTGAAACTACTTTCGGATGATGAACTCTCGGCCGAAGCGCGCGCCGTTTTCGACGATATCCGCAAGGTGCGGAAATCGGACTTCGTCAACAATTTCTGGCGCGCGCTGGCGCATGATCCGAAGACGCTGCGGCGGACCTGGGAGAGCATCAAGGAGGTGATGGCTCCCGGCGCGCTCGATCCCAAGGTCAAGGAAATGCTCTACGTCGCGGTGTCGATCGCGCATGGCTGCAGCTATTGCATCCACTCCCACACGGCCGCGGCACGGGCCAAGGGCATGAGTGAGGCCGAATATGGGGAGCTGCTCGCCATCGTCGGCATGGCCGCGGAGACCAACCGGCTGGTGACGGCGCTCGGCGTGCCGGTTGATGAGGCGTTTCTGGTCGACGCAGCTGACTAGCTTGCCGTCTCGCACCGTCATTCCGGGGCGCGCGTAGCGCGAACCCGGAATCCATCTGGTCGCAGAGTTGGTGGAGGAATGGATTCCGGGCTCGCGACTTCGTCGCGCCCCGGAATGACGGGCTTAATCGGGGGTTGGAGTGGCCCTTGAAATTGGCTAGTAATTCCGCGCAAACGCGTTCGGGGACTGGAAATGACCTATTGCTGCGGAATCCTGGTTCGGGACGGTCTGGTGATGATCGCCGATACCCGCACCAATGCCGGCCTCGACAATGTCTCAACCTTCCGCAAGCTGCACATCTTCTCCAAGCCCGGCGAGCGCATCATGGCGATCGCCAGCGCCGGCAACCTCGCCATCAGCCAGTCGGTGCTGTCGACGCTGACCGAGGGCCTCGAAGATCCCAATACGGGCGAGATCGAGACGCTGATGAACGCGCCGACCATGTTCCAGGCCGCCCAGCGCATCGGCCGGGCGATCCGGGCGGTGCATGCCACCGAAGGGCCGGCGCTGAAATCCGAGGACGTGTCCTTCGACGTCTCCTTTCTGTTCGGCGGCCAGATCAAGGGCGCGCGGATGCGCCTGTTCATGGTCTACACCGCCGGCAATTTCATCGAGTGCACCACCGACACGCCGTACCTGCAGATCGGCGAGCACAAATACGGCAAGCCGGTGCTCGACCGCGCCATGCATTACGACGTCGAGCTCTATGAGGCGCTGAAGACCGGCCTGATCTCGATGGACTCGACGATGCGCTCGAACCTCGGCGTCGGCCTGCCGATCGACGTGCTGGTGGTGCGCAACGATGCCTGCGAGGCCGATCTCAACCACCGCATCGAGGCAGGCGAGCCCTATTTCCACGACCTGCGCTCGCGCTGGTCGGCGGCCTTGCGCGCGGCGCATCAGAACATTCCGCGCCCGCCCTACAAGAACGACAAAGAACCCAAAACCTGACAGCAGAAGAGAAAAGGCAGGAAACGATGAGTGAAGCGAAAAAGATCGCATTGGTGACGGGCGCCGGCACCGGCGTCGGGCGCGCGGCGTCGCTGGCGCTGATGAACACCGGCTTCACCGTGGTGCTCACAGGCCGCCGGCTCGACATGCTCGAGGAGACGGCAAAGCTCGGTCCCGCGGGAAAAAGCCTCTGCGTCACCGCCGACATGACCAAGCCGGACTCCATCGCCGCGCTGTTCGACAAGGTGAAGGCGACCTACGGCCGGCTCGACGTGCTCTTCAACAATGCCGGCATGGGCGCGCCGGCCGTCAACTTCGAGGATCTCAGCCTCGAGCAATGGCAGGCCGTGGTGAACACCAACCTCACCGGCCCGTTCCTGTGCACCCAGCACGCCTTCCGCATCATGAAGGATCAGACCCCGCGCGGCGGCCGCATCATCAACAACGGCTCGATCTCGGCGCACGCGCCGCGGCCATTCTCGGCGGCCTACACCTCGACCAAGCACGCCATCACCGGCCTCACCAAGGCCAGCAATCTCGACGGCCGCATGTATGACATCGCCGTCGGCCAGGTCGACATCGGCAATGCCGCAACCCCGATGACCGACCGCATGGTCAACGGCCCCGGCGTGCTGCAGCCCGACGGCACCACCAAGCACGAGCCGCGCATGGACGCGAAAGCAGTCGGCGATGCCGTGGCCTACATGGCCGGCCTGCCGCTCGATGCCAACGTGCTGACCATGACGGTTATGGCGACCAAGATGCCGTTCGTCGGGCGGGGCTGAACAAAAAAGCGCGAAAACAACCCCATGCACAGTAGGCGTCAAGAGGCGCCTGCTGCTGCCGGGCCGCGGGCGTGACGCGAGTTAAGTCTCCACGCCATCTCAACAATCGTCATTGCGAGCGCAGCGAAGCAATCCAGGCTGCCGCCGCGGTGAGATTCTGGATTGCTTCGTCGCACCAGCGCAAAATTGCTACGCAATTTTGTCGCGAGCTCCTCGCAATGACGTTGAGAGAGCGGAGCGCCTACTCCAGGCTCTCCACCTTGCGCAGGGCTGGAAACAGCTTCATCCAGAGCAGCGCCACTGCGACGGTGGCGACGCCGCCGAGCACGGCGGCAGGCATGGCGCCGAGCAGCGCGGCTGCCACTCCACTCTCGAACTGGCCGAGCTGGTTCGAGGCGTTGATGAACAGGAAGTTCACCGCGCCGACGCGGCCGCGCATCTCATCGGGCGTCGACAGCTGCACCAGCGAAAAGCGGATCACGACGCTGATCGTGTCGGCCGCACCGAGGATTGCAAGCGACAGCACCGACAGCCACATCCAGGACGACAGCGCGAACACGATGGTGGCGAGGCCGAACACGATCACGGCCTGGAACATGCGAAGGCCCACATGCCGGGAGATCGCGTGGCGCGCCAGCACCATGGTCATCAGCAAGGCACCGACCGCAGGCGCGGCGCGCAGCACGCCTAACCCGACCGGGCCGGTCTGGAGGATGTCGCGGGCATAGATCGGCAGCAGCGCCGTGACGCCGCCGAACAGCACGGCGAACAGATCGAGCGAGATGGTGCCGAGGATCGCCGGGTTGCTGCGAATGAAGCGGACGCCGGCGAAGATGTTGTCCGAGTCCATCCCCTCCCTCGCGATCGCCTGCGGGCGCGGCCGGATGAAGCCGGTCAAGATCATCCCCAAGACCCAGAACAGGACCATCACGGCATAGGCAAGGTGCGGGGCGACCGCATAGGCGATGCCGCCGAGCGCAGGTCCCGTGATGGTCGCGACCTGCGCCGCCCCACTGGAGACGGCAGTGGCGCGCTGGAGCGAGCCCTGCGGCGCGATCAGCGGCAGCAGCGCCGCCGTGGTCGGGCTCTCGAACGCGCCGGCGATTCCGAGCAGGAAAGTCGCGATGAAGATCTGCACTTCGCTGACCGCGCCGAGATAGGTGATGGCCCCGAGATAGAGCGCGGTCGCGGCCTCCACCAGCTGGCAGAGCTGGACGACGCGCTTGCGCTCGTAGCGATCGGCGGCGTGGCCGGCGACGAACACCAGAAGCGCGGTGGGCAGGAACTGGACGAGACCAACCATCCCGAGGTCGAACGCCGAGCCGGTGAGATCGTAGATCTGCCAGCCGATCGCGACGGCCGCGATCTGGCTGGAGAAGCGCGACAGGCTGCGCGAGAGCAGGAAGAACAGGAAAGCGGGATGGCGGAGGAGCTCACCGGCGGTGACCGGTCGATGTCCGGATATTGGCTGCTCTGGCATCGCCTCTTCGGTCACGCTCGGACCGCTCTTTCCCTCGATATCGAAGGCCCCCGGGGTGGCCGAGGTGGCCCCGCTTGTCAACACTGGTCGTTCCCGGCTGCTCCCGGCATTGCCTTTGCAACGCATGGGCGGCCATAATCATCGAGGGGCTTGAGACATCATGCTGCGCCTGCAATCTGCACTCGGCATTTTCGCATTGCTGCTGATCGCCTTCGCGCTGGCGGAAAATCGTCGCGCGGTGTCGCTGCGCCAGGCGGCGATCGGCCTTGCCGCGACCTTCGTCACCGCCCTCGTGCTGCTGAAGCTGCCGGTCGTCGCCCATGCCTTCGGCGCCATCAACGAGGCGGTCGGCGCGATCTCGGCGGCCTCGCGGGCCGGCTCCGCCTTCGTGTTCGGCTATATCGGCGGCGGACCCCTGCCCTTCGACCTGAAGGCGCCAGGCGCGGACTTCATCCTGGCGTTCCAGGCACTGCCGATCGTGCTGGTCATGAGCGTGCTCACGACGCTGTTGTTCTATTGGCGCGTGCTGCCGCCGATCGTCCGCGGCATGGCCTGGCTCTTGGAGCGCACCCTCGGCGTCGGCGGCGCCGTCGGGCTTTCGACCGCCGCCAACATCTTCCTCGGCATGGTCGAGGCACCGCTGTTCGTGCGGCCGTATCTGGCACAGATGACGCGCAGCGAGTTGTTCCTGGTCATGACCGGCGGCATGGCCGGCATCGCCGGCACCGTGCTGGTGCTCTATGCGACTCTGCTGGCGCCGCTCATTCCCGACGCCGCCGCGCATTTCGTCATCGCCTCGGTGCTCAGCGCGCCGGCGGCGATCCTGGTCAGCCTGATCATGGTCCCTGGAACCTCCGACAAGCGCACCGGCGGCGCGCTGGAGGATCCGCAGATGGAGGTCGCCAGCACGATGGACGCGATCGTGAAAGGCACCAGCGCAGGCATCGAGCTGCTGATCAACATCGTCGCGATGCTGCTGGTGCTGGTGGCGCTGGTCTATCTCGTCAACGCAATCCTCGACCTGCTCCCGCACGTCGGCGGCGCCGCGATCTCGCTGCAGCGGCTGCTCGGCCTCGTCATGGCGCCGGTGTGCTGGCTGATGGGGCTGCCGTGGGATCAAGCGATCACCGCCGGCAGCCTGATGGGCACCAAGACCGTGCTGAACGAATTGATCGCCTATGTCGACTTCTCGAAGCTGCCGCCCGATACGCTCGATCCGCGCTCGCGCCTGATCATGCTCTATGCGATGTGCGGCTTCGCCAATTTCGCCAGCCTCGGCATCATGATCGGCGGCTTAGGGGTGATGGCACCGGAGCGGCGCGAGGAGATCAATGCGCTGGGGCTGAAGTCGATCGTGTCGGGGACGCTCACGACGTGCCTGATGGGAGCGGTGGTGGGGGTGTTGGCGTAGGCTCTCTTTCCACGCGTCATTGCGAGCGAAGCGAAGCAATCCAGACATGCGTCCGCGGAGACAGTCTGGATTGCTTCGTCGCAAGAGCTCCTCGCAATGACGGCGGCGAGAATCTTTGCCTCAACCGCACAATTTCGACTTCTGCAGGATGCGACGCACCTCAGGCACCTTGGAACGGCACGGCTCGGCCGCCATGGCCTTTGCCTCGCTGGTTCGCCCCTGCACCCACAGCAACACCGCTATCAAGCCCTGCGCCCCGGAGCGCACCGGCCCACCCGCCACGTCCGAAGCTGCGAGCGACATGGCGGTTTGCGCTTCCCTCTCGGCGGCATTGATATCCGCTTGTTCCAGGAAGAAGACAGCACGGTAGACGTGAGCCCGCGCGTCTTTCGGGTAGCGGCTAACGAGATCGAGCGACCGGCTGGCCATCTCGTCGCCCTTCATCGGCACTTCCGAGGCGCGGATATAGTGCGCGGCATCGGCCATGTAGGCCGAATAATGCGCGGCGGCGAAGCCGGCGCAGATGAGAGATCCGATGGATCCTGCCAGCAAGGTCATGCTCGCACTCCGCGGCAGGCTGACATAGGACCAGAAGGCGAGCCACGGCGTGACGGCGAGCGCGGCGCCGGCCACCGCACCGCCTGCGTGGGCGTAATAGTTGACGTTGCCGGAAGCGCCAAAGGCCATTGGCAGCAGTGCGGGAACACCGAAGAACAGCGACGTCTTCAGCCTCGATATGGTCTGATCGGCGTCCGCTTCGGGATCGAAGCTCGCCACGAACAGCGCGGCGATCAGCCCGGTGATGGCGCCGGACGCACCGACGCCGACCGTGCCGGGACCGTTGCCCAGCAGCGAGCCGGCCTCTCCGGCCAATGCACTGGCAACGAAGATCAAAGCAAACCAGCCGCGGCCGATCAGCGACTCCAGCCTGACGCCGACGATGAACAGCGCAACGCAATTGCTCACGAGGTGCCACCCGCTGCCATGCAGAAGCGGCGCAAGGCCGATTCGCCACCACTCCCCCCGTCCGACGACGAGATCGTAGCCGGACGCGCCCTGAGCGATCAGCGAGCGCACATCAATGTCGCCGTCCCGCGCGATGTCGATGGCGAGACTACGCTGCAGAACGAAGATCAGGACCAGACCGAAGATCAGGCCTATGGTGAGGAAGGGGATGTCGGCCAGAAGCTTGTTGTCGGCAAAAAGCGTCTCCTCGCTGGACGAGGGCTTCTCTATCGCGACCGGCGCGGCGGCGGCTTGAAACGATGCTCTTGGAGCTGGCGCTACGGTGCCGCGTCGGCCAAAAGTGTTGGTCGCCATGAAAGCATTTCCCGCGTTGACACAGCCTTGAGTTGACGCGAGAGGTATTTTCGACTGGTTAGCACCAGGCTTGCGGGGCGGCCGAAATCATCCCGATTGCTGACCGCCCGGTTTCTCGGATCGACCGCATTTTAGCGATCGAGAGTTGCGCTTACGCCTTCAGCTCCACCGTCTTGAACTCAGCGGGGAGGATCACCTCCAGCAGCTCCACGTCGTCCGAATAGTCCAGGATCATGTGTCTGATCTTCGGCGGCTGGGTCCAGGCGCTGCCTTGCTGCATCAAGGTCTCGCCCTGCCCGTCCATATAGGTCTTCACCCAGCCCTTGAGCACGTAGACCATCTGGAATTCGACGTCGTGATAGTGGAGCTTGGACACCTCGGCCGGGTTGCAGGGACCTTGCAGGCGGATCACATGCGCCTGCGCGAGGCCATGGGTCGCCTCGCCGATGCCGAGATCGCGATACTTCGCGTAGGCGCGCAGGCCGTCGGCCTTGAAGTCTTCCTCGCGGTGATGGCTGACGGCGATGCGCTGCTTCGGACGTGCGGGCTTTTTCGCAGCGGCAGTGCGCGCCTTCGCCTTCACGGCCTTGCGTGCCGAGGATCGCGCCGCCGCCTTGGCGCCACTCCACTTCTTCACCGCGGTCTTCAATGCGGGCCTCGATGCCTTTTGCTTGGCCATTGTCTGCCTCCCTGTTTCTGAGCCGCCGTCGCGCGGTATGGCTTGCAGGTCAGCTTATCCAGTCGTGGGCGAGGCAGCAATCGCAGAGCTGGTCGTGTTGAGTAGTGCCGCATCCGCGCTGTCACCCTCCCCCTCCAGGACCCTCCCCTGGAGGGTAAGAGGCTGAGGCCAATCACGCGATCACCGTATCGGATCGTAGCTTGCCCCAAGCTGGCGCGTCGGGCTGGGGTCGTCTCGTCTTCGTTCTCGCGCTGAACTAGTCTCGCCCGGGACATCCGGGGGAATTGATTCATGGGCAGCAATGTCGGTCAGCGTGCATTTCAGAATGCCCGGCTTCAGAAGCGGCAAAAGGCCGACGTGCTGCCCTTGCTCGGGCAAGCGCTCGAGTTGCACAAGAAGGGACGCTTGCCCGGGGCCAAGGCTGCCTATCGCCAGCTCCTGCAGATCGCGCCCAATCAATTCATCGCGCTGCATATGCTCGGCGCGTTGGAGTCCGATGCTGGGAATTATCAGCAGGCCGAGAGCCTGCTGAGCCGGGCGGTTGTCGTCGATCCGCGATCGGCCGAAGCCCATATGAGCCTGGGCGTCGCGCTGAACGGGCTGAAACGTCACAATGATGCCCGCGAGAGCTATCGCAAGGCGCTCGCCTTGCGGCCCAACTACGCCCTCGCTCTCTCCAATCTCGGGAACGCGAGCGCGGCCCTGGATCGCTACCAGGAAGCGCTCGACAGCTACGATCGGGCGCTCGCCGTCGACGCAAACCTCGCCGAAGCCCACAACGGCCGCGGCTCCACGCTCTGCCGTCTGCGCAACTACGACAAGGCTCTTGCAAGCCTGAACCGCGCGCTCGCGATCAAGCCCGACTATGCGGCGGCGCTGGCGAACCGCGCCGTGGCACTCCGGGAGCTGCAGCGATTCGACGAGGCCATGGCGGATTGCAACCGGGCAATCGCCCTCGCCCCTGACGACGTGAACGGATGGCTTTGGCGCGCCAATGTCTTGCTTCAGAGCCGGCAGGTGGCCCAGGCACTATCCGATTGCGAGAAGGCGCTCGCGATCGCGCCCGATTCCGATCAGGCTCATCTGGTACTGGGCCTTTGTCTTGCCGGACTAGGCCGGGTAGACGAAGCCCTCGCCAGTTTCGACAGAGCCCTCGATATCAGGCCCGATCTCGAGAGCGCGATCTCGAGCAAGATCTTCACGCTCGATTTTGTGCCGGACGCCAGCGTCGAGCGGCATCAGCAGGCGCGACGCGTATGGTGGGAGCGGATCGGCGCGAAAATCGCTTCAGAAGCGGCGGCACCGCATGACAACGGCCGCGATCCGGATCGCCGCCTGGTGCTTGGCTACGTCTCGTCGGACTTCAACGCGCATTCGGCTGCGTTCATCTTCAAGCCCGTCCTGCAACACCATGACCGCGCCCAGTTCGAGATCGTGTGCTACTCGTGCTCGGCGAAAGTGGACGCGACGACACGCGAATTTCAAGGCATCGCCGATCGCTGGCGTGACGCCTCGCAATGGAGCGACGATCGCCTCGCCGCCCAGATTCGCGACGATCGCATCGATATCCTGATCGATCTGTCCGGCCATACCAGAGGAAACCGCCTCGGCGTATTTGCGCGCAAGCCGGCACCGATCCAGGCGCACGGCTGGGGCCATGGCACCGGCACCGGGTTGCCGACAATCGATTATCTGTTCTCGGATCCGGTCGGGATTCCGCACGACGTTCGGCATCTGTTTGCAGAGACGGTGGTCGACCTGCCGTGCTTCGTGACGCTGGCGCCGCTGCCGGCCGGGATTGCGCAGGGCAAGACGCCGGCACTCTCGAACGGCTTCGTCACCTTCGGTGTCTTCAACCGCATCAGCAAGATCTCGGACGAGGCCGCGGCAGTCTGGTCCAGTATCCTCGAACGGGTGCCGGGCTCGCGCCTCCTGATCAAGGATGTTGCGCTCGACGATCAACTCGTCCGCGACAAGCTGCTGGCGCGATTTGCGGCTTGCCGATTGCCGGCCGAACGCGTCGATCTGCTCGGGGCCACGTTGCGGGACGAGCATCTGGCATCGTTCAATCGCATCGATATTGCTCTCGATCCGTTCCCGCAGAACGGCGGCGTCAGCACATGGGAAGCCCTGCAGATGGGCGTGCCCGTGGTGGCGAAGCTCGGCAACAGCCTGCCCGGCCGCGCCGCCGGCGCCATCCTCACCGCGCTTGGCCTGCCGGACTGGGTCGCCGACAGCGAGGAGGCCTATGTCGAGATCGCGGCCAGTCGCGCGGCCGAGACCGGCGAGCTCGACAAATTGCGCCGCGAACTGCCCGCAACGATCAACGCCACGGCCGCGGCCAACCCCATCTCATATGCACGAGCGGTGGACGCGGCCTATCGCGCGATGTGGACGCGTTATTGCAGCGGCGGCGTCTGATTGCGTGATCTCGTAGGGTGGATTAGCCGAAGGCGTAATCCACCGTTTCTGTTTCGGCACGCGGAGAGAAGCGAGGTGGATTACGCCAGCGGCAGCGCGTCGCGCCGCCGCAGGCTAATCCACCCTACGCGGCCTCAATGCAGGCGGAACACGCCGTCAACGGCGCGGAGCTCGGCCGGCTTGATCAGCTTGGAATGCGCCACCGTCACCGAATGGAGGGGACCGTCGAGCTTCTCCTGCCAGAACGCCAGGAAATCGGTCAGCGCGGGGAATTTCGGAAACATGTCGTAGTTCTGCCAGACATAGGTCTGGAGCAGCGAGGGATGATCCGGCATCCGATAGAGAATTTGTGCCGTCGTCAGCCCGTAGCCCAGCATCTGTTTCCGGAATTCCTCGGAAACGCCCCCAACGCGCAGTCCCATGCCAAACCTCCTTTGCAGGAGCGCATTCGGCGAGTGGCTTGGTCCGTGCCCCGGGGAGCCACCCGGAAACGATGCGCTCACATGAGAGAAATGTGACGCAAACTGACAACTCATCTCAAGCCCAAAAGTTTAACAAGCTGTTGAAATTCAATGCTTTAGCAGCAGAGACGACTCCGTGCTAATACGGTCACGGCTGCCCGGTTAACGATGGCGAGGGGTTTCTGGCAGTCCGCGCTTTCGGCTGCTATTTTTTCTGCTACAAACCCTTGCTCCCGCAAAATTCCTGTCCTATTTCAGGCGCGCTCGTGCTAGCACTCACGGGCAACGATTGCTAACACTCAAAACCTCAACCCGAGCAATTGCTTAGGAGGACTGCATGAAATTCCGTCCGCTTCACGACCGCGTCGTGGTCAAGCGCATCGACGCCGAAGAGAAGACCGCTGGCGGCATCATCATTCCCGACACTGCCAAGGAAAAGCCCTCCCAGGGCGAAGTCGTCGCCGTTGGCCCCGGTGGCCGCGACGAAGCTGGCAAGCTGATCCCGATCGACCTGAAGGTCGGCGACCGCGTGCTTTTCGGCAAGTGGTCCGGCACCGAGGTCAAGATCGACGGCCAGGACCTGCTGATCATGAAGGAGAGCGACGTGATGGGCGTTCTCGAAGTCAGCGAGTCCAAGAAGAAGGCGGCTTAAGAGCCCCTCTCCTCCCCTCCAGTCAAACCCTCAAGGAAAAATCCAGATGGCAGCCAAAGAAGTCAAATTCTCGGTTGAAGCGCGCGACAAGATGCTGCGCGGCGTCGACGTTCTCGCCAATGCGGTGAAGGTCACGCTCGGTCCGAAGGGCCGCAACGTTGTGCTCGACAAGTCGTTCGGCGCTCCCCGCATCACCAAGGACGGCGTCACCGTCGCCAAGGAGATCGAGCTCGACGACAAGTTCGAGAACATGGGCGCGCAGATGGTGCGCGAAGTCGCCTCCAAGTCCGCTGACGCGGCCGGCGACGGCACCACCACCGCCACCGTGCTCGCCCAGGCGATCGTGAAGGAAGGCGCCAAGTCGGTCGCCGCCGGCATGAACCCGATGGACCTCAAGCGCGGCATCGACCTCGCGGTCGAAGCCGTCGTGGCCGACCTCGAGAAGAACTCGAAGAAGGTCACCTCGAACGACGAGATCGCCCAGGTCGGCACCATCTCGGCCAACGGCGATGCCGAAATCGGCAAGTTCCTCGCCGACGCCATGAAGAAGGTCGGCAACGAGGGCGTCATCACCGTCGAGGAAGCCAAGTCGCTCGAGACCGAGCTCGACGTGGTCGAGGGCATGCAGTTCGACCGCGGCTACATCTCGCCCTACTTCGTCACCAACGCCGACAAGATGCGCGTTGAGATGGACGATGCCTACATCCTCATCAACGAGAAGAAGCTCTCCTCGCTGAACGAGCTGCTGCCGCTGCTCGAGGCCGTGGTGCAGACCGGCAAGCCGCTGGTCATCGTCGCCGAGGACGTCGAAGGCGAAGCGCTTGCGACCCTCGTCGTGAACCGCCTGCGCGGCGGCCTGAAGGTCGCGGCCGTCAAGGCTCCGGGCTTCGGCGATCGCCGCAAGGCCATGCTGCAGGACATCGCGATCCTGACCGGCGGCCAGGCGATCTCGGAAGATCTCGGCATCAAGCTCGAGAACGTCACGCTCAACATGCTCGGTCGCGCCAAGAAGGTGATGATCGACAAGGAGAACACCACGATCGTCAACGGCGCCGGCAAGAAGGCCGACATCGAGGCGCGCGTGGCGCAGATCAAGGCGCAGATCGAGGAGACCACCTCGGACTACGACCGTGAGAAGCTCCAGGAGCGTCTCGCCAAGCTCGCGGGCGGCGTCGCGGTGATCCGCGTCGGCGGCGCGACCGAGGTCGAGGTGAAGGAGCGCAAGGATCGCGTTGATGACGCGATGCATGCGACCCGCGCGGCCGTGGAAGAAGGCATCGTCCCGGGCGGCGGCGTCGCCCTGCTCCGTGCCTCCGAGCAGCTCAAGGGCCTGCGCACCAAGAACGACGACCAGAAGACCGGCGTCGAGATCGTGCGCAAGGCGCTGTCGGCCCCCGCTCGCCAGATCGCGATCAACGCCGGTGAAGACGGCTCGGTGATCGTCGGCAAGATCCTGGAGAACAAGGCCTACAATTACGGCTTCGACTCCCAGACCGGCGAATATGCCGACCTCGTCAAGAAGGGCATCATCGACCCGACCAAGGTGGTCCGTACCGCGATCCAGAACGCTGCCTCGGTGGCCGCGCTCCTGATCACCACGGAAGCCATGGTCGCCGAGCTGCCGAAGAAGGGCGGCGCCGGCCCGGCGATGCCCCCGGGCGGCGGCATGGGCGGCATGGACTTCTGATCCAGCCGTTCAGGCACGATACGAATTGCGAAACCCCGGCAGCGATGCCGGGGTTTTTGTTTTGGGGAGCACGTCATTCCGGGGCGCGCCCCTCTTGGGCGCGAGCCCGGAATCCATAACCACGAAACTCACGGGCGACGGGCATAGCGGGCCCACTCCATCTGGCTGTGATTATGGATTCCGGGCTCGCGCCCAAGGGGGCGCGCCCCGGAATGACAAGGAGTGCAGGATGAACCTTATTTGGTCAGCCCCGGATAGAGATCATCCCAATTTGGGTTCTGCTCCTCGATGAGACGCGTCTTCCAGTCACGTCGCCATTTCTTGAGCTCCTTCTCGCGGGCATTGGCGCTCACGGCATCGTCGTAGATTTCGAACAAGACGAGCTTGTCGACGCCGTACTTGCTCGTGAAGCCGGGGACGGTCTTCGTTCTGTGCTGATACACTCGGCGCACCAGGTCGTTGGTCACGCCGATGTAGAGCGTGCCGTGTTTCTTGCTCGCAAGGATGTAGAGATAGTAGGCCATTCCCGTCCGCCTGTGATTATGGATTCCGGGCTCGGCGCTGCGCGCCGCCCCGGAATGACGGAGCAAGCCTCACTCCACCTTCCCGAGCCGCTCGAAGCGCGGCTCGCCGTCTTCATCCAGCGACCAGAAGATCCGCGTCACCTTGCCGATGAGATTGTCCATCGGCACGAAGCCGAACGTCGACTGCACGCGGCTGTCGGTGGAATTGTCGCGGTTGTCGCCGAGCACGAAGATGTGGCCCGGCGGCACCGTGAAGACGTCTGTGTTGTCGAGATAGCCGTTGTCGAGGCAGTCGTAGGTCACATAGGACGCACCGCTCGGCAGCGTCTCGCGCCAGCGCTTGACGGCGGCGCGGTCGTCGACACCGCAGGCGTCGCCGGCAAATGTCGCCTCCAGGGCGACGCGGGTCACCGGGCGGCTGTTGAGGATGAGCCGGCCCTGCCGCATCTGGATGCGGTCTCCGGGCAGGCCGACGACGCGTTTGACGTAGTCGGCAGAACTGTCCTTCGCCGTCCGGAATACCACGATATCCCCGTATTCGGGATCGGCGGCGAGGATGCGGCCCGAGATCCAGGACGACGCGAATGGGAGGGAATAGCGGCCATACCCGTAAGCGTATTTCGCGGCGAAGACGTAGTCGCCGACCATCAGCGCCGGTGTCATCGAACCGGACGGAATGTTGAACGGCTGATACAGAACGAAGCGAAACAGGATCACCGGCGACCACAGCACCGGGATCATGAGGATCAGGACGACGATCGCCTTCCAGTCGCTGGATCGTGCCGCGGGGCGGATCGATTCCTGAAGAACGGTCATGGGCCTTCCCTGATCAAGACGTTGCGGCCCCAAGATGACGCAACCTGCGAGCGCGCTCAATCCCCGACGAGCCCAAATTGGTCGCGCTGCGCGCCGATCGCGTTCATCGCAGACGGCGGCAACGCCGATGTGAAGGGCCGCCCGTGGGCGGCCCTTCGGTTCATGCGCTCTCGGGCGCCTTCAGACGCACGAGCCGGGTCAGGAGGGCATCGAGGCCCTGGCCTTCACCGGCATGGAGGTCGATGCGGCCGACCTTCTCGACCAGCCGCTCCAGCGACTCCAGCTCCTTGAGCCGAAGCAGCAGGGGGTTCTCCTCCATCAGGCGGGCAGTGTTCAGGAGCGAACGCGTCGCCGCGGTCTCCTCCTGCCGGCGGATCAGGTTCGCCTTCGCGACCCGCTCCGCCTCCACCACCTTGTTCACCAGCTCCCGGATCTCGCCGGGCAGGATCACGTCCTTGACGCCGAGCTCGGTCACCTCCACGCCGGACTCTGCGACGCGTGCACGCACATAGTCGCGCAGCTCCGCATCCAGCACCGCCTTCGCAGACAGCACCTCGTCCAGCGTCCGGCCCGCCACCGCCTCGCGGATCGCGAACTGCACCAGGCGGTACAGCCACGCATCCACGTCGGGCACGGTCGCCACCGTGCGCTCGGGATCGACGATGCGGCGGAACGCCGTCAGCGTCACCCGCAGCGCGATGCGATCCTTGGTCAGCATCTCCTGCGCGGTGATCTCGACCGCCTGGGGCCGCAGGTCGAGGCGCTTCACCTCGATCTTGCGGCCGACGGTCCAGAAGGCGTGCCGGCCGGGCGCGAGCCGCTCCACGAGCCGGCCCTCGACATAGAGCAGGCCCGCTTCGTGGTTCTCGACCACAGTCTCGCTCATGACGGTCGAGCGGCTGCGCTCGATCATGGTGAGGTGCCGCGCGTCGACCCTGACGTCGCTGGACACATCGATGCGCTCGACATCGATGCGCGTTGCGACCTTCCAGTAGACGCGCACCTGCCAAGGCGTCATCAGATGCACGGGCCGGCCGTCGAGGCTGACGATGGCGATCTCGTCCGCCTTGGTCTCGACCGCCTCGAACAGCTCGGCGGCAAGATCAGGCCGCGCGGCCTTCAGCACTGCGTAGCGCTCCGCAGGAAATTCGCTGCGGACCACGTCGAGCACCTCGGCCTTCAGCTCGTGCAGGGGATCGAACAGGCGATGCTTGCCGGGCGCGAGCACGCGCACGAGCTGCCCGTTGCGCGTCAGCAACGCACGCTCGCCATCCTTCACCGTCACGTTCAGCATCAGCAAATGCCAAGTCTTGTTCAAAGTCATGGCACGCCTCCTTCAGTTGCCTCCTGCCGAGCGCGGCCGGATAGCGGGTTACACCTGCAAAGGACGTGAGGACGCGGACGACGCTTCCCGCGAAATCGGCGGGCCGGGGCTTGAGCTTGCATGACGACGGGCGCACGCGCGCGATCGCGCGAGACGTGTCGCGCGGCCGTGCGGAGCCACCCGGCATCAGCGCAAGCGGCATCTACCCGCGGCGCAAAGCCGGTCTCACAGTGTCTAGGTTCGGACGGAAAGCCTTGCGGCAAAACGGCCGGACCGCGACTGAAGCGCGCGTCCGGTCCTCGTCAGAGGTATCAGCGTTTCAGGCTGAAACGGAGCGCTGGAGCGGGATTCGAACCCGCGACCCGATGAGTAAAAGTCATCTGCTCTACCAAACTGAGCTATCCTTTGTGCAAGAGACCGGAATCGAACCGATGCCTTCGGGTGTTCAACCCGACGCTCTCCATGAGCTACGTCCTGCGTTTCTCCTTCATTCGGCGGAACACGAAACCGGCAAGACCCGGCCCGCGCCAGTCGGGATCTCAGCGAGCCCGAACCCATGGCCTAGCGAAGGACGGCGCTAATAGACCAGGCACGTTCGGGTTGCAAGGGGGCGGGTGAAGTTTTTTCGTCGCAGCGTGCGCAGCGTGGCGCGATGATTGCGGCGATATGCGACATCAATTGCGCGAGATGTCCTGGAAGCACGCCCTCACCCACGCGATCGTCACGCGTGTCGCCGGATCGCGCTTGAGGTGGTTCTGCACGAGCAGCCAGACGTCGCGGCGCTTCGGCAGCAGGGTGGCGCGCAGGCTGCGGTCGGCGAGCAGGGCTAAGCAGCTGTGCTCGGGCAGCACGCCGATGGCCTGATGCGACTGAATCATGGTGCGGATGATGCGGATATTGTCGGTGACGCAGCGCACGTTCGTCAGCCGCTTCGCACGCAAGAACTGCGCTTCCGGGATCGCGTCGAGCTCGTCCGGATAGACGCACGCAACGGGCTCGCCGCCGCCGCGGTCCGCGGGCTCGAAGAAGTACAGCCTGACGTCGCCGAGCTTGGAGATGGTGAAGTCGCCCTTCTCCGGCTTGCGCAGGCGGATGGCGAGATCGGCCTGCCAGCGCGAGAACTTGACGTTGCCGCTCGCGGTGAGGAATTGCAGCGTCAGCCCCGGATGATCGCGCAGGAAGCTGCTCGCATGCGGCGCCAGCAGCTCCTCGGCGACCGCATTTGTCGAGGCGATGCGCAGCCGCCCGACCGGGCCGGCCTGGCCCTCCTTGATGCGGTCGATCGCCGCCGCATGCGCGGCCATCGCACCGACATGCGCGAGCACCGCCTCGCACTGGCGCGTCGGCCGCCGCACGCCGTCCACCGCATCGAACAGCTTCACGCCGAGATCGCGCTGGATGCGCGCAAGCCTGCGGCCGACGGTGGTCTCGTCGATGCGCAGCCGCGCGCTGGCGCCGGCATAGGTGCCCTCGTCCCTGACCGCGGCGATGATGCGCAGATCGTCCCAATTCATCGGGGCGAGCCTAGCAGGCGCCGCCGCTACCTGCAAATTCGCAGCCATCAGCTGCAATAGTCCTGCACAATGGCAGGCTGCTGCTGCGCTAGTGTCGAAGCATCCGAATTCACGAAAGCCTGACGGCATGACCGCTCCAAAGACGCTGCTCGAACTCGCCGGCGCCGATCTCGATCCGCCCAAGCTCAACGAGACATGCCTCGTTCTGATCGACATCCAGAACGAATATTGCGCCGGCCCCATCGCCCTGCCCGAGGCGCAAGCGGCGATCGCCGCGGCTGCGCGCCTGCTCGCGCGCGCACGGGAGAGCGGAGCTGCGATCTTCCACGTCGCGCACAAGGGCCGCGCCGGCGGCCTGTTCGACCGCGAGGCGGCGCGCGGCGCGATCGTCGAACGCCTGACGCCACTCGCGACCGAGCCCGTGATCGAGAAGGCGCTGCCGAATGCCTTCGCCGGCACCGACCTGCAGGCCCGGCTGGCCGCGACCGGACGCAAGAACATCGTGCTCGCGGGGTTCATGACGCATATGTGCGTGTCTTCGACCGCGCGCGCCGCGCTCGATCTCGGCCTGCGCACGACGATCGCGGCGGATGCCTGCGCCACGCGCGATCTTCCCGATGGGCGCGGCGGCACGCTGCCGGCGAGAATTGTTCACGAGGTCGCTCTGGCCGAATTGTCCGACCGGTTCGCGATCATCGCGCAGAGCGACGTGCTGACCTGAGGAGACCTTCCCGATGCTGCAGCTCTATTTCTTTCCGATGGCCTGCTCGCTCTCGAGCCACATCGCGTTGCTGGAGGCCGGAATCGAGGCGCAGTATCACCTCGCCCATATCTGGACCAAGCGGCTCGTGGACGACGGCCGCGACTTCCGTGAGGTGTCACCGAAGGGCGCGGTGCCGGTCCTGGTGCTGGAGAACGGCGAGCGGCTGACGGAAAGCGCAGCGGTGCTGCAATACATCGCCGATGTGAAGCCGGAGGCACGCCTTGCGCCGCGGCCCGGCGACATCGATCGTTATCGCCTGCAGGAATGGCTGAGCTTCGTCGGCGCCGAGATCCACAAGGCGTTCCTGTTTCCAACCTTCTGGTACAAGGACGACGGCTCGCTGGCCAAGCCGCGCGCGAGGATCATGCAGACATTGTCGGTGCCGGCAGCGCATCTGGCGGGCCGCGAATTCCTCGTCGGCGACGCCTTCACCGTGGCCGATGCCCATCTCACCTGGACCTTGCTTCTGCTCCGTCCGGCAGGGATCGACATCGCGCAATGGCCACCGCTCGCGGCCTATCTCGAACGCATGCAGGCCCGCCCCGCGGTCCGGCGCGCGATCGCGACCGAGATGGCGCTGCGCAAGACCGTTGCGGCCTGAGCTCGCCTCACTCCACCCGCGCCAGCACCGCGAGCTTGCGGATGCCCTTGTTGCGGTAGGCGTCGAGGAACGCGTAGTAATCCTTGAACGACACGCAGCCGTTGGAATCGCCGCCCGGCCCGAGCATGAAGGTGTGGGCGAGCAGGCCGTCGCGGCCGTAGATCGCGCTCTCGCCGCCGATCGGGGTGAGGCGCAGCGCCGGCACGCCGTGGAACAGCGCCTCGCGCGGTTTCAGCGTATAGATGTGCGGCGGCGTCACGCCGCGCATGCGCAGGCGGCGCGAGTCCGGATCGTCGCGGTTGGCGCCAAGGCCGGAATGCGCCTCGAGCCTGGTGCCGTCAGGCAGATACACCATCTTGGCCGTGATGTCGTAGACCGCGGTGTCCCGCTCATAAGGCGGAGCGCCGCCGAACATCGGGTTCTGCTCCTTCGGGGCGATGGACGCAGTGATGCTGGCATCGGCCGAGGCGTAGGCGAGCAGCCCGCCGGACGCTTCGCGCTTGCCCCACAGCTTTTCCACCATCGCCTGGCGCGGAGCGGTGATCGACATCACCGCGGCCTTGGCACGGTCGGCGAAGGATTTTTGCTTGGCTTCGGGCGCCGGCACGATCTCGGCCGGGTCGGCCGAGGCGAGTTGCAGCTGGGCAGCCGGCGCGCGCTTGGTCTTGTCCGCGGCGTTGTCGGCGCCCTTGGCTGCCGGCTTCAGCGCTTCCGCGACCTTCGCGATCACGCCCTGCTTCGGGGCGTCTTTGGCCACCGCAACGACCTGCGCCGGGGGTGCGGCGCTTGTGGCATTCGATGGCACGCCCTGCGTTGCGGCCGCGGCAAAGCGCTCGTTGAACATCTCGCGCGAGATTGGAGCTGCGACCTGGAGGCGGTCGGGCAGCAGCGCGAAGGTTTCCTTGATGGCCTCGCCGGCCTCGCGCAGCACCACCCTGGGCGCGCGCTTGATCACCGGCTCGTCGTAGCCGACGCTGCCGACGGAGGGATAGACGCTCGCGCCGAAGATGTTGCTGTGGATGGTCCAGCCGGCGCCCATCACGGCGCAGCCGATCGCCGCGGCGCCAAGCCAATTGGTCGTGGTCATTTTCCGGGAAGATTTCCGCGAATTGGTCTTCGAGAAATTCTTGGACTTCCGTGCCGCGTTACTCTGCGCAGCGATACTCGTACTCATTCGCCTTGCGTCCAGGACGGTGTCACTCTGTCCCCCTTCGAAGTGCCGCTGGTCACGATCCGGGAACAGCATCTCGCAGAGGGTCGGAGCGTCATTAAGGCGACTTTTAGTTAAATGCGGATTAAGTTCGGGCGGATCTGCGGCGACTCGTTAACGCTGTCCCGTTTTGAGAAAAACGCCCGCAGAACTACGGACTTAGTCGGGTCTGTTAACTATAATTCTCGGCCGGTTCAGCAGGCTCTGCGGACGTCTGCGGCCACATCCATGACGCACTTGAGAACGTCATTTTCGTGGCCCTCCACTGCCCCCGAACGTAACGCGCCAGCGTTGCGCGAGGCTGGTGGACGACGCGTCGGATTGGGCCTCGTCGGCCGCGCGACAACGGTGCATGCTCATGACGCGCCGGGCACCGCGGCACGGCGCCGTGATTGAAAGTTGATCGCCTCGGTTCTGGACATCGCGGGTGCGAGAAAATAGCTCCCACTTCGGCACTTTTCAGCAGCCTCTGCGCGTGATACGGTACCGTATCATCCTGCCCTGAGCTGTGCCGAGCACGCAAACGGAGGCTGGCATGAGAGGGATTGCGCGCGCGGGGTTTTTCGCCCTGGCGGGGTCGTTTCTGTTGATCGGATCTGCGACTGCGCAGCCTGCGGCGAATGCGGGCTGCACGGCATCGCCGTCGGCTGCCGGGACGCAGACCTGGCGCTGCGACAACGGCATCACCATCGTTGCGGAAAACGGCGCCAGATTTGAACTTAAGGACGCCAACCGCGACGGACATATAGACTCCGTGGAGTTGAGCAGCAAAGCGCTGCTGATCGAGGTGCCCAAGAAGCCGCGCGGCAATCCCTTCAAGGTGCTGACGCCGCAAGCGATCGCCGCAGTGCGCGGCACGAAATGGGCGGTCGATGCCGCCGACGCCAAGACTTCCGTGTTCGTCGCAGACGGCCGGGTCGGCGTGAGCCGCAGGGCTCGTGGACGCGGCGTCGTGCTCGGCCCCGGCGAAGGCGTCGATGTCGAGCCAACCGGTCCGTTGACCGTCAAGACCTGGGGCCAGCCGCGCGTCGACGCGCTCATGGCCAGACTCGGGCAATGAGCCGGGGCCGGCAAGGCCCGGCCCATGAGATTTGGATTATACGATTGCAAGACCGCATGCGCAGCCGACGCGTTCAGATCCTGGTGGCACTCGTCCTCACCGCGCTGTGGGGCGCGGGCATCTATGCCACGCACGCCCACGGCCATCTGCGCTTCCTGGACCGCCTCGAAGCCACGTTGACGGATTGGCGGACGCAGGCGCGCGGCGTGCGGCGTCCGCCGGATTTCGTCACCATCGTTGCGATCGACGACACGGTGGTGAAGCGCGGCGGCACCTATCCACTGCCGCGCGCCGATCTTGCCCGCGTGGTCGATACCATCGTGCAGTTTAAGCCGAAGGTCGTGGCGATCGACCTGCTGCTGGTCGACCGCAGCGCCGCGATCGGCGATGCGACGCTGGCCAACACATTGGCCACCGGCCGCATGGTGCTCGCCGCCGCCGCGATCTTCCCCTCGGCCAGCGAAACCGTGTCACCCAGCAGCGAAGGTCCGCTGGCCGTGCTGCCGGAGGCCGAGCGCTTCCTGCAGCCATTGCCCGCATTCGCCGATCACGCCGAGGTCGGCATCGTCAACGTCGCGACCGGGCAATCGGGCTCGCCGCTCTCGGTGCCGATGCTGTTCCGGACCCGCGACAAGGTCGAGCTGTCGTTTCCGTTGCGCGTTGCGGCGCGCGCGCTCGACGAGCCGCTGACCGTCGCGCCGGGCCATCTCATGCTCGGCGATCGCGTGGTGCCGACCGACAGCAATCTGGCATTGCCGATCACCTATTACGGCCCGCGCCGCACCATCCGTACCGTCAGCGCACAGAGCATCTTCGATGGCACGCTCGATCGCGCGGCCATCGAGAACCGGATCGTCGTGATCGGCGCCTCCGTCGCCGGCGGCGGCGACTTCTATCCGACGCCGTTCGATTCCCTCATGCCCGGCGTCGAGGTGGTCTCGACCGCAATCACGCATCTCGTCGCCGGCGACGCCATCCTGCGTGACCACCGGGTCCGCATTGCCGACGCGCTCACGGCGATCCTGCTGCCGGTGCTGCTGGTCGGCCTGCTCGCCTGGCGGCGCATCGCGCTCGGCACCATGGCGGCGGCCGCGGTGATGATTGCCTGGGCCGGGCTCAACCTGTTCGCGTTCACGCACGGCGTCTGGCTGAACGCCGCGACCACGCTCGCCGCCGCCGTGCCGCCGGTTGCGGTCTTTGCCGGCGTGCAGCTGTGGGCCGGAGGCCGCCGCACGCAATATTTCGCCGCTAAGAGCAGGTCGCTTGCGCAATTCCAGGCTCCGGCGCTGCGGGATTGGCTCTCGCGAGATCCGAACTTCCTGTCGAAGCCGGTGCGGCAGGATGCAGCCGTGGTGTTCGTCGATCTCTCCGGTTTCACCGGTTTGAGTGAGCGGATCGATCCGGACGAGCTCACGGATATTCTGAAGGCGTTTCATGCGCTGATCGACCGGATCGCGATCGATTGCGGCGGCATGATCACGGGCTTTCTCGGCGACGGCGCCATGATCCTGTTCGGGCTGCCGCGCGCCATGCCCGACGATTCGGCGCGCGCGCTGAAATGCGCGGTCGATCTGCATCGCGGCCTCGCACGCTGGATCGCCTCGCTTCCGCCGGCGATCGCGGGTCAGCTCGGCTACAAGATCGGCGCGCATTGCGGCCCGATCGTCGCCTCGCGACTCGGCGAAAGCCATCAGCACATCACGGCGACGGGCGACACCGTCAACGTCGCAAGCCGGCTGATGGAGATTGCCGCCCAGAACGATGCGCGCCTTGCGCTGAGCGACACGCTGCTGGATGCGGCCGACTTCCAGGGCGCGCCCGACGGTGTTCTGTCCGGCCCCCTGCTCGCCCGGGTCCGCGGCCGTTCCGGCGTCGTGACCGTCTGGTTCTGGCGCGATCGCGATGGGCCGGGGCAGGATGCTGACAAGGCCGAGATGATTGATTAAGGCGCTACCGCGCTTCCGGCGGCGGCGAGCGGTCCAGCACCTCGCCCTTGGCGACTTCCAGCAGGTCGATGCCGTAGGTCTCGATCACGAGCGGCCCGCGCTTGCGCTGCAATTGCGCCACCTGCGTCACCTTTGCAAAGAGAGCATTGAGGGCAGGATGACCGTCGGCGCGCAGCTCGTCGACATAGAGCAGCTTGCCGGCGAGCAGCTTGGGATCGGGTTCGGCCATGTTGACCCAGCGGATGCGCTGATTTTGCTGCGCGACGCAGGTGCCGCGCGGCAGATAGAATGCGAGCCAGCTCGTGGTGCCGTAATCCTGCGCCAGCACGCAGGTGGCGCCACTGCGCGCGCGCACCGCTTCGATTCCGGCCGCGAGCTCGCGCCAGCCGACACCGACACTGCGCACGGTGGCATCGCGGCGATATCCGGACAACCAGCCGGTATTGGCCTGCACGATCAAGGCGGCAAACATGACGATGCCCACAGGCGCGGCCCAGCGCTGGCAAACGTCGACGAGGCGCCGCTGACGCGGCTTCCATTGCGCAAGATTGGCCGCGGCGGCCGCGGCAATGACGAACGGCGGATACACCGGCGCGAACCAGTTGGCCTCGACGCGCGCATGCAGCGAATGCCAGACGAAATAGGCGACGATGGTCCAGAACATCGTCTCGATCAGCACGCGCGAGGCCAGCGCGCCGGCGCGCTGCCAGGTCAGCGCATGCAGGCCCATGGCGCCGAGGATAAAGACCAGCGGGGTTGCGAACGCGATCTGGGTCGGGATCAGCTCGGCGATGAAGACGGGGCGGAAGTCCTCGATCCTGGCGCGGCCGAGCTGCTTTGCGAACGAGACCCATTGATGGTCGGCATTCCAGAGGATCACCGGCGAGAACAGCGCCAGCGCGACGAGGCCGCCGAGATAGGGCCAGGGCGAGAGGAACCAGCGCCGCAGCTTCGGCACGCAAGCGAGCCAGATCAGGATCGCGGCGCCAAAGAACATCGCGGTGTATTTCGACAATAGCGCCGCGCCGACGGCGGCGCCGACCGCGAGCCACCAGGCGCCGCGTCCGGTCTCCAGCACCTTGGCGAGAAAGAACAGCACGAAGCTGGAGGCGACCAGCAGCGGCGCATCGGGCGTGACGATCAGCGTGCCGACGGAAGCCAGCAGCGTCACGTTGAGCAGGATGGCGCTGGTCGCGGCCACACGCACCCCGCCGAACAGAATTGCGGCGGAGCGATAGACCGCATAGCTCATCGGCAGCGCGAGCAGGATCGAGACGAGGCGGACGCCGAGCTCGGTATCGCCCGCGATCATGGTGCCGGCGCGGATCACATAGGCGACCATGGGCGGGTGGTCGTAATAGCCCCCGGCGAGGCTCTTCGACCACATCCAGTAATAGGCTTCGTCGAACGTGATCGGCGTGAAGGCGGCTGCGACGAGCCGCAATCCCACCAGCGCGACAATCAGCAGCGCGGTGTTGCGGACGATCCGCGCGTCGGCCCCGCCCATCACGCGCTATTTCTTGCGCCAGACGAACAGTCCGGACATCGCGTAGTTCCACACCACGCCCATCAACGCGCCGGCCAGGCCGGCCAGCCACCAGATCGGCTCCTGGTCGTAGACCGAGAAGGCGACGCCGACATTGGCGAGCAGGCCGACGCTGCACACGATGTAGAAGGCGATCAGCCCGCGCAGCAGCGCAAAGCCCTTCAGCCGCTGGTCGCGATAGGTGAGAAAGTTGTTGAGGATGAAATTGCTGGTCATGGCGACGATGGCGCCCGCGGCCTGCGCCTCCGGGAACGGCGCGTTGAACAGGCGAAGCGCGATGAACAGCGTGGTCAGGTGCACGACGAGGCCGATGCCGCCGACCATCGCGAACAGGATGAAGCGCAGCGAGACGATGTCGTTGGTTAGCTTGGCGAAGACGAGGCCGAGGAAGTCGAGCGCGACCATGGAATCGAGCTTGCTCTCGCCGTGCTGGCGGGCGCCGAACGTGTAGGGAATCTCGACCGCCCGCAAGCTGCCATGCGCGGTCGCGACGATGTCGAGCAGGATCTTGAAGCCGTGCACGGAGAGTTTTGGCGCGAGCTGCTCGAAGCGGTCGCGGCGGATCATGAAGAAGCCGCTCATGGGGTCGGCAATCTCGACCCGCAGCATCTTCTTGGCGACCTCGGTCGCGAGCGCGCTGGCGCCGGCGCGCTGCCTGTTGAAGCCTTCGCTCTTGTAGCCCTCGATGTAGCGGCTGCCGACGACGAGGTCGGCCTGATCGCTCGCGAGCAAGAGCAGCATCTTGGGCAACTGCGTCTCGTCGTGCTGGAGGTCGGCATCGATCACGGCCACATAGGGCGCGCTGGAGGCAAGGATGCCCTCGATGCAGGCGCCCGACAGGCCGCGGCGGCCGATGCGGCGGACGCAGCGCACCCGGCTGTCGCGCTGCGCCAACTCGCGCACGACATCCCAGGTGCCGTCGGGCGAATTGTCATCGACGAACACGACTTCCCAGACGACGTTGGCGAGCGTCGCCTCGAGGCGCCGGTACAGCACGGTGACGTTGTCGCGCTCGTTGAAAGTTGGGACGATAACCGACAGTTCCGGCCCCTCGTGGGCTTGGTTGTCGATGCCCGGTCTGATCGCTTCGTTCATGACGGCAGCGTATATCCGCCGCATCCTGCGCTGCCAAGCCGGGGGTCTGGGGAAGGGCCGAAAAGGGGCCTAAAATGCCAACGACCCCGGAACGGCGGGCCGCGCGTACATCCGGCGCAAGCCTTAAGCAATTCCAAGGTCGTTCCAGCGACGGAGGTCTTTACGCTCAACGTCGCCGTTAGAAGCTAGATGGGAATGTCAAAAGCGTTCCGCAAGGGGGCGGAAATCCGATTTTCAAACCCTATTGGTTGGGCACTTCCCGGATGACCGGCCCGCGCGGCGCGGGCGCGACCGGGGCTGCGGGTGCCGCCGCCGCCGGCTCGGCCTTCGCCGGCTTGGGCGGCTTGCCGTACTGGCCGATCGGCCCGAACACGACGGCAACCGCAAGGACGACCGCCGCGACGATCGCCCCCAGAATGCCACCCACCGACTCAGACGACATGCAAGTTCCTGCTCCAGACGGGCTCAGTGATACCATGGATGAGCGCGCGACTGGAAGGCCCAGGGCGAATCGCGAATGGCGAGTGGCGAATGAGCATGGCATGCCTTGTCGCCCTATTCGCGATTCGCCACTCCCCTACTTCTGGGGCGGCCGGTGCTTGACGAAGGCCATCACGATGTCCTTCTGCGCCGCCTCCACCGCTCTGTTCGCGGTGGCGAGATGAGCGCCGGCATCGATATCAGGATATTGCGTGGTGAGATAATCGAGCAGCGTGACCCGGTAATATTGCCACTCCGACGGACAGGCTCCGGCAACCGAGCGGCCGAAATCCTGCTCCGACAGGCCCTGATTGGACTCGCGCGAATATTCCCGCGCGAGGCAATGCCAATAGTCGTCGCGGCCCTGCTGAGCGAGCTTCTGCGCGCCCTTCGTGTCGTCGTCATCCGCCACGGCAGAACTTGTCATGGCAGCAGATGTCATCATGACGAGCGCGCCCCCCACCAGCAGCATCCGCATCTTGTTCTCCTTCTTTGCGGGCCCGTCGCGAGCTTAGACCGGACCGGCCAACTGGCCAATCACATCTGGTTTGATTAGGATGAGATCCCTCCCCGTCGATGCGAGATCCTCCCGTGGCCAAAGTAAAAACTGCCTCCAAAAACTCCGGCAACATCTTCATCGGTATCGGCGGCTGGACCTTCGAGCCCTGGCGCGGCGTGTTCTATCCGGAGAAGCTCGCGCAGGCGAAGGAGCTGTCCTATGCCGCTTCGAAGCTGACCTCGATCGAGATCAACGGCACCTATTACGGCTCGCAGAAGCCGGAGAGCTTTCGCAAATGGGCGAGCGAGGTGCCTGACGGTTTCGTGTTCTCGGTGAAGGGACCGCGCTTTGCGACCAACCGCCGCGTGCTCGCCGAGGCCGGTGATTCCATCAAGCGGTTCTACGATTCCGGCGTGCTGGAACTCGGCGATCATCTCGGGCCGGTGCTGTGGCAGTTTGCGCCGACGAAGAAGTTCGATGGCGCCGATTTCGGCAAGTTCCTGGAGCTGTTGCCGCGCAAGCTCGAGGGGCGCGCGCTGCGCCATGTCGTGGAAGTGCGCCATGACAGCTTCTGCACGCCGGACTTCGTGGCGCTGATCCGCGAGTTCGAGACGCCCGTGGTTTTCGCCGAGCACGGCAAATATCCCGCCATCGCAGATGTCGCCGGCGATTTCGTCTATGCGCGGCTGCAGAAGGGCAATGACGAGATCAAGACCTGCTATCCGCCGAAGCAGCTCGATGCCTGGGCCCAGCGCTTCCAGGATTGGGCTTCGGGCGGTGAACCCGACGATCTCCCGAAGGTTGACAAGGCCAAGCCGAAGAAGGAGCCGCGCGACGTGTTCGCTTACGTCATCCACGAGGGCAAGGTACGCGCACCGCACGGCGCCATGGAACTGATCGCACGGGTGAGTTGAGGGTCCCTTGGCAAAGGCGAAGAAGCTCTTCACCATCGGCTATGAGCAGACGCCGCCGAAGGCCGTGCTGGACGAGCTGGAACAGGCCGGCGTCAAGCTCGTGGTCGACGTGCGCGCGGTGACGTCGTCGCGTCGGCCGGGCTTTTCCAAGAAGCAGCTTTCGGCGGGCCTCGACGAGCGCGGCATCGGCTATGTCCATCTCGCCGCGCTCGGCACGCCGAAGGAAGGCCGCCTCGCCGCCCGCAGCGGTCAATACGACGTGCTGGAGATGATCTTCTCCAAGCACCTGAAGACGCCGCAGGCGAGGGAAGAGATGGACGAGCTTTCTGCGCTGGTGAAAAAGGCCGGCCCGGTGTGCCTGCTCTGCTACGAGCGCGACCACACCCACTGCCACCGCCAGATGATCGCGGAGATCATCGAGGAGCGCGATGGGGTTGCGGTGAAGAATTTGGCGGGGCGGTAGGTGTAGCCACAGCCGTCATTCCCGGGCGCGCGCAGCGCGCGCTAGGGTGCGCAATTGCGCACCTGAGAATCCATTCCTCCACCAACACTGCGGCTAGATGGATTCCGGGTTCGCGCTACGCGCGCCCCGGAATGACAAGTTACCCCTCCCCCGCCAGCCGGAACGTCCCCTCCATCATCTGCACGCAAGCGCCGCCGATGTGAGCGGATACAATCTTGCCGTCCTGCTTGCGTACGCGGGTCGAGAGGATGCTTGGACGACCCATGTCAAAACCCTGCCCGACGGTCAGCTTCAGCTCGCCGTCGCTCGCGGGATCGAGATCGGCGAACAGCGCGGCGGCGGCAACCGTGGCGCTGCCGGTGGCGGGATCCTCGACGAGGCCGCTGGCACCGCGCATGAACATGCGCGCCTGTCGCTCGCAAGGCGCCTCCGCCGCCGGCACATCGCGCGTATAGAACCACACCGCGCGGGCACCATCGCGCGGCAAGACCTTGCCAAAGGCCGCAGCATCGGGCCGGGCCCGCTTCAGCGCCTCGCGCGAATGCAGCTCCATCACCAGAAACGCGTTTCCGACGGTGACAATCTGCGGCTCGTGATTGTCGGTCTTGATGTCGTCGGCAACGAGCGAGATGCAGCTCGCGGCTTCCGCTGTTGACAGCGTTGAGAGCCGCTGCAGCGGCTGCGGCGCGGTGAGCTCGGTTCTGATCACCCTGCCCTGCTCTCGCACGATCTCGACCGGGACCAACCCGGCCTTCTCCTCGAACAGCAGGCGTAGCTTCGGCTCCTTCGCCATCGAGGCCAGCACGAAGGCGGTGCCGACATTGGGATGGCCCGCAAAGGCGATCTCCTGCACCGGCGTGAAGATGCGCACCTCGGCGTCGTTGGCCCTGTCGCGCGGCGGCAGCACGAAAGTGGTCTCGGAATAATTGAACTCGGTCGCGATCGCCTGCATCTGCTGCGTCGTCAGCCCGCCGGCATCGAGCACCACCGCGAGCTGGTTGCCGCCGAAGGCGCGGTCGGTGAACACGTCGACGGTGATGTAGCGGCGCTGCATCGTCACTTCCTCATGCAAGTCGCGGCCGCGACCGGCCGCATCGCGCAGCACTCTACAAGCCGAAAACATCGCTCGTCATGCCCCAAAATTGAGTGCAATCGGAGCAATCGCTTGGATGAAAGAGAACTGCGCGCACCGATGTGTGATGCACATTATCCCAGCTGAAACACCGGTACTTTCTGCTCGTAGCCGCGCACTTCGACCTCGCCGAGCGCGACGGCATCGCTGCCGTCGGCTCCCAGCGCCTCGCGCACGGACGCCGAGATCAAGAGCTGCGAGCCGAAATCCTTGTTCAGCGCCTCGAGTCGCGAGGCGAAGTTCACGGTGTCGCCGATGACCGTGTATTCCTTGCGCCGGGGCGAGCCGATATTGCCGGCGACGACCTCGCCGAAATGGATGCCAATGCCGATCCGCAGCGGCCAGCTGCTCTCTGCGTTGATGCGGTCCATTGCCCGGAGCATCTCGCGGCCGGCGGCGACCGCGCGGTGCGCGGCGTCGGATGCTTCCAGCGGCGCGCCGAACAGCGCGAGGAAACCGTCACCGAGAAACTTGTTCACGATGCCGCCCTGGCGGTCGAGAATGTCGACCAGGACGGCGAAGGCGCCGTCGAGCCGGTCGACCACCTCCTGCGGACTGCGCGACTGCGCACCGGCCGTGAAGCCGCGGAAATCGACGAACATCACCGCGACGCGGCGGACGTCGCCGCTAGCGCCCGTTCCCGCCGTCATCAGCCGCTCCACCACCTGCGGCGAGACATGCTGGCCGAACAGATTGGTGACCCGGTCACGCGCGGTGGCGGCCGCGATGCTCGCGGCGAACTGCCGGCGCAATTGCGCGCCGACGGCGCCGGCGAGCACGCCGCAGATCAGGATGATGGCGCTGCGGACCGCGTGAAAATAGAGCTGGGGCTCGCCGACGCTGCTCGAGGGATCGTAGACCAGTGCGACCACGAACAGCTCGGCAGCAGCGACGAAGCCGGTGAAGGTCGAGAGCCAGAAATCGAGCCGCAGCGTCGAGAGGATGACGAAAATGAAATACATCAGCGGCACGGCAAAGCCGAGGGCCTGGGTCGCGCCCATGGTCCGGATCTGCAGGATGAGGATCACGGTTGGCAGCGACGTCTCGATCAGCGTGCCGATATAGCGCCTGGCCACCGGCACGTCGCGATCGAGGCGGAGGTTCTTCCTGATCTGGGTGTGGACCCAGACCTCGAACAAAATGAACCCGACGAGCAGGCCGTAGACTTCGGCGAACCCTTCGGTGCCGCGCCAGACCCGGTTCACCACGGCGGGGTCGATCAGATAGATTGCGGTGAGGAACAGGGTCATGACGCAGCCGGTCGCGATCAGCGCCCGGACCCGCAACAGCTCGGTGCGCAGCACCTCCCGCGTCAGCTCGCGCTCGAAGTCCTCCGACAAGACGGCATGCTGCCGCGCTTTCCTGCTCGCAAACTTGGCCATCCCGCCCCTCGATTCCGGGGTATTGTGCCTCAATCCAGCGTGCGGCGGAAGCGCGTCACCGCGACGGTCATGGCGAGCAGCATCAGGGCCGCCAGAGCCAGCGTATCGAAGCGCAAATTCTCCATGGTCGCGCCCTTCAGCATGATGGCGCGGACGATCCGCAAATAATGGGTCAGCGGCAGGCATTCGCCGAGATATTGCGCCCAGGCCGGCATGCCTGCGAACGGGAACATGAAGCCGGAGAGCAGAATGCTCGGCAGGAAGAACATCATCGACATCTGCATGGCCTGGAGCTGGTTCTGAACCAGCGTCGAGATGGTGTAGCCGACCGCCAGATTGGTGGTGATGAACAGCGTCGACAGCAGCGCCAGCAGGACGAGATTGCCGAGCACGGGCACGCCGAACAGGCCGACACCGATGCTGATGATCAGGAAGGCCTGGACGAAGCCGACCAGCACGTAGGGCACGATCTTGCCGAACATCACCTCGATCGGCTTGATCGGCATCGACAACAGGCTCTCCATGGTGCCGCGTTCGACCTCGCGCGTGACCGAGAGCGCGGTGAAGATCAGCATGGTCATGGTGAGGATGGTGCCGACGAGGCCTGGCACGATATTGAGGCTGGAATTCGCGGCCGGATTGTAGCGGGCGTGGGCGCGGATCTCGAACGGCATCTCCGGGGGCTCGCCGATATAGAGATCGTGCGCGAGCGCGGTCTGCACGATCATGCCGAGCGAGCCGAGCGCAGCGCTTGCGGCGACCGGATCGGTGGCGTCGGCCGCGACCAGCAGCGCCGGCCTGTCGCCGCGCCGCACCGCCCGCTCGAAGCCGCGCGGGATCTCGACCCCGAACAGCACCTTGCCGGACTTCAGGAGGTTGTCGAAATCGTCGACGTCGTGAACCTCGTAGAGGAAGCGGAAATATTTGGTGTTCTCCAGCGCCTTCAGCACCGAGCGGGCGAGATCGGAATCCTCCTGGAGCAGCACCGCGCTCGGCAGATGACGCGGCGTGGTGTTGATGGCATAGCCGAACAGCATCAGCTGCATCACCGGCAGCATCACGATCATCGCGAACGAGACGCGGTCGCGCCTCAGCTGGATGAACTCCTTGACCAGCATAGCGTAGGAACGCCGCAGGAAGCCGAAGCGCTCGCGGATTTCCCGCCGTGGTTCGGGATGTTCTACCGCGCTCATTGGAAATTGTCCTTGGAGCGTCCCATCAGCTCGATGAACACGTCTTCGAGCGAGGGCTTGGACTTCTGCCAGTGCAGGCCGCCTCTCTCGCGCCAGGGCGCGATGCTGGCTTCGAGCGCCGGGACGTCGCGGCCGGAAACATGCAGCGAAGTGCCGAACGGCGCCACCATGTCGATCCCGGGCTTGCCCGTGAGCGCCGCGCCAAGCTCGTTCAGGTCGTCGCCCGTGACGGTATAGGTCGTCAGCGCGGATTTCGCGATGACCTCCTCCACCGTGCCGTGCGCCAGCAGATAGCCGTAGGCGATGTAGGCGATCTCGTGGCAGCGCTCGGCCTCGTCCATGTAATGGGTCGAGACCAGCACCGTGAGGCCCTCGGCGGCCAGCGCATGGATCTCGTTCCAGAAATCGCGCCGCGCCTTGGGATCGACGCCGGCGGTCGGCTCGTCCAGCAGCAACAATTGTGGATTGGGCAGCGTGCAGGCCCCGAGCGCCAGCCGCTGCTTCCAGCCGCCCGAGAGCTCGCCGGCGAGCTGCTCCTCCCGCCCCGAGAGCCCGAGCCGCTTGATCATGTCGCGCGCGGCGCCGCGCGCGTCAGCGAGGCCATAGAGCCGCGCCACGAATTCGAGGTTCTCACGCACCGAGAGGTCCTGGTACAGGCTGAAGCGCTGGGTCATGTAGCCGACCTGGCGCTTGATCTTCTCGGCATCGCGGCGGATGTCATAGCCGAGACAGGTGCCCTCGCCGCTGTCGGGCGTCAGCAGGCCGCAGAGGATGCGGATGGTGGTGGTCTTGCCCGAGCCGTTGGGACCGAGGAAGCCGTAGATCGAGCCGCGCTTCACCTGCATCGACAGATCGTGCACGACCTCGCGGCCGCCGAATGACTTGGTCAGGCCCTTGACGTCGATTGCGATGCCGTTGCCGTTGCTCATCGCTTGTCCGCCACCGGTGTCTTGGTCTCAGGAGTTTTGGGATTGAGGTGGATATCGATCGGCTGTCCGACGCGCAAGGCATCGGGCCGCGAGGGTCGCGCCTGGATCAGATAGACCAGCTTGTTGCGCTCTTCGAGGCTGTAGATGACGGGCGGCGTGTATTCGGCCGAGGTCGCGATGAAGTAGATCTTCGCGGTGAGGTCGGCGGCGCAATTGTCACAGGAGACACGCACCGTGTCGCCGATCGCGAGCTTCGGCAGCTCGGTCTCCGGCACGAAGAAGCGCAGCTTCATGTTGCCGGGCGGCATGATCGAGAGCACCGGCCGCTGCGCCGCCACCATCTCGCCTTCGCGGAAATAGATCTGCTGGATGGTGCCGGCGACCGGCGCAAAGCCCTTGCGCCGCGCCATCCGCGTCTCCGAGGTCGCCACCCGCGCCTCCGCGACGCGCAAGGCGGACACGGCGGAATCGAGATTGGCCTGCGTGCCCGAACCGGTCTTGTTCAGCGAGGCCGCACGGTCATAGGTCTGCTGCGCATTCGCAAGCGTCGCCTTCTGCTGGTTGAGGTCGGCAAGCTGGAGATCGTCATCGACGGAATAGAGGTGATCGCCGACCTTGACCTCGTCGCCTTCGCGGACATTGAGCTTGGTGACGCGCCCGGCTTCGTCCGGACTGACGAAGATCATGTCGGCCTCGACCCAGCCCTGGAAGCCGGGATCGCGCTTCTCCTTGCACCCCGCAAGCCCAGTTGCGAGCACAAGGACCAATGCCAAGAAAGAAATCACTTGCGACGACCTCATGTCGTCCTCCGTTCGCCAAAAATCAAATCGAGATGAACGCGCAGCATCTCCTGCGCGTCGAGCGGCGCATGCCGCGCAAACAGGCTCTGCCAGATCACGGCGATCATCGCGGGCGCGACCAGGATCTGTGGATAGTGCGCGAGGTCCTTCTGCCGGATCTCGCCGCGGGCGATGCCGAGCTCGATCAGCGCGCGCATGGCAGTGATCCCGCGCGAGACCACCTCGCGGTAGTAGAAGTCGGCGACGGAGGGAAAGCGCGGCCCCTCCGCCACGATCAGACGCACCAGATCGCCCCGTCTCGTGCCGATCACCTCCTTCAGGAAGTTGCCGGCGAACGTCTCGATGAGGTCGCGCACCGAGCCTGCCGGCGGCGGCAGCGTGGTAAGCCGTGCGACCACGGGAACGATGACGATGCGCACCAGCTCCTCGAACATCGATTCCTTGTCCTTGAAGTGCAGGTAGATCGTGCCCTTGGCGACGCCGGCGCGCTTGGCGATGTCGTCGAGCCTGGTGGCGGCAAAGCCGCGCGCGATGAACTCCTCCATCGCCGCCTCCACGATCGCCGCACGCCGCTCCGCCGCACGCGAGGCGCGGTTCGAGGCAGGCGCTGCATCGGGGCCAGCAGTCCCAGGGTCGTTCGCTCCGGTGGGAGCGGCGGAGGGCAAGGCGGCTTTGGTCGGCTTCTTCGTCATTCGATATATATGACTGACTGGTCAGTCATAGTCAAGAGCGCGCGGGGGCGGCGACTGTCCAGACGAATTAGTGTTGACTAATGCATTAGTATCCGCTAATTTGATGGCATGATCGAAGCCACCCCAAACCCCGTCACCACCGTGATGCGCGCCCTTGCCGATCCGACCCGCCGCGCCGTGTTCGAGCGTGTGTTCGAGAGCAAAGAGATCAGCGTCGCCGAGCTGACGCGCGGCAGCGGCGTCACGCAAGGAGCCGTCTCGCAACACCTGAAATCGTTGAAGCAAGCGGGCCTCGTCGCCGAGCGCGCCGAGGGCCGCAACGTCTATTACCGCGCCGCGCCGCAGGGACTCGAGCCGCTGGTCACCTGGATGGACCATTACGGCGTCTTCTGGCGCGAGCGTTTCCGGAACCTGCGTGACCTCTTGAAGGAGATCGACCCGTGAGTGCTGCCGCGTTGAAAGCCGACACAAGAGACATCGTCATCGACGAGGTCTTCCCTCACACAGCCCAGACGATCTGGAAGGCGCTGACCAGCGGACAGCTGATCGGGCGCTGGCTGATGCAGCCGACCGGCTTCGAAGCCGTCGAAGGCAAGGCCTTCACCTTCCAGACCACCCCGGGGGGCAACTGGGACGGCGTGATCCATTGCCGGGTTCTGGAGGTCGTGGCTTTCAGCCGCCTCGTCTACGCCTGGAAAGGCGGCGACGAGCGCAACACCGGCTATGGCGCCCCGCTCGACACCGTCGTGACCTGGTCCCTCACCCCGGTCGAAGCCGGCACGCGGATCCGCCTCGTGCATGCGGGCTTCGTCCTGCCCAGGAACGAGTCGGCCTACACGGTGATGAGCGGCGGCTGGAAGAAGGTCGTTCGCAAGCTCGACGAGATCAGCGGCGAAGGTTGAGTGGGAGATATTGCGGTGGAGAAGCCCTATACCGGCGGCTGCGCCTGCGGCGCGATCCGCTATTCGATTGAAGGGGAGCCCCTCTTCAGCAATCACTGCCAATGCCGCGACTGCCAGCGGGAAAGCGGCAGCGGCCATGGCTCGTACGCGACCTTCGCGCGCGCCGGCGTCACGCTGACGGGCGATGCCAGGCACTGGGACATGGTCGCCGACAACGGCAAGGTGAAGACCCGCGGCTTCTGCACACAATGCGGCGTAGCTGTCTACATGACCTTCGCGGCGCAGCCTGACGTGTTCACGATCCGGGCGGCAAGCCTCGACGAGCCCGCCCGCTACAGGCCGCAGGCGGTGACCTTCGCCGCGCGCGGTCATGAGTGGGATCCTCTCGACCCTGGCCTGGTGAAGTTCGACGGCATGCCGCCAGGGTAAAGCGCCAGATTCTTGTTTTGACGCGTTTTCTTAACGCGAACCGGTGTCCACTTCGCTCGAAAACGCTTTAGCCAAAATCCAGCACCATGCGACCGTCGATCTTGCCGGCCCTCATCCGGTCGAAGACGTCGTTGATCGCTGCGAGCGGCACCTTGGTCACCTCGGCCTTGACCTTGCCGTCGGCGGCGAACGCGATGGCTTCGTCGAGGTCACGCCTCGTGCCGACGATGGAGCCGCGCACGGTGATGCGCTTGAGCACGACGTCGAAGATCGGTGTCGGGAATTCGCCCGGCGGCAGGCCGACGAGGCTGACAGTGCCCTTGCGACGCACCATCTTGAGCGCCTGAGCGAATGCAGCAGTCGACACCGCCGTCACCAGCACGCCATGCGCGCCTCCCCCACTCGCCGTCAGCACCTTCTCCACTGCACCATCCGCCAGCGCGTTGACCGCGAGATCGGCACCGGTTTCACGCGCCAGCTCCAACTTGTCCTCGGCGATATCAACCGCGGCGACCTTCAGCCCCATCGCCTTGGCGTATTGGATCGCGACATGGCCGAGCCCGCCGATTCCGGAGATCACGACCCACTCGCCGGGCTTGGCCTCGGTTTCCTTCAATCCCTTGTAGGTGGTGACCCCAGCGCAGAGGATCGGCGCGATGGCCGCGAAATCGATCGTCGCCGGCAGCTTGGCGGCGAACGCGGCCGAAGCGATGACATATTCGGCAAAGCCGCCGTTGACGCTGTAGCCGGTGTTGTGCTGGTGCTCGCACAGCGTCTCCCAGCCGGTCTCGCAATATTCGCACGACATGCAGGCGTCGTGCAGCCAGGCGACGCCGACGGCATCGCGACTTTCAGATTCTTCACGCCGGGCCCGAGCGCGGCGACGATGCCGGCGGCTTCATGGCCGGGGATGAAGGGCGGCACCGGCTTCACCGGCCAGTCGCCGGAGGCGGCGTGCAGATCGGTGTGACAGACGCCGCAGGCCTTGACCTTGACCAGAACCTCGCCCGGACCGGGCTGCGGCACCGGCACGTCCTCGATCACCAGCGGCTTGCCGAATTGCTTGACGATTGCGGCTTTCATGGTCGGCATCGGTCTGCTCCTTGTGCTTTGTGAAGCAGAATAGCGACGCCGCCCGGCGCACCCTTGAGGAGAGTCAAAAAGCACAATGTTTGCGCAAGGGCGGGTCCATCATGACACCCCGATGACGCCGCGCGGTGCTCTCGATCTGTCAACTATGGAACTTGAGACCGTCGACGATCTTGTCGATCACCTTCCGCTCGGCGCGCATCGCAATGCCGACGAGATTGAGGTCGCTACGCGCAACCGCCCTCACCGCCTCGCGGTTGGCGGCATCATGTGTCGTCTTGAACATGTCTTCGGTATAGACCGCCGCCTTGACGTTGCGGGCGAGCGCGCGGTCCAGCGCGCGCGACAGCGCCGGACCGTCGGCGCCATAGATCAGGATCGGTTGGCCGATCAGTGCATGATACTTCGTGCCCGAGGCGTCCTCATAGGCTTCGCCGATGCATTCCGGAAAGGCCGCGGCGATGCCGCTGGTGAGGAAGGAGGCTACGTTCAGCTTCTGCCAGGCTTGAAGATCGGTACGGATCACGACCGCGATCTTGGTGTCGAACTGCATGTATGCCTTCCACTGTCATTCCCTAGGCGATGCTACGCAACGCCCGATCACGACAGCAAGAGAAAATCACCCCTTGGCGTCACAGGCCCAGGCGCGGATCACGCATTCCTTGCCGCCGTATTTGTAGCATTCGCGCGTAGCGGCGTTGAGCGAGGCGGAAATATTCGGCTTGACGGCATAGCCGTAGGCGCCGCAGGGATTGGTCATATCGACCGACATCGCAGCGCAGGCGCGCTTCATCGTCATGGTGGTGCAATCGCCCTTGCACTGCTTCTGCGCGGCGGCGCGAGCCTCGTCCTCGTGGCCATAATCATAGGCCTGGCCATAAGCGCCGCACTTGCCGACCGCGAAAGCGCCGGCGGCCTGGGCTTCTGTCATATGGCGCGCGCCGGATGCAAAAACGGACAGCGCAAGGAAAAACATCGCGCAACGGCGCGCGACGACGTTCGAAGCCATGGAAAAACCCCTCCCCCCAAGGCAGGTGGCGGCAACTCTAAGCGGCGGTCGTTTCCAGATGGTGAACGGGGGGTTGAAATCGGCAGGCTTGCAGGATGCCGTAGTCCCGTAGGGCGGATTAGCGAAGCGTAATCCGCCTCTTTTGTTTCCGCGGAGAAACACAGCGGCGGATTACGCCTTCGGCTAATCTGCCCTACGCACCTTCAGCCCCGCCGTGCCGCCTCCAGCGCCTGCGGCGTGTCGATGTCCAGGAAGGCGCTCTCGCCGTCGACGGGCACTTCGGCGACCGCTTCGGTGTGCTTGGCGATCAAGTGCCGCGCGCCGATGTCGCCGTCGAGCGTCATCAGCTCCCTGAAGAAGCGGCGCGACCACAGCACGGGGTTGCCGCGCCGGCCCTCGCTGACGGGAACGACGATGAGATTGCCGCGGTCGGGCGCAAAACTGTCGATGAGCCGGTCGATCAGGCCGGCGTCGATCAGCGGCATGTCGCCGAGACACACGACGGCGCCATCGCAGGTCTCGGGCACGGCCGCGATCCCGGCCTTCACCGAGCTGGCGATGCCGCCGGCGAAGTCCGGATTGCGGACGAATGTCACCTTCAGGCCTTGCAGCGCCTGCTCGATGAGCTCGGCCTGGTGGCCGGTGACGACGATCACCTCGGATGCCCTGGAGGCCAGCGCCTGCTCGGTCGCGAGGCGCACCAGCTTCTTGCCGTCGAGCTTGGCGAGCAGCTTGTTCGGCCCGCCCATCCGGGTCGAGCGTCCCGCCGCGAGCACGATGGCCGCGACCTGGCTGTTGCCCTCGGTCTCCGGCTTGGCGCGCGGCTGCGGCCGCGTCACGATCTCCATCAAGAGGCCGCCGACGCCCATGCCCATCAGCTCGGACCGCGTCACCTTGATGCCGGCGAGAAGCCGCATCAAGACCCAGTCAAAACCGTTCTCGACCGGCGAGCGCGCGCAGCCCGGCGCGCCCATCACCGGCACCTCGCCGGCGCGGGCGATCAGCAGGAGATTTCCGGGGTCGACCGGCATGCCGAAATGCTCGATCTCGCCGCCGATTCCGGTGACGGCCGCCGGAATCACGTCGCGGCGGTCAGCGATCGCGGATGCACCGAAAACGATCACGAGCTCGGCGCCGAGGCCGAGCAATTCCTTGATCGCGGCCGACAGCGCCTGCTCCTCGTGCGGGACCCGGCGCTCGGCGATGATGCTGGCGCCGGCTGGCGCCAGCCGTTCGGCAGTGACGCGCAGCGTCTTGTCGATCACCTTGGTGGACAGGCCCGGCAGCAGCGTCGAGACCACGCCGACGCGCTTGATCACGTAAGGCGCGACCTTCAGCACGTCCTTGCCCGCCGCCTTCACCGCGGCATCGCGCAAACTCGCCTCGACGCCGAACGGGATGATCTTGACGGTTCCGACCATCTCGCCCTCGACCACCGGCTTGTAGGCGGCGAGCGTGGCAAAGGTGATGGCTTCGTCGATGTTGTTGATGCGGTCGACCGCGGCGCGATCGATCACCAGCACGCCCGCTCGCGCGGCGAACAGATTGGCACGGCCGGTGAAAGCGCGCTCGACATGGATGCCCTCGCCGCCGATGGCGAGCGCGATGCTGGCGGCGGCAACGTCCTCGGAGACGTCGCCCGCCTCCATGCGCACCACGACGATGTCCTTGATGCCGGCGCGCTCCAGCGCCTCGACCTCGGCAGGTCCGATCGTCGTGCCCTTCTTCAGCACCAGCGATCCCTGGCGCAGGGTGTGGACGGTCACCCCGCCAATCGCATCCCTGGGACTCGCCGGGCCGAACTTCATGCCGCTTCTTCTTTTTCCTTGGGAGGCAGCCGAAGCACGGCCGTGATCTCGGCCATGATCGCCACCGCGATCTCGGACGGCGAGACCGCGCCGATCGCTAGCCCAATGGGCGCGTGGATGCGCGCGATGTCGTTTTCCTTGGCGCCTTGCGCCCGCAACCGGTCGCCACGCTTGGCATGCGTCTTTCGCGAGCCGAGCGCGCCGATATAGAAGCAGTTGCGCTCGAAGGCGTGCAGCAGCGCGGGGTCGTCGATCTTGGGATCGTGCGTCACCGCCACGAACGCGGTGTAGGCATCGACATTGAGCGGCGGCAGCGCAGTATCAGGCCATTCGGCGATCAACGGAATGTCGGGAAAGCGCTCGGGGCTCGCAAAGGCCGTGCGCGGATCGACCACGGTGACGTCATAGCCGAGCGAGCGCGCCAGCGGCGCGAGCGCCTGGCTGATATGGACCGCGCCGATGATGACGAGCTTTGCCGTCGGGGCGTAGACGTTGAGAAACAGCTTCTTGCCGCCGGCCTCGACACTGGCGCTCTTGCCCATGCGAAGCTGCTTCTCCAGCTCGGCGCGCAGCGGATCCTTGGCGAAATCCTTCGCCTTCACCAGCCGCTGCTCGCCGCTCTCGGTGTCGGTTACCAGAATCACGGGCCGGCGCGCGGCGCGTTCGGCATTGAGTTCGTGCAGGATGTCGAGCTTCACGGCTAACCGACCTTCTCGACGAAGACGCGGATGGTGCCGCCGCAGGACAGCCCAACGTTCCAGGCGGTCTCGTCGGCGACCCCGAACTCCAGCATCTTCGGCTTGCCGCTCTGGATCACATCCATGGCCTCCGTAACCACCGCACCCTCGACGCAGCCGCCGGATACGGACCCCAGGAACGTGCCTTCGTCGTTGATAACGAGGCTCGAGCCCGCCGGGCGCGGCGCCGAGCCCCAGGTTTCCACCACCGTCGCCAGTGCGACGCCACGGCCGGCCTTCTGCCAGTCCTCCGCCGCCTTCAGGATGTCCTCGTCGCGATCGAGCATGGCTGGCCTCTCAAGCTGCGGAGCGGATCAGGCTGCGGTGATGCGGCGGCAGCGGCTGGGAGAGCGTCGTGATCAGCTCCTGGATCGAACTCAAATTATGTACCGGGCGGAATTCGTCAACGTGGGGGAGCATCATTTTGATGCCCTGCGCCTTGGCCTCGAAGCCGCCAAACCGCAGCAGCGGGTTCAGCCAGATCAGCCGCCGGCAGGAGCGGTGCAGCCGGTCCATCTCGAAGGCGAGCTTGGAATCGGCCTCCCGCTCCAGCCCGTCGGAGATCAGGAGCACGATGGCGCCCTGGCTCAGCACCCGCCGCGCCCACAATTTGTTGAAGTTGTGCAGCGAGGCCGAGATCCGGGTGCCGCCGGCCCAATCCTCGACCGAGGCCGAGCAGCTCGCCAGCGCCTCGTCCGGGTCACGCTGGCGCAGCGCGCGGCTGACATTGGTGAGGCGCGTGCCGAACAGGAACACCGAGACGCGCTTGCGGGCATCCGTGATGGCATGCAGGAAATGCAGGAACAGGCGGGTGTATTCGCTCATCGAGCCCGAGATGTCGAGCAGCGCCACGATCGGCGCCGGCTTCTCGATCCGTCCGAGGCGATGAATGTCGATGATGTCACCGCCGGTGCGCAAGGAGGCGCGCAGCGTGCGGCGGAGGTCGAGGCGCAGGCCGCGCGCATCGGGCCGGCGCCGGCGCGTCAGGAGCTCGGCCTGCGGCAACCTCATCCGCTCGATGGCACGGAGCGCCTCGGCAATCTCCGCCGCGCTCATCTGCGCAAAATCCTTCTTCTGCAGGATCTCCTTGTCGGAGACCGACAGGCGCAGATCCTGCTCCTGGTGCTGCGGCGTCTCGGTCATACGGGGCTGCGCCATCGCCTCCTGGACGCGGCGGGCGCCGGCCTGGGGCTTCTTCTTGGCCTCGTCCGGCAGCGGCACCGAATCCAGCATGTGCTTCCATTCTTCCGAGACGCGGAAGAACAGGTTGAAAGCCTGCTTGAAGATCTGCGCATGCTCATGGCGCTTGACGAAGATCGCCTCCAGCGTGGTGAAGACGTCGGATCGGCTGCCGATGTCGATCACCTGCAGCGCGCTCATGGCATCGATGACAGCGCCCGGCCCGACCGGCAGGCCGGCCGCACGCAGCGCGCGGGCGAAGCCGACGGTGTTGTCGGCGAACTGCTCGGTCTTTTCGGGGGCAAGGTGGTTGATGGCCATTGGTTCAGCACCCTCGGTCGTCATTCCGGGGCGATGCGCAGCATCGAGCCCGGAATCCATTCATCCACCAACTCTGCGGCCCGATGGATTCCGGGTTCGCGCTAACGCGCGCCCCGGAATGACGTGAAGATCAATTCTCGCTCGTCACGTCCTTCAGCACCTTCTGCAGCGTGTCGCCCTGCATGCGGGTGATGTCGTCCTGGTACTTGAGCAGCGCGCCCAGCGTGTCGCCGACCACTTGCGGGGTCAGTGAGCGGGCATCGAGCTCCGACAGCGCGGTGGCCCAGTCGATGGTCTCGGCAACGCCCGGCGACTTGTAGAAGTCCTGGTTGCGCAGTGCCTGCACGAAGCGGACGACCTGCTGCGACAGCTTGGCGGAGATGCCGGGCACACGTGTCTTGACGATCGCGAGCTCGCGCTCGGCAGCGGGATAGTCGACCCAGTGATAGAGGCAGCGCCGCTTCAGCGCGTCGTGGATCTCGCGGGTACGGTTGGAGGTGATGATGACGATCGGCGGATGCGGCGCCTTCACGGTGCCGAACTCAGGGATGGTCACCTGGAAGTCACTGAGGATTTCGAGTAGGTAGGCTTCGAACGCCTCGTCGGCACGGTCGAGCTCGTCGATCAGCAGCACCGGCGGACCGGCGACATCAGGCTCCAGCGCCTGGAGCAGCGGCCGCTTGATCATGTAGCGGTCGGCGAAGATATCGCTCGAAAGCTGATCGCGATCAGTGTCGCCCGCGGCTTCCGCCATCCGGATCGCGATCATCTGCGACGCGCTGTTCCACTCATACACCGCGGAGGAGACGTCGAGGCCTTCATAGCACTGCAGGCGGATCAGCTTCCGCCCCAGCGCCGCCGAGAGCACCTTAGCGATCTCGGTCTTGCCGACGCCGGCCTCACCTTCCAGGAACAGCGGTCGGCCCATACGCAGCGACAGATACGTCACCGTCGCCAGCGAGCGCTCAGCGAGATAGCCGCGCGACGTCAGGAGTTCGAGCATCGCATCGACCGATGCCGGCAAAGCACCGGAAGAAGTGGCCGCTGAAGTCATGGAAAAGCCAGTCTTACTACGCCCTCACCGGGGACAGGTCTGGACCGAGGAATGAGGTCAGCTCATTCCTTGGCATTGGCGGCATCGACGGCGCGCCGCGTCAGCACGCCGATGAGATGCGCGCGGTATTCGGCGCTGCCGTGGATGTCGCTGTTGAGGCCTTCTGCCGGTACCGCGATGCCCTCCAGCGCCTTCGAGGCGAAGCGCTTCTTCAAGGCTTCCTCGAATGCGGTGACGCGGAACACGCCTTCGGAGCCCGCACCGGTGACCGCAACGCGCACGTCCGAAGGACGCCGCGCCACGAACACCCCGACAAGCGCATAGCGCGAGGCCTGGTTGCGGAACTTGACGTAAGCGGCCTTCTTCGGCAGCGGGAACATCACCTTGGTGATGATCTCATCCGCTTCGAGCGCGGTCGTGAACAGGCCCTGGAAGAACTCTTCCGCCTTGAGGCGGCGCTTGTTGGTGACGATGGTGGCCCCGAGCGCGAGCACCGCGGCCGGATAATCGGCAGTCGGATCGTTGTTGGCGAGCGAGCCGCCGATCGTGCCCTTGTGACGCACGGCCGGATCGCCAATGCCGCCGGCAAGGTTCGCCAGCGCAGGAATGGCTTCACCGACGATGGCGGAGGTCGCGACCTCGGCATGCTTGGCGGTGGCGCCGATCACGAGCGAGCGGCCCTTCATCTCGATCGCATTGAGCCCCTCGATGTGGGAGAGGTCGACCAGATGCGGGGGACTGGCGAGGCGCTGCTTCATGACGGGAATCAGCGTGTGGCCGCCGGCGATCACCTTGGCGTCCTCGTTCTTCACCAGGAGGTTGGCCGCCTGGCGAACGGTCCCAGGGCGATGATATTTGAATTCGTACATCTGTATGTCCTGATCGCGGGAGGCGCGTTACGCGAGGTCGGATTTGGCCATCGCCTTCGCGCCGGCAGAGATCGAGGCGACGATGTTCTGGTAGCCCGTGCAGCGGCAGAGATTGCCTTCGAGCTCCTCGCGAATGGTGTGGTCGTCGAGCTCGTGGCCCTTGCGGTGCACGATGTCGATCGCAGTCATGATCATGCCGGGCGTGCAGAAGCCGCACTGCAGGCCATGGTGCTCGCGGAAGGCCTCCTGCATCGGATGCAGCGGCGCGCCGTCCGCAGCCAGCCCCTCGATCGTCTTGACCTCGTGGCCATCGGCCATCACCGCAAGCGTGGTGCAGGACTTCACGGCCTTGCCGTCGAGATGCACGACGCAGGCGCCGCACTGCGAGGTGTCGCAGCCGACATGGGTGCCGGTCAGCCGCAGATTCTCGCGCAGGAATTGCACCAGGAGCGTGCGGGGATCGACATTAGCGGTGACTGGATTGCCGTTCACGATGAGGGAGATTTTTGCCATAAGCACTCTCTGTCAGCACCCCGACGGGTCCCGTCGAAGCGGTTCTTATAATTATTCCAACCCATCATATGGGCCATTATGCCCCGGGGCAACATCGCCCCGGGCGCAAGGCGCCATGCCGAAGGCGCTACCCTAAAGGTATTGGACCTTCAGCCCTGTACGGCCTTGGCGAAGTTCGCGAAAAACTCATCGGCAAGCTTCTTGGCGGCGCCGTTGATGAGGCGCTGGCCGAGCTGCGCCAACTTGCCGCCGATCTGCGCCTCGACGTCGTAGGAGAGCAGCGTGCCGCCGTCCTTCTCGGCGAGCTTGACGGTCGCGCCGCCCTTGGCGAATCCGGCCACCCCGCCTTCGCCCTCACCGGAGATCTTGTAGCCGTTCGGCGGGTCGAGATCGGACAGCGTGACCTTGCCCTTGAAGCGCGCCGACACCGGGCCGACCTTCATCTTCGCCGTCGCGCGGAAGCCGCCGTCGTCGGTCTTCTCCAGCTCCTCGCAGCCGGGGATGCAGGCCTTCAGCACCTCGGGATCGTTGAGCTTGGCCCACACGGCCTCGCGCGGCGCTGCAAGCTGGACTTCGCCGTTCATCGTCATGGCCATGAGGGTGCCTCCCGGATCGCGTAACTATAGTGCTGATCAAGTAACGCAGCGGCGCGGCAAAGAAAAGGCCGGCGCCCGGTCACGTGCAATGCATATTCGCAACTGCAAAATGACGTGTGCGGGCGGTGGGGGATTGGCACGGCCGGGCCATGATGATTAGGTCGCGCGCAACATGAGCACATCCCTCTCCCCCCTGCTCGCACCGATGCTGTCGAGCGCCGCCATGCGCGTGGTCTGCGACGATCGGTCGACCTTGCAGAACATGCTCGATTTCGAGGCAGCCTTGGCACGCGCCGAGGCGGCCACCGCCGTGATTCCCACATCCGCCGTCGGACCGATCGAGGCGGCGTGCAAGGCCGATGGCTTCGACATGGCCGCACTGGCCGAGGCCGCGACGCGGTCGGGCAATCTCGCGATTCCCCTGGTCAAGATGCTAACCGCCAATGTCGGCAAGAATGACGCGGAGGCCGCGCGCTACGTGCATTGGGGCGCGACCAGCCAGGACGTCATCGACACCGCGACCATGCTGATGCTGCGCGCCGGCATCGCGGCGCTGGATGCCGACCTCAGCCGTGCCATCAAGGGCTTTGCCGCGATGGCGCGCAGCCATCGCAACACCGCGATGGTGGCGCGGACCTGGCTCCAGCATGCGCTGCCGATGCCGTTCGGGCTGAAGGCCGCCGAATACGCCTCGAGCCTTGCGCGCGCCCGCTGCCGCCTGCGGCGGCTCTCCCGCGAGGGCCTCGCGCTGCAATTCGGTGGCGCTGCCGGCACGCTCGCTGCGCTCGGCGACAAGGGGCTCGCGGTGGCCGAACGGCTGGCGCAGGAGCTCGACCTGCCGCTGCCCGAGGCGCCCTGGCATACCCATCGCGACCGCATCGCCGAGGCCGCATCCTGCTTCGCCATTCTCGCCGGCAGCTGCGGCAAGATCGCGCGCGACGTCTCGCTGCTGATGCAGACCGACGTCGCCGAAGCGTTCGAGCCCGCCGGCGAAGGCCGCGGCGGCTCCTCGACCATGCCGCACAAGCGCAACCCGGTCGCCGCCGCAAGCGCGCTGGGCTCTGCCACCATGGCCCCGCAGCTCGCCGCGACGATCTTCGCCGCCCAGGTGCAGGACCACGAACGCAGTGCCGGTCCCTGGCACGCGGAATGGCCGACGCTGCCGCAATTGATGCTGGTCACATCAGGCGCGCTGGCTGCCGTCGTCGACATCGCCGAGGGTCTCGAGGTCGATGCAGCGCGCATGCTCCGCAATCTCGATGCGACGCATGGCTTGATCATGGCCGAGGCCGTCACCTTCGCGCTCGCCGAAGCCATCGGCAAGAGCAACGCGCATCATCTCGTCGAGGCCGCGAGCAAGCGTGCCGTCGCCGAGAAGAAGCATCTGCGCGAGGTGCTGTCGGCCGATTCGCAAGTCATCGCGCACCTTTCGCCGGAAAAAATTGCGGCATTGTTCGAGCCGATGGCCTATCAAGGGGCGTCACAGGCGCTGATCGACCGGCTGCTCGACAACCTCGATCAAGATTAAGAACGGAGACGCCGCATGCCCATGATCGATGCCGACGGATGCCTGCTCAACGTCTCCGTCGAGGGCCGCGACGGCGGGCCGACCTTGATGCTGTCGAACTCGCTCGGCTGCACGCTGCAGATGTGGGAGCCGCAGATGAAGGCGCTGACGCAGGTGTTCCGTGTCATCCGCTACGATCGCCGCGGCCACGGCAAGTCGAACGTCCCGCCTGGCCCCTACACGATGGAGCGGTTCGGCCGCGACGTGCTCGCGATCCTCGACGACCTCAACATCGAGAAGGTGCATTGGTGCGGCCTGTCGATGGGCGGCATGGTCGGGCAATGGCTCGGCGCCAATGCGCCCGAACGGTTCGGCAAGCTGATCCTCGCCAACACGTCCTGCTACTATCCCGATCCAACAAACTGGCACAACCGCATCAAGGCGGTAAAGGAGGGCGGCATCGCGGCGGTCGCGGACGCTGTGATCGCGGGCTGGCTCACCCAAGATTTCCGCGAGCGCGAGCCTGCGATCACCGCGAAGATGAAGTCGATGCTGCTCGCCTCGCCCGTCGAGGGCTATCTCGCCTGCTGCGAGGCGCTGTCGACGCTGGACCAGCGCGCGCTGCTGCCGAAAATCAAGAGTCCGACGCTGGTGATCGCCGGCCGCCACGACGCGGCGACGCCGATCTCGGCGGCCGAATTGATCCGCTCCAGCATTCCCGGCGCCAGCATGACCATCATCGACGCCGCGCACATTTCGAACGTCGAGCAGCCGCATGCGTTCACGGATGCGGTGGTGGGGTTCCTGACGCAGCGCTAGCAACAACCGTCATTGCGAGGAGCGTAGCGACGAAGCAATCCAGTCCGTCTCCGCGGACACATTTCTGGATTGCTTCGCTGCGCTCGCAATGACGAAAGAGGAGGAACAGAATGGACGACCAGAAGCGCCGCGATGCCGGCATGAATGTGCGCCGCAAGGTGCTGGGCAATGCCTGGGTCGACAAGTCGATCGCGAACCGCAATGCCTTCAACACCGACTTCCAGGACCTGATCACCCGCTACGCCTGGGGCGAGATCTGGACGCGGCCGCATTTCGACGAGCGCACGCGGCGCGTGCTGGTGATCGGCACCATGGTCGCGCTCGGGCAATGGGACGAATTCCGCCTGCACGTGCGTGCGGCGCTGGCCGAGGGCGGCTTCACGCCCGACGACATCAAGGAGATCCTGCTGCAGCAGGCGATCTATTGCGGCGTGCCGGCGGCGAACCACGCCGTCAAGGAAGTCTCAGCGATTGTGCAGGAGCTCGGCCTGCTCGAGACCTAGAGGCTGAAGATTCGGCGGCGCGGCGACCTCGGCCGCCTTCGACGCAGCCGCCGGCTTTTCGATCACGAGCACGACGGCGGCACCGAGCAGCATCAGGAGCTCGGTGGCGTGCAGCCGAAGCGCAGCCAGCTCGCCGACCTTCGAGGCCATCACCATGCTGGCAAAGGAGATCAGGCTGCCGATCGCCAGCGCAATCCCGAGCGCCTCGTCACTGCCGCCGCCCTTACGGGTGCGGGGAATACAGAGCAGCACGAGGTAGATCGCAAAGAACGCCACCACGGTCAGCCTTCCGAGCGCCAGCAGCCAGGCGGCACGCACCGTGTCCATGCCCGCCATCTGCAGATGGTCGCTCAGGTACAGCGCCACCGCGACGCTCGGCCGCTCGTAGAGGCCGCGCACGGGCGCGACGATGATGCTGAAGGCTATGAGGCTCCAGACGGGAATGAAATAGGCCGCCAGCAGCGCGCCGTTGACCGAGCCGATCCGCCAATTCCTGAACATGCCGCTTCCCGCCTGATTTGCCGAGCCTTCGATGGAAGGCGGCGGCCATGCCGGAGCTAACTCGCATCAGACTGTGGCGGCAATTTAAACCCTTTGTTTACCTTAACTGCCCTCTCGCGCGGCGTCATTCCGGGGTGGTGCGCAGCACCAGACGCGGAATGACTCTTCCGCAAAGAAAAAGGCCCCGCCTCGCGGCGGGACCTCTCCTCACTACCGGGCTCCCAAACTCGCTATTCCTGATCGCGCTGGCCGCCCTGCTGCTGGCCCGGGCGATCGCCCTGGCGCGGGTCCTGCTGCTGCTGTCCGGGTTTCTGGCCACCACCCTGCTGCGGATTGCGCTGGCCGGGATTCTGATTCTGCTGACCCGGATTCTGGTTCTGCTGCTTCGTCATTCGGGGAAACTCCCTTATTGGACGTCAGAGGGGAGACAACGGCCGGCATCCACTTTGGTTGCCTCGGGAACCGGGTTCCTCGCAGGACCCAGGGAACCCGGCGCCGAAATGATCTCTGTACAAGCCTTAAGGTGGAGCCCGGGCCAGTTGCAGCCGCCAGTTCCCTCCTGTTACAAAACCCAAATGCTCAAGGGCTGCCGGGGCCCAAGAACTCTCTGCAAGAGCTCCCTTTGAGCCGCGTCAAGTTTGGGTACGGCAGCTTATGGATTATTTCGCCCAGCAGCTCATCAACGGCCTCGTGCTCGGCTCGATCTACGGCCTGATCGCGATCGGCTACACGATGGTCTACGGCATCGTCGGCATGATCAACTTCGCCCATGGCGACGTCTTCATGATCGGCGGCTTCATCGCCCTCATCACCTTCCTGATCCTGATCTCGCTCGGCCTCACGGCCATTCCCCTGATCCTGCTCGTGGTGCTGCTGGTCTCAATGGCGATCACCGCGCTCTATGGCTGGACCATCGAGCGCATCGCCTACCGGCCGCTGCGCCATTCCTTCCGCCTCGCCCCGATGCTGTCGGCCATCGGCATGTCTTTCGTGCTGACGAATTATTCGCAAGTGGCGCAAGGCGCCCGGGTCAAGCCGATCCCGCCGGTCATCACCGGCGGCTATACGCTGCATGAAAGCGCGGACGGCTTCGTCATCCAGCTTTCCAACATCCAGATCATCGTCGTCATCACCACCATCGTGCTGCTGGCGATCTTCACCTGGCTGGTGTCGAACACCCGGCTCGGGCGCGACATGCGCGCCTGCGAGCAGGATCAGACCATGGCAGCGCTGCTCGGCGTCAACGTCGACCGCACCATCTCCATGACCTTCGTGATCGGCGCGGCGCTCGCCGCCGTTGCGGGTCTGATGTACCTGCTCTATTACGGCCTGGTCGACTTCTTCATGGGCTTCGTCGCCGGGATCAAGGCCTTCACCGCCGCGGTGCTCGGCGGCATCGGCTCGCTGCCCGGCGCCATGCTCGGCGGCCTTGCGATCGGCCTGATCGAGACGTTCTGGTCGGCCTATTTCTCGGTCGAGTACAAGGACGTTGCGGCGTTCTCGATCCTGATCGTCGTGCTGATCTTCATGCCGACCGGCCTGCTCGGCCGTCCCGAAGTCGAAAAAGTCTGACGCGCGTGACAGCTCCCTCCACCCACACGACCAAACCTGCAACGGGCATCCCCGCTCTCCTCAAGACCGCCTTCATCAACGCAGTGATCGCGCTGGTGCTGTTCTCGCTGATGGTCGGCGTCCGCACCGAGGCGGGCTCCGACGGCCAGCTCACCTATTGGACGCGATTCGGCGAGCTCGCCTCCCTCGTCGCCGCGGTGTTCGGCGGCTCGATCGTGATCGAGCTGCTCAGGCAATGGATCGGCCCGGCCGGCACCGAGCAGCTGGTGCCGCCAGTGGTGCAGAAGGGCGTGTCGCTGGTCGGCCGCTACCTTGCGCCCGCGCTGCTGATCTTCACGCTGCTGGTGCCCGTGATCTTCTATGACCAGCGCTATATCCTCGATCTCGCCATTCTCGTGCTGACCTATGTGATGCTGGGCTGGGGCCTCAACGTCGTGGTCGGGCTCGCCGGCCTGCTCGATCTCGGCTACGTCGCATTCTATGCCGTCGGCGCCTATTCCTACGCGCTGCTCGCCACCAATTTCGGCTGGTCGTTCTGGATCTGCCTGCCGCTCGCCGGCATCCTCGCCGCATTCTGGGGCGTGTTGCTCGGCTTTCCCGTGCTGCGCCTGCGCGGCGACTATCTCGCCATCGTGACGCTCGCCTTCGGCGAGATCATCCGCCTCGTCCTGATCAACTGGCAGGATCTGACCGGCGGACCGAACGGCGTGTCCGGTATTCCGCGTCCGACCCTGTTCGGCATTCCGCTCGACAGGAGCGACGATGGGCTGGCCGCCAAGCTCGGCATCGAGTTTTCGCCGACCCACCGTATCGTCTTCCTGTTCTATCTGATCCTGGCGCTGGCGCTGCTCACCAATTGGGCGACGATCCGCCTGCGCCGGCTGCCGATCGGGCGTGCCTGGGAAGCCTTGCGCGAGGACGAGGTCGCCTGCCGCGCGCTCGGCATCAACACCACGACGACCAAGCTCACGGCATTTGCGACCGGCGCCATGTTCGGCGGCTTCGCCGGTGCGTTCTTCGCCACCCGCCAGGGCTTCATCAGCCCGGAATCCTTTACCTTCCAGGAATCGGCGCTGGTGCTCGCCATCGTCGTGCTCGGCGGCATGGGCTCGCAGCTGGGCGTCGCGCTCGCCGCGCTGGCGATGATCGGCGGCTTCGAGCTGTTCCGCGGCCTCGAGACCTATCGTATGCTGGTGTTCGGCTGGACCATGGTGCTGATCATGATCTGGCGGCCACGCGGCCTGGTCGGCCATCGCGCGCCGACCGTTTATCTGAAGAAGGCGCAGGCCATCTCCTCCGACCTCGTCAAGGAAGGACACGGATGAGCGGCGACAAGATCCTCAGCGTCGACCGGCTGACGATGCGCTTCGGCGGCATCGTCGCCGTGCAGGATCTCTCGTTCGCCGCCGAGCGGAAGAAGATCACCGCGCTGATCGGGCCGAACGGCGCCGGCAAGACCACGGTGTTCAACTGCATCACCGGCTTCTACAAGCCGACCGGCGGCGCCATCCGCCTCACCCACGATGACGGCAAGGAAATCGCGCTCCAGCGGCTCAACGACTTCCGTATCGCCAAACAGGCCAAGGTCGCGCGCACGTTCCAGAACATCCGCCTGTTTCCCGGGATGACCGTGCTCGAAAACCTGATGGTGGCGCAGCACAATATGCTGATGCGCGCCTCGGGCTTCACCTTGCTCGGCCTTGTCGGCGCGCCCGCCTATCGCGACGCAGAAAAGCGCGCGATTGATCTCGCCTCCGACTGGCTGAAGCGGGTCAACCTGCTGGACCGCGCCGACGACGCCGCCGGCAATCTCGCCTATGGCGATCAGCGCCGCCTCGAGATCGCGCGCGCGATGTGCACCGAGCCCGCACTTCTGTGCCTCGACGAACCGGCTGCCGGCCTCAACGCGCGAGAGAGCGCCGCGTTGAACGAGCTCCTGCTTTCGATCCGCAACGACCTGGGAACGTCGATCCTCCTGATCGAGCATGACATGTCGGTGGTGATGGAGATCTCCGACCACATCGTGGTGATGGATCACGGGGTGAAGATCGCACAAGGCACGCCGCGCGAGGTGCGCGACGATCCCAAGGTGATCGCCGCCTATCTCGGCGCCGACGAGGAAGAGGCCGTGGCCGTCATGGAGAGCGGATCGTGACGGCGGCATCCCCCCTGCTCGCGATCCGGGGCCTGCGCGCGGCCTACGGCAAGATCGAGGCCTTGAAGGGCGTCGACGTCGACATCAATTCCGGCGAGATCGTGGCGCTGATCGGCGCCAACGGCGCCGGCAAGTCGACGCTGATGATGACGATCTTCGGCAAGCCGCGCGCCCGCGCCGGGCAGATCCTGTACGAGGGCAAGGACATCACGGCCGTCCCGACCCACGAGATCGCCCATTTGCGCATCGCGCAGTCGCCCGAAGGCCGCCGCATCTTCCCGCGCATGAGCGTCGCCGAGAACCTCCAGATGGGGGCCGACGTCACCGAGAGCACGCCGGCGGAACGGGAGAGCACACTCGAGCGCGTGTTCGCCCTGTTTCCCCGCCTGAAGGAACGTTTCGCCCAGCGCGGCGGAACCCTGTCCGGCGGCGAGCAGCAGATGCTGGCCATCGGCCGCGCCTTGATGAGCCGCCCTCGCCTGCTCCTGCTCGATGAACCCTCGCTGGGGCTCGCCCCGCTCATCGCGCGGCAGATTTTCGACGCCATCCGCACACTGAACCGGCAGGACGGCCTGACCGTGCTGATCGTCGAGCAGAACGCCAACCACGCCCTCAAGCTGGCCCATCGCGGCTATGTCATGGTCAACGGCCTGATCACGCTGGCCGGCAGCGGCGCCGAATTGCTGCAGCGCCCCGAAATCCGCGCCGCTTATCTGGAAGGCGGCCGGCACTGACCGGCCCCGCCCTGCGCGAGAATGCGGCTAGATATCTTGGCGTATGCCCGTATTTTGCCGGTGACTTCTCCTCGAATTCATTCAAGAATGGCGCCGGTTTGAACCGGGCATGCCCGGCAACTTCCACAGGCGACCACCCGCGAGGTATCTCATGAAATCACTGAAGCTCATCGGTCTGGCATTCGGCGCATCGCTCGCGCTATCGAGCGCGGCATTCGCGCAGGATGTCACCGTCGCAGTCGCAGGCCCGATGACCGGCGGCGAGTCCGCCTTCGGCCGCCAGATGAAGAACGGCGCCGAGATGGCCGTCGCCGACATCAACGCCGCCGGTGGCGTCAACGGCAAGAAGCTCGCGCTCAACGCCGAGGACGACGCCTGCGATCCGAAACAGGCCCGCTCGATCGCGGAAAAGATCGCCGGCGCCAAGATCCCGTTCGTCGCCGGCCATTTCTGCTCGTCGTCTTCGATCCCGGCCTCTGAAGCCTATGCGGACGGCAACGTCCTGCAAATCACCCCGGCTTCGACCAACCCGCTCTTCACCGAGCGCAAGCTGTGGAACGTGGCGCGAGTCTGCGGCCGCGACGACCAGCAGGGCCTGATCGCCGCGCAGTACATCGCCAAGAACTACAAGGGCAAGAACATCGCGATCCTCAACGACAAGACCACTTACGGCAAGGGTCTTGCCGACGAGACCAAGAAGGCGCTCAACAAGGCCGGCATCACCGAGAAGATGTACGAATCCTACAACAAGGGCGACAAGGACTTCAACGCGATCGTCTCGCGCCTGAAGAAGGACAATGTCGAGCTCGTCTATGTCGGCGGTTACCATCAGGAAGCCGGCCTCATCCTCCGCCAGATGCGCGATCAGGGCATGAAGACGGTGCTGATGTCGGGCGACGCGCTCGCGGACAAGGAGTACGCCTCCATCACCGGTCCCGCCGGCGAAGGCACGCTGTTCACCTTCGGTCCCGACCCGCGCAACAAGCCGACCGCGAAGAAGATCGTCGAGGCGTTCAAGGCCAAGGGCATCGATCCGGAAGGCTATACGCTCTATACCTACGCTGCGCTGCAGGTCTGGACGCAGGCGGTCAAGAAGGCCGGCACCACCGACGCCAAGAAGGTCATGGAGACCATCAAGGCCGGCAAGTGGGACACGGTGCTCGGCCCGATCGAAATTGACGCCAAGGGCGACCTCAAGCAGATCGACTATGTCGTCTACAAGTGGGACGCCAAGGGCAATTACGCCGAGCTCGGCGCCAAGGGCTCTTGATCGAGAATGCTCTTCGGGGATCCCGATCAGCGATCGCCCGAAGGCTCCCGCCATCGCGACCACGCCCCGGCTTGCCGGGGCGTTCTTTTGCCGGTCAGACCGCGGCCGAAATCTCGTCGCCGGCCGCGGCCTGGGCCTTCCGCAGGGCCTGCAGCAGATCGTTCGGCCGAAACGGCTTTTGCAGGCCGACCACGTTGGCGAGGTGGGGCGATTGGTCCATGAAATCGAGTGCCGTCATCCCGGATACCGCAATCACCGGCAGCGCCGGCGCGCGTTCGCGCAAGGCGGTGATGACGTCGACGCCGCTGGTATCACCGAGGAAGATGTCCACAATCGCCGCGTCAAAGCGGCTTTCCGCAAAGGCCTTCAGCCCCGCCGCGCCGGTTTCGGCCTCCACGACCTCGAAATGGTACCCGAAGCACGATCGCCACCATCGCGCGGACGTCCTTCTGGTCGTCGATGATGAGAACGCGGGGCATGGGCAAACTCCCGATCTCGAAATCAAAATCGCCTGTTTCAAGCCTGGAACCGGCCGCAGCGGCAGGGCATTATGACACCGCCCAGTAAAGTGCCCCTTACCAATCCCTGTTCCGTGCTCTCACCGAAATTAGGTAAGCTGTAACCCTCGGTTGAGTCGTAAACCGGTTCCGTGACCACCTGCGCCCAGAACCCGCTACGATAAACGGACTGCCGGCGAATGAGACTAGCGGAGATGCTCAAGCCCATCTACTCGCGCGAAATGGACGTGCCTGCGCCGATCGACCGAAGCACATTTCTGTCGACCCTGCCGGCCACGTCGGCCGACCGCACTGCAGCATTGACGATTGTCGGTGTGTCCTCGCTCCTGTTCGCCGCAGCCGTGCCCTTCGCCGGTACCCCGCTCCTGCCGGTGCCAGCCTTCGTCGCCAGCTATCAATCCGCGCTGGCCGTGAGCGACATCGTCACGGCAGTGCTGCTGCTGTCGCAATTTGCGATCCTGCGCACCCGCGCGCTGCTGTGGCTCGCCAGCGGCTATCTCTTCACCGCCGCGGCGGCGCTGGTTCATGCCCTCACCTTCCCAGGGCTGTTCACCCCGACCGGACTCCTGGGCGCGGGCCGACAGACCACGGTGTGGCTCTACATGATCTGGCACGCCGGCTTTCCGCTCTGCGTGATGGCATATGCCTGGCTGAAGGAGAAAGACGGTGGGCCCCGGATCCGCGGCGCGGTAAGCACCGCGATTTATGCCTGCGGGCTCGGCGTCGTCGCCGCGATGGCGGTCTTCGCCTGGATCGTCACCGCGCAGCACGATCTGTTGCCGGTCCTGTTGAGCGAGGGCCGCTACACGGCGACCATGATCGGCGTCGTGTCCTTCGTGTGGTCGCTGAGCTTTGCCGCGCTGGTCTCGCTCTGGTTCCGCAGGCCACATACGGTAATCGACATCTGGCTCATGGTGGTCATGTGCGCCTGGCTGTTCGACATCGCCCTGTCGGCGATCGTCAACGTCGCGCGCTTCGATCTCGGATTCTATGCCGGCCGGCTCTACGGCCTCGCCGCGGCGACCTTCGTGCTCGCGGTGCTTCTGATCGAGAATGTCCGCCTCCAGGCGCATACAGTGGGCCTCGTCGGAAAGCTGCGCCAGCAATCGGCCTCGCAACGCGACTATTTCGGCAAGCGCCTCGCGCTGTACGGCGCCGTGGTCGAATCCTCCAATGACGCGATCATCACCAAGTCGCTCGACGGCATCATCACCAGCTGGAACAAGGCCGCCGAAAACCTATTCGGCTACTCCGCCGCCGAGGCCGTCGGCAAGCCGATCGACATCATCGTGCCGCCGGATCGCAAGGGCGAGATCAGAAGCACCCTCAACCAGATCGCCAGCAATGAATCGATCGCCCAGCACGAGACGGTCCGAATCCGCAAAGACGGCCGCCCGCTCGACGTCGTCCTGAACGTCTCGCCGCTGCGGACCGACGATGGAGAGATCATCGGCGCTTCCAAGATCGCCCACGACATCACGGAAGAAAAGCAGGCTAGAGAGAAGCTGCGCCGCGAGACCGAGGAACGCCAGCGGATTTTCGAGACATCGCAGGACCTGATCCTGGTCACCGACGGCTACGGCAATTTCGTCCAGGTCAGCCCGAGCGTGCAGAACATTCTCGGCTACAGCCCCGAGGACATGGTCGGGCACAGCGCGATCGAGTTCATCCATCCCGACGACCTCGAGAAGACGCGGAGCGAGATGCGGGCGGCCCGTCGCGGCGCGGTCAAGCGCAGCTTCGAGGCGCGCTACTACCATTACGACGGTCACGAGGTCACGCTGAACTGGATGGGCACCTGGTCCGAGCCGGTGAAACGCCACTTCTTCATCGGCCGCGACCTCACCGACAAGCAGGCCGCCGAAGCCCAGCTCCGGCAGGTCCAGAAAATGGACTCGATCGGCCAATTGACCGGCGGCGTCGCCCACGACTTCAACAACGTGCTGACCGTGATCACGGGCACGATCGGCATTCTCAGCGACGCGGTCGCCGACCGGCCCGATCTTGCCGCGATCACCAAGCTGATCGACGACGCCGCCGAGCGCGGCGCGCAGCTGACCAAGCACCTGCTCGCCTTCGCCCGCAAGCAGCCGCTGCAGCCGCGCGAGATCGACGTCAACGCACTGGCGCTCGAAGCCGCCAAGCTCTTGCATCCGACGCTCGGCGAGCAGATCACCATCATGCCGCAGCTCACCGAGGATGCCTGGCCGACACTGGTCGACCCGGGCCAGCTCTCCACCGCGATCCTCAATCTCGCGCTGAACGCGCGCGACGCCATGCCCGAGGGCGGCACCCTGGTGCTGGAGACCCGCAACATCTTCCTCGACGACGGCTATGCCAGCATGAACCCCGACGTCGTTGCCGGCAATTACGTGATGATCGCGGTCAGCGACACCGGCACCGGAATTCCTGCCGAGCTGATCGACCGGGTATTCGATCCCTTCTTCACGACCAAGGAGGTTGGCAAGGGCACTGGCCTCGGCCTCAGCATGGTGTTTGGCTTCGTCAAGCAATCGGGCGGGCACATCAAGATCTACAGTGAGGAAGGCCACGGCACGAGCGTGAAGATCTACCTGCCGCGCTCGACCGGTGTGCAGGAGACCGAGTTCGAATCGCTCCAGAATGCGCCAATCACCGGCGGTAACGAGAAGATCTTGATCGTCGAGGACGATGCCTTGGTGCGGCAGTATGTCGTGACGCAGGTCAAGAGCCTCGGCTATACCGCGCTCGAGGCCGCCAACGGCGCCGAGGCGCTCAATATCATCGACAGCGACGAGACCATCGACCTGCTGTTCACCGACATCATCATGCCCGGCAACATGAATGGCCGCCAGCTGGCCGACGAAGCCCACAAGCGCCGCCCCGACCTGAAGACGCTGTTCACCTCGGGCTACACCGAGAACGCCATCGTCCATCACGGCCGGCTCGATTCCGGCGTGCTGCTGCTGGCCAAGCCCTACCGCAAGTCCGAGCTCGCCAAGATGCTGAGGACCGCGCTCGCCGGTTGAGCCTGCGGCATTGCTGCGCTATCGCAGATCGTGAATTCTCAAACACGAGGCCGCCTTGAAGAACCTTCTCACCGATATCGCCGGCGTCCGGGTCGGCCACGCCGAAGATCCGAAAGTCGGTTCCGGTGCGACCGCGATCATCTTCGATTCTCCTGCGATCGCCGCGATCGACGTGCGCGGCGGCGGCCCCGGCACGCGCGAGGATGCACTGCTCGATCTCGCCAACACGGTCGAGCGCGTCGACGCTATCGCGCTGTCGGGCGGCTCGGCCTTCGGCCTCGACACCGGCGGCGGCGTGCAGGCCTGGCTCGCCGAGCAGGGCCGCGGCCACCGGGTTCGCGAAGCGCTGATCCCGATCGTGCCGGGGGCGATCCTGTTCGACCTGCTCAATGGCGGCGACAAGGCCTGGGGACGCTTCTCGCCGTATCGCGACCTCGGCTATGCCGCGGCGACTGCCGCCACCAGCGCGGATTTCGCGCTTGGCAGCGCCGGCGCCGGTTTCGGCGCCACCACCGCGACGTTCAAGGGCGGGCTTGGCTCGGCATCGGCCGTGACGCCGAGCGGAATCAAGGTCGCGGCGATCGTCGCCGTCAACGCCGTGGGCAGCGTCACCGTCGGCAATGGCCCGTGGTTCTGGGCGGCGCCGTTCGAGGTGGACAGCGAATTCGGTGGACGCGGCCTGCCGGACAAGTTCACCGAGGACATGCTCCGCATGCGCATCAAGGGCGGTCCTGCCGCGAGCGCGCGCGAGAACACCACCATCGGCGCCGTCGTGACCAACGCGGTGCTGACCAAGCCCCAGGCCAAGCGGCTGGCGATGATCGCGCATACCGGCTTCGCCCGCGCGATCTATCCGGTGCATGCGCCGACCGACGGCGACGTGCTGTTCGCCGCCGCCACGTGCGAAAAGCCGATCGAGCCGCTGGTTGGCCTCACCGAGCTCGGCACGATCGCCGCCAACGTGGTCGCCCGCGCGATCGCCCGCGGCGTCTACAGCGCGACGGCCCTACCGTTTCCGGGCGCGCAGGCGGCTTGGAAGGACCGGTTCGGCTAGAAACGAAACCGTCACCCAAGCGTTACCCGGCGGACAAGGTGCGCGGCCATGCCCTCTTCCGTGATCCGCTTTTTTCGCTATGCGCCAGAGAGACGCGAACTGAAGGTGACGTTCGTCAGCGGGCGCCTCTATGTCTATGAGGATGTTCCGCCCGAGATCGCTGCTGCGTTCAGGGATGCGCGCGCAAAAGGAACGTTCTTCAATCGCGAGATCCGCGACCGCTATGCCTGTCGTGACATCACGCACGAACTTGCCGGGTAACTTCGGGACGCGCTCACACGCTGATCGACATCGATGAAGCTGCTGATCCCGCAGTGGCCTGCGCCTGGCGCTGCATCATCTGCCCGAACCAATCATAAGGCGAATTGCCGCCACTTTTCGCATTCGACGAGCTGGCGGCGCCCGGCACCGTGGTCGACATCTTGAAGCCGTCGGCATAGGTGACGGTGGTGGTGGTCGAGCCGTCGGCATTGGTCGTCGTGGTCGACGTCGAGCCGCGGCTGGATTGCGACGAGGAATCCGAGCCATCGCCCGCGCCTTCCGCGTGATCACGGCCGTGACCGCCCCTCAGCGCCTTCGTCATGTCGCCGAGATTGACGCTGCCATCCGCATTCGCGTCCATCTTCGAGAACACGTCGTCGGCCTGGGCCAGGTTGGTGCCGCCCGCGCCGAGCGCGTCCTCGAACTCGGACTTGGTGATCTTGCCGTCGGCGTCAGCGTCGATCTGCGAGAACAGATCCTTCAGCGCAGCCTCCCGGCTCTTCGACGACGAGGATGTGCCGTTGGCCGACTGGCCCTGCGCCGCGAACAGCGCATTCATCGTCTCCGCCGAGATCTGCGGATATTTACCTGCATTGACCGATGAGGTCGCGCCGGTCGTGCTGCTGCCGCTGTCGGTTGCGAACGGATTGGTCGGCGCGCTCTGCGAGGAGCCCGACTTGTGCGCCGCCGACGACGATTTCGCGTTCGTCAGCGACTGGATCGCGTCGAGCGCGCTCGATACCGCACCAAGGGCGAACAACATTGCACAACTCCAACAGGATGCGGCATGCCGCGACCAATGTTCTGCGGCTGAAGTCAGCAAGCGCCGTGCCATCGCGAAAATCTCAACGAATTCCGCATCCGTCGGGTCGTGCAGGCCGCGGGAACATCGGCAATTCATGCCGCCGGCGGCAGAAATTTCCGCCCACAGGAAGCCCGCCCTCCTGCATTGCCCGGCACAAGGGCCCATGTTAGGCGAGGCCATTCGTCGTCCGTACGCCCCCGGGAAAACGCGCCATGACCCAAGCTTTCGCCCCCCGCCCCCTGGCCATCGCGCCCTCGATCCTGGCCTCGGATTTCTCGAAGCTCGGCGAGGAGGTGCGCAGCGTCGACGCCGCGGGCGCCGACTGGATCCATCTCGACGTGATGGACGGGCACTTCGTTCCGAACATCTCCTACGGCCCTGACGTCATCAGGGCGATGCGCCCGCACACCAAGAAGATCTTCGACGCGCATCTGATGATCTCGCCCTGCGATCCCTATCTCGAGGCCTTCGCGAAGGCCGGCTGCGACCACGTCACCGTGCACGCGGAGGCAGGTCCCCATTTGCACCGCTCGCTCCAGGCGATCCGCGCGCTCGGCAAGAAGGCCGGCGTCTCGCTCAATCCGGCGACGCCGATCAGCGCGCTCGAATACGTCCTCGACCTCGTCGACCTCGTGCTGGTGATGTCGGTCAATCCCGGCTTCGGCGGCCAGGCCTTCATCCCCTCCGCGATCAACAAGATCCGGGACATCCGCGCGATGGTTGCGGGCCGCCCGATCGATATCGAGGTCGACGGCGGCGTCGGCCCCGATGTTGCGGGTGCGCTCGCCGCGGCCGGCGCCAACGCTTTCGTCGCGGGCACCTCGGTGTTCAAAGGCGGCACGCAGGAGGCCTACAAGACCAACATCGCCGCGATCCGCAACGCGGCACTTGGGGCACGCGGCGAGGCGATCTGAGATCATCGCTATCCGAACCGGAGCCGCGGCCGCTACGACCAAGTGGAATGGATAAACTCCGCGCCACTCCGTTTACTGCCGGCCTGCTTCGTCTTCTCGCCGAGTCCCTTCAGGATGGAGAGCAAGTGGTCTGGCAGGGGCAGCCCGACGCCATCGCCAACGCGACAATGTGGCGATTTCTCTGGTGGATCGGATTTCCCTGGTTGTTGCTGACCGTCATCGCCGTCAGCAACGATTGGATCGACCAAGCGACCCAACCTCTGGCAATGATTGGAGTTGGGATGATTGCAGCTCCGTTCGTGATGCTGCTGCAAGACCTGCAGACGCTTTATGTGATCACCGACCGCCGCGCGCTGATCGTGCGCACGGCCTGGAGCAGACGCAGCGTGACCGCTACTTCGTTCGACGCCATGGATGAAGTGTTCGAAATCCTCGACATCGGCGGCGGCGTCGGCCACCTGAACTTTGCGTCAGGGCGCTCGACCCGTTCGCCCGATACCGACTACACCGGGCGCTATGGGTTTCGCTGTGTTCGAGACGCAAGGCGCATCCGGGATATCCTCGATCATGCGCGCACCGGCAAAGTACGTCGGTCGCACGCGGGAAGAACTGCGGCTTCCACGGGTTCTGCAAGGCGCAAAGCTTAAAATTGTAGCCTTGGTCCGTACTCATCCGGACTTCCCTGATTCGCGCAAATCACTGCAAGTGATTCCTGCCTGTTTCGCGGGAGCACATCATGACGACGACCCTGGTTTGGACTGGCGTGGCGTTGTGGATTGGTTTCAGTGCGTTTGTGGTGTTCGGTCCCTCGGCCGGACCGGTCGAGGCCCCGGCACGTCCGGCCCGCAACATCCGCCGCGACCGCACCAGGGGCTGACGTCCATGCAGATCGCACTCGTGAGGCGTCAGCCGAAGCGCCGGTGCCGGATTCCACGGCGCCCGCATCCGAGCCTCGATTATTTCTTCGGCCGCCTCGAGCGCGCCGATGGCACGCTGGACGACGATGCCGGGCTCGACAATTCGGACCTCGACCGTTCGCTTGGCTCGCCGCGCCGACACTGAGACTCCTTTCCGGACCACCCATGAAACCGCATTGCCCGAACTGCCTGAAGGAAATGACCAAGGCGTCCGCGTCGCGTAACCTGTTCAATTGCGAGCCCTGCCGCGAGATCATCCAGTATTTCGGCGGCAGCGCCGATCACGGCGAGCCGGGACCGCAATTCGCCTGGCCGATCCGCCGCAAGCGCGCGTTTGCCGTCCACGCGGCCTGATCCGGCCCGCAAATCGCCCCGGCCGGCCTAACCTTCGCCGGCCTCCGGCCCGCCGCCGTCCCCCGCCAATCGCGGCGGCCGCACCACGGTGACGGTGCAGCTCGCCTCCGAGGCCACCTTGGCCGACACGCTGCCGAGCAGCATGCGCCGGAACGAGCTCTGTCGCGCGCCGATGATGACGTGGTCGACCTGGTTGGCCTTGGCAAACTCCAGGATCGCGGCGGCGGGATCGACCGCCTCCAGCACATGAGCCGACAGCCGGCTCTCGTCCAGCTTGAGCGGCGTTGCCCAATGCCTGAGCGCGACCAGACGATCGATATGCTTGTTGGAGCCCTGCTCGTCCAACGTCCGATCGATCGCAATCCGGTTCAGCTTGAGCACGTTGACGCAGGCAAGCCGCGCCGAGGGCAAGGTGGCGAGGATGCGCTCGGTGGTCACGCGCAGCGCCTCGTTCAGCTCCGGAGCGCCCTCCGCCGTGTCGAGCGCAACGGCGAGGATCGGGCTCGATGCGATCTGGGCTGCGACATCCGATTTCGCGCGCGGCGCCATGACACCCTGGTTGAAGCGCCGGCGCCAGGCGATGCCGAGGGAATCGCGCTTCACCCGCTCCGAGCGCGCGGTGAGCTTGACCTGGTCCGGATAAGCGAGATCGAAGGCAAGCTGGGCCGCGGTCGGATAGCGCCACACCGGCTCGATCTCCAGACAGCGCAACACCACCTCCTGAAGCCAGGGCGGATAATCCGCACGAAGCTTCCGCGGCGGATGCGGATCGCGCCACAGCCGGCGCCGCATCGCCCGCAGCGTCTCGCCCTCGCCGAACGGCCGCTCGCCGGTGGTGAAGAAATAGAGCAGCACGCCGAGCGAAAACACATCGCTGCGCGGATCGTCGCGCACCCCGAGCAGCCGCTCGGGTGCCATATAGGGCGCGGTGCCGTAAGGCAGGCGGAATTCCTCCTGCAACAGGTCCGGCAGGTGGTTGTGATGCGACAGGCCGTAGTCGATCAGCACCGCTTCGCCGCTCTCGCGGAACATGATGCTGCTCGGCTTGATGTCGTGGTGGATCACGTTCTGCCGGTGCAGATCCGCAAGCGCCGTGGCGATCCTGGCGACGAGCTGCCGCGCCTCGTCATAGGGCAGCGGCAGGTCGGGGAGCCGCTTGTACAGCGTGGCACCTGGAATGCGCTCGATCACGACATAGGCTTGGCGGGCGAAATCACCGGTGCCGAAGCAGGCCGGCACGTGCGGCCCCGCCAGCCGCGGCAGGATCATCATCTCCATCTCGAAGGAAACGATCGCGGCGGCGTCCTCGCCCTCCGACACCCGCGGGATCTTCATCAGCAAGGGGACGTCGATGCCGGGATGGGTGACGGTCCACAGCGTCGCCATGCCGCCGGCATGAACGCATTCGCCGATCGTAAAACCGTCGATCTCCGCGCCTGACTTGACCAGGGGTTTCGGCATCCGTCAGCGCCCCTGCAACAAGCGGTCGGCAAGCCAAGGCGGCAGGCCGTTGTCGCGGATCCTGCTCGCTGCGGTCTCGACGTCATAGGGCGCGCGGCAATAGGTGATCTGGCACGACTCGGTGTCGAACAGCACGAAGGCCGCCGACGGATCGCCGTCGCGGGGCTGGCCGACCGAGCCGAGCACGGCGAGCCATTGCCGTCCGCGCAGGAGCTGCACGGGGACGTCGGTCTTCGGCACGAAGCTCGTCATCTTCGCCGTCACCGACATCGAATAGAGCGCCGGCCTGTGGATGTGGCCGCAAAAGGTGACGTGGGCCCGTGTCGCAATCAGGCTCTTGGCGGCGTCCACGGTCGAGCGGACATAGTGCCAGCGCTGGGGATGCGAGGCTTCCGCATGCACGAACAGGCGGCCATCGTCCTCCACCTGCATCGGCAATTCGGCCAGAAACCGCCGCTGCGCCGTGTCGAGGCGGCCGCGGGTCCATTCGATCGCGATCTGCGCCTCGGCGTTCATCGTCTCGGCCGTGGAATTGATCGCCTGGTCATGATTGCCGCGCACCGCGACGGCACCCTGCGCGACCAGCTCCATCGCGGTGTCCACCACCCATTCCGGATCGGCGCCATAGCCGACGAAGTCGCCGAGCAGGACGAAGCCCTCTGCGCCCTTCGCATGCGCGATCTTCAGGCAGGCCTCGAACGCCTGCCTGTTGCCATGGATATCCGAGAAGACAGCGAGAAGCACGCACCCTCCACCCCTCAAATTCTTATTCGGGGCCGATGAGGCCAAATTGAGGGAGGTCAACAGGATGCGCCAGCACTGGGCCGTTTGCCAGCGCTGCTCTACGATGATGGTGATGGGCCTATTGCTCGTCCTTCGGCGGCATCCGGGGCGGCGGAATCGGCGTGAACACCGCGTCCTGGGCACCGGCCGGCGGCGCAGTGAACTCGCCGGTCGAGGAATCGCCGCCGCTGGTCTCCAGGATGGTCTTCGGCGTCACATATTCTCGAACCAAGTCGATCAGGCTGCCGTCGCCGCCGCCGAAATCCGCCGCGCGCCCTCCTTGCGGATGTCCGGCCGCGATCTCGTTCTCGGCGGCGTGGGTCTTGTCGGCCAGCCGGTCATTGTAGGGCACACGAAAAGCGCGCGGGATGCCGCTCGGGCGATTGTCCTCGTCCAGCGCCTCGACCCAGAGATAGATCGAGCCGGGATCGCCCTCAAGCGAATGCGGCTCGACGATGCGGGCCTTCAGCAGCTTGAAGGTGGTCGGCAGCCGCTCCGTGCTGGCCCAACCGAGCAGGCCGCGCATTTCGGTGAAGCTGACGATGTAGAAGGTGCTGGTCACGACCACGGCGACCGCCTTCAGCGACCAGTGCAGCCGCGCATAGACCAGAACGACCAGCAGCAGCGCGCCGATGACGGCATACGCGACCGATAGCGTCAGGATGACCGTTTGCAGGTTACTCACGGCGTACCCTCGTAGCGTTCCTGCTCACACCGGTCCTGGCATCGAGATCGCCGCCGTTGCGCCAGCTGCTGCGGAACGTCTCCAACAGCGATTTCGGCCGCTGATCGACATCGACGACCTTGCCTTCCGCATCGATCCGGAATCGGACCGCGGTCTTCTCGTCGCCGGTGTGGTCCAGCGTGAACTTGTTGTCGAAGATCACCTGCGCGGTCGGATTGAGCTTCTGCACCTTCACACCGGCCGTCACAGGCTCGCCCGTGGTGGCGACGAAATGCGAGACGTTCACGACGTACTCGCCGGCGAGGATGCCACGCACGGTGACGATCTCCTCGCGGATCGGCGAGGCGATCTTCTTGCCGTTGACGATGATGAAATTGTTGGCCCCGCCGCGGTCGTCGCGGTCGAGCGTGAGGAAGCCGGCCTCGCGGTGGCGATACCAGGCGATGTTGCCGGCGGGATCCTGCACGAACAGGTCGAGATCGTCGGGGTGGTTGTCCGGCCAGTCCAGCGTGATCATGAACTCCGCCTTGGAATCGATCTTGCCGTCCTTGGCGTCGGGGGAGACCGCCAGCAGCGCCAGGAAGAACAGGAAGGCGATCACCTGGAGCGCCTTGAACAGCATCACGCCCAGCGGGTCGAACGGCTCCTCGCGCGGATAGAGACCGAAATCATCCATCATGACGGCGTTCCCGAACCCTTGCGCTCCAGCACCGGCGTCACATAAGTCTCGGTCAGCACCACCGCGTCCGAGAACACCCGCTGGGTCGCGGCGTCGAGCATGTAGTACTGGATGCGGATCAGGATCGAGCCGACAAGGCCGGCCAGCGTCGTGTACATCGCGATCGCCATGCCGTCGCTCATCAAGCCCATCGAGGAGCGCATCGCGACCTTGTCGGCGGCGTCCAGCCCCGCGATCGGCGCCAGCATGATGATGAAGCCGATGATGGTGCCGAGCAGACCGAGCTTCATCAGCGTATCGGAGACGAAGGCGCCGAACCCGTTGGAGCCGCGCAAGCGATCGGCGAGATTACGTAGCAGCAGCGTCTGGTCGACCGGCCGGTAGTCCTGCGCCGCGGCCTTGGTCACCAGGCTTTCGATGTGGTCGCGCACCAGACCGCGCGGCAGCGCCACGGCGCTCGCATCGAGCGCCTTGCTGCCGCCCGCTGCCGACAGCACCGCGCGGCAGCGCCGCGTCGCCGCCCCTTCCCGCGCGATGGCCCGGGTCCGCAGGAAGCAGTGGCCGCAGGTGAGGACGTAGAGCGCCGCGATCACCGCTGAAATGTAGGTGCGATCCGAGGTCAGCATCAGGTGAATCAGGCCGAAGCGCCACAGCAGCACGACAGCGAAGATCGACAGCCCGGTGAAGATCATCCAGAACAGCAGCGCGCTGCGCTCGGATGGATCGGCAGCCTGGCTTGCGATTGGTCCAATCGTCATCGAACTCATGCTGCACCGCTCCTGGCTTGCAGGCGCCGGCCTGCAACGTGTCCTCACCGATTAGATCAAAGCCGCCGCTTCAGGTCCAAAGACCCATGCCCAATCCGGCTTGGGAAATTTGCCCGAGCTGCAATCCCTAGCGTTCTGCGATTGGCAAGGCACGGCGGCGTTGTTAGGCTGACCTTAGCAAACGTCGGGGGTGATCGCATGCGCCTCGTGCTTCAGCTTGTAGCTCGCCTGCTTCTAATCGTAGCGCTGTGCCTGGGAGCCGCGACCGTATGGGCCACGTTCGATGCCTATCGCAGCGTCGATCGGGCGACGGCGGCGTCGGCGCAGCGGGTCGCGCAGGCGCTTCAGGCGCTGTATTGGCGCGAGCTGTTGTTGCGCAGCAGCAGGGCGCGCGAGCATCTCCTGCCGGTTCCGGAGTGGCGCACGCTGGAGACGATGAAGCTGATCTCGCCCGGCGTCTGCGTCGAGTTCCAGCCCGCGGCGGCCTTCGAGAAGCCGCTCTGCGGCCAGAGCGAGGGGCTGGGCAAGACGCCGCCGCGCTGGTTCGCCGCCATCGTGCCGAGCTTCCTCGGCAGCCACGCCGAGGTGGTGCGGCCCGTCAGTCCCCGCGCCGCAGCCGCCGGCGCCGTCGTTGCGACGCCCCATGCGGCCGCCGCGATCGCGCTCGCCTGGGACTACGTCCTCAACGTCATCGACGTCGCGCTGCTGATGGCGGCGGCGATCGCCCTGCTTGCTTCGCTCGCCATCGCGCACGCGCTGGCGCCGGCGCGCGCGATCGTCACCGCGCTTCAGCGCATGGCGCGCGGTCAGTATCGCACCAGGCTGCCGCGCTTCCGCTCGATGGAGCTGGCGATGATCGGCAGCGCCGTCGGCGAGCTCGGCGGCCGGCTGGAGGAAGCGACCGAGCAGCGCGCCGCGCTGACGCGCCGCCTGATCGAGATCCGCGACGACGAGCGCCGCGCGCTCGCCCGCGAGCTGCACGACGAGTTCGGGCAGAATCTGTCCGCCATTCTCGCCTTCGCCAACACGATCGAGACGGCGAGCACGAAGCGGCACAAGGATGATGGGATCGCGCAAGACGCGCGCATGATCTCGCAGGCGACGCACCATCTGATGGCTTCGCTGCGCGACGCGCTGAACCGGCTGCGCAATCCGCTGCCGGAGGAGCTCGGGCTCGAGGCGAGCCTGGTCAATCTCGTCGACAGCTGGCGCTCGCACAGCGCCGCGCGGCCGGCGATCCAGCTCGATCTCAGGGGCGACCTCACCGATATCAGCGGCCCGGCCGCCACCACCGCCTATCGAGTCGCACAGGAATGCCTGACCAACGCGCTGCGCCACAGTGCAGCGCGCGAGATCTCGCTCCGCGTCGAGCGGCGCGCCGGCGAGGACGATGCGCTGCTGATCCGCGTCGAGGACGACGGCGGCGGCGATGCGGAGCGTGTCGCGCAATCGGCCGGCTTCGGCCTCACCGGAATCCGCGAGCGCGTCACGGCCGCCGGCGGATCGCTGTCGATCCTGCCCGCGAACCGCGGCCTCAGCATCGCCGCCACCATTCCGCTCGCTGCATGAGGCCGGAATGAACGAGGTGGCGGCAACAGGCATCTCCGTGCTGCTGGTCGACGACCATCCGATCGTGCGGCAAGGCTATCGGCGCGTGCTGGAGAGCCAGGGCGATTTGCATGTCGTGGCGGAAGCCGACAACGCCGCCGACGCCTACGGCGCGTTCAAGGCGCATGACCCCGACGTGGTGGTGCTCGACATTTCGATGCCCGGCGCGAGCGGGCTGGAGGCGATCCGCAACATCCGCGCCCGCAGCCCGCGGGCCCGCATTCTCGTCTTCACCATGCACAATGAGGCCGTGCTGGTGAAGGCGGCCTTCGGCGCTGGCGCCTCCGGCTTCGTCACCAAGAGCAGCGAGCCGTCCGCGGTCGTGAACGCCATTCGCAGCGTCGCCCGCGGCGAGCGCGCCATGAGCGATGACATCGCACATGTGCTGGCGGAGGACAGCCTGTCGCCGACCGGCTCGGTGCTGGACCAGTTGGGCGAGCGCGAGATCGAGATTTTGCGCCAGTTCGCCGGCGGCGCCACCACCGAAGAGATCGCGGCGCATCTCAATCTCAGCGTCAAGACCGTGCAGAACTATCACTACCTGATCAAGTCGAAGACCGGCGCGCGCACCGATGCGCAGCTGGTGCGGCTCGCCGCGACCTGCGGGCTGACGAGGATCTAGCAGCAAAGCTGCCGCACAGGCTCATCCCTCGCGATCCTCAATCTGCCGAACGAAATTGGAACGGTTCCGATCCGGCTCCGGTTAGTACGGCAGACAAGGAGTAAAGGGTCATGAGTAAGGGTCACCCCAAAGCAGTCGACCATCCCCCCATCATCACAGTAGGCGAGCTCATCGACGAACTTTGCCGTCTGCCGGACACCGCCATCGTCCACTTTCGCTGCCCGATGTTCGATCAGGAGCTGACATTCTACCGGCTTCGAAGGCGATCGAAGGATGCCGTCGAAATCGCGGTCAACGCTTATCCGGATAGTCCGCCGGTCGTGCCATCGTCCGATCCTGCCTTCCACACGCGCAGACATTCGGCATCCGCACCCTTGCCCCGCGACGGCGCCGCTCTCCAGAAAACGCGAGGTTGATTGACAGCACCCAGGGCTGAACGGGTTCTGCGGCCTTAGGCCGCCTTCAGCCCACGCAGCAGCAGCGCCAGCGTCGCATCGAGGCGCGCGGGGAGATCGGCGTCCTTCCATTCCTCGGCATGGGCCGGATGGTGGAAGCGGACGGTCGCATCGAAGATCGCGCGCGCGATCACCTTGATGTCGCCTACGGCGAACTCGCCCTGCTGCACGCCGTCGGTCAGGATCGCGGCGATCTGGTCGATCATAGTGTCCTTGTGGCACTTGACGGCCGCGCAGGCCTCACGCGCCAGAGTCAGATAAGTCTCGAACATTTCAGGATCGTCGAGCACACGCGAACGCTTGGCCGCGAACAGCGTGCGCAGCCAACGGTCGAGCCTGTCGGGCGCCGAGCCCTGCTCCCTGGCGATCGCCAGCAGCGGGGCGTCGATGCGGTCCAGCCAGCGCTTGGCAACGGCCTCGCGCAGCGAGGCCTTGCTGGGGAAATGACGGTAGACGCTGCTGTGGCTCACATCGAGCGCACGGGCAACGTCGACCACGGTGGCCTTGGCAAGTCCGTAACGCCTGAGCACGTCCTCGGTGACTTCGAGGATCCGCTCCGGCGTCAAGACAACAGCTTCATTCATGCCAGCACCATGTTCCCGTTCAGGGCTCAGTTTACTCCGGCAGTAGGGCTGCTTCCGAAGCGCCCTGGCCGGTCGTTTCGGAAAGCCTATGCCTTAATGCGGCAGTTTTGCAGCCTGCGCCGCGATCTGGCGCGCCACCAGCAAATTGAGCCAATGCCCAATCACGCCGGTGAAATTGAGGATTTCGGTCGTCATTGTCTAAGTCTCCATTCGTCCGCGGTCCCCGCTCTTCAATCCGCCCTCCGATCCGAGCGTGGCTCGGATGTCGGGCTCCCCGGGGCTTGTCGCGGGACGCCCAATCGGAGCGTCCGAGAACGGATATACACGTCCCGCTGACAAATTTCAATATCTGTCAGTCAATGATCCGTGATTGACAGTTAATATCTGCGGCCAGGCGCCGCCATCCCGGCCGGCCGGTCCGGTGGAAAGGTCGGCGATGCCCTTCTTCCGGGGCCCAGACCGTTTGTTTCGCCCTGCCTGCTCTGTTACATCACGGCGTAAAAAGCATTTTGGCCGGCGCCGCCGTTCTCGGGACCGCCCGCCCACCTTCCTGGAGCCGCCCCATGATCCCCCGCTACACCCGCCCGGAAATGGCCTCGATCTGGGAGCCGCAGACCCGGTTCAAGATCTGGTTCGAGATCGAGGCGCATGCGGCGGACGCCCTCGCCGAGCTCGGGAGCATCCCCAAGGAGGCCGCCCGGACGGTCTGGGCCAAGGCCAAGGACGCCATCTTCGACGTCGCCCGCATCGACGAGATCGAGCGCGAGACCAAGCACGACGTCATCGCCTTCCTCACCCACCTCGCCGAGATCGTCGGCCCCGAGGCGCGCTTTGTGCACCAGGGCATGACCTCCTCCGACGTGCTCGATACCTGCCTCAACGTCCAGCTCACCCGCGCCGCCGACCTGCTGCTCGCCGACCTCGACAAGGTGCTGGCCGCGCTGAAGAAGCGCGCCTTCGAGCACAAGATGTCGCCGACCATCGGCCGCAGCCACGGCATCCATGCCGAGCCCGTGACCTTCGGCCTCAAGCTCGCTTATGCCTATGCCGAATTCACCCGTGCCAAGGAACGTCTGATCGCGGCGCGCAAGGAGGTCGCGACCTGCGCGATCTCCGGAGCCGTCGGCACCTTCGCGCAGATCGATCCGCGCGTCGAAGAGCATGTCGCCAAGGCCATGGGCCTGGTGCCGGAGCCGATCTCGACCCAGGTGATCCCGCGCGACCGTCACGCGATGTATTTCTCGACCCTCGGCGTGATCGCCTCCTCGATCGAGCGCATCGCCGTGGAGATCCGCCACATGCAGCGCACCGAGGTGCTCGAGGCCGAAGAGTTCTTCTCGGAGGGACAAAAGGGCTCCTCCGCCATGCCGCACAAGCGCAACCCGGTACTGTCGGAAAACCTCACCGGCCTCTCCCGCATGGTGCGCGCCTATGTGACGCCGGCACTGGAGAACGTCGTGCTCTGGCACGAGCGCGACATCTCGCACTCCTCGGCCGAACGCATGATGGGCCCGGACGCCACCGTGACGCTCGACTTCGCGCTGGTGCGCCTCGCCGGCCTGATCGACAAGCTGCTGGTCTATCCCGCCAACATGCAAAAGAACCTCGACCGCCTCGGCGGCCTCGTGCATTCGCAGCGCGTGCTGCTGGCGCTGACGCAGAAGGGCGCCAGCCGCGAGGACGCCTACAAGCTCGTGCAGCGCAACGCCATGCCGGTCTGGCGCGGCGAAGGCGACTTCCTTCAGCTGCTGAAGAAGGACAGTGAGGTGAAGACATATCTCACCGACGCCGAGATCGAGGAGCAGTTCGACCTCGGCTATCACCTCAAGCACGTCGACACGATCTTCAGGCGCGTGTTCGGGGAAGCGTAGGATCGTAGGGTGGGTTAGCCTTGCGGCCTGCGCGAAGCGCAGTCCGCTGGGCGTACCCACCTCTTTCGCTCCCACGGAAATCGTGGTGGGTTACGCCAAGTGGATGCGCTTGCGCATCGGGGCTAACCCACCCTACAAACGACAACCAGAAAGCGGATTCCCTCATGCCCATCGTCAATCGCGTCGCCGCCCTCTCCGACGAAATGGCTGCCTGGCGCCATGACTTCCACGAGAACCCCGAGCTGCTCTACGAAGTCCACCGCACCGCCGGCATCGTCGCCGATCGCTTGCGCGAATTCGGCTGCGACGAGGTGGTGACGGGCATCGGCCGCACCGGCGTGGTCGGCGTGATCCGCGGCCGCAAGTCGGCCTCCGGCAAGACCATCGGCCTGCGCGCCGACATGGACGCGCTGCCGATCATGGAGACGTCGGGCGTGTCTTATGCCTCGAAGGTCCCCGGCAAGATGCACGCCTGCGGCCATGACGGCCACACCGCGATGCTGCTGGGCGCGGCCAAATATCTCGCCGAGACGCGCAATTTCGACGGCACGGCCGTGATGATCTTCCAGCCCGCCGAGGAAGGCGGTGGCGGCGGCAAGGCGATGGTCGAGGACGGACTGATGACGCGCTGGAACATCCAGGAGGTCTACGGCATGCACAACATGCCGAACCTGCCCGAGGGCCATTTCGCCACCACGCCGGGTGCGATGCTCGCCTCCTCCGACAACATCCAGATCACGGTCCGCGGCAAGGGTGGCCACGCCGGCGCCGGTCCGCACAAATCTGTCGACAGCGTGCTGATCGGCTCGCAAATCGTGAACGCGCTGCAATCGATCGTGGCGCGCAACGTCGATCCGCTGAAATCGGCGGTGATCTCGATCACACAATTCCACTCCGGCACCGCCTTCAACATCATCCCGGAGGTCGCCGAGCTCGCCGGCACCGTGCGCACGCTCGACCCCGAAGTGCGCGATCTCGTCGAACGCCGCATCGGCGAAGTCGCCGACAGCATCGCCCGCGCCTATGGTGGCTCGGCCGAAACGAAATACACGCGGATGTATCCGGTGACGATGAACCATGCCCGCGAGGCCGCACTCGCCGCCGACGTCGCGCGCGACATCGTCGGCACTGAGCGCGTCAACGACAAGTTCGTCCCGATGATGGGCGCCGAGGACTTTTCGTTCATGCTGGAAGCACGCCCCGGCGCGATGGTGCTGGTCGGCATGGGCGACGGCAACGAGTGTCACCACCCGGCTTACGTCTTCAACGACAACATTCTGGGTCACGGCGCCTCGTTCTGGGCGCGGCTGGTGGAAACACGAATGCCTGCGGGGTAGCAGGCGGGCAATCACCAGCTCAGTTGCAGACTTCGACCATGCTGGTGCCGCCGCCGGCCGTTTGGCCGGCAGTCCTATTGCCCCACGTCTCGAGCCGACAACCCTGCCGGACCGGCCGGCACCCTGCACTGTTGCAAAAGACCTGACCGGTCGCCTGCGGTTTTGACGGCGCGGACTCGCTTGCCTTCCGCTCATCGTCTCGCGGTCTGGAATTCTCGCGCGTCGCAACCGGCTTCTTCTCCTGCACCTTTTCGCATTCGTTATCGTCGTTGACACGATAACCGGCCCGGCAGGTGATCTTCACGCATTGGTCGCCGTCGGCCTTGAATCCGAAATTGCACACCAGCGGACAAACCCGTCCCGGCTTGGCCTTCAAAGCATCGAGTGCGTCGACGCTGGCCAGCTTCACGTCGAACTTGGTGCCGGAATATTTGTTGAACAGCGTCAGCGAGCGCTGCGCGGCCGAGCTCCACTCGCTTTCCGCAGACGAGGTCAGGCAACCGACGCGGCGCAATTCGCTCTGCACGGATTTCGTGAGTTCGGCCGGGGATAAGGTCGTCTTCGGCCCGGGCCCGGGCGCGAGCGCGGCCACTTTCTGGTTCTCGACCTCGGGCATCTGCCGATCGGCGGCCGGCTTTGCAGCCTGCTCCGCTTTCTCTGCCGCCTGCTTGGCCGCCAACTCGGCCTTGGCCTTCTCTGCCGCCTGTTTCTCGGCCAGCGCTTTCGCGGCCGCCGCCTCGGCGGCCTTGCGCTGCTGCTCGGCCGCTTCCGCCCTGGCCTGTTCGATCTGCTTTTGCTTCTCCGCAGCGATCCGCGCCTCTTCAGCGGCTTTGGCCGCAGCAGCCGCCTTCTCCTGCTCGGCTTTCTGGGCGCGCTCGGCGATCAGCCTTGCCTTTTCCTGCTCGGCCGCCTTGGCCTTTTGCTCGGCAGCCAGACGCGTCTCTTCGGCACCGATCTTGTTCAACTGCCCCTTGGCGAGGCTGGCATAGAAGCCGTCCGGATAGGTCGCCAAAAAGGCTTCCCAGGCATCGCGCGTCGCAAGCTGGAGCGCGAGCTCGTAGTCCCTGCGAACCGCGTCCTGGGGATTTGCCTGCGGACCGGTTGCGGCCGGCTTCATTACGAGCGGCACGTCGTCGCCGCCGAGCGAGCCATAGACATAAGGCTCCTGCTTGTAGCCGGTGGTCTTGAGCACGTCGTCGCGCACGAAGCCGAACGCCTTGCGCAGATCGAGGCCCGGCTTCGGCAGGTGCTCGACCAGCGCGGCAGCAAACGGACTATTGCGAGAATCGCCGTCGGATGCGGTCGAGCCGGCCTTCGCGGCGAAGGCGATCATCGTGTTCGGGCTGGTTGGCTCGACCTTAGCGAGGCCGCGTCCGATCGCCCGCGAGGCCAGCGTGCGCTTCATCGTCTTCGCAAAGGGGTTGTCGCGGCAGGCATCGAGGATGATCAGGCGCAGCTGCTTGGCCGGCTCGACCGCGAACAATGCGCGCTCGACAGGAATGGTTTCGTCGAGAACGTCGCCATCCGTCTCCAGCGTCGCGTCGGTCGGAATGAGATAATTGTTGCCGTCGAGCTCGATGCCGTGGCCGGCATAGTAGATCACCGCCATGTCCGCATCGCGTGACCTGCCGGCGAACTCGCGCAACATGCGCCTCATCTCGCTCGCACTGAGATCCAGCCTGACGTCGACGGAATCGAAGCCCGCCTTCTTGAACATGCCGCCAATCAGCGTGGCATCGTTCGCGGGATTGGTGAGCTTGGGCGCGCTCTTGTAGGCGGAATTGCCGATGACGAGCGCGACCCGCCGATCGGCGTGTGCCGATCCGCAGGCCAGTAAGGTCGCAAAAATCAATAAACCAAATAGCCGAAACGGAATCACTGCAGCCCCCTCGGATGCAATTCCCTGAGACTATTCGGAGCGTCGATGAAAGCCAAATTTTTCTATGTGAGGCCCATCACATAAACTCCTCGATCGCGGCTTATAGCTAATGCAGTCAGCCCTCGCCCCGCAGGCGCGGACCTACACCTGCACCACCTCGTGGCGCATCACGAAGGGTGCGAGCAGTGCGTGCACCTCCCCCTCCACCGCTTCGCGCTGCCCAGCCGGCAGGCCCGTCAGCGTCACGGTCGCGATCGAGCCGTGGCTGCCGTGCGGGCCGACCTTCACCTTGCAATCGATGCCGCGCTCGACCAGCGGCGCCAGCACCTTGGTGAACACGCGCGCGGCCGCGTCCCAGCGCAGCTGCGGCTTGAACACCTTGCCGACGCCCGTCACCGGCATTGGATCGATCGGGATGACCTGCACAGGAACGGCGGCGCGCTCCGGGGTGCGCTCGCGCACCCAGGCTTCCAGCTCGCCCGGCTCAACCTTTGCGCCGGGCTTCAACTGCACGTAGCCTACCGGCAATTCGCCGGCATAGGCGTCGGGCTGGCCGACCACCGCGGCGAAGCCGACGGCGGGATGGCGGAACATGATCTCCTCGATCGGCGCCGGATCGATGTTGTGGCCGCCGCGGATCACGAGATCCTTGGCGCGGCCGGTGATCCACAGATAGCCGTCGGCATCGAGCCGCCCGAGATCGCCGGAATTGACCCAGACCCCGTCAATGAAGGCACCCTTGTTGTGCTCGTCGTTGAGATAGCCGCCGAACACGCCGGGCCCGGCCATGATGACGACACCAATCTCGTCCGGCTTGCAGTCGCGGATCAGGCGGCCGTCGGCGTCGAGCTGCACGATGCGCACGCGCGCATAGGGCATGGGAAGGCCAACCGAGCCGAGCCGGATCGGCCGGCCCGGATAAGCGAGCGTGTGCACGCTCGAGGTCTCGGTCATGCCGTAGACCTCGACCACCGGCAGCTTCAGCGTCTCCTGAATCGCCGAGCCGACCGCGACCGGAATCGCCGAGCCGCCGCCGGCCGCATATTTCAGGCTCGAGATATCCGCATTCCCCGGCGGCACCGCGAGCGTCGCGGCGAGCACGGTCGGCACGCTCGACAGCGCTTCGGGCTTGAAGCGCTCGACGAGCTGCCAGATGTTCTTCACCGCATTCGGGTTGCGCCAGCCGCTCGGCGACAGCACGACCAGCGAGCCCCCGCCCGACAGCGTCGTCAGCACCTGGGTCAGCGATCCACCGACGTGAAACAGCGGCATGCCGAACAGCAGGTTGGCGCCGGGCTTGCCCTTCAACAGCAGATTGAGTGCCCAGGCCTGATAGACCTGGTTGGCATGGGTATGCCGCACCAGCTTGGGCGTACCCGTGGTGCCGCCGGTGTGGAAATAGGCTGCGATGTCGCTGCCGCGAATCTTGCGCCCGCTGACCAGCCGATCCGACGGCTGCTGCTTGATCAGGTCGCTGAAGGCGAAGATGCCATTGGCCGGATCGCCGCCGCCGAACACCTGCACGATGGCTTTCAGATGCTTCAGATGCGGGCGGATCTGCTCGACCTTCTGCCAGATGTCGGTGCCCGGCATCGGCCCGAGCGCCACCAGTATCTTGGTGTTCGCAGCTTCCAGGATTTCGGCGAGCTGGTGCGGCTCGAGCAGCGGATTGACGGGATTGGCGATGCCGGCGGCCTCGGCGCCGAACAGAGTGACGAACGCATCCGGCACCAAGGGCAGCATGAAGCTGATGACGTCGCCCTTCTCGGCGCCGAGCGCGTGAAACATGTTGGCGGCCTGGGTGACGCGCGCGATGAAATCGCGGTGCGTGACGACCAGCGGCGCGTCGGCGGGATCGGCATTTTGCAGGAACTGGATCGCCGCCCCGTCGGGATTGCGCTCGGCACCAAGCCTGATGGCGTCATAGGTGCTCTCGGCCGCGACGCGGTCGGCGTAGGGGACCTGCTCGAACGCCCGGACCTCCTCGTCCGTCAACAGTTCCGGATAGTCGTTGCCGATCAACCGATCGAGCGCGTGGATGCCCGCCATGAATTCCGTCCTCCCTCAGATGCATGTCCCCGCCGCCGTATCTTTTGACAGTTTTGGTTCGGCGAGGTCTCGGCCGTGTTCGGCCGAGCCGGACCAGAATGATGGATGATTTGCCGTTCGTCCATTGCCTACCGGCTGCGCCACTTGAACCTCTGCGCCTGATCGAGGGACCAAGAACTGCCGCTGACTTCACTCGCCAGCGCCCTCCCGCAAGACAAGAGGTCATCATGACGACGCCCCTGCGGAACCGGATCGCACGGCTGGTCGCTGCGTTCACAATGGTATCCGCGATCGCCCTGCCCGGTGCCTCGCTTGCCGACAGCCAGCTCGACAAGGTGCGGGTCAAGGTCGCCGCCTTCATCGCCGACAAGATGGAGAAGCTGGGCGGATCGCGGATCGTCTACAGGGTCGACACCGATGCCTTGCGGGAGGCGGTCGTCACGGATTTGCGCGACGACGTCTACAAGATCCTGCGCGAGGGCCGCATCGCGTTCTCCGGACTTGCGATCCGCGACGGCGGCGTCGACGTGAAGATCGCTGACGGCAAAGGCAGCGAACAGCTCACGCGCAAGCTCGTCGCGGCGGCGGAGGGGTTGCCGACACACGCGCTCAACGTCACCGACGCCGGCGACGGGCTGCTCAGGCTCGCGCCGACCGATGCCGCATCCGCCGCGCGGCTGCGCGATCTCGTTGAAGATTCCATCGCCATGATCGAGCAGCGCCTCAAGGACGCCGGCGTCAAGCTCGCCAGCGTCCAGCCCGAGGGAATGGACCGTATCCGCATCTTCCTGCCCGGATTGATGGAGCCCGAGCAAATCACCGCGATCTTCGCCAGGAAGGTCAAGGTCGGCTTCCGCCTGATCGACCTCTCGATGTCCGCGGAGCAGGCGCAATCGGGCACGCCGCCGGCGGGCACGGAAGTCCTGCTCGGCTTCAAGGACAAGCTTCCTTATCTCGTCGCCAAGGACAGCGCCCTCGAGGGCGGCGAGATCAGCTATGCCGGCCCGGGATTGACCGGCGACAGCAAGGAGCCGATCGCATCGTTCCGCTTCAACGGCCGCGGCACGCGGCGCTTTGCCCATATCACGGCAGAGAATGTCGGAAAGCCCTTTGCCATCGTGCTCGACGACAAGGTGATCTCCGCGCCCGTGATCCGCGAGCCCATCACCGGCGGCTCCGGCCAGATTTCCGGCAATTTCACCCTGGAAGAGGCCAACAGCGTCGCCATGCTGCTGCGCGCCGGCTCTCTGCCGGGGCGGCTCGGCCTCGTCGAGCAGCGGGTCGTGCAACCCGCCGCCAAGCCGTAAACGAAGGTCGCTTCGGGCCCGTCAGCGACGCTCAAGCCCGCACGGCTGGCCCGAATCACGGGCCTGCGCGGTCGGACGCGCAACCAACGGGCAATTGCCGAAACGCCCGATCAGGCTAAAATTTGCCCCTTGCGGCACGATGGCCGGAAGCGTCATTCAAGCGGTCGTCATTCGATTTCGGCTATACGGGTGCCGACCAGGACTGAATGCCTTACGTGGGGTTAGTACCATGCCGTCCGGCAGCGCAGACGTTTCGTCGATCCTCGACCGCATCCTCGAAGCGGCCACGGACAACCTCAGGATCGCGAAAATCCTGGTCCAGATGGGGCTCGATCCCGACAGCGTCACCTACGAGGCGATCTTCAACCGGCTCCTGGAGATCTTCGTCCACAACATCACGCTCGCCAATCTGTTCGCCGTGGTCGGGGCGGTCTTCTTCGTCGCCACCCTCTTGATGCGGACAATGGTGCCGCTGCGCGTCGCCAACATGATCGGCTGCGCGTTCTTCGCTCTCTTCGGCGCGCTCTCCGCCAACGTCGCGACGTTCCTGCTCTATCTCCTGATGCTTCCGATCAACGCGCTGCGCCTGCGGCAGATGCTGAAGCTGGTCAAGAAGGCGCGCCATGCGGCCGAAGGGGACATGTCGATCGAATGGCTCAAGCCATTCATGACCGAGCGCAGATACCGGCGCGGCGACATCCTCTTCAAGATGCGTGACCCAGCCAACGAAATGTTCCTCACCGTCACCGGCAAGTTCCTGGTCAAGGAGATCAACGTCGAGATCGGGCCCGGGGCGCTGATGGGCGAGCTCGGCTTCCTCACGCCGGACAACCGGCGCACGGGGACGGTCGAATGCATCGAGGACGGCCAGGTGCTGACCATCACCTATGACCGGCTGCTCGAGATCTACTTCCAGGATCCGCAATTCGGCTATTACTTCCTGGTGCTGACCAGCCAGCGCCTGTTGCAGAACATCGATCGCCTGCAGAAGCAGCTGGCAACCGAGCGCGGGACCACCACCAACAGGATCGCGTGAGCGCCGCGCGGCCGATCTGACGCCGGGGATGACGACGCAGCGCGTCCGTGACACGAGACGCCCCCCGGTCTTTGCGGGATCGCCGCAAAATCGCCCTAAAAACCGAATGGTAACCATGCCGGGCTAGGGTGGCGACGTGACCAATTCTCCGACGATCCTGGTGTTCGATTCCGGCCTTGGCGGGCTCACGGTGCTCCGCGAGGTCGTGGCGGCGCGGCCCGACGCGCATTACGTCTACGTCGCCGACGACGCCTTCTTCCCCTATGGCCACCACAGCGAGGACGAGATCATCGCCCGCGTCGTGCCGCTGATGGGGGAGCTGATCGGCCGGCATAGTCCAGACCTCGTCGTCATCGCCTGCAACACGGCGTCCACCCTGGTCCTGTCTCACTTGCGCGCCGCCTATTCCGTAGCCTTCGTCGGCACGGTGCCGGCGATCAAGCCGGCCTGTGCGCAGTCCAGGACCCGCCGCGTTTCGGTGCTCGGCACCAAGGGCACGGTGAAGCGCGAGTACACCAAGGCGCTGATCCGCGATTTCGCACAAGGATGCGAGGTGACGCTGGTCGGCTCGCCCGAGCTCGCTTCGCTGGCCGAAGCCGCGCTCGGCGGTAGCCCGATCAGCGACGAAGCCATCCTCGCCGAGCTCGCTCCCTGCTTCGTCGGCGACGCCTCGGATGCGAGCGCGCGCACCGACACTGTGGTGCTCGCCTGCACGCACTACCCGCTTCTGCTCGACCGGATGAAGAAGCTCGCGCCCTGGCCGGTCGACTGGATCGATCCAGCGCCCGCGATCGCCCGCCGCGTCTCCGACCTGCTCGGCCCGCCGACCGGCGGCATCGCGCAGTCCGGCGCCGAGATGATTTTTACATCGAACCGCGTGCATGGTCTCAGCGCCACGCTGACGCCGTTCTTCGGCGGACGCGCGGTGGCCTGAGCTTGCGCACTGGCGGCGCGCTGCTAGGCTTTGCCGTCGCCATCGTCCCGCAGGATTTTCCATGTCGGTCCCCGCAAAGCCGCTGAACCGTCTCCGTCAGCTCTGGCGCGAGGGTCGCCCCGCCTTCGGTGCGATCGCGACCATCCCGAGCGTGCAGATGGTGCAGATCATGGCGCGCTCGCTCGATTGGATCATCGTCGATCTCGAGCACGGCCCGATCGGATTGACCGAAGCCCACGCGATGATCGCCGCGACCACGGGCACGCCGTGCACGCCTCTGGTGCGGATCGCCGCCAACGAGCCGTGGCTGGCGAAAGCGCCGATGGACATCGGTGCCTTCGGCATCAACTTCCCGATGATCACGAGCCGCGCGGATGCCGAGAAAGCGGTGCGCAGCGTGCGCTACCCGCCGCGCGGCGATCGGCTCTGGGGTCCCTTCCACGCGCCGTTCCGCTGGGGCCAGTCGATGCCTGATTACATGGCCTCTGCCGACGACGAGATGATCTGCATGATCACGATCGAGCACGTCGACGCGGTCAATCGCATCGACGAGATCATGGCAACGCCCGGTATCGATGTCGCGGTCATCGGTCCCGGCGATCTCGCCACCTCCATCAACAAGCGCGGCCAGATGGATGATCCGCAATTGCTGGACCTGATCGCGCGCGCCGAGGCGGGCATCCTCAAGAGCGGGGTGCCGATCGGCGGGGTGGCGCGCACCGCCGATCAGGCCAATGCGCTGATCGACCGCGGCTACCGCGCGATTGCGCTGGGCTTCGACTGGTCGCTGTTCCAGCGCGGCATCATGGCGGCCTACGAGGGGGTCAGGCGCTGATCGGGCCGATCGACGCATGACCGACCGACGCGACCAAGAGCGCCTGATCGAGATATAAATCATTGAAAATGGATGATTTTTTGGTCTAAAGGGGGTCCATCTTTGGCGCTGCCCAGTGCGGCGAACCGACCGGCCCCAAGCGGGTTGGTTCGTGCTAGAGCGAGCAGGCGGGCCCCGCTCGTTGCACATATTTTGATCTTTTGATTTGGAACCGGAGGCCTATGCGCGGGACGCCCAAGACCATTTCGCTGCGTCGTCGTGTGATCTGCGACCTCATGCACGCCTCGAAGGGCGTACCTTTCGTTTCATTGGCCCGTTCGCTCAATATCCGCCCCCTGCTGGAGGCCCGCGCGGACGCGGCCGCGCCCGCCGGCTGGGCCGCGATGTTCGTCAAGGCTTTCGCCCTGGTTGCAAAGGACGAGCCGATCCTGCGCACCCTTTACGTCAAATGGCCCTGGCCGGCTCTGTATGAGCTTCCAAAGAGCGTGGCGACGGTCGCGATCGCGCGGGTCGAGGATGGCGAGGAATGCGTGCTGCTGCAGCGAATCGCGGGTCCCGAGGCTCTTTCGCTGGCAGAAGTCGATGCGGAAATCCGACGCGGCAAGACGGCCCCGATCGAGGATGTTCCGATGTACCGCAAGATCATGCGGGCGACCCGCCTGCCGTTGCCATTGCGGCGCCTGTCCTTGGCCATCGGTCTGAATTTCGGCCGTCAGCGCGGTAACTGGTTCGGCAGCTTTGCGGTAAGCTCGGTCGCCGCCTACGGCGGCGGCGAGCTCCACCCGATCACGCCGGGCCCCTTTGTCCTGAGCTATGGGCTGGTCGAGCCGGATCAGACCATCCATGTCGTGATCCGCTGGGACCACCGCGTCACCGACGCCGCCCCGATCGCGCGGGTCCTGACCCGGCTGGAACAGGTCCTGAACACTGAAATTGCTGGCGAATTGCGGGCGGCGGGGTCAAAGCCGGTCCGGGCGGTCAGGACATAAGAATACCGTCGTCGCAGGTCCCGGAATGACAGGCTAAAGAATTGACAGCCAACCCCAAAGTCCCCTAAAAGCCGCCTGCTCGCGGGCCGATTTCGGCCCGCGAAGCGTTTCGCGACCCGTGGTCCTCTCCCTTAAGCTTTGGGGATCGGACCTGTCGGTGCCGGGATCATCCCGTCACACAGGAGGGCGCGTTTCCTCAAACCATGACCTGAAGAGGACGCGATGACTAAGCGCAGTGAGGCGAAGTACAAGATCGATCGCCGTATGGGCCAGAACATCTGGGGCCGCCCGAAGAGTCCCGTCAACCGCCGCGAATACGGCCCCGGCCAGCATGGCCAGCGCCGCAAGGGCAAGCTCTCCGACTTCGGCGTGCAGCTGCGCGCCAAGCAGAAGCTGAAGGGCTATTACGCCAACATCTCCGAGCGCCAGTTCCACGGCATCTATGTCGAGGCCAGCCGCCTCAAGGGTGACACCGGCGAGAACCTGATCGGCCTGCTGGAGCGTCGTCTCGACGCGGTCGTGTACCGCGCCAAGTTCGTCTCCACGATCTTCGCCGCACGCCAGTTCATCAACCACGGCCACATCAAGGTGAACGGCCGCAAGGTCAACATTTCGAGCTATCAGCTCAAGGTCGGCGACGTGGTCGAGGTCAAGGAAGCCTCCAAGCAGCTCGCCCACGTGCTCGAAGCCAGCCAGCTTCCCGAGCGCGAGGTCCCCGACTATCTCGAAGTCGACCACGGCAAGATGACCGCGAAGTACGCCCGCATCCCCGGCCTCTCCGACGTGCCGTTCCCGGTGCAGATGGAGCCGCATCTGGTCGTCGAATTCTATTCGCGCTGATTATTGGGCATATCGACGTTCAAAGGCCCCGGTTCTCCGGGGCCTTTTTGTTTGAACGGGCCATTCCCATGTCGCAGGCCATCTGTGCTATGGTCGCCACATCGCGGAGTTGAGCATGACTCGTCTTCTGGAAGAGGCCTTCAGCAAGGTTTCCAGCCTGCCTGATTCAGAGCAGGACGATCTGGCGCGGGCCCTGCTCGAGCTTGCCGGGATCGATCAGCCACCGATCCAGCTGACGGCGGCGGAAGAGGCGGATCTCGCCGAGGCCGAAGCAGAAATCGCGCGCGGTGAGTTGGCCAGCGCCGACGAGGTCCGCGCAATGTGGGCCAAGCACGGGCTGTGAAGGTCCGTTATACGAAGCGGGCGCTCGCCCAAATCGACCAAGTTCTAACTTACATCGAGGTGCGCTCACCCCAAGGCGCAGGCCATGTGCGCGACCGCATTGTCGCTCTCATAGCATTGCTAGAGAACTACCCCTACGCAGGGCGAACAACTACGCGTGCATACGTCCGTCGCTTGCCGGTCAACCCTTATCCCTATCTGATCGATTATCGTGTGACCGCGACAGAAATCGTTATTATGCGGTTTCGTCACGCCGCCCGGCGTCCACCCAAAGCTCGCTGACCCGCGAGAGAGTGCCATTCCATTCGAGGAGCAAGTTGATGCTCTACACCCCTCCCCCCGTCGATCCCAAGGCGCCGCCGGTGCGCATCAATCTGCTCTCGGACACGCAGACCAAGCCGACGGCAGGGATGCGGGAGGCGATGGCGCGGGCGGAAGTCGGCGACGAACAGGTCGGCGACGATCCGACCGTGAACGCGCTGTGCGAGCGCGTGGCCGATCTGCTCGGCAAGGAAGCTGCGGTCTACATGCCCTCGGGCACGATGTGCAACGTCACCGCGACGCTGGTGCATTGCCGCCCCGGCGACGAGATCCTCGCCCATGAGACCGCGCATATCATCGCGCGCGAAGGCGGCGCGCATGCCGCAATCGGCGGTTTCCAGGTCACCCAGCTCAAGGGCCCCGATGGCCAGTTCACGCCGGAGACCCTTCGCAAGGCGCTGCATCCGCGCACGCGGTACCAGCCGCCGCAGACCGTCGTCAGCGTCGAGCAGACCGCCAATATCGGCGGCGGCACGATCTGGAAGAAGGCGGTGCTCGACGAGATCGTCGCGATCGCCAGGCAGCACGACCTCGTCACCCATATGGACGGCGCGCGCCTGCTCAACGCCACGGTCGCGAGCGGCATCTCGCCACGCGACATGACCGCGGGCTGGGACTCGGCCTGGATCGACTTCTCCAAGGGCCTGGGCGCACCGATCGGCGGCGTGCTCGCAGGCTCGCGCGCCTTCATCGACGCGGTCTGGCAGTGGAAGCAGCGGCTCGGCGGCTCGATGCGGCAGGCCGGCATCTGCGCCGCAGCGTGCATCTATGCTCTCGACCACCACGTCGAGCGCCTGGCCGACGACCACGCCAATGCGCGCGCGCTCGCCCGCGGCCTGTCGCAGATCTCGGGCATGGAGGTGCAGGAGCCCGAGACCAATCTCGTGTTCTTCAAGCCCGACGGCGCCGGCATTCCCGGCGACAAGATGGTCTCGGCCCTCCGTCAGCGCGGCGTGACGCTCGCGATGATGGACGGCCGCATCCGCGCCTGCACCCATCTGGACGTCAATGCGAGCCAGATCGAGGAGACGATCGGGTACGTGCGCGAGATCGTGCGCGGGGCGTAAAGCTCAGCCCCGTAGCCCGGATGGAGCGCAGCGAAATCCGGGATCTATCCACGCGGTGAGGACGTCCCGGATTGCGCTTCGCTCCATCCGGCTACGCAAAGGGGGAGAGGTCTCACCGCCCCATCGCCTGATAGATCAGCGTCTTCAGCTCGAGCTGGATCCGGCCGCGCTGCGAGGGGGTCTGCACCATGAAGATTCCGAACAGGTCGTCTTCGGGATCGATGAAGAAGAAGGTGCCGCCAACGCCGTCCCAGCGATATTCGCCAAGCGGCCAGTTCGTGCCCGGCGGCACTGCGGTACGTACGGCGAAGCCGAGGCCGTAGCCGCTGGTCTCACCCGGATAGTAGTGCTTGTCGCGCTCGACGCGGGTTTCGGGACCGATATGATCCCTCGCCATCAAGGCGATGGTTTCCGGCTTCAAATAGCGTCGACCTTCAAGCGTGCCGCCGTTGAGCAGCATTTGCGAGAAGCGGGCATAATCGCCGACCGTGCCGACGAGGCCGCCGCCGCCCGACTCCCATCGCAGCGGTTTCCTGATATCGCGAACCTGCGTGATCGGGCTGATCGCCCGATCCTGCGGCATCGGCTCGGCGATACGCGGCCATTGGGCGGAATCGGCGACGTAGAACGCCGTGTCCTTCATCCCGAGTGGATCGAGCAGCCGCGTCTTCGCGAACTCGAGCAGCGATGTCCCCGAGATCACCTCGATGATGCGCCCGAGCACGTCGGTGGAGTGGCCGTAGTCCCAGATCGTGCCGGGCTGTTCGGCGAGCGGAAGCGTGGTGATCTTCGCGACGAATTCGGCATTGGTCGAATTCCTGTCGAACAGTCCGGCGTCGGCATAGAGCTTGTTCACCAGGTCCCCGCCATAATAGCCGTAAGGGATCCCGGCGGTATGCCGCATCAAATCCTCGATCGTCACCGGACGTTTGAGCGGCTCCAACTCCAGTGAGACCTTGTCGTCCTCGGCCTTCTTCTCGACGCCGACCTTCATGCCGGCAAAGGCCGGAATGTATTTCGAGACGGGATCGCTGATCGCAAGCTTACCCTCCTCGACCAGCATCATCGCCAGGACCGAGGTGATCGGCTTGGTCATCGAATAGAGGCGGAAGATCGTGTCCGCACTCATCGAAAGTTGGGTCGCGACGTCGCGGACGCCGAAATTCTCGCAGTAGACCGGCTTGCCGTGTTGCTGGAGCAGCAGAATCGCTCCCGGAAATTTGCCGGTCGCGATCTCATTCCTGATGTAGTCGGAGACTTTTGCCAGGCCTTCGGGCGTGAATCTGTGCGCGCGGCCCTCCGAGCCCGCCCGCGCACTTACGGCGCCGAACAAAAGAACGAGCGCCGCGAACAGCGCGCGGCGCCCGTTCATGTCACTTCTCCATGGCTTCATAAACCAGCTGCTTCAATGTCCGCTGCACGCGCTGGCGCTCGCTCGGGGTCTGCTCCAGCAGCACGAAGAACATGTCCTGCTTGGGGTCGATCACGAAATAGCAGCCGGAGGCGCCGTCCCATTTGAGTTCGCCGAGGTTGCCGGGCGGCGGCGGCTTGGCATTGCCGGGCTCGGTACGGACCGCAAGCCCAAGGCCGAAGCCAAAGCCGTCGCCGGGGAAATAGAAATAGTCGCGCTCGACGCCGGAGCCGGGGCCGACCTGATCAGTGGTCATCAGCTTGAACGTCTCGGGCTTGAGGATGGTCTTGCCGTCGAGACTGCCGCCATTGAGCAGCATCTGCGAAAAGCGCCTGTAATCCGCCATGGTCGTGACCATGCCGCCGCTGGCGAACTGGATCTTCTTGACGACCGTCGGATCATTGATGCGGCCGACGCGGAAATCGGCATCGTTCGGCACGGGCTGGGCCAGAAGCTTCTGCTTCGCGGGGTCCGTGACCAAGAAGCCGGTATCGACCATGCCGAGAGGATCGAGCAGCTTCTCGCGCATGATGTCGATCAGCGGCTTGCCGGCGGCGACCTCCATCACACGCGCCAGCACGTCGGTCGAGTGGCCGTATTGCCAGAGCGCGCCCGGCTGGTTGTGCAACGGCAGCTTGGCGATTCGTTCGGCGAACTCGGCCAGATCGAAGTCGCCGGCATAGATGTTGGCCTCGCGATAGGCCTTGCGGACCAGGCTGTCGCCGTAGAAGCCGTAGGTGATGCCCGAGGTGTGCGTCATCAGATCGTGCACGGTCATCGGCCGCTTCGGCGGCACCAGCTCGAGCGATTTCGTGCCGTCCTCCGCCTTCTTCTCGACACCGACCTTCACATTGGCGAAGGAGGGAATGTATTTCGAGACGGGATCGTCCAGCTTGATCTTGCCCTCCTCGACCAATTGCATCGAGACCACCGCAGTGATCGCCTTGGTCATCGAGAACAGGCGGAAGATGGTCTTGTCCGTGATCGGAGCCTTGCTGACCACGTCCTGAACGCCGAAGACTTCGTGATAGACCGGCTTGCCATGCTGCTGGATCAGCACGTTTGCACCGGCGATCTTGCCCGTCGCAACCTCGTTCTTGAAGAACTCGGTGATCCTGCCGAGCTTCTCCTGGTTGAAACGTGCGCCGGCCGGAATCTCGTAAGTGCCCTCCGCGCGCGCCGGCGAGATCGCGGCAAGCGACACCAACGCGCCGCAGGCGAGCGCACGCAGTCCAAATTGTGAAATCATATCCCCTCCCCGGAACATGGCGCCTCAGAGTGTACCGACCAGCTCAATCGGCACAAGGGCCGCCCTGTCGCGCAAGCGCCTCGGCATGGAGCCCGGCGCTCGGCTCAGAGAGGCAGCAAAACACGACGCGAGCGACGGTCGGCGCCAAAGCCAGCCCTTCGATCGTCGTGCGCACGGCGATATCGGCCGCCCGGTCGGCAGGAAAACGGTAGATGCCGGTCGAAATCGCGGGAAATGCCACCGAGGTCAGCTTGTGCTTCCCGCAAAGCTCCATGGACCGCCGATAGCAGGAGGCGAGCAGATCGTCCTCGCCGAGCGTGCCGCCATTCCACACCGGACCGACGGTGTGGATGACATGCGCGGCCTTGAGCCGATAGCCCCTGGTGATCTTCGCGTCGCCCGTCTTGCAACCGTGGAGCATGCGGCATTCGTCGACGAGCTCGGGCCCGGCTGCCCGGTGGATCGCGCCATCCACGCCGCCCCCGCCAAGGAGCGACGTGTTCGCGGCGTTGACGATGGCGTCGACGCCGAGCGTGGTGATATCGGCGACGATAACCTCGAGCTCCGCGCCGCCAATCCGGCGCGTCAGCAGGGTCACGTGTCAGGCCGCGACGACGACGCCCTTCTCGGAGAAGAGCTGCTGCAATTCGCCGGCCTGGAACATCTCACGGACGATGTCGCAACCGCCGATGAACTCGCCCTTCACGTAGAGCTGCGGGATGGTCGGCCAGTTCGAATATTCCTTGATGCCGTTGCGCAGCTCGGCGGATTCGAGAACGTTGAGCCCCTTATAGCCGACACCGATATGGTCGAGAATCTGGACCACCTGGCCGGAGAAACCGCACTGCGGAAATTGCGGCGTCCCCTTCATGAACAGAACCACGTCGTTCGACTTCACTTCATTGTCGATGAATTCCGCGATGCTCATATCCGTGTCCTTCTGGGGCAGAGCCCTCACCAATTGCTTCGGGCCGGCTCAGCCGATTTAACCCGATACCTGCCCATATATGTAGCCCAAACCGTTGTGCATCCAAAGTAAAATGGCGGCGACGGGTCCCCGCGGCCGGATTGACCCCAGCCGGGTCCATAGGCTGATGACATCAATATCATCGCCGCAGAGGACTTTCATACCGTAACGGAGCCCCTATCTAGGACGAACCCTGTTCATGGAACCGGGTCGTGCGAACAACGTTCTCTTGTCCTGTCTGGAGAAAAACGTGACGAAACAAGCCTCAGCCACGGCCTCCCTGCGTTCGTCACCGTCCTCCCGCGAGGACGAACTCGCCCAGCGGCTGGAAGCGGCGTTCTCGACTGTCCGCAATGAGACCGAACGCCGGGCCGCACCGCTGTCGCCCGAGGACCAGCAGATCCAGTCCATGCCGGATGCCAGCCCGACCAAATGGCACCGGGCCCATACGACCTGGTTCTGGGAGCAATTCCTGCTCGGCGAGCATGCTGCGGGCTACCGGCCCTTCCACCCCGATTTCGCGTTCCTGTTCAATTCCTACTACGTCAGCGCCGGCCCGCGACATGCTCGCAATCATCGCGGCGACATCACCCGCCCCAGCGCCGACGAGGTCGGCGCCTATCGCAAATACGTCGATACGGCGGTCAGCAAATTCTTCCGCGAGGCGGGCGCGGACAAGCTCCGCGCAATCGCGCCGCTGGTCGAGGTCGGGCTCAATCACGAGCAGCAGCATCAGGAGCTGATGTTCACCGACATCCTGCATGCCTTTGCGCAGAACCCGATCTATCCGGCGTATGACCCGGCCTGGCGCTTCCCGGCCGCAACGCGCGGCGGCGATGACTGGCTGACGCTGAACGAAGGCATCCACACCGTCGGCCATGTCGACGACGGCTTTCATTTCGACAACGAGAAGCCGGCGCACCGCGCCCTGGTCGGCCCGGTCAGGATCGCCCGCAATCTGGTCACCAATGCCGAGTGGCTCGCCTTCATGCAGGACGGCGGCTACCGGACCGCAACCCTGTGGCTGATGGACGGCTTTGCCGCGGCCAGCAAGGAAGACTGGCAAGCCCCCGGCTATTGGCGCGAGGTCGACGGCGCATGGCAGGTGATGACGCTGGCCGGCCTCAAGCCGGTCGATCCAGACGCGCCGGTCTGCCACATCAGCTATTACGAAGCGGATGCGTTCGCGCGCTGGTCCGGAAAACACCTGCCGACCGAGATGGAATGGGAGGTCGCGGCCCGCGCTGGCCAGCTCAACGACGCCTTCGGCCTCGTCTGGCAATGGACCCGCAGCTCCTACGCGCCCTACCCCGGCTATCGCGCCGTCGAAGGCGCGCTCGGCGAGTACAACGGCAAGTTCATGGTCAACCAGCTGGTGCTGCGCGGCTCCTCGCTTGCAACTCCGCAGGGCCACAGTCGTACCACCTATCGCAACTTCTTCTATCCGCACCACCGCTGGCAGTTCACCGGGTTGCGGCTTGCCGATTACGACTAAGTATTCCGACGACAGATGCGCGCCGGACAGCGCGTTCAGGAGAGTATCATGAATGTGCACGCCAGCGCTTTGGCCGAGGCCCATCTTCCCGACGAGCAGACCACCGCCTTTGCCCGCGAGGCCATCGAGGACCTCTCGCAGCAGCCGAAAAAGCTGTCGCCGAAATACTTCTACGACGCGACCGGATCGGAGCTGTTCGAGGCGATCACCAAGCTGCCGGAATATTATCCGACGCGCACCGAGCTATCGATCCTGAAGGAGCGCGGAAGCGAGATCGCAAGCATCATCCCGGAGCACGCCGCGCTGGTGGAGTTCGGCGCCGGCGCGACCACGAAGGTGCGCCTGCTGCTCGATCATTGCAAATTCGCAGCCTATGTCCCCGTCGACATCTCCGGCGACTTCCTGAAGGCACAGGCGAGCGGCCTGAAGCGGGATTTCCCGGCGCTCGGCATCTATCCGGTGGCGGCCGATTTCACCACGCCGTTCGAGCTGCCCAAGCAGGTTGCAGCCATGCCGAAGGTCGGCTTCTTCCCCGGCTCCACCATCGGCAATTTCGAGCCGCAGGAAGCGCAGGCCTTCCTGAAAAGCGCGCGCAAGATCCTCGGCAAGGGCGCGCAGATGATCATCGGCGCCGATCTCGAGAAGGACGAGCGGATCCTCTTCGACGCCTATAACGATGCGGCCGGCGTCACCGCGCGCTTCAACCTCAATGTGCTGGTGCGCATCAACCGCGAGCTCGGCGGCAATTTCGACCTGTCCGCCTTCACCCATCGCGCGATCTACAACCGCGAGCGGCACCGCATCGAGATGCACCTGATCAGCAGGAAGAGCCAGACCGTGCGCCTGCTGGGCACCAGCTTCTCGTTCCGCCCGGGCGAAAGCATCCACACAGAGAACAGCTACAAATACAGCATCGCGCGTTTTGCCGCGCTGGCCCAGGGCGCGGGCTGGCGGGTCCGCGAGAGCTGGACGGATGCGGCGAAGATGTTCTCGGTGCACGCGCTGGAGGTCGCGGAGTAAGGCCGGGCTTCAATGCTCCCCGGCCTCCTCCACCTTCGACCCCAGCGACACCGACTCCCACACCGCCACCACGATTAAGATGGCGCTCGTCGCCATTGACAGCCACAGCGGCGACAGTTCCGACGCGAACCACCACAGCACCAATAGCGCGATGATGCCGATGCCGTGCGAGAGCTGGAGGAAGCCGCGGACCGCGTGCTTGAACAGGATGGTGCCGATCAGAAACACCAGCGGGCCGCCGATCGTGCTCAGAACCGTGCGGGCGTCGGAATGGCCGGACGGATGCTTCAGCACCAGTTCGTCCGAGACCGCGGTCAGGATGATGCCGGCGATGATCGGCATATGCAGATAGGTGTAGGCGAGCCGCGCCAGGCGGCCGGACTCGCTTGACTTCGAGATCCGCTCCAAGCCGGCCTCCGCGCCCTTGTGGAAATAGATCCACCACATCGCGATGGCGCCGACCAGCGCTGAGACGAAGGCGAGAATGTTGCTCGCGGTCCACTCCAGTTCAGCGAAGGTCGCGCCGTTGACGATAATGGCCTCGCCGAGCGCGATGATGACGAATAGACCGCAACGCTCGGCCATATGGCCGCCTTCGACCGCCCAGGCCTCAACGGAAGAAAAGCCCAGCTTCGGCACCCAGAACCGCGCGGCCGGCGAGATGTATTCCCAGGTAACCGCCGCGATCCACAGCCATAGCCGCCTCTCGCCCTCGGCCAGGCCGCCCGCGATCCACAACGCCGCGGAGATCGACAGCCAGGTCAGGATGCGGATTGCGTTATGCCGCACCGCTGTTCGATGCAGCGGCGTTGCGAGCAGCCAGAACGCGGTACGCCCCACCTGCATGGCCGCATAGGCAATCGCGAACCACAGGCCACGGCCCTCGAAGGCGGTCGGGATCGTGGTCGACAGCACGAGGCCGCCCAACATCATCGCAAAGAGCAGGAGCCGGACCGGGGTCAGCTCGGGATTGAGCCAGTTGGTAACCCAGGCGGTGAAAACCCACAGCCACCACACCGCGAGAAACAGCACCGCGACGTGCACGGCGCCGAGCGGCGTGAAATGGTGCAGCAGCGTGTGCGAAATCTGCGTGACGGCGAAGACGAAGACAAGGTCGAAGAACAGCTCGACGAAAGTGACGCGGCTGTGCTGGTTCGGCACAATGACGCGGAACATCGCGCCGTGCGGATTGTCCGCAGCCATCATCGTCCCCTCGTGGCGCTGGTCAGGTCAGGTGCAGCTTCTCAGGTACCTGGTACGCCGGTTTGCAGCGCCAGCGCGTGCAGCACGCCGCCCATCTGGCCACGCAGGGACTGGTAGACGATCTGGTGCTGCTGGACGCGCGATTTGCCACGGAAGGATTCCGAGATCACGGTCGCGGCATAGTGGTCGCCGTCGCCGGCGAGGTCACGGATGGTCACCTCGGCATCGGGGATCGCTGCCTTGATCATCGCCTCGATATCGTGGGCGTCCATGGGCATTCGGGTCTTGCTCCTTATCTCGGCTGCAAAGCAGCCTCATCATCGAATCGCTGCCGGGGGTCCCCTCGCCGGCAAGGTCAAACTTAGCGTGAACGGCCTTCTACGTCACGCTTTCCGGCACTATATCCCTGATCCCATCAGGACAAAGGCACGACAAAGTGCCGCGCGCGGCAGATTGATCGAAAAGGCGTGAAATCATGAAGCTTCCAGGGCCCGACCACCCGATCACCATCACCCCAAATCCCCGGCGCGTCCGCGTCACGGCGGGCGACATCGTGATCGCCGAGACCAGCAAGGCGCTGACCTTGAAGGAGGCCAGATATCCGGCAGTGCAATATGTACCGCGGGAGGACGCCAACATGGCCCTGTTGGAGCGTACCGACCGCGTCACCCATTGCCCCTACAAGGGGGACGCGAACTATTACAGCGTCAAGGCCGACGGCAAGACGCTGGACAACGCGATCTGGACCTACGAGACACCCTTCCCCGCGATGACGGAGATTTCAGGCCATCTCGCGTTCTATCCGGACAAGGTGAAGATCGAGGAAGTGGAATAAGCGCCGCAACCCACGACCGTCATGCCCGGGCATCCACGTTCTGCACGCGGTAAGGCGTGGATGGCCGGGTCGAGCCGGCCATGACGGCGGAGAGGGCTGAATCAGCTACGCCCTGAAGATCGTGAGTCCCAATATCAGCAGCACCAGGAAGATCACGACGAAGACGTAGAACAGGAAGCGGGCGATGTCGGCCGAGGCGGCCGAGATGCCGGTGAAGCCGAGCACGCCGGCCACGATCGAGACAAGGAGGAAGATCAGCGCCCATTTCAGGATCGACATCGCCAGCTCCGAACTGCCGCGTCTCACGGCCTACGCTGTTTTCGGCGAACGCTAACATTGCTGCGAGGAACTGGTTCCTAGAGGTAGTCGGGGGCGACCTCCGAAACAAACGGCCCTTGCTGAATCGAGTTCCCGGCGGCAGAGTCCAGCCGAGGTCAGGATCGGGGCGGCCACGATGACGATGTCACATTCAGCGACGATCGGCGCGGAGGTGCATGCCGCGCCCACGAGCAAGGTGCGCAATTTGGCGATCGATCGCGCCCGCACCTTCCTCACTCTGGTGGTGCTGCTGCATCACGCGGTGATCCCCTATACCTATTTCGGGCATACCGATCCGAGTTATTTCTTCGGCTTCGACATGATCGTGCTCGCCACCGACAGCTTCTTCATGGCGATGTTCTTCTTCCTGTCGGGACTGTTCGCCTGGTCCGGCATCGCCCGGAAGGGAGTCCGGAGCTATTTGGCAGATCGCCTGCTTCGGCTTGGCCTACCCTTCGCGATCTGCGCCTTTACAGTCATTCCGCTCGCGTATTACGCGATCTCCCTGCGGCACCATCCCGAGATCGGTTTTGCGGAATTCTGGTGGAATATGGTCACGAAGGGCCCGTGGCCGAGCGGGCCGATCTGGTTCCTGTGGGTCTTGTTCGCCTTCGACCTGGTTGCCTGCCTTTTGTACCGGCTGTCACCCAACCTGCTCGATCCGATCAATCGCCTCTCGCTACATGGTCGCCGCCGGCCCGCCGTGTTCTTTGCGGTCATGCTGGCGGTCACCGCCGCGTTCTACATTCCCGGGCTGGTTCACTACGGACACAGCAGCTGGTTCGAGTTCGGGCCGTTCTCGGTCCAGCACGGGCGCGTGATGCTGTACGCGACCTATTTCTTTTTCGGTGCCGGCATCGGCGTTGCGCAAATGGATCGTGGGCTGCTCTCTGTCGACGGTCGCATGGCAAAGGTCAGCTGGGACTGGATGGTCCTGGCGATCGTCCCGTATTGCCTGTTGTGGGGCCTGATCTTCATCAAGCGCGAAATACTGGGCAACCCGTCGCCGTTGCCGGATTGGTATGAAGCGCTTTATGCCATCTGCTTCACCGTCTTCAGCGTGGCCATCATGTTTCTGATCCTGGCCCTTTTCCAGAGATTCAAGCAATCAGGCTCAGCCAGGCTGCTCGATCCAATGCAGGGCGACGCGTTCGGCATGTTCCTTGTGCACTATCCGATCGCGCTGTGGCTGCAATACTGGCTGTTCGACTATGACCTGCCGGCGATCGTCAAGGCCACGGTCGGGTTCGTCCTGACTGTCGCGGCGAGCTGGGCGCTGACGCGCGCGTTGCGGCAGATCCCGGGCGCGTCACGCGTGTTGTGAGGCACGGTCTCTCGGTCCGTAGCCCGGATGGAGCGCAGCGCAATCCGGGACCTCGCCACAAGTGATAGCGGTCCCGGATTACGCTTACGCTCCATCCGGGCTACAGATCTGATTTGTGGCAGCGCCTTACGCCGCCTTGCCGCTCATATATTCCGGCAGCCAGCGCTCGAACGACTTGCGCAAGCTGTCGATCGTAACCGGCGTCTCGCCCGCGATCGCGATGGCATCGCCGCCGGTGGTGCCGATCCGCACGCAGGGCACCTCGCAGCCGCGCATCTTGGCGAGCACGCGGCCGGCTTCGGTTTCCGGCACGGTGACGAGATAGCGCGCCTGGTCCTCGCCGAACCAATAGGCCTGCGGCACCAGCGCAGTCGGTGCCGCCAGCAGCTTGGCGCCGATGCCGCCCGCCATCGCCATCTCGGCCAGCGCGATCAGGAGGCCGCCGTCCGACAAATCATGCACGGCGGTCGCGGTGCCCGCATGGATCATGCCGCGCACGCAATCGCCGTTGCGCTTCTCGGCCGCGAGATCGACCGGCGGCGGCGCGCCCTCCTCGCGGCCGCAGATGTCGCGCAGATAGACGGATTGGCCGAGCCAGCCATGGGTCTCGCCGATTAAGAGGATCGCCTCGCCCTCGGCCTTGAAGGCGAGCGACGCCGACTTGGTGAAATCGTCGAGCAGGCCGACACCGCCGATCGAGGGCGTCGGCAGGATCGCGCGGCCGTTGGTCTCGTTGTAGAGCGAGACGTTGCCGGACACGACCGGGAAGTCCAGCGTGCGGCAGGCTTCCGAGATGCCCTTGAGGCAGCCGACGAACTGGCCCATGATCTCGGGCCTTTCAGGGTTGCCGAAGTTGAGATTGTCGGTGATCGCGAGCGGCTTGCCGCCGACCGCGGTGATGTTGCGCCAGGCTTCCGCGACCGCCTGCATCCCGCCTTGATAGGGATCGGCCTCGCAATAGCGCGGCGTGACGTCGACGGTGAGCGCCAGGCCCTTCGGCCCGTCCTGCACGCGCACGACGGCGGCATCGCCGCCGGGACGCTGCATGGTGTTGCCGAGAATGACGTGATCGTACTGCTCCCACACCCAGCGCTTGGAGCACATGTCCGGCGTGCCGATCAGCTTCTCCAGCGCAGCTCCAAGGCCCATCGGCGCCGGCACGTCGCGGGCATGCACGACCGGCAGCGCTGTGGACGGAACGTGCGGGCGATCATAGACCGGCGCCTCGTCGCCGAGCTCCTTGATCGGCAAATCGGCCATGACGTCGCCGCCATGCTTGACCACGAAGCGCTTGCTCGGCGTGGTGTAGCCGACAATCGCAAAATCGAGCCCCCACTTCGTGAAGATCGCCTCGGCTTCCTTCTCCTTCTCGGGCTTGAGCACCATGAGCATGCGCTCCTGGCTCTCCGAGAGCATCATCTCGTAGGCGCTCATGCCGGCCTCGCGGGTCGGCACCGCATCGAGGTCGAGGTCGACGCCGAGGTCGCCCTTGGCGCCCATCTCCACCGCCGAGCAGGTCAGGCCCGCCGCGCCCATGTCCTGGATCGCGATGACGCAGCCCTTCTCCATGATCTCGAGGCAGGCCTCTAACAGCAGCTTCTCGGCGAAGGGATCGCCGACCTGCACGGTCGGGCGCTTCTCCTCGGACTTGTCGTCGAACTCGGCCGATGCCATCGAGGCGCCGTGGATGCCGTCGCGGCCGGTCTTGGAGCCCAAATAGACGATCGGCATGTTCACGCCGGAGGCTGCCGCATAGAAGATCTTGTCGGCATCGGCGAGGCCCACCGCCATGGCATTGACGAGGATGTTGCCGTCGTAGCGGGTGTGGAAGCGCACCTGGCCGCCCACCGTCGGCACGCCGAAGGAATTGCCGTAGCCGCCGACGCCCGCCACCACGCCGGAGACGAGATGCCGCGTCTTCGGATGCTCGGGCGCGCCGAAGCTCAGCGCATTGAGGCAGGCGATCGGGCGCGCGCCCATGGTGAAGACGTCGCGCAAAATGCCGCCGACGCCGGTGGTCGCACCCTGGTATGGCTCGATATAGCTCGGGTGGTTGTGGCTCTCCATCTTGAAGACCACAGCCTGGCCGTCGCCGATGTCGATCACGCCGGCATTCTCGCCGGGGCCCTGGATCACCCAGGGCGCCTTGGTTGGCAGGCCGCGCAGATGGATGCGCGAGGATTTGTAGGAGCAATGCTCGTTCCACATCGCCGAGAAGATGCCGAGCTCGGTGAAGGTCGGCTCCCGCCCAATCAGCTTCAGGATGCGCTCATACTCGTCGGGCTTGAGCCCGTGGGCGGCAACCAGTTCCGGGGTGATCTTGGGTTCGTTCTTCATGGATTCGAGGCTTTCGGCGGCGGTTTGGCCGTTCTTAGGAACATCGGACGGCTTCGAAAAGCCCTTTATGGCGCATTTTCCCGCTGTCCCACGTTTTGCGCCGGCAGGGCCGGCGGGAACGGGAATTGCACGGCGCGGTCGGATCGGATTTAAGGTCTAAAGACCCGCAATTGAAGGCCTATTTCCTTGCACGAATTGACCAAAGCGCCCCCGCCCCGCCGCCCCGACCTCCACGTCGCCACCGAGGGCGAATTTGTGGGTTGGCGGACCTGGATTCGCGACAGTTTTGAGTCCCATGTCGGCCCGTTCTGGCACCGGATCGAGGCCGACGGCAGCGTCCGCAGCGCCTTCCGGGTCGAGAAGAAGCACCTCAACGGCTCCGGCAACGTCCATGGCGGCTGCTACATGGCCCTTGCCGACTATTCGCTGTTTGCGATCGCCACCCATGTCCTGGACAGCCGGGCGGTGACGACCAATTTCGCCTGCGAATTCCTCGATGCGGCACGCGAGGGCGAGCTGATCGAATGCACCGGCGAGGTCACCCGCGCCGGCGGCTCGCTGATCTTCCTGCGCGGCAAGATGGTGTCGGGCGAGCGGCTGCTGCTGACCTTTTCCGGAACGATCAAGCGGATGAAGCGGAAGGCACTCCCTCAGCCAAACGCATAGCTCGACGCCTTCCCTTTTCGCGCGCCCTCGCCCAGACTTCCCACCAAGCGCTTTGGAGCCGGGGAGCAAGAACAAGGTGCCGCAGAGCACATCCGAGGCGGGTCGCGCGACGGCGGCCGCATCAACGCCGTTGCCGTCCATCGCCACCGGCGCACGCAACTGGCGCGATTATGCGCTGCTGCTGGCGCTCGCCTGCTGCTGGAGTTCGACCTATCCGCTGACCAAGCTAGCGCTTCCCACCATTCCGCCGATCACCTTCATCTCGGCGCGCTCGCTGATCGCGTTCCTCTTTCTGTTCGCGATCCTGCGGATGCGCGGCGTCAAGCTGCCGACCGACGTGAAGGCGTGGAAGCTGTTTGCGACCCAGCAGCTGATCAACTCGACCTTTCCGTTTCTGGTCATCACCTGGTCGCAGCAATACGTGCCGGCGTCGAACACGGTGGTGCTGGCTTCGACGACGCCGATCTTCGCCTTCCTGATCACCTCGCTGATCACGCGGCACGAGCCGGCGACGCTGCTCAAGCTCGCGGGCGCGATCCTGGGACTGGCCGGCACCGTCGCGATCGTCGGGCTCGATGCTTTGCATGGCCTTGGCAGCGAGATCGTAGCGGAGATCGCGATCCTGCTTGCCACCATTTCCTTTGCCTGCGCGACCATCTTCGGCCTCCGTCTCTCCGAGTACGATCCGATGGTGGTGGCAACCGGCTCTCTGCTGTTCGGCGGTCTCGTGCTGCTGCCGCCCGCGCTGATCATCGACCAGCCCTGGACGCTGCAACCGACTCCGACCGCGATCGTCGCCACCATCGTCATGGGCATCGTTTCCAGCGCATTGGGCCTGTTGCTGTTCTACGTCTGCCTCGGCCGGCTCGGCACGCTGACGACCAACGCCCAAGGCTATCTGCGCATTCCGATCGGCGTCGGCCTCTCGGTGCTGCTGCTCGGCGAGAGCGTGCCGTCGAACCTCGCACTGGGGTTATTGCTGGTGATGGCCGGTGTTGCGGCGATGACGGTGCCGGCGGAGCGGTTGAAGTGGCGGTAGCCGACGGCGATGGTCAATCCGCCGAAATAAAGCGGAGGGTACCTGCACGGCGCGTCGGTTTTCCTGTGTCGTTGGTGTGATTGACACCGTCCATGACGGGCACCTCAGGAAAATCGAACGGACTTACCCCGTCGAGGCAAGCCACGTTGACAGCATACAGATTCTGGTCCGATCGACGCTGATGATGCGTGTAGATTCCGCAGCGAGAACAGAAGAAATGCTGCGCTGATCCGGTATGGAAGCGGTAGCTCGTCAGCGCATCCTCGCCCTTCAGGAACTTTATGCCGCCCATCTCCGCCATGACGACGACCGCACCGCGCATCCGGCAGTAAGAGCAGGTGCAGCGGCGGATCGAATTGAAACCGTCGCTCAGCGTCGCCTCGAAACGCACCGCTCCACAATGGCACTGACCAGCCCGGACGTTTGTATCACTCACCATGTTGCATGCTTCCTGGCGTTGCTGCGAATGACGACGCCGCTCGGCGACGTCAACGGGCAGGAACGTTCTCTCAAATGTGGGCCGAACAATCAAAAGGAATCGCCCAAGGCATCAGAACAACTCACGCGGGCCTGTTTCCTCACGCCGACAACTGCTTCTCCGCGATCGACAGCCACTCGGCCTGCGCCTTGCGCAGATATTTCGGCGCGCGGCGCATCTGGATCAGCAGCTCGTTGAAGACCATGCGTGCCTCTGCGGTGCGCCCCACCGTTTGCAGCAGCATGCCGTAGCGCACCCGCGCCTCGGCGCCGGGGAAGTAACCGGCGAGCGCGTGATATTCCTCCAGCGCCTCGTCGACACGTCCGACCTCGGCGAGCGCGCGGGCATAGAGCAGATGCGCGTCGGCGGAATCGAAATCGGGCCATTGCTTCTGCAGATCGTCGAGCGTCGCAAGCGCCTCGGCCGGGCGGCTGGCGGCAAATTGCGCCTGCGCCTTGCGCAGCACATAGGCGGGATCGTTGCCCATCGGCAGCTTCAGGATGTGATCATAGTGCGCTTCCGCTTCGCCAAACCGGCCGATATTCGCGCACTCGTCCGCCAGCGCCGCACGGTTGGCGATGGTGTCGGTGCCGGCGAGTTGGTCGGACAGCTCGCGATAGCGCTTCTCGGGATCGAGGCGATTGGCGACACGCTGGCGCGCCTGCCGGGCACCGGGGCTGGAAAACCATTCAGGAATGAGCTCGACCGCGATATAGGCGATCGCGCCCATCATCGGCACCAGCAGGATGATGAAGGCCCAGGGCCGCAACCGTCCGGTTCGCGAGGCGTGATAGATCAGCGTGATATCGAGCAGCAGAACGACCAAAGCAACGGGCATGTGACATCCGGAAAGCACAACGACAGCCGGCCTCCTGATATCGCAATCGAACCGATGAAACAACTTTGAGTTGCGTCAGCCGGCAAAATCAGCGAACCCGAACGCGCGCCGTAATGGTGACGAGGAGTCAGTCGCCGCAAAACCTATGCAGGTTCACGCGCCTCGCGTAGCAATCCACTCGCCAGCACTCGAAACGCATCAACAGCCTTGCTCAGCACGCTCTTGGGATCGTCGGCGGCCGCGACCCACAAGGCGGCGCTGAGCGCAGCCCCGTTCAGCAACCGCCCCGCCGCTTCGACGTCGACCGGCTTCACGATTCCCTGCTCGATCAGCGCACGGATCGTCCGCATGGTGATATCGAGACAGGCGTTCTCGCCGGGCCATTTGGAGGGATCGCCGAGCACCGCAGGTCCATCCAGAAGCATGATGCGCTGGATCTCGGGTTCGAGCGCCATCTCGATATAAGCACTTCCCTCCGCCAGCAGGCCCAGCCACGGACTGGGCGCTTGCTCCCGAGCGATGCGGAGCCGCTCCGCCATTTCACCGTCGATCTGCTCGACGACGGCCCAGAGCAGCCCCTTCTTGTCTTCGAAGTTGTGATACAGCGCGCCCCGCGTCAGACCGACGGCCGCAGTGAGCTCGTCCATCGACGCGTCTGCATAGCCCTGCGTGGCAAATGCCGCGCGTGCGGCGCGGATGAGCCTGGCCCGGTTTTCCGCCATGGCCGCGGCGCGCTTCCCCTTTGCCATGCCCTCCCCCTTGACATACGCCTCGTATGTGAGCGATATCTCACATACGAAACGTATCTGAAATTGCCGTGACGCGCCAGCCATGGAACACCCACGATCCGCTCACGCCCATCAACCGAAAGGCCCTGCCATGCCCCAGCGAGAGGCAATCTTCCCCGCCAACCGCCACGCGCTCTATCAAGTGCATCGCTACTCGGCAGCGATCCGCTCCGGTGACCTGCTGTTCGTGTCGGGGCAGGTCGGCAGCCGCGAGGACGGCTCGCCCGAACCGGTATTCGAGGACCAGGTCCGGCGCGCGTTCGCCAATTTGCGTGCCGTGCTCGCCGCTGGTGGATGCACGCTGGACGATGTCGTCGATGTCACCACGTTCCACACCGATCCGGCGAGCCAGATCGAGACGGTGATGGCCGTTCGCGCCGAGGAGATCGGCGATCCTCCCTATCCGAACTGGACGGCTGTCGGCGTGAACTGGCTTGCCGGCTTCGACTTCGAGATCAAGGTCATCGCCCGCATTCCTGTGCTCCAGTAAGCTTCCGGGCGGCCATACGCCGGCCGCCAGCAGACAACTTGGCCGGGCTACTTGTTGGCGTCGTCCGCCAGCATCTTGCGGTACTTTTCGACGTCGCGCGTCACGAGCTTTTGCAGCACGTCGGGCGCGTGCTCGTCGGCATCGGGCGCGACGGTCGACAGGTCGGCGAAGCGCTTCTTCACCGCTTCGGTCTCGACGGCCGTGCGCGCCGCGGCATTCAGCTTGGCGATCACGGCCGGCGGCGTGCCCTTGGGCGCGAACAGGCCGTTCCAGCCTTGTGCCTCGAACTCGGGCAGGCCCGCTTCCGCCGAGGTCGGCAGATCCGGCAGCGTGGCGAGCCGAACGGTCGAGCCGACCACGAGGCCCTTCACCAGCTTGTCGTTAATCGACTGCGACACCGAGGCGGCCGCGTCGCAGACGCCGTCGATCTGGCCGCCGACCGCGTCGGTCAGCGCCGGCGCGGCGCCGCGATAGCCGATCAGCGTCGCGTCGATCCCGGCTGCTGTGACGAAGCTTTTGCAGATCAGATAGTTCGAGGAGCCGACGCCGGCATGGCCGAAATTGATCTTGCCCGGATTCGCCTTGGCATAGGCGATGAACTCTTTCAGGTCCTTCGCTGGAAAGTCCTTGCGCAGCGCGATGATGCCGAACGTCTTCGCCACCATCGCGATCGGCACGAAGGAATCAGGCGTGAACGACAGTTTTGGATAGATCGTGTAGGTCGCGGCATTGGTGCCGGCATTGCCGATCGCAATCGTATAACCATCCGGCTCGGCGCGGGAGGCCCGCGCCAGCGCGGTCGAGCCGCCGGCCCCCGCAACATTCTCGATCACGATGGTCTGGCCGAGCGCGATGCCCATCTGCTCGGCCACCGCGCGCGCGATCACGTCTGAGGTGCCGCCGGCCGCGAACGGCACGATCATGGTGATGGGACGCTTGGGATAATCCTGCGCGGATGCGCAAGTGGCGATCGAAAATGTCGCGAACGCTAGCGCCGCGATCGCGGCGAGCGCACGCTTCACCACGAACGAGATCACGCGGCTTTTTCCAGATGCTGGGCGAGACCGGCGAACAAGCCGCGACCATCGGTGCAGCCCATGATGTCTTCGACGTGGTTTTCCGGATGCGGCATCATGCCGAGCACGTTGCCCCGGTCGTTGACGATGCCGGCGATCGAATGCGCGGCGCCGTTGATGTTGTTGAAATCGTCGACTTCGCCGGCAGCGGAGCAATAGCGATAGAGCACCCGCCCCTCGCCTTCGAGCCGCTTGATGGTCTCTTCGTCCGCCTCGTAATTGCCCTCGCCATGGGCGACCGGCACGCGGATCACCTGGCCGGCATTGTAGCCGCGGGTGAATGGCGTGTCGGAGCGCTCGACGCGCAGATGCACGTCGCGGCAGATGAATTTCAGCCGCGCATTGCGCATCAACACGCCCGGCAAGAGGCCGGACTCGCAGAGGATCTGAAAACCGTTGCAGACACCGAGCACGAGGCCGCCCTTGGCCGCATAGTCGCGCACCGCATCCATCACCGGCGCACGCGCCGCAATCGCGCCGCAGCGCAGGTAATCGCCGTAGGAGAAGCCGCCGGGCACGACGACGAGATCGGTGCCCGCAGGCAGCGCGGTCTCGGCGTGCCAGACCATCGCGGGCTCGCTGCCGGAGATCAGCCTCAACGCGCGCGCCATGTCGCGCTCGCGGTTGATTCCGGGAAAGACGAGGATGGCGGCTTTCATGGCAGAGGTTCCGACGCGGCTGGGAATCGAAGCTGGCCAACGGGCCAATTCGCGAACAGACATAACCATTTGACGGGGATTTTACCAGTGCTAGCGTTGCGGAGCGCCCTTGTACACAGGCCATAGCCACGCGCCTTTGGCCGCTCGATTTGCCCGGGATTGAAGCCATGAACGTCCCGTCGCTGCCCGCATCCCTCTCCGAACCGGTATCCGCCGAGGGCGTCGTCGCCGCCGGCGCTTATGTCGACGGCCGCCGGGTCGCCAATATCGCCATCAGCGAGGCCTCGAGCTGGCGAGCCAAGCCCGGCCATGTCGTGTGGATCGGACTGCACGAGCCCGACATGGCGCTGCTCGGCGCGGTGCAGAAGCAGTTCGACCTGCACGACCTCGCCATCGAGGACGCCAACCACGCCCATCAGCGGCCGAAGATCGAGCAATATGGCGAGGCCCTGTTCATCGTCGCGCGCACCGCGCAATTGATCGAGGGACGCATTGCCTTCGGCGAGACCCACATCTTCGTCGGCGAAGGCTATCTGGTCTCGGTGCGCCACGGCGCCTCGACCTCGTACACGCCGGTGCGCGAGCGCTGCGAGAGCTGTCCGCGGGCGCTCGCGCGCGGCGAGGACTACATCCTCTATGCCATCCTCGATTTCATCGTCGACAATTACTCGCCCGTGCTGGAGAGCATCCACGACGAGATCGAGAGCATCGAGGATGACGTGCTCTCCAAGCAGATCAGCAAGGCGCAGATCGAGCGGCTCTACATGCTGCGCCGCGACCTGTTGCGGCTGAGGACCGCGATCGGCCCGCTGGTGGAGGTCTGCCGCCGGCTGGAGCATGACGACCTGTCGATGGTGCGGCAGGCCATGCAGCCGCTGTTCCGCGACGTCACCGACCACGTCCGCAACATCCAGGAGCGCATCGATTCCATGCGCGAGGTGCTGGCCTTCGCCTTCGAGGCGAGCCTTTTGGTCGGCCAGGCCCAGGAGACGGCGGTGTCCAAGAAGCTCGCATCCTGGCTCGCCATCATCGCGGTCCCGACCGCGCTCGCCGGCATCTACGGCATGAACTTCAAGCACATGCCGGAGCTGGAATGGGAGTACGGCTATTTCATGCTGCTCGGCGTGATGCTGGCGGCATGCGGGTCGCTGTACTGGCGCTTTCGGCGGGCGGGATGGCTGTGAGTCCAGACGCTCAGACTGGTTACATGCCTCGTCTGCCAGACCACGTGCTCTGCGCCACCTGAAGGTCGTGCAGCATGAGAAGCTGCTCTTCTCGGCAGGCGCTCAGCTCAGACCTGATTTCGTCGATCTTGTATTCGACATCACCGAGCTCGACCTGCTTCAGCAGCTCGAAAATCAGCTCTTTGCCGATATCCGCCACTCCGCTCAGGCTTTCATCTCGATCGCATAATTCTCGATCACGGTGTTCGCCAAGAGCTTGTCCGCGGCTTCCTTCAGCGCCGCCTCCGCCTTGGCCTGGTCGGCGCCGGCGAGCTCGATGTCGAACACCTTGCCCTGGCGGACGCTGGCGACGCCGTCGACGCCGAGCGACTTCAACGCGCCTTCGATGGCCTTGCCCTGCGGGTCGAGGATGCCCGTCTTCAGGGTAACGGTGACACGTGCCTTCACGTCAAAGGTCCTCTTCAGCTCTTCACCAGCACCGGGCCGGTGCCCTGGGGACGCTCGTTCTCCATGAGGATGCCGAGACGCTTTGCAACTTCGGTGTAGGCCTCGAGCAGACCGCCGAGATCCCTGCGGAAACGATCCTTGTCGAGCTTCTCGTTCGACTTGATGTCCCACAGCCGGCAGCTGTCCGGCGAGATCTCGTCGGCGACGATGATGCGCATCATCTCGTTCTCGAACAGGCGCCCGCACTCCATCTTGAAGTCGACGAGGCGGATGCCGATGCCGAGGAAGAGGCCGGTGAGGAAGTCGTTGACGCGGATGGCGAGCGCCATGATGTCGTCGATCTCCTGCGGCGTCGCCCAGCCGAAGGCTGTGATGTGCTCTTCCGACACCATGGGGTCGTTGAGCTGGTCGTTCTTGTAATAGAACTCGATGATCGAGCGCGGCAGCTGCGTGCCCTCCTCGATGCCGAGGCGCTGCGACAGCGAGCCGGCGGCGACGTTCCGCACCACCACCTCGAGCGGCACGATCTCGACCTCGCGAATCAACTGCTCGCGCATGTTGAGGCGGCGGATGAAATGGGTCGGCACCCCGATGTCGTTGAGGTGCTGAAACAGGTACTCCGAGATCCGGTTGTTGAGGACGCCCTTGCCCTCGATCACCTGATGCTTTTTCGCATTGAACGCGGTGGCGTCGTCCTTGAAGTGCTGGATCAGGGTACCGGGCTCGGGGCCTTCGTAAAGAACCTTTGCCTTGCCTTCATAAATGCGACGCCGACGGCTCATGGGGATGTACCGTGTTTTGTTGAAATCCATGAATTTGGTGTGCTCCGGTTGACTAGGATTACGACCCACAGCGGAGCTGCCGTGAACGGCCAGGAACCCATCTATAACCCGTTGGAAACAGAACGGGAACCAAGCCTTAGGCAACCTATCCGATTGGCTGTCCGAGCACAATCGATCCGGCCGTCCGGCACCAACTTATACCGTCTTGCCTGCGGCTTAACGGCCCGTTGTTTTGCCGATTCGTGCTATCTATGTAGGCATGCAGCCGGGTCGCCGCAACGGAAGGCTCCCGCTCCATTCAGCGAGGATTTGGAACAGGCATGAGCGAGTTCGACAAACGCCAGGAAGGCTTTGAGAAGAAGTACGCCCTCGACGAGGAGCAGAAGTTCAAGGCGGAGGCCCGCCGCAACCGGCTGCTCGGCCTGTGGGCAGCTGAGAAGCTCGGAATCACGGGTGATGCCGCCACCGCGTATGCCAAGGAGGTGGTCGCGGCCGATTTCGAGGAGGCCGGCGATGCCGACGTCCTGCGCAAGCTGACGGCCGATTTCGCCGCCAAGAACGTTGTCGTCACGGAGCAGGCGATTCGCGCCAAGATGAGCGAGTTGCTCGCGGTTGCCGCCGCCGAGGTGAAGGCGGGGAAATAATCGAGTCAACCGACCCGCCGGCGCGCAATAGCCTTGCGCGCCGGCGTTCTTCTTCTGCCTTCCCGCGTGGTCGAGCCATTCGGCCCGGCATAGTTGCGGCGGATGGTTTCGAGCAGGCGCTCTGCGGCAGCGCTCAAAAACCCGTCACGACGCGTGACGAGGATGATATCCTGGTGCGCACCAAGGTCGCCCACGGCGATCGTCGCGATCGAGCCCGCACGCAGCTCCTCCGCCACATGGCTTTTTGCCAGCAGTGCAAGACCGAAGCCCGATTCCACCAGCCGCTTCTGCGCAGTGAGGCTGTCCACGGCCGTCCATTCCACCTCGCCAAGTCCCCGCGTCAGAAACAGCGCGAACACGTGAGCCGCGGCAATCTCGCGGCGCCCGCGAATCTCGGGGAATGCGATCCAGCGCTCGCCACCAAGCTCGGCGAGGCGTTTCACCCGCTGTCCGGCGCGAGGATGGTCGGGCGCACAGACCGCTTGCAACGATTCGCGCAGGATCTGCTCGCAGGCGAGATCGCCCGAGCCGTCGGCGTTGTAGCGCAGGCCTATCGTGGCCTCGCCGCGCCGGATGAGATCGCTGACCTCCGCGCTGGTCGCCGTCCGCAAGCTCAGCACGACGGCGGGATGCTCCTTGGTAAACCGCTTCATGATGGTCGAGAGGCGGCTGTCAGCGAGCGTCCCGGTCACGGCCAGCGAAACCGGCCCTGCATTCTGCTTGGTCAGTGCGCGGATCGCCTGTTCGGCATCCTGCGCCGCGGCCACTGCGCGCTCGGCATAGGGGATCAGCACGCGCCCGGCATCGCTGAGTCGCGTGCGGCCTGCCACCCGCTCGAACAGGGGAACGCCGAGCTCCTGCTCCAATAGAGCGATACGGCGCGAAATCGCCGGCTGCGAGCGGTGCAGGAATTTCGCGGCATGCGAAATCCCGCCTCTGCGATGAACCACCAGGAAGGTGTTGAGGGCGTCACTGTCCATCGCGACCTCATGCAAAAAGCTGATGATATCTGACAGAATAACAAATTTGGCGGATGACGAAAGTGCGCCTAAAGCTCGTTGGGACAGACAATGGAGACGAGCCATGACGAGCCAGTTGGACAAGGCGAGAGCGTTTCGCGCGTTGCACGAGCGGCCCGGTGCCTTCATCATTCCCAATCCATGGGATGCCGGCACCGCGAAGCTGCTCGCGGCGATGGGCTTCGAAGCCCTGGCCACTACGAGCCTCGGAGTCGCCAACATGCTCGGCAGCAGCGGCGTCAGCCTCGACGTCATCCTCGCCAACGCACGCACGATCGTGGAAGCGACCGACCTGCCCGTCAGCGTCGACCTCGAGAATTGCGGCGCACATGAGCCGAGACGCGCCGCCGAAGCTATTCGGCGTGCCGCAGACACTGGCGCGGTGGGCGGCTCGATCGAGGATTTCAGCGGCGATCGCGATCGCCCGATCTACGACTTCTCCCACGCCGTCGAGCGCGTCCAGGCCGCGGTGGAGGTGGCACGCGCGCTGCCCATTCCGTTCACGCTGACAGCGCGGGCCGAGAACTTCCTGCACGGCCGCAAGGACATCGACGATACGATCCGCCGCCTGCAGGCCTTCGAGGCCGCCGGCGCCGACGTCCTCTACGCGCCGGGCCTGTACGATCTCGCCACGATCAGGACGGTGGTGTCCTCGCTGGGCAAGCCCTTCAACCACGTGATGGGCTTTGCCGACCCGACGCTAACCGTCGAGCAATTGTCCGCCGCTGGCGTCAAGCGCATCAGCGTCGGCGGAGCCATGTCGCGCTACGCGCTCGCAGCGTTCCTGAACTGCGCGCGCGAGATGAAGGACAAGGGGTCCTTCACCTACATCCGCGAGATGGCGCCGGTCGGCGAGCTGCGCGCCGCCTTCGCCGCGGTCACTCCTCCTTGAAGCCGTACTCCGGCACGTTGCCGCTGGCGCCGTAATATTTATACGGCAGGAACTTGCCGCTCATGGTGATCTTGACGCGGTCGCCCTTGGGGTTGGCGACGCGTTCGATGCCCATGTCGAAGTCGATCGCCGACATGATGCCGTCGCCGAACTCCTCCTCTATCAGCGCCTTCCAGGCCGGACCGTTCACCATCACCATCTCGTAGAAGCGGTAGATCAGCGGGTCGGTCGGCGGCATCGGCGTGCCGGTGCCGCGCATCGGCACCTCGTTGAGCATCGCAACTTCCGCCTTCGACAGGCCGAACAGCTCGCCGGCATTGGCAGCCTGCGGCTTCGTCAGCTTCATCTGGCCCATGATCGCACCGACGATCAGCACCTCGGAATAGCCGCCGATCTTTTCGCAGATGTGCTTCCAGCTCCACCCCTTCTCGCGCTTGATGTCGAGCAGTTTTTCGGTGAGGTCTTCGCGTTTCATTAGGGTCTCCTTGCTAGGCGCTCAATCCGGGGTTTGTCCCCGGCATCCAGGTCTGTCGCGGCTCTTCGCCGCTTGATGCGATCGAGAGCCCGGGCTTGCCGATCTGCACCGTCGGCACATTGCGCGGATCGTGATCCGGCTTTTCAGTGGTAAAAGTCTTGCTGCGCGTCACCAGGAAATCGATGATGTGGTTGCGCAGCGCGTAGTACAGCGGATGGCGGTGCAGGTCGGTGCGGCCGCGATCGCGCGGCAGCGGATTCTCGACCACCTCCGCCAGCACCGCGCCGGGACCGTTGGTCATCAGGAAGATCTTGTCGGCGAGATAGATCGCCTCGTCGACGTCGTGGGTGATCATGAACGCGGTCTGCCCGGTCTCCAGGCAAATCCGCCGCACCTCGTCCTGCAGCGTGCCGCGCGTCAGCGCGTCCAGCGCCGAGAACGGCTCGTCCATCAGCATCATCTTCGGCGTGATCGACAGCGCCCGTGCGATGCCAACGCGTTGCTTCATGCCGCCCGACAGTTCCGAGGGACGCTTGTGCTCGGCGCCGGAGAGGCCGACCAGATCGATGAACTTCTGCGCATGCGCCTTGACCTTGGCGCGGTCCCAGCTGCGCCATTTCGAGCTGACGGCATAGGCGACGTTGCCGAGCACCGTGCGCCAGGGCAGCAGCGCATGGCTCTGGAAGATCACGGCGCGGTCGAGGCTGGTGCCCGAGATCGCCTGGCCGTCGACGATGACCGCGCCCTCGCTCGGCGCATCCAGCCCGGCGAGGATGTTGAGCACCGTGGTCTTGCCGCAGCCGGAATGGCCGATCACGCAAGCGAACTCGCCGCGCGCCATCGAGAGCCAGAGGTTCTCGAAGATGGTGGTCGTCGCTCCGCCCGCGCCGGAATAGCGCTTGGCGATGCCTTCGATCGAGATGAACTTGTCGGTCATCGCCTCTACTCCGGAAACGTGACCATGCGCGTGAAGCGCGCGAGGATCTGGTCGAGCAGCATGCCGACGATCCCGATCAAGAGGATCGCGATGATGACGTTGGTGATCGACAAATTATTCCACTCGTTCCAGACGAAGTAGCCGATGCCGGTGCCGCCGACGAGCATCTCGGCAGCGACGATCACGAGCCAAGCGATGCCGATCGAGATGCGCATGCCGGTCAGGATCGTCGGCGCCGCTGCGGGCAGGATCACGGTGAAGGCCCGCCTGACGGTGCCGACCTCGAGCGTCCGCGCGACGTTGATCCATTCCTTGCGCACGGTCGCGACGCCGAACACCGTGTTGAGCAGCATCGGCCAAATCGAGCAGATGAAGATGACGAAGATCGCGGAGACCGAGGAATCCTTAATTGTGTAGAGCGCGAGCGGCATCCAGGCCAAAGGCGAGATCGGCTTCAAGACCTGGATGAACGGATCGAGCGCCTTGCTCAGCAGCGGCGACATGCCGATCAGAAAGCCGAGCGGGATCGCCACCAGCACGGCCAGCAGATAGCCGGTGCCGACGCGCGCAATGGAATAGCCGAGCTGGATGCCGAGCCCCTTGTCGTTCGGCCCGTTGTCGTAGAACGGCCGCTTCAGATGCTCCCAGAGCTTTGCGCCGACATCGAGCGGCCCGGGCATCGCCGATTTGCCCTGCGTCGCCGTGAGGCCCATCAGCTTGGCATATTCCGGGCTCATCGTTGCCACCTGTGCGGTGGAGCGCGTGGCGAGATGCCAGATGCCGAGAAAGGCGGCGAGCAGCACGAGGGAGACGAGGCCGGCGCGGAGACGGAGGGAGGCGGTCATCTCTGAGGGGCCTCCCTCGACACGTGAGATTGTCGAGGGACCTGTACCCCCGACCTCTCCCCGCAAGCTGGGCGAGGTGAAGATAGAGCGCGGGCCATCACGACGCCTTCCTGATCTTGAAGCTCGCCAGATAATCCTCGGGCTTGGCCGGATCGAAATTCTTCCCCATCACCGCGAACGACTTGTAGGCACTCGCCGGCGGCGTGAGGCCCATCTCGGTCATCAGCTTCTTGGTATCGGTTGCCAGATACACCTGCTCGGCCACCGCCTTGTAGTCGACGTCGCCCTTGATCTGGCCCCAGCGCTTCATCTGCGTCAGCATCCAAACCGCAAAGGACTGCCAGGGGAATGGATCGAAATCGACGCGCTTGGGATCGGTCTTCACCCCGCCGAGGCCGTCGGCATAGGTGCCGGTCAGGACCTGCTCCAGCACGGTGACAGGCGCGTTGATGTAGTTCGCAGGCGCGATCGCCTCGGCGATCTGCTTGCGGTTCTCGGCCTTCGAGGCGAAGGCGGTGGCATCGACGATCGCCCGCGTCAGCGCCGCGAAGCTGTTCGGCGCTGACGTGATGAACTCGCGGCTCGCAGCAAAGCTGCAGCAGGGATGGCCATCCCAGATCTCCTTGGAGAGCAGATGCATGAAGCCGACGCCGTCATAGATCGCGCGCTGGCAGATGTTGTCGGGCGCGAGGAAGCCGTCGATGTTGTCGGCACGCAAATTCGCGACCATCTCCGGCGGCGGCACCGAGCGCAACTGCACGTCGGTATCGGGATCGAGACCGTGCTCGGCGAGGTAATAGCGCAAGAGATAATTGTGCATGGAATAGTCGAAGGGGATGGCGAATTTCAGCCCCTTCCAGTCCTTCGGATCGCGCTTGTCCTTGTGCTTGCTCGCCAGCACGATGCCCTGCCCGTTGATGTTCTCGATGGCCGGGACGGTGAACGGAATGGCGTTGGCGCCAAGGCCGAGCGAGATCGCGATCGGCATCGGTGCCAGCATGTGCGCGGCGTCGTATTCCTTGTTGATGGTCTTGTCGCGGATCACGGCCCAGCCGGCGGTCTTCACCACTTCGACGTTGAGGCCGTGCTTGGCATAGAAGCCCATTGGCGCTGCCATGATGATCGGCGTCGCGCAGGTGATCGGGATGAAGCCGACCTTGAGGTCCTTCTTCTCGGGCGCGCCGGCTTGCGCGAACACCTCGGTCGCCGTCTTCATCGGGAAGAATTGCGACAGCGCCGCGAGCGCGGTCGATGCTCCGACCGACTTCAGAAAAGCACGCCGCGCCACGTCCTGCGGAAACATCGCGCGCATCAATGCGGAGGCGACCACGCCCTCGTAGCGCTGCTCTTCGCTTGCGACCGGCTCGCAATGCAGCGCCGTCGCCTGCTCATGCTCAGCTGCGGAACGATGCTGGCCGCAAACACAGCCGGCTCGAAGCTTGCGATCGGGATCAAACGGATTGTCGAACGTGGACATCGGCCCTCCTGCGCGTCAATGCGAGAAGGAATTACGCAAGGAGCATGCCACCGACGAAGAAGCGGACATTGCCTTGATGACGCAGCATTTTCCCCCGCGCTTGGCCGCTACGAAAACTCGTGATAAACGAGATTTCGTAGTTCAATTACGAGATTTCGCAATGGCAACGACGCCAATGCCCGCCCACGACGAGGTGGCGCCCGTCATCGACCCGCGCATCGCGGCCTTCGAATCCTCGGTCGAGGCGATGCTGCTGGTCGATCCCTATGGCGACCAGATCGTCGATGCCAATCCCGCCGCCTGTGCCCTGCTCGGCTACGACCGCGCTTTGCTGCGGCAGACCAGGGCCAGCACGCTCCACGCCGGCGAGCTTGCCGCCCTCACCGTCTTCACCCAGGCCGTGCTGCACAAGGGCGCCTACTGGACCACGGCGCTCAATCCACGCCACGCGACCGGGCAAGATCTCAAGCTCGAATATGCCGGCTGCCTGCTGCCGCATGACGGCCGCACGCTGCTGCTGCTGAGGTTGACCGATCTCGAAGCCCGCCGCCGGCGCAATGTCGATGCCGCCGCCGAGGACCATATGCGCGGCGGCATCTCGACTTGGCAGCGGGTCGAGCGCGTGTTCCAGGACATCGAGCGCGAGAACCAGTTGATCCTGCGCGCCGCCGGCGAAGGCATCTATGGCGTCAACGCCGAAGGCAAGACCACCTTCGTCAATCCCGCGGCCGAGCGCATGCTGGGCTGGACCGCCGAGGAGCTGGTCGGCAAGGAGATCCACCCGATCGTCCACCACACCCACCACGACGGCCGGCACTATCACAATCACGACTGCCCGATCTACGCGGCATTCCGCGACGGCGCCGTGCACCAGGTCGACGGCGAGGTGTTTTGGCGCAAGGACGGCTCGCCCGCCTGGGTCGAATACACATCGACGCCGATCCGCGATCGCGGCGTCGTGGTCGGCGCCGTCGTGGTGTTTCGTGACGTCAGCCAGCGCCGCGAGGCCGCCGAGAAGCTGCACGCGGCGCTTGCCGAGGTCGACCGTCTGCGCGAGCGGCTCGAGCTGGAGAACGCCTATCTCCAGGAGGAAATCCGCATCGAGACCAACCCGCGCGGCATCATCGGGGGCAGCGAGGCGATCCAGAAGACGCTGCGCCAGGTCAAGCTGGTGGCGCCGACCGCCGCGGCGGTGATGATCACCGGCGAATCCGGCACCGGCAAGGAGCTGATCGCGCGCGCCATCCACGAGGATTCCACCCGCAGCGACCGGCCGCTGATCCGCGTCAACTGCGCCGCGATCCCGCGCGAATTGTTCGAGAGCGAGTTCTTCGGCCATGTCCGCGGCGCCTTCACCGGCGCAACGCGCGACCGCATCGGCCGCTTCGAGCTCGCCGACGGCGGCACGCTATTCCTCGACGAGGTCGGCGAGATCCCGCTCGAGCTGCAAGGCAAGCTGCTGCGCGTCTTGCAGGAAGGCCATTTCGAGCGCGTCGGCGAGGCGCGCACCCGCGCCGTCGACGTTCGCGTCATCGCCGCGACCAATCGCGATCTCAAGCAGGAGGTCCAGCGCGGCCGCTTTCGCGAAGACCTCTATTTCCGCCTCAACGTGTTTCCGATCGAGACCGTTCCCTTGCGCGAACGCCGCGAGGACATTCCCCTGCTGGCCCAGCATTTCCTGACGCGCGAGAGCAAGGCGCTGAAATCGAACCTCCGTCTGTCGGAGGGCGATGCGCGGCGGCTGACCCGCTACAACTGGCCCGGCAATGTCCGCGAACTCCAGAACGTGATCGAGCGCGCTGCGATTCTGTCGCAGAACGGCCGCCTGCGCATCGATCTGCCCGATCCTTCAGGTGAACAAGCGCCCAGCGGCGCCACCCGCCAGAGGCCCGACGCGCGCCCCGCAATCATGACGTCGTCGGAAATGCGCGACCACGAGCGCGCCAACATTCTCGCCGCGCTTGAGGCCTGCGCCGGAAAAGTCTTCGGCCCCGGCGGCGCCGCCGAGATGCTCGACATCAAGCCGACCACGCTGGCCTCACGGATCAAGGCGCTGGGAATCGCGCCTCGTCCGCAAGGGGCCCATCCTTCGAGACGCCCGCTTTAGGCGGGCTCCTCAGGATGAGGTCGGAGGGCGCGGCAACAGTATCAACAGACACCGGTGCCGCTTAGCCTCATCCTGAGGAGACCGCGAAGCGGTCGTCTCGAAGGACGAGGCGCGCGCTCAGGCTGCCTTGGTGGTGACGTCCGATGCGATCGGCAGGCCCTGCTCGATCGGCAGCGAGGGATCGCGCGACCATTCGTTCCAGGAGCCGAAATACATCCGCACGTCCTTCACGCCGGCGTTCTTCAGCGCCAGGAACGTGTTCGAGGCGCGAGCGCCCTTGAAGCAGTAGAGATAGACCGGCGTAGTCTGCGAGATGCCGACCGTGGCGCATTCCGCCAGAATCTCGTCCTTGGATTTGAAGCGCGGGCCTTCGACGGTCGGCTTCATCATGCGATACCATTCCAGCCACACCGCGCCCGGGATGCGGCCCTTGCGCGGGCAGAAATCCTTGCCGTACGGGGACGAGCTGTCGCCGATCCACTCGTCGACGTCGCGCACGTCGAGGATCGCGATGCCCGGCTTGCCGACGGCGGCGAGCATGGTCTTGGCGTCGATCAGGATCTCGCCCGCTTCAGGCACGATCGAGAACGAGGCCTTCTCAGGCGCGGGCACATCCTTGGTCACCGGGAAGCCCGCGGCCGACCAGGCGTCGAAGCCGCCATGCAGCACCTTCACCTTGGGATAGCCGAGCATGGTGAGCAGGTAATAGCCGCGGCAGGACTGGCCGAAGCCGGAGTTCATCGACTGTTCGTAGATCACCGCCGTCTCCTTGCCGGAAAGGCCGGCGCTGCCGAACGCATCGGCGAACTTGGTCTTGAGCTCGGCCATGCCCTCGGGCGTGGAGGTCGCGAGGAACGTGAAGATCTCATGCACGTTGACGGCGCCCGGCAGATGGCCGGCGGCGTAGGCGTCGGGATTGCGGGTGTCGATGACGACACACGGCTCGGTCTTCAAGAGATCGGCGAGTTCGACGGCAGTGATCAGAACGTCAGTCATGGCAGCCTCTCCGTTGAGGTTGGGGGTCTTCGGGTGGACTCGTAGAACTCAGGACTCGGCCAGCATCTTGCGCAGCTGCTTGGTGGCCGGCGTGACGATCGCGACGAAATAGGCCTCGCGCAGGCGTCGCTGCGCGCGGTGGCTTTTGAGATAACCGCGTGCGCCACAATGCAGCATCGCCGCATGCGCCGCCGCGACACTGGCTTCGCCGGCGCGCAGCCGCAGCGCAATCACCTTGCGCCAGTAGGTCTCCTCCTCGTTGTAGGGATCGCGCGCCAGCGCCATGGTCTCGGCCTCGAGCTCGGCGGCGAGCTCGCGGAAATGCACCGGCTGCTGCGGCAAATAGCGGTTGATATGGCCGAGGGGATTGTCGACCTCGTCCATGATGTTGATGCAATCCTTGATCACCCCCAGCGCCATGCCGGCCTGCAGCAGGATGAAGCCGGCGCGGATCTTCTTGACGAAGGGCGCGGCGGGATCGGCCAGGATCAGCTCATCGGGCACGAAAGCGTCGCGGAACTGCACGCCATAGGTGCCGGTGCCGTCCATCGCGAGGAACGGCTTGCAGGGCGTCAGCGTGATCGCGGGGTCGGAGCAATCGGCCAGGAACATGACAGTGCCGGGCTCGCCACTTGCGATGCCCGGCTCGTCCTCGCGCTCGAAGATGGTGCCGAAGTAGTGATCAGGCCCGAGGTTGGAGACCCAGGGCAACGCACCGCGCACGATATAGCCGCCCTCGACCTTGCGGCCCTTTAGCTTGAGCTTCTCGATGCCGAAGAAGCTCTTCATGGGATTGGAGAGCCCGGTGCCGCCAAGCACGCGGCCGGTCGAGAAGGCATCTCCGAAGCGCTTTGCGAGCTTCACATTGGTGGAGTTCGCCGCGTACCAGACCAGCGTGTTCTGGCACCACGCCATGAAGGCCGTGGCACCGCAGACCTCGCCGATCGCCGCCATCGCCTGGATCGCGCAGCGCAGATCGGCGGGGCCTTCGTGCGGCACATGGCTGCCCCACGCTCCGACCGCGCCGAACTTGCGCAGCACCTCGGCTGGATAGACCGAACCGTCGTCGATGCCGGCGGCCAGCGGCGCGAGCTCTTGGCGCGCGATCCGCGCCACCTCGTCCGCAATGGACGGTGCGGGCTGATCCAGAACGTCGGCCCGCGATAAAGCCAGTGAACCCATGATCGTCTCCCGCACCCTGTCCTGATTGCCGTCTGCTAGATGCCGACCTCGAGATTGACCGGCCGCGTGAAGGTGTTGGCGACCGGCGACCATTTCTTCACATGGGTGACCAGCGCGTTGATCTCGTCCGGCGAGATGCCCTCGCATTCCATGTCCACCTTGACGCGCACATCGGTGAAGCCGACCGGCTTGTCGGAGGTGTCACCGGTGCCCCAGACCGCGGTGATGTTGAGATCGCCTTCGAGCTCGAGCTCGAGCTTGTTGACGATCCAGCCGCGGTGCACGGCGTTGGCATGCAGGCCGACCGCAAGGCACGAGCCGAGCGCGGCGAGCGAGGCTTCCGACGGATTGGGCGCGGTGTCGTCACCCAAAAGCCCCGGCGGCTCGTCGACGATGTAGGGCGGCAGGTTGCGGATATAATTGGCGTGGCGGAATTTGCCCTCCGCGACCGTCTTGCACTTCAAGGTCTTGATGACCTTCGGGTTTGCCTTGCCGTTGGCAATCAGTTGCTCGAGCCCGTTCTTGTCGATGGGCGCGAGGCACCCCGTCAGCACTGTCTTCTGAACGACGGCAGTCATCAATCTTCTCCCTGGCAGAAGTGGAAATCGGCAGGATACCGAACGGTCTGTTTCCTTGCATGGAGCGTGCCAGATCTCGCGAAAAACAAAAGGCGAGGCTTTGGAGCCGCTTAAACGTCGCTGCCTGCAGATTGGTCAGCCCACTCCTGCTCAAAGGCGGAGCAGCCGCGCGCGCGGATGCGAATCTTTTCGGCGCCGAACAGATGCGGCTTGCTGATGCGAGGCGGCTGCGATTAAGTTGTCGCTCATGGCAAAGCCGTCATCGAAGAAGAATCCGCCCCACGCCGCTGCCGGCGACGACGAATCCGCACGCGGTCGCCTTCTCAACGCGGCGACGCATCTGTTCTGCAAGAACGGCATCAACGCCACCGGCATCGATGCGATCATCGAAGAGGCCGGTACCGCCAAGACCACGCTCTACAAATTATTCGGCTCCAAGACCAACCTCGTCAACGCCGTGCTGGAGAGCGAAGGCAAGCAATGGCGCGAATGGTTCATCGGCGCCATGGAGCAAGGCGGCGGCGATGCGCAGGCGAAACTCACGCGCATCTTCCCCGCGCTGAAGAGCTGGTTCGCCGAAGAGCGCTTCTACGGCTGCCCCTTTATCAACGCCGTCGGCGAGCACGACAAGGATGCCAAGCAATTCCGCAACATCGCGCTGAAGCACAAGAGGATCGTGCTCGGCCACATCGAGAAGCTCGCCGGCGAGCTCGGCTCGGCCGAGCCTGCAGTGCTGGCGCACCAGCTCGGCCTCATCATCGACGGCGCCATCGTCGCCGCGATGATCTCGCGCGACCCGGCCGTCGCGGATACCGCGGCGCTTACGGCAGGCCCCCTGCTCGGCCAGGCCAAGGCGAAGAAGAAGCGCGCGGCGGAGCAGTTGGAGGCCGTGTGACGGTTCTTGCTTCGTAACGGGGACACTGTCCCGGATTGCGCTGCGCTCCATCCGGGCTACGATGACTTCGTAGGGTGGGCAAAGGCGCGACGCGCCGTGCCCACCATTCCGTCTCAACTGTAAGCTTTGATTTGCCCGCCTACGGACCCGTCCGCTCGATCAGCGGCTCGCTCGCAGCGCGGCAAGCTCGACGTCGGCGGCCGACTTCTCGATAAAGGTCCTCGGGCAATCGGCAGCCGCCTGCTCGAACAGTTTTAACGCCTCTTCCCTGGAGCCGCTCTGCAGGGCTCGCTCGGCAATATAGAAATTCGCCTCGCAGACCTGCCCCTTCTTCTTCGCCGGGTCGGCATCGTCCGCTGCGCTGCGCACTTGCTCCGGCGTCGTCGTACCCAGGAAGAGGTTGACGACCGGCGCGGGCCATTTCGTCGCGTCGAGCCGCTTTGCAGCCTCGCTCAGCCGGCTCGGTTGGTCGCTGCGCCTTGCAACAATTTCGCGCCAGATGACTGGATAGGCACCTTTCGGATCGAGCTCGATCGCCTGATTCAGATCGGTCAACGATTGGGCGAAGGAAGCGGTCTGCCAATAGAGCCTCGCACGATGAAAGTAGGCGCGCGCATCCTTGGGATCGAGCTGCACGAGTTGATCGTAGTCCTCGAGCGAGCGGCCGAAGTCCCCCTTGGCCTTGTACGCGTTGGCGCGGAGCCCGAATGCATCCTTATCCTTGGGGTTGAGGCGTATCGCGTCATCGAAGTCTGCGATAGCGCGGTCAAGCTCCCCTTTCGCGTGGTAGGCCCCACCCCGAGCGCGGAGCACGGGGCCATCCGTGGACGCGAGCGCAATCGATTCACCTGCGACGGACGCAGAAATGGGATCTGCATCCTGACCTTGAAGCTGACTCTGCCGATCGCCGGTGTTTCCTTGACCCTTATGTGCCAGCTGGATCACCTGATTGTAATCGGCAATGGCGCGATCGTAATCACCCTTTTGAAAATAGGCGACGCCCCGGCAACCATAGGCAGACCGGCTCTGTGGGTTTAGCTCGATGATCCGGTCATAGTCGGCGATCGCGCGGTCGAGTTCACCCAGTTGAGAAAAGGATTCGGCTCGGAAGTAGTAAAAATTCTCGCTTCTGGGTTTGATCTGGATGGTTTGATCCAGTGCGGCCAACGCGAGCTCTCTCTTACCCTTTGCGAAGTAAACTCGACCGCGGCACAATTGGCCTCCACCGTTTTGCGGGCTGATCTCGACCGCACGATCGCAGTCAGCCATGGCCCGATCGGGATCCCCATTCCGGACGTAAGAGAGGCCTCGTTCGACATGCGCTATGACATTGTCCGGATGAATCAGAAGGGCCTGATCATAATCGGCGATGGCACGGACGAAGTCGCGTCTCGCCGAATAGACGTGAGCACGTCCGATATAGGCGTTGGTATTCTTCGGATCGAGCTCGATCACCTTGGCATAATCAAGCAGCGCAGCCTCGGGCTCTCGCTTTTGGATCAGCGCAGAAGCCCTCGCGATGCGGGAGTTCAGATTGCCCGGATCGCGCTCAATGATCTCGTTGTAGTCCGCTATCGCAAGGTCGATCTCGCCCTTCTGGCGGTAGAACATGGCGCGGCGGAAGCGCGCCATGACCACACCTTGCTGCATGCCCGTCCCCGCCGCCTGAATGATGGCGGTGCAGCCTGCGATCCTGTCATCGAGGCTGAAATTGCCGACCGCGTTACACTTGGAAGCCAACGGCATTTCCGCGCGAGCGCCTGACATTTCGAGCAAGGCCGTCAGCGCCACAACACCGAAGCTTGCTGCCGCACGAACTCCTGCGCGGCCGATCCTTCCAAACATGCAGTCCCCACTCAATTTCCAGAGACTTCATAGCAACCAATCTTGTCTATGCACAGCCCTTGGTTGCGCACTTGCAGGCGACGGGTCCGTGCGGCCCGATGCTCAGGCCGACTTGGCCATCATCCCCTGAAGCCGCACCAGTTCCGCCTCCAGATCACCGCTCCACATCCACTGCCCTAATGTCGAGCACGCGACGCGCCTCGAGCCGTGTCCGCCTACGCCTCGGCGATCTGCAACAAGGCCTCGCGAAAAGCCAGCGCGGCTGGTCCGAGCGGCTGGTCCAGCCGGTGCGCGAGATAGGCTTCTGCGGCAACCTGGCTGCGCCGTCCGAGGGCGGTGGTGGCAAGGCGCACGAGGCGCCTTTCCCTCAGATCGCGCTCCACCAGCCAGAACGGCAGGCGGCCCCAGCCGAGACCGGCGAGAATCATCGCATGCTTGGTGTCCTGATTGGTGACCCGGCAGGTCTGGGGCGAAAGCACACCGAACATGCGCCCTTCCGTCAGCGGCGTCGGATCGGACAGAACGATCTGCAGATGATCGGCCAGATCCTGAAGGCTGATCCTGTTGCGCGATTGCCGCCTCGCCAATGGGTGCTCAACGGAAACGACGGCAACCTGCTCGACCGACGAGACCGCCTCGACTGCGATCCGCGGGTCGCGGAAATCCTCGCCGACCACGATCGCGAGCGAACTGCGCTTGTCGATCAGCGAGGCGATCGGTCCACCCAGCGGCTCGACCGCAAGCCTGATCGAAACCGAGGGATAGGCAGCGCGCATCTTCGTCAATGCCGCACCGACCATGCCGATCGGAAACAATGTGTCGATTGTCAAGGAAAGCTCGAGCTCGACTCCCTCGCCAAGGCCCCGGGCTCTCGCCCGCATCGCATCCACTCTGAGAAGAATGTCACGTGCGTTCGCGAGCAGTGACTGTCCCTCAGGCGTCAGGACGGGCCGATGACCCGTGCGATCGAACAGCGCAAGACCCAGCTCGGCCTCCAGATTGGCGATGGCATGGCTGATGGCGGACTGAACACGGGACAGCCGAGCGGCCGCCGAGCGAAAGCTCCCGCTTTCCGACACCGTCACGAATGTTCGCAACTGATCAAGCGTCAGCACATCCAGCATGATCTATCCAATCGATCGAACTCATCGATCTTATCGCGCTACCGCTGATCAAGCACAGACCTATTTTGGCTGCTAGCCCCCACCTGAGAGCGAGGAAGCAAAATGACGAAGGTCCTGGTGCTGTACTACTCGTCCTACGGTCACATCGAGACGATGGCTGAAGAGATGGCCCGGGGTGCACGGGAGGCCGAAGCCGAAGTCGCCATCAAGCGCGTGCCGGAAATTGTTCCCGACCACGTCGCGCAGAGGGCCGGATACAAGGTCGATCAACGCGCCGACACCGCCGCCGTGGCCGAATTGCCGGACTACGACGCGATCATCCTTGGCACCCCGACGCGTTTCGGGAACATGGCCGCGCAGATGAAGAACTTCCTCGACCAGTGCGGCGGCCTGTGGTTCGAGAACAAGCTCGTGGGCAAGGTCGGCAGCGTCTTCACATCGACGGGCAGCCAGCATGGCGGCCAGGAAAGCACCATTCTGTCCGTGCACAGCGTGCTGCTGCACCTCGGCATGGTCGTGGTCGGGCTGCCCTACACATTCAAGGGACAGATGCGCATGGACGAGGTCACCGGATGCTCGCCCTACGGCGCATCGACCCTCGCCGACGACGGCAGCGGCGGGGATCGTCGTCCAAGCGCCAACGAACTGGCCGGGGCACGCTTTCAGGGACGCCATGTCGCCGAGATCGCTCGCGCCCTGGCCGCTGGGCGGCTCACGGAGGCGGCCTGATGGCGGCGGCAGCACCTGCCTCGTCCTTGCGAGATCGGCATTGGCATGTGGTGAGCATCGTCGTGGGCTCCGGCGCCGTCGCCGCGATCCAGGTGGGGAAGGCTGCGATCGCCACGCCCATGCTGCAAAAGGATCTGGGCCTTGACCTCGCCGCTGCCGGCTGGCTGACCGGGATCATCGCTGTTCTCGGCCTGTTGGGCGGTATCCCCGCCGGCTCCCTCGTGGCTCGCGCCGGAGATCGGCGAAGTCTCATTGTCGGCCTCGGGCTGCTCATCCTTGGCGCCATCATCGGCGCGCTCGCAACCGACTATGCGGTGCTTCTCGCATCGCGCATCGTAGAAGGCTCAGGATTTCTTCTGATCATTGTTGCGGGTCCGGCGATCCTGAACAGAGCAGTCCCGTCCGGGCAACAGGACGTTCCGCTTGCCCTGTGGAGCTGCTTCATGCCGGCCGGCATTGCGCTCGCGATGCTCGTCGGGACGTTCTTCAGCGACTGGCGCGCACTGTGGTGGGGCAGCGCCGGTCCTGCAGCGATCGCCATCGTGGCCGCGTGGATGAGTATTCCGGCCGCTCCGAAGCGCACCCCGGCATCGTGGCGACGGACGATGTCCGATGCCGTGTACGTGGCGGCAAGCAAGGGCCCGCTTCTGCTGGCCGGATGTTTTGTCCTCTACAGCCTGATGTTCTTCGCGCTGTTCAGCTTCCTCCCGGTGCTGCTGATGGAACGGATGAACATCCCCCATGGCACGGCCGGCATGCTCAGTGCCCTCGCCACCGCAAGCAACATCATCGGCAATGTCGCTGCCGGCTACCTGCTCGCGCGCGGTGCCCGGCGTTCAGTGCTGATCTTCGCGGCCTGTCTGGCCATGGGCTTTTCAGCTCCTGGCATCTTCCTGCAGATCTTCGGCGATACGCCCACGCTTCTGCTGTGCATCCTGTTCGCTGCGGTCGGTGGCCTGATGCCGGCCGTCCTGATCTCATCGATCCCCTTGCTCGCGCCATCCGCCGCACTCATTCCTGTGGTCACCGGACTGGTGATGCAGGGCAGCAATCTCGGCCAGGTGGCCGGACCTGTCGCGGTCGGAAGTGCCGTTGAGGCCTATGGGTGGACAGCCGCACTGGCCATCATCCTGATCGCCGCGCTGCTTGCCGCCATCATCGCCGCATCCGCCCGCTTCGATGACAGCGCGGCCCACTGAACCTACTGTCCCAACATCTCGGCAAGCCGCACCAGCTCCGCCTCGAGATCGCGCTCCACATCCACGGCCCGAATGTCGAGCACGCGATAATCTCGCGCCTCCAGCCACGCCCGCCGCGCCGCGCGATCGGCCGCAATCGCCTCCCCCTCGCCCGGGTTCACCAGCTCGATCGCGATCCGGTGCGGGAAGGAGACGAAGTCCGGGATGTGGCGCCCCACGGGAGTCTGGCGCTTGAACCCACCTGCGAAGCGGCGATCACGCGTCAGCGCCTGCCAGAGCAGGCGTTCGGCGTCGGTCGGGTTGCGGCGGAGCAGGCGGGCAAGGCCGCGCACGGTCGAGCCGCTGTCGGGGACGCCGCGGCCCTGCCCGTGCTCGGCCAGCAGCGCGCGCAGGCGCGTGGCCTGCTCGCCGTCGAGTACGCCGCCCTTGGCCGGACCCTTGCGCCCCTCGGCAATTGCCATGATCACGCCGTGCAGGGTGTGCATGTCCTGCTTGGTCGGCTCCATCCGGGTGAAGATGTTGCGCAGGTTCACCAGCATGGTGTCGCGCTTCTCGGCCGGGCGCAGGAACTCGACCTTGTCGAGCTCGCGCACGAGGTTCTCGAAGAAGGCCTGCATCTGGTGCTGCGAGGCGCGCTCGGATCTTTCAGGCATGGCGTGCGGCAACGCGCCCGACGTCGCACGCTTGAACCATTCATAGCCGACCAGCAGCACGGCCTGGGCGAGGTTGAGCGAGGCAAAGCCCGGATTGACCGGGAAGGTGATGATGCGGTTGGAGAGCCCGACCTCCTCGTTGGTCAGACCCCAGCGCTCGCGGCCGAACAGGATGCCGGCCTTTCCACCAGAGGCGACGTAACCTGCGATCTCGGTGGCAGCCGCCTCCGGCCCGACCACGGGCTTGGCCTGGTCGTGGGGGCGTGCGGTGGTGGCGAACAGGAGGTCGAGATCGGCGACCGCCTCTGCCACCGTGCCGAACAATTCGACCTTTTCCAGGATGTGGTCGGCGCCGGCCGCGGCCCGCTGGGCCGCGATGTTGGGCCAGCCGTCCCGGGGGTTGACGATGCGCAACCGGTCGAGGGCGAAGTTGCCCATGGCGCGCGCGGCCATGCCGATGTTCTCGCCGAGCTGCGGTTCGACCAGGATCACGATGGGACCGTCGAGGGTAAGGCCGGCCTTGCTCTTGTCAGTCCCCGACATCTCGCTTTGCTTTCACACTGTCTCTCAGGGCCTTGCTCTAAAGGGCTTTGGCGAGGCCGTTTTTAGGAATCGATTCAAGTCGGCGACCGGCCGGCTCGGGCGCTGCCCGCCTGTCGTTTGCCTGTCCTGACAAAATTCTCAAGGGAAATAACGACTTGGATTCGACTTTTGAATCTCGCCCGAAACGGGCCCGAAGGCCGGGCCGAGGCCCGGCCGGCCGCTCCTCGCCTGCGCAAGCTGGATGAGCTAAAAGTGCATAATCCCTTGGCTTTCGCCCGCTGCTATCAGGTGCTAAGAGGCGGCGGATATTCCCGTGGCGCGCCGAAAGCGCCGTTCCCAAGAGGCTTCCCCGATCATGGCAAAAATCAAGGTATCCAATCCCGTCGTCGAGCTCGATGGCGACGAGATGACCCGGATCATCTGGCAGTACATCAAGGACAAGCTGATCAACCCGTTCCTGGATGTCGAGCTGCTCTATTTCGACCTGGGCATGGAATACCGCGATCACACCAATGATCAGGTGACGATCGACGCCGCCGAGGCGATCAAGAAGGTCGGCGTCGGCGTCAAGTGCGCCACCATCACCCCGGATGAAGCTCGGGTGAAGGAGTTCAATCTCAAGCAGATGTGGAAGTCGCCGAACGGCACCATCCGCAACATCCTCGGCGGCGTGATCTTCCGCGAGCCGATCATCTGCAAGAACGTGCCACGCCTGGTTCCGGGCTGGACCAAGCCGATCATCATCGGCCGCCACGCCTATGGCGACCAGTACCGCGCCACCGACATCAAGTTCCCCGGCAAGGGCACCCTCTCGCTGAAGTTCGTCGGCGAGGACGGCACCGTGATCGAGAAGGAAGTGTTCAAGGCGCCCGGCGCCGGCGTCGCCATGGAGATGTACAATCTCGACGATTCCATCATCGACTTCGCCCGCGCCTCCTTCAATTACGGCCTGCTGCGCAATTGTCCGGTGTACCTGTCGACCAAGAACACGATCCTCAAGGTCTATGACGGGCGCTTCAAGGACATCTTCCAGGATATCTTCGACCGCGAGTTCAAGAAGGAGTTCGACGCCAAGGGCCTGACCTACGAGCACCGCCTGATCGACGACATGGTCGCTTCGGCGCTGAAATGGTCCGGCGGCTATGTCTGGGCCTGCAAGAACTACGACGGCGACGTGCAGTCCGACACGGTCGCGCAGGGCTACGGCTCGCTCGGCCTGATGACCTCGGTGCTGCTCACCCCCGACGGCAAGACTGTCGAGGCGGAAGCTGCACACGGCACCGTGACCCGCCACTACCGCGAGCACCAGAAGGGCAAGGAGACCTCGACCAACTCGATCGCGTCGATCTTCGCCTGGACGAGAGGCCTGTCGCACCGCGCCAAGCTCGACAACAACCCCGAGCTCGCCAAGTTCGCGGCCACGCTGGAGAAGGTCTGCGTCGACACCGTCGAGGCCGGCTATATGACCAAGGACCTTGCGCTGCTGGTCGGCGCCGACCAGCGCTGGCTCTCGACCACCGGCTTCCTCGACAAGGTCGCCGAGAACCTCACGAAAGAGCTGGCGGCATAAGCTGTCTGCAATTTCGCCCGACTGGGCCAGACATGATCAAGGGCCGCGCCAAAGCGCGGCCCTTTTTCAATTCTGTGGCCCTCGCGCGGAGATGCGCCATGCCGATCACACTGTGCCGGGCCGAACTGGGGGCTCGCCGACGGCAGCGCGGTGACGGGTAAAGCCGCCGGCAATGCGCCGGGCGCGACCGCAGCCGACATTCCCTGGCTGAAACTGGACGTCACCTCGCATCGCGGCAGCGGCGCACTCACGCCCGAGACCACGGTCCAGCGCATCAACACCCATGGCGGCAAGCTCGACGGTGCCTGCGACAAGGCCGGCGAATTCAGGAGCGTGCCCTACTCGGCTGACTACGTCTTCCTGAAGAAGGGCTGACCGCTTTACGGGCCGAACCGCGCGGCGCGATCAAGGCGCCACGCCGATGCCATTGAAGCAGGTGAGACGACCCTGGCGACGCGCGCCTTACGCGCCCGCCATCGCTTTTTCGATCGCGCTCAGGGCCTCGGACGCCTTGGCGCCATCGGGGCCGCCGGCCTGGGCCATGTCGGGCCGGCCGCCGCCGCCCTTGCCGCCGAGCGCCTCGGAGGCGATGCGCACGAGATTCACGGCATTGAAGCGCGCGGTGAGGTCCTGCGTGACGCCAACCACGATTCCGGCCTTGCCGTCCCCGGTGACGCCGACGATGGCGACGACGCCGGAGCCGATCTGCTTCTTGCCGTCGTCGGCGAGACTCTTGAGATCCTTCATCTCGATGCCTTCGACCGCACGCGCCATCAGCTTGACGCCGCCGGCCTCGCGCACGCCCGACGCTGCGCCGTTGTTGCCGGCTGCGGCGCCGCCGCCCATCGCCAGCTTCTTGCGGGCATCGGAGAGTTCGCGCTCGAGCTTCTTGCGCTCCTCCATCAGCGCCGAGATGCGCGCCGGCACGTCGTCGAGCGAGGTGCGCAGCTCGTTCGCCGCGATCTTCGCCAGCGCCATGGTGTCGTTGGCATGTTTTCGCGCGTAGTTGCCCGTCAGCGCCTCGATGCGGCGCACGCCGGAGGCGACCGCGCTCTCGCTCGTGACCGTGATCAGGCCGATATCGCCGGTGCGCTTCACATGGGTGCCGCCGCAGAGCTCGACCGACCAGCCGAGCGAATTGGCGCCGCGCTCGCGCGCGGTCCTGCCCATCGAAACGACGCGGACCTCGTCGCCGTATTTCTCGCCGAACAGCGCGCGCGCCCCGGCCTCACGGGCCTCGTCGACGCCCATGACGCGCGTGGTGACCTCGTCGTTCTCCAGCACCACGTCGTTGGCGATGTCCTCGACCCGGGCGAGTTCCTCCGCCGTGATCGGCTTCGGATGCACGAAGTCGAAGCGCAGCCGGTCCGGCGCGACCATCGAGCCGCGCTGGGCGATGTGATCGCCGAGCACCTGGCGCAGCGCCTCGTGGATGATGTGGGTCGCGGAGTGATGGGCGCGGATGGTCGAGCGCCTGGAATGATCGACCTCGAGCTGCAGCGCCGTGCCGAGCTTCAGTTCGCCGCTCTCGACCGTGCCGATATGGACGAAGAGATCGCCGAGCTTCTTCTGCGTATCAGTGACGCGGACCTTGATGCCGCCCTCGCCCGAGAGCACGCCGGTGTCGCCGACCTGGCCGCCGGACTCCGCATAGAACGGCGTCTGGTTCAGCACGATCGCACCGGTCTCGCCGGCCTTGAGGCTCGTCACCTCGGCGCCATCCTTGACCAGCGCCGAGACCACGCCTTCGGCACTCTCGGTCTCGTACCCCAGGAATTCGGTCGCCCCGAGCTTCTCGCGCAGCGGGAACCAGATCGCCTCGGAGGCCGCCTCACCCGAGCCCTTCCAGGACTCGCGCGCCTTGGCCTTCTGGCGCTCCATCGCGTCGGTGAACGCGGCCTGGTCGACGCCAATGCCGCGCGACTTCAGCGCGTCCTGCGTCAGGTCGAGCGGGAAGCCGTAGGTGTCGTAGAGCGTGAAGGCGACGTCGCCGTCGAACATGTCGCCCTTCTTCAGACCGGCGCTCTTCTCGTCGAGAATGGCCAAGCCGCGTGACAGAGTCTTGCGGAAGCGGGTCTCTTCCAGCCGCAGCGTTTCCTCGATCAGCTTTTCCGCGCGCATCAATTCCGGATAGGCCTGGCCCATCTCGCGCACCAGCGCCCAGACCAGCCGGTGCATCAGCGGCTCCTTGGCACCCAAGAGCTGCGCATGGCGCATCGCCCGGCGCATGATCCGGCGCAGCACATAGCCGCGGCCCTCGTTCGAGGGCAGCACGCCGTCGGAGACCAGGAAGGCCGAGGAGCGCAAGTGGTCGGCAATGACGCGGAACGAGGCGACGTTCTGCTCGTTCGGGCCGCTGCCGAGCGCGGACGCGGCCGCGTCGATCAGGTTCTTGAACAGGTCGGTCTCGAACACGCTCTCGACGCCCTGGAGGATGCAGGCCATGCGCTCCAGGCCCATGCCGGTGTCGATCGAGGGACGCGGCAGATTCACGCGCTCCTCCTTCGTCACCTGCTCGTATTGCATGAACACGAGATTCCAGAATTCGAGGAAGCGGTCGCCGTCCTCTTCCGGCGAGCCGGGAGGACCGCCCCAGATGTGCTCGCCGCGGTCGATGAAGATCTCCGAGCACGGGCCGCACGGCCCGGTGTCGCCCATCGCCCAGAAATTGTCCGAGGTCGGGATGCGGATGATGCGGTCGTCGGAGAAGCCGGCGATCTTCTTCCACAGACCGGCCGCCTCGTCGTCGGTGTGGTAGACGGTGACGAGCAGCTTGTCCTTCTTCAGCCCGAACTCGCTCGTGATCAGCTTCCAGGCGAGCTCGATCGCGCGCTCCTTGAAGTAATCGCCGAACGAGAAATTGCCGAGCATCTCGAAGAAGGTGAGATGGCGCGCGGTGTAGCCGACATTGTCGAGGTCGTTGTGCTTGCCGCCGGCGCGCACGCATTTCTGCGAGGTGGTGGCGCGCTGATAGGGCCGCTTCTCGACGCCGGTGAAGACGTTCTTGAACTGCACCATGCCGGCATTGGTGAACATCAACGTCGGGTCGTTGCGCGGCACGAGTGGCGAGGACGGCACGATCTCGTGGCCGTTCTCGGCAAAGAAGTTCAGAAAGGTCGACCTGATCTCGTTGACGCCGCTCATGTTCATCCAATCGGGTATGCTTGGGCCCGCTTTTCGCGGTCCAAACCGGACCGTTAAGGCTGATATCTGCGGGCCAAAGCGCTTTTAGACAAGGCCAGCTTCGCTGTCCAGAAACTGTGCAGGGAGATCAGAGGGTTGCCGCAGGCGCGCAATCTCGTTGGATAGGGCGCGCGGACGCGTTGACAGGCTTGGCTCCGCTGTGGTCTCTACCCATCTGTATCGTACGGCCACGTCGGGAGAGACCGGCATTGGGTGCCGGCGCCGAAGGAGCAACCGCCCCGGAAACTCTCAGGCAAAAGGACCGCGTGGCTTTGACAGCATCTGGAAAGAGTCGCCGACGGGTCTAGGCCCGGACAGCGTCCGCCGACGGGATAATACTCTCAGGCACAGCGACAGATGGGGCTTCGACTGGTGTCCATCGGGGAATCCTCCCCGGGGAACCGCCGAGGGCCCTCAAGATGCTAGCGCACGATCAAGACTCACTGAAACGTACCCCCCTCTACGACCTTCACGTGTCCCTGGGCGGCAAGATGGTGCCGTTCGCGGGCTATGACATGCCCGTGCAGTACCCCGCGGGCGTCTTGAAAGAGCACCTCCATACCCGCACCAAAGCGGGCCTGTTCGACGTCTCCCACATGGGCCAGCTCGCGCTCCGGCCGAAATCCGGCAATGTGGAGGACGCCGCCCGCGCGCTGGAGCGGCTGGTGCCGCAGGACATCGTGGCGATCGCCGCAGGGCGGCAGCGCTACGCCCAGTTCACCAATGACGACGGCGGCATTCTCGACGACCTGATGGTCGCCAATTTCGGCGATCACCTGTTCCTGGTCGTCAACGCCGCCTGCAAAGCCCAGGACGAGGCGCATCTGGGCGCGAACCTGTCCGACGCCTGCGTGATCGAGCAGCTTGCCAACCGCGCGCTGATCGCGTTGCAGGGCCCGAAGGCGGAAGCGGCGCTGGCGAAATTCTGTGCAGAGGTATCAGGCATGAAGTTCATGGACGCCGGCCCGCACGAGGTTGCCGGCATCAAGTGCTTCGTCTCGCGCTCCGGCTACACCGGCGAGGACGGCTTCGAGATCTCGGTTCCAGCAGGCGATGCCGAACGCCTCGCAAAGATGCTGCTGGAAAATCCCGACGTGCTGCCGATCGGCCTCGGGGCCCGCGACAGCCTGCGGCTGGAAGCCGGGCTCTGCCTGTACGGCCACGACATCGACGCCACGACCACTCCGGCCGAGGCCGCGCTAGAATGGTCGGTGCAGAAGAGCCGCCGCACCGGCGGTGCACGCGCCGGCGGCTTTCCCGGCGCTGCGAAGATCCTCGCCCATTTCGATGGCGGCGCATCCCGCCGCCGCGTCGGCTTGCGCGCCGAAGGCCGCGCGCCGGTGCGCGAGGGCGCGCTGCTGTTTGCGAATGACGCGGGCGGCGAGCCGATCGGAAAAGTCACCTCGGGCGGCTTCGGCCCGAGCCTGAATGCGCCGGTTGCGATGGGCTACGTGCCCACGAATCTGAGCGCGCTTGGCACAAAACTCTTCGCCGAGGTGCGCGGCCAGCGACTGCCCTTGCAGGTCGCCGCCATGCCCTTCGTCAAGAACACCTACAAACGCTGAGGATTCGAAATGACCACGACGCTGTACACCTCTGATCACGAATGGCTGGCGATCGACGGCGATGTCGCCACCGTCGGCATCACCGATTACGCGCAGCAGCAGCTCGGCGACGTCGTGTTCGTCGAGCTGCCCAAGGTCGGCCGCGCGCTGAAGAAGGCCGAAGCCGCCGCCGTCGTCGAATCCGTCAAGGCTGCCTCGGACGTCTACGCGCCCGTTACCGGCGAAGTGCTCGAGACCAATGCCGAGCTCGCGGCCGAGCCGGCGCTGGTGAACTCGGACGCGCAAGGCAAGGCCTGGTTCTTCAAGATCAAGATGGCCGACAGAAGCGAGCTCGGCGGCCTCATGGATGAAGCCGCCTACAAGGCGCATACGGCGTGAGATGAAGCGAAGTCTAACCTCATGCTCAGTGTCATCACCCGCGAAGGCGGGTGATCCAGTACGCCGCGGCCCCTCGGTTCAATCCGCGCTGCTGGAGAGTACTGGATGCCCCGCCTTCGCGGGGCATGACACTGACAGCGAAATCTGAAGCGAGGACCCAATGATGACCGCGCACCGCAAGTCCAACGGCGACACCGCCACCTCCTTCGTCCGCCGCCACATCGGCCCATCGGCGCGCGATGTCACCGCCATGCTCGAGACAGTCGGCGCCAAGAGCGTCGATGCGCTGATCGCGGAGACCTTGCCGGCCTCGATCCGGCAGGCCGCCCCGCTCGATCTGGGCAAGCCCTTGAGCGAGACCGAGGCGATCGCGCACATGACCGAGCTTGCGCGTCAAAACCAGGTGTTCACCTCGCTGATCGGCCAGGGCTATTCAGGCACCATCCTGCCTGCGGTGATCCAGCGCAACATCCTGGAGAACCCGGCCTGGTACACGGCCTATACGCCCTACCAGCCGGAGATCAGCCAGGGCCGGCTGGAAGCGCTGCTCAACTTCCAGACCATGATCTGCGACCTCACCGGGCTCGACGTCGCCAACGCCTCGCTGCTCGATGAAGCCACCGCGGCGGCCGAAGCCATGGCGCTCGCCGAGCGCCACTCGCAGGTCAAGGCAAGGGCCTTCTTCGTCGACAAGGACGTGCATCCGCAGACGCTGGCGGTGATGCGCACCCGCGCCGAGCCGCTGGGGTGGACTCTGGTCGTCGGCGATCCCCTCACCGATCTCGACAAAGCGGACGTGCTCGGTGCGCTGCTGCAATACCCCGGTTCTTCGGGCGCGTTGCGCGACCTCAGGCCCGCGATCGCCGCGCTGAAGGCCAAGGGCGCACTCGCGATTCTAGCCGCCGACCTCCTCGCGCTGACGCTGCTCGCCTCGCCCGGCGAGCTCGGGGCCGACATCGCCATCGGCTCGGCCCAGCGCTTCGGCGTGCCGATGGGCTATGGCGGGCCGCACGCCGCCTATATGGCGGTGCACGATGCGCTGAAGCGTTCGCTGCCCGGCCGCATCGTCGGCCTCTCCATCGATTCCCGCGGTGCGCCGGCCTATCGGCTCGCGCTGCAGACCCGCGAGCAGCACATCCGCCGCGAGAAGGCGACCTCCAACATCTGCACCGCGCAGGTGCTGCTCGCCGTGATCGCCTCGATGTATGCGGTCTATCACGGTCCCGAGGGCCTGGCCCAGATCGCACGCAACGTGCATCGCCGCGCCGCCGTGCTCGCGACCGGCTTGCGCAAGCTCGGCTTTGCGCCTGCCAGCGAAAGCTTCTTCGACACGCTCAGCGTCGATTGCAGCGGCAAGCGCGAGGAGATCGTCGCGCGCGCTTTGGCCGAGAAGATCAATCTCGGCATCAGTGATACCGCCCTTCGCATCGCGCTCGACGAGACCACGACGCCCGCGACGGTCGAAGCCGTCTGGCGCGCCTTCGGCGGCAAGCTTGCCTATGCCGAGATCGACGCCGAGACGCGCGAGGCGCTGCCGGACGACTTGAAGCGCGGCACCGCGTTCCTGACCCATCCGGTGTTCCATGCGCACCGCTCGGAGACCGAGATGCTGCGCTACATGCGCAAGCTCAGTGATCGCGACCTCGCGCTCGACCGCGCCATGATCCCGCTTGGATCCTGCACCATGAAGCTGAACGCGACCACCGAGATGATGCCGCTGACCTGGCCGGAATTCGGCTCGCTGCATCCGTTCGCCCCGCGCGAGCAAGCTCAAGGCTATCACGCGCTGTTCGCACGCCTGGAGAAATGGCTCTGCGACATCACCGGCTATGACGCGATCTCGCTGCAGCCGAACTCGGGCGCGCAGGGCGAATATGCCGGGCTGCTCGCGATCCGCGGCTATCATGCCGCGCGCGGACAGGGCCATCGCAAGATCTGCCTGATCCCCTCCTCCGCCCACGGCACCAATCCGGCATCGGCCGCGATGGTCGGCATGGACGTGGTGGTGGTGTCTTGCGAGAAGAACGGCGACGTCGACGTCAATGATCTCCGCGCCAAGGCGGAGAAGCACGCGAACGACCTCGCAGCTGTCATGATCACCTATCCCTCGACCCACGGCGTGTTCGAGGAGCACATCCGCGAGATCTGCGACATCGTGCACGGCCATGGCGGCCAGGTGTATCTCGACGGCGCCAACCTCAATGCGCAGGTCGGCCTTTCCAGGCCCGGCGATTACGGCGCCGACGTCAGCCATCTCAACCTGCACAAGACCTTCTGCATCCCGCATGGCGGCGGCGGCCCCGGCATGGGCCCGATCGGCGTCAAGGCGCATCTCGCCCCGTTCCTCCCCGGCCACCCCGCGACGAAGGCAGACGCGCCGGTCGGTCCGGTCTCGGCCGCGTCGTTCGGTTCGGCGTCGATCCTTACCATCTCCTACATCTACATCCTGATGATGGGCGGTGAAGGCCTGAAGCGCGCCACCGAGATCGCGATCCTCAACGCCAATTACATCGCAGCGCGCCTCGATCCGCATTTCCCGGTGCTCTACAAGAACGAGAAGGGACGCGTCGCGCATGAGTGCATCGTCGATCCGCGTCCGCTGAAGACGACGAGTGGCGTCACCGTCGACGACATCGCAAAGCGCCTGATCGATTACGGCTTCCACGCCCCGACCATGAGCTTCCCGGTACCGGGCACGCTGATGATCGAGCCGACCGAATCGGAATCCAAGGCCGAGCTGGATCGTTTTTGCGACGCCATGATCGCGATCCGCAAGGAAATCGCCGAGGTCGAGGCCGGTCGCTTTGAGATCGCAGCCTCGCCCTTGCGCCACGCCCCGCACACCGTGCACGACATCGCCGACGACGATTGGAAGCGCGCCTACACCCGCAGCGAAGGTTGCTTCCCCGACGGCGTCTCGCGCACCGACAAATATTGGTGCCCCGTCGGCCGCGTCGACAACGTCTACGGCGACCGCAACCTGGTGTGCTCCTGCCCGCCGGTGAGCGATTACGCAGAAGCTGCGGAGTAGGATGTGTAGGGTGGGTTAGCCTCGCGGCTGCGCAAAGCGCAGTCCGCGACGCGTAACCCACCACTTCTGCGTCCGCTGAACCGAACGGTGGTGGATTACGCCTTCGGCCCTACGGCACTGCGTGCGCCGCTAGGGCGCAATCAACAACCGGCGCTCGCCATCCCACCGCCAAAGCCGTTCATTGGTGAGAAGCGTGCCGCCCCACCAACGTCGAATCGGATTGTGGCGACGGAAATCTTCGCGGCCTTCCAGAACCGCTTTGCCAAATTCGGTCAGCGACAACCGGCTCCGACGATAGGCGGCGTTGCGACCTCGCGCATCGTGCGGGGCGAGCGTCGCGAGTTTCGGATCGAGACCTGCGACCGCCGGCATCGGGCCCGACGCAAGCCCTTCGAGCAACGGACCCAGCTCCCACTGGTCGAACACGCGCGTTTCGAGCAGCCCGCCCGGCTGAAACAGTTCTTTTGTACGGTTGTGCCCCCTTGCAATCAGCTCGATAAGCCGCGCCTCCGTCGCGCCCAATCCGGTGATTGGTGACGGCAGTTCAGCTAGCAACGCTTCCAGAGCCGGCTTCAGGAAAGGTAGCCTGGGTAAATCCCTTGTCAGCAACCCGAAGCAAAGTTCAGGCGTCGGCGCCCGATACGCCTCCCAGGCCATGTTGGCTATCTCGAAGTCGCACTCTGCGATCTCCGATTCCCGCACCGTACGATCGCGAAGTTGCGGGCCGTCCGCTTCGCGCAGATCGAAATTGACCCGTCGCAGTCTCAGACAATGGGTGATCGATGGATGGGACCGCAAATAGTCCAGGATCCAGATCAGTTGCAATTGACTGTTAGGCTCAGGGTCGAACCACAGCTCGATGAACTCGACGCCATAGGTCTCGCAAAACCAAACCAGGCCAGTCTCCTTGTGTGCGAGACCGGTCTGAGGCAACCGGCCAACAAGATCGGACCACCGCACCTCCGGATCGCCCCTGTAATAGCCTCCCGTAAGATAGTCCTCGAGGTGGTGCGACGTAGGCAACGGCCCCCAAACGAACCGAAAGATCAACGGGACGACCATGTCAGCACGACCGGCATAGGTGAGACCAACGCCGGACGAACTAGTCAGAATCACACGCTTCATCGTCGACGCGCCCTCACGCAAAACGAAACGGGCACCGAAGACGTCGGCAACTCAACGTCCTCAGTGCCCGCTCCTCGCGAAAAATTTTCGCGTTAGGTCTTACTCGTCCGCCGGCTCCTCGCCGTCGGCGTCGCGCTCCGGCGTGCCGGCCAGAATCTGCTCGGCGATCAAACCGGAATTCTGGCGGATCGCGGTCTCGATCTTGGCGGTGATGTCGGGGTTGCCCTTGAGGAACGCTTTGGCGTTCTCGCGGCCCTGGCCGAGGCGCTGGCTGTCATAGGAGAACCAGGCGCCGGACTTCTCGACGATACCGGCCTTGACGCCGAGATCGAGGATCTCGCCCATCTTGGAGACGCCCTCGCCGTACATGATGTCGAACTCGACCTGCTTGAAGGGCGGGGCCAGCTTGTTCTTGACCACCTTGACGCGCGTGGTGTTGCCGACCACCTCGTCGCGCTCCTTGATCGCGCCGATGCGGCGGATGTCGAGGCGGACGGAGGCGTAGAATTTCAGCGCATTGCCGCCGGTGGTGGTTTCCGGCGAGCCGTACATCACACCGATCTTCATGCGGATCTGGTTGATGAAGATCACCATGGTGTTGGACTTGTTGATGGAGGCCGTCAGCTTGCGCAGCGCCTGGCTCATCAACCGCGCTTGAAGTCCCGGCAGCGCATCGCCCATCTCGCCCTCGAGCTCGGCCTTCGGCACCAGCGCCGCCACCGAATCGACCACGAGAACGTCGACGGCGCCCGAGCGCACCAGGGTGTCGCAAATCTCCAGCGCCTGCTCGCCGGTGTCGGGCTGCGAGATCAGGAGCTCGTCGATGTTGACGCCGAGCTTGCGGGCATAGACCGGATCGAGCGCGTGCTCGGCGTCGATGAAGGCGCAGATGCCGCCCTTCTTCTGCGCTTCCGCCACCGTATGCAGCGCCAGCGTGGTCTTGCCCGAGGATTCCGGCCCGTAGATCTCGACGATGCGTCCCTTGGGCAGGCCGCCGATGCCGAGCGCGATATCGAGCCCGAGCGACCCGGAGGACACCGCCTCGATGTCCATGGAGCGGTCGTTCTTGCCGAGCTTCATCACCGAGCCCTTGCCGAACTGCCGCTCGATCTGGGAGAGCGCGGCGGCCAGAGCTTTACTCTTGTCCATGGAAGATCCTTCGACGATACGCAGGGCAGTTGCGGACATTGGGTCGTGCTCCTTATGGCGAGGATTCGCGTGAGGGACAAACGGTTGCGAGGCAGCTCGGCGATAAAAGCAATGTACCCCATTTGTTCTCAGTTCGCAATATGTTCTTTTGCGGATTTTGTCTTTCTGACTGGACCAGGAGACAACGGAGCTGGTCGAACCGGCCATGCTGGATCGTCACGCCGTCCGCACTGTGCACAACTGAACAGACGCGGATCCATTTCTGGATCCTAATGCATCACACCGCGCGGACCCTGGCCACTATCGGTGATGAGAACGCTGACCTCGCGCTCCCACCTCCTCGCACGGAAAGAGCGCGCCATGTTGAAGCGACGACGTTTCAAGCAGCAACTGACCCTTCAGGACCGGCTGTCGGCATGGGTGAAGCAGGTCCGCGAGCAGGCGTCCAAGCTACCTCCCGGGCCGGAGCGGGACGCGCTGCTCAAGAAGGCGCGCCAGGCCGACGTTGCCAATCATCTGAACGATTGGGTCAAATCGCCGGGGCTGCAGCCGCCGGAATAGTCGCCTACGCCGGGTTCCTCGACGCGACCATGACCGGGATCAACGACGCGCGACCAGGGCGCCGTCATGTTTCCGTAATCCTGCGGCACCGAACCTTTTCGCGGTCTCGGGCCTTCTGTGGGGATGGGACCGCAACTTTTGGGGATCTCTGGTCATGACGAACAACGACACGCAGCACGATACGCTGAGGCGAAAGCCGCTGCTGGACGCCGCCCACGAGGAGATGGTGAAGTTCGAGCGCAAGGAAAACGAGTTCCGCAAGAAGGACCGCGAAGAGCGCGCCGCCGAGCTCCGTCTGCCGCTGAACGAGATCAAGGTTCATTAGGCACTGCCAGGACCGCCGTCCGGAGCGGGCCAGGCCCGCCCGCGATGCGGCACTCCGCTCTGTTCCTTGCCCGGAACCTCCGATCGGCATCGCCGGTCGGGGCGCCGCGACCGCGGATGCACCAGGTAGCTAAATACTACCAGCAACCCATTGGCGAAGCGATGAAATCGCCAGGACCCCTACTGTGCATGGGGTTGTTTTGCCACTTTTGAGAGGCAAGGCGCGCCGGCGCCTTCGATAGGACGGCCCAGCACGTCAGTTCCGTCTGCAGCAGCGCCTGCTAGAGCACCGCCAGCAAAACCAGACCTATCACCAGCACGACGAAGCCAGCCGCCGTCGCGGCGGCGAATGACCGCTCTACGTTATCCATATGATGCCACCCCGTTTCCGGCGCGCCACGTTTCCCCCATGGCTGCGCCGAACGGATAAAATCTTGCCGACGGGTGTGTCCGCAGTGGTGCGGACGGATGTCGAAATTGGGACCGGTACGGGGCCAGTGTGCGGCCTTTCGATCGCGCACCTGCCGGCGGTCCGCCTGTCAGGCTGTCGTCAGCCAGCCGGCTAGGGTCGCCCGGCTACCGGCCAGCGCGGGGCTCCTGCTCCTCCTGCGTCAGGCGCAGCGAGAAGGCGCGGATCGCGGGCGCCGCCAGCAGCACGACCGGCAGCATCGCGGCCCATGCGATCAGCCAGGACACCATCCAGTGCCGCACGAAGAGCATCGGGCTGCCGGCGGGAAAGCTGGCGATCCCCGCCGCGATCAGCGAGGTCAGCCCGGACTGGATGATGCCGAAGACGAAATGCGAGTAGCGGCGGGGAATGCCGAGCATGAGGCGCCCATGGTTGCTTGCCCGCGAGTCGGGCAAGCAAGGCACATGCCGTTAACCTAAAGCGGATCCGGCGCCGCAGGTTGGAACCGCGGCCTGCCGAACGCATCGCGTCCGGGCTCCAGGAACTTTGTTCATGGTCGGAGAACCACGGAGGCCGTGGGCGACATTTTGCTTTCTGCGGAATATTGCGACGACCAACATGTTTGCAGGCATGAGGGTGAATCGTGGGAGGTGACCATGAATCACAGGGGCGTCGAGTTCACCATCGCCAAGACGGCGATTCCCGGAATCTGGCAATGGCAGTTTCGCATCGGCGACCGGATCAAGACCGGCAAGACCGAGACCCGGATCGACCTGCTGGCGATCCGGCGCGTGCAGCTGCGCATCGACCGCGAGCTGAAGGCGATCGGGCGAAAGACGGCCTGAACCGTTTCGCCCTCTGCGCCATAGCGCGCGTCAGTCGGCGCTGGGCAGCCGACGCATGGTGAACTCGATATCGCCGCCGGGCAATTCGCGCCAGGTCTCGACCTCGCTCATATAGCCGGCCTTGGGGTAGCGGGCGAAGAAGGCCTGCGCCCGCTCCCGTGCCGCCGCCCGCGGCAGCGTGAAGGTCTCGCGCAGATAGCCATCGCCGGCGGACTGGCCGGGCTTGCCGGCCGCCTTGCGCCGGCGCGCCATCCGCTCGGCGAGATCCCGCGGACGATCGGCCATGTCCTGCCTTCCTCTGCGCACTACGCTACCGACAATGTAGGGCGCGGGCCGGATCAAGAGGAGTCCTTCCGAGGAGCATTGTGCCTCCCCGGAACGGGTCAATTGGCGGCCGTCCCGCTCTTGGCCTTCTTCGGCGCACTGGTTGCGGCCGACGACGCCTTCGGCGCCGCCGGCTGCTTCGGCTGTTCGGCACGCATGCCACCCCAGGGATCGCTGGACGCCTTGGTATCCGGAATCTTCTTCAGTGTTTCCTTGTAGGCCTTCTCACGTTCGGCCTCGATGGCCTTCTCCTCCGGCGACTTGCTCGGGGCATCCTGCATCAAGTTGATGTTGGGCATTTGCGCGTAGGCAGGTCCCGCCAGCACGGCCAGCACCGCGGCCAAACGGAAAAGCTTCATCATTCACTCCTTAAGTCTTCCATGAGGCGCGGATCGCCCGTGCCCTGTCATCCTCGTCAGCCCGGTCACGACCGGTGGCCGCTAGTGCCGATCCGATCGGCATGATTTGGGCGTCTGCAGCCAATCGTCCCAGATCGGACCGCATTTGGTGCACCCGCTCAGCGCGAGACCGAGCAGGCCCATGCAAAAGACGAGGATACAGCGACGCAACATCATCCACCCCTACCCAAGCCAGGCATCATATCGGGCCAAGTCAGGCATTTTCAAGCCGAGGCGGCCGGCGCCAGACCGGGTGACTTTGCCTCGCGGATGCGCGCACAATGCGGTGAAACATCCGGCAACACAGGAGAGCGCGACAGCAATGCAAACGCAGCCAGAAGCCGAGTTCGGCCTCGCCGACGCCAGACGCATCCTCGGCGAGGTCTTTGCGCCCTGGGTCCAGGACCTCAACCTCGCGGTCGAGCGCATCGAGCATGTGCCGCGCGCGGACGTCCCGGATTGGCAGCCCGGCGCGCTGCTGCGCATGCCGTTTTCGGAGCGGCTGTGCCGCAATGGCGGCGTGGTCTGCGGCCAGGCCCTGATGGCGCTCGCCGATACCGCAATGGTGATCGCGATCCTCGCGGCCAATCGCGGCTACCGTCCCATGACCACGGTCGATCAGACCACGCATTTCATGCGCGCGATCGCCGCGTCCGACGTGCTGGCGGATGCGCGCGTGGTGCGGCTCGGGCGCACCATGAGCTTTGGCCGCGTCACGCTGCTCTCGGCCGCCGACGGCAAGCCGACCGCGATGGTGTCGAGCGCGTTCGCGATGCTGCCGGGGTGAACGCGCCCTGAAAACAAGAGAGCCGCGCGAAGCGCAAGGCTCGACGCGGCTCTCGATGGAAATCGGGTCGGGACAGCAAGCGCGATCGCGCTTGCCGTCATTGCGCCGGCAATGTCACTTGCCGAGGATCTCGTCGGCCGCGGTGACGACGCTGACGGTCGGATTCTTTCCGCAATAGGCGCCGAACTTCTTGGCATTCTCGATGAAGATGTCGGTGTCGATGATCGCGTTGTCTTCGTCGCCCTTGTACCAGCCGTCCATCCAGGTCAGCACGACGCCGATGTTGTCCTCGCCGCTCTCGAGGAACTGCTTGCAGGTCATGGTCGAGAGGTCCCACTTGACGGCGTGGGCGGGTATCGAGGCCAGCGAGAGCGCTGCGGCGAACAAAAGCGAAAGCGAAGTCTTCATCAATATCTCCATCGGCGTGTCACGCCATAAAGGAAAGGCACTTGTGTAGGCTCTTTGGGTAGGCTCTTTGGGCAGGTTCGTGGGAGCGGCTCGCCGCTCTAACGTCGTAAACAAAGTCTGAAACGCCGTGCAAGTAGCGCCAGTATTGAGTTTAGTTCAACGTAATTTCTATGCACTACTTCATACTCATCGGCAGGACTAACGCGGATGATTGAGAAGCGCACATCGCAACGTCACCGTGTTTTCAAGGGCGGAAAGATCACGTTCGAAAACAGCGGCATTCCTTGCACGGTGCGAAACATGTCGGCGGGCGGCGCGGCGATCGACCTCGACACTCCCGTCATGTTGCCGCAATCGGTCACGCTCTCGATCGCCTGTGACCATTTCGTACGGCATTGTCGCACAGTTTGGCGCAGCGACAAGCGCGTCGGCCTCGCTTTCGTGCAATAGCGGGCGCGATGTGAACGAAGGTTCGCATCGCGTGCACACCACCATCATGACTGGCTCGCAATCACGCGCGTAACACCCGCGAGCGATGATGAGCCCCGCAACGTCGATCGACTCGACGCGGTCATTGGGCGGGCACTGCGCCTGCGCTGAGGCGGCCCTCAGCGCCAGCACGGCGGCGTGATGACCAGAATCCGCATTACCGCAATCCCCCACCTCTGGGGTACAAGCCAGCCCCCAATCGCGGAATAGCGATGTCCGGGTTCCGGGACCTCAGCAAATCTTGATCGGCCTTGACTTCGTCCGATCGCATTCGTGCCTATCTGTCGGCCCGCAGGGGACCTTTCACGGATGTTGCGGATCATTGCTCATGCGGCGCTGCTCATTGGCGCGCTTGCGCTCGGTGCCTGCGGCTTTGCCGACAGCCGCGCACCGGTGCCGGAATTCATGCGCATGAAGGAGCCCGAGCAGCCGCCGGAAGCGCCGCCCGACGTCAAGCGCGTGGTGCGCGAGCAGATCGACGTCGTCTTTCTCGCAACGTCCTATCCGCGCGAGGTTCACGTCGCCCCGCCGCATCGTGAGCTGCGAGGACCGGGCTGGACCGCGTGCGTCCGCGCGCAGCTCACCTCGGCGACCGGTACGTCGCTCGGCGCCCAGACCTACATCGTGACGATCAACGACGGCAGGGTCGTGGACCGCCGGCGCGCCGACGCCGACGACATCTGCGGCACGGAGACTTACGAGCCGATCTAGGAACCCGCCCCTGACGACAGGTTCCGGGAAAAACCTGTAGATGACCCGGAACGATCACCGCCTCCCCTTCTTGTTACCGCCGAGGGCAGTTTCGAGGAGGACATGATGAGGACGTTGACTATTGCGCTGCTGGCAGGCGTGGGGGCCTTGGCCGCCGCCTCGGGGGCCAAGGCTTCCGATATCTATACGACCAGCGAATACACCAATCCGGATCTCGTGCAGCAGGTGCGACTCGTCTGCGACGAGGATGGTCGCTGCTATCGCACGCGCGGCGGGTCGCGCGTGATCGTGCGCGATTCCTACAATTACATGCCGCGCGACCGCTACTATGAGCGCCGGAGCTATCATCGCCACTACGATGACGGCCCGCGCGCCGGCGTCGGCATTCGCGCGCCCGGCGTCAGCGTCGGCGTCGGTAGCTGGTGAGCGATGAAGGCTTGATGGTCGGAGACCGGGCGAGACTATTCGCCCGGTCCCGTGACCTCAGGTTTCGAGTGGATCGGCCGGCGTGATGTAGCGCGTCGATGACGGCAGCTGAGCGATGAAGCGGGCGAGCACCATGCCGGCGCACATCGCCACGACAAAGATGACGGCGGAGAGCGAGCCAAATCCGAGCGCGGTCAGCGCCGGCCCCGGGCAAAAGCCTACCAGCCCCCAGCCGATGCCGAAGATCGCCGGACCTGCGACGATCCTGGGATCGATGTCTCGCCGCGTCGGCAAATAGAATCGATCAGCGAAGAATGGACGCGGAAGCTTGAGAACGCGGCTGAAGCCGACGAAGGTCACGGCCACCGCGCCCGCCATCACGAAGGCGAGGCTTGCATCCCATGTCCCTGCCTGAATGCCGGCGACGTCCAGGAAGTTCAGCACCTTTGCGGGGTTCGACATGCCGGAGACGATGAGGCCGAGGCCGAAGATCAGCCCAATCGCGAATTGAACCAGGATTGCCATCGCCGTCAGTTCCAGTGCCGCATCAAGAACACGGTCGCCATGCCGGCGGCCATGAAGGTGATGGTCGCAACCAGCGAGCGCACCGACAGCCGCGACAGGCCGCAAACGCCGTGGCCCGAGGTGCAGCCGCTGCCCCACACCGAACCGAAACCCGTGAGCAATCCGCCGATGATCAGGAGGGCCGGCCCCGCCGCGATCGTCTGCTCCGGCAGACCTCCGGTGACGAGCCGGACCAGCACGGGCGCAGCAGCAAGACCGGCGACGAAGGCAAGGCGCCCAGCGAGTTCGCTGTCCTCATAGGGCGGAAACAGCCGCGCCGCGATGCCGCTGACGCCGGCGATCCGACCCGTTGCCCACATCAGCAGAACGGCCGCGAGGCCAATCATCGCACCGCCAACGAGCGACGCGATCGGCGTAAAAGACGTCGTGACCATGACCTCTCCTGAGCGAGAGCGCCCTTGCGTAGGGCGCAAATACCATGGGCGCGCTATCCCAGCATCTCGGAAAGATGCGCGCATTGAGCTTGGTCAAACCAAAGCGGGACGGCCAAACGATATACTACAACACCGCGAGCCCGAAAGTCCGCGCAGTGCTGGAGATTCTTTGCCGGCTCTTCTGCGCCGGCAAGTCGGACTCTCGCCTTCGCAAAACGCGGGGAGCATGGGATGAATGACGACACCTTCATCGAGGGGCCTCTCTACGAGAAGCGGAAGAAGGTCTACCCGCAGTCGGTCAATGGCCCTTTCCGCCGCATCAAATGGGCGATCCTGTGCGTCACGCTCGGAACCTATTACCTGCTGCCGTTCGTGCGCTGGAATCGCGGACCCGGCCTGCCCGACCAGGCCGTGCTGATCGACTTCCCGCATCGGCGCTTCTATTTCTTCTTCATCGAGTTGTGGCCGCAGGAGGTCTATTATTTCACCGGTCTCCTCATCATCGCGGCGATGATTCTGTTCCTGATGAACGCGGTCGCGGGACGGCTGTGGTGCGGCTACATGTGCCCGCAGACCGTGTGGACCGACCTGTTCTACGCGGTCGAGCGTTGGGTCGAGGGCGACCGGCGCGAGCGCATGCAGGGCGACAAGCGCTACTGGACGTTCGACCACCTTCGCAAGGTCGCGCTCAAGCACTTCCTCTGGATCATGATCGCCTGGTGGACCGGCGGCGCCTGGGTGCTCTACTTTTCCGACGCGCCGACGCTGGTGAAGGAGCTCGCGACCTTCCAGGCCCCGTTCATCGCCTATCTCTGGATCGGCATCCTCACCGCTACGACCTATGTCTTTGCCGGTCACGCCCGCGAGCAGATGTGCATCTACATGTGCCCGTGGCCGCGGATCCAGGCAGCGCTGACCGACGAATGGGCGCTCAACGTCACCTATCGGCGTGACCGCGGCGAGCCGCGCATGTCGGTGAAGAAGGCGGATGCCGCGCGCGCCCATGGCGATCCCGCCGGCGATTGCGTCGACTGCCATCAGTGCATCAATGTCTGCCCCACCGGCATCGACATCCGCCACGGCATCCAGCTCGGCTGCATCCAGTGCGGCCTGTGCATCGACGCCTGCGATAACGTCATGCGCGACATCGGCCGGCCCCAGGGCCTGATCGGCTACGACACCGACATCAACATGCAGCGCCGACGCGAGGGCAAGCCGCCGATCTACCGCATCATCCGTCCGCGCACGCTGATCTATGCCGCGGCCATCGCCATTGTGGGCAGCATCATGCTGTACACTCTCGCCACTCGCGCGACGATGGACGTCAACGTACTGCACGAGCGCAATCCCCTCTTCGTCCAGCTTTCGGACGGCGGCGTGCGCAACGACTACACCGTGCGTATCCTCAACAAGAGTGCACAGGGATCGTTTGCGCTCGAAGTCTCCGGTCTGCCGGGCGCGACCATTCGCGTCGCCGGCATCGAGGCGGAACCTGGCGGCAAGCCCATCATCGAGGTCGGGCAGGATCAGACCCGCGAGGTCAGGCTGTCGGTACAGGTTGGGCCCAGCGACTTGCCGAAGACCTCCCGCGACATCGAGATCACCATCACCGATACCACCAGCGGCGGCCGCGCGAGCACCCGCGATCATTTCGTGCCGGGAGACTAGCCACGATTCCTCAGGGTCAAGCCGCGGCCGGATGCTGAATGGAATGTTAACACCACCGCTCGAATTGCGGCGGCGTGCCAACGGTATTTTCCAATCTTTGCGCTAAGCATAACCGGTGGCACGGGCTCAGCTCGCGTGAACGGGGACGACGGGACGTGGTCGACATCGCGCATCAGGCTGCGATCAATCCGGCATCGGCAAGGGATGCCGTGACGGCGCGCGCGCCTGTCCCGCTTGCCGCCGTCGACACCGGCCAATGGCGCGCGCTGGCGCAGCGGGCGATCGAGCCGAACGGATATTACCTGCCTGCCTGGGAGCTCGCCGTCAGCGCAACTGCGCGCGGTCGCACGGATGCCTTGGCGCTAGCCGCATTTGACGGCACTTCGGCCCGGCTGATCGGCCTGATGCCGGTGGTCTCACTCTGGCGCGCTTTGAAGATTCCCCTGCCCGCCCTGGTGAGCGCGCATCCCTATGGCACGCTGTGCAGCCCGCTGCTCGACCGCGACGCTCCGCTCGAAGCCGCCAAGCGTCTGCTGCAGCAGGCGCGCGAGGCCGGCGCGCATGCGCTCGTGCTGACCGACGTCGCGCTCGACGGCGCAGCCATGGCATCACTCAACCAGGTGCTGAAGCGCGACGGCCTGAAGCCGAGAATCCTCAGCTCCTACATCCGCGCCAGCCTCGATGCGACGCAGGATGGCGACACGCTGTTGCGCGAGGCGCTCGGCGCCAAGAAGCTCAAGGAGCTGCGGCGCCAGCGTCACCGTCTCGAGGAGCACGGCCCCGTCGTGTTCGAGGTTGCGCGCAGCACCGACCAGATCGGACGTGCGCTCGAAACCTTTCTGCAGCTCGAAGCCAGCGGCTGGAAGGGCAAGCGCGGCACCGCGCTGGTCCAGCATCCGGGCGACGCAACGTTCATCCGCCGCGCAGTTCCCGCGCTGGCAGAGACCGCGCAGTGCGAGATCGTCACCCTTCGCGCCGGCGCGACGCCGATTGCCGCCGGCATCGTGTTGCGCCATCAGGATCGTGCCTTCTTCTTCAAGCTCGGGATCGACGAGCGCTTTGCAAAATATTCGCCGGGCGTGCAGCTCACGCTCGACCTCACCCGCCATCTCTGCGCCGACCCCGCCGTCGCCAGCGCGGACTCGACGGCGAATGCCGATCACCCCATGATCAACCCGATCTGGCGCGGACGCCTCGCGATTGGCGATGTGCTGATCCCGCTGCGGCGGCACGACCCGGTCGTGGCGCTCATTCACGGCGCGCTGGTCGGCCTCAACGCCGCGCACGAGGCCGCGCGCGGCGTGGTTCGCCGGCTCCGAAAATAAAAAGTTACTCCGCCGCCTGCGCGTTGATCTCCTCGGAGACCTGGCGGATGGCGCGGGCAAGCAGGTTCGGATCCTGCGCGCCGGAGACGGCGTACTTCTGCGCAAAGACGTAGGTCGGCACGCCGGAGATGCCCTTGTCGGCGGCTTCCTGCGCATCTGCCGAGACGCGCGCGACGTCTTCGTCGGTGGCGAGGCGCTTGCGCACGTCGTCGGCGTCGAGGCCGATGTCGGCTGCCGCCTGCACCAGCACGTTCACATCGGTGAGATCACCGCCGTCGCGGAAGTACAGCTCCATCAGGCGCTGCTTCATCTCAGGCGCCTTGCCGATCGCTTCCGCCCAGAGGATCAGGCGGTGGCAGTCGGTCGTGTTGGGCTGGCGCGCCACGAGCTCCGGCTTGTAGACGAGCCCCTCCTCGCTCGCGGCCGCGACGACGCGTCCCGCAATGCCCTTATAGGCTTCGACCGAGCCGAACTTCTGGGTGAGATAGGCCTCGCGGCTGATGCCCTCGCGCGGCACCCAGGGATTGAGGAAGAAAGGACGGAAATTGAGCTTGACCGGAACGTCAGGCACCAGCGCCAGCGCGCTCTCGATGCGATGCTTGCCGATATAGCACCAGGGGCAGACCACATCTGAGACGACGTCGATCTGGAGCGGTTTCAGCGTGCTCATGTCAGGCGCCTCCTTCGGGCACTTCGAGGGTCCGCCCGAACATAAGCCGAACCGGGGGCGGCGCAAGGCACCCGTCCTGCATGGCTCACGACTTCACCTCTGCGGTTATTGTGACCGGTTCTCCCCGCCCCGATACTTACGGCCACGATACTTACGGCCACAATCAAGCCCAAAGGGGAGACCGCGATGAGCGCCATTTTCAAGCCGGACGGCGAACTGTTCCGGGCCACCGAGCATGCCGGCGGGCCGTGGTCGCCGGACATGCTGCAGGGAAGCGCCACCACCGCGCTGATGACCCGTGAGGTCGAGCGCCTCGCCGCCAGATCCGGCTTTGCTGTGCGGCGCCTGACCTTCGATCTGTGGCGGCCGGCGGGCCTGCGCCTGTTCAGGGCGGTCAGCGAGCTGCTGCGCGACGGTCGCAAGGCCAAGACCCTGCAGGTGCGGCTGATGGACGGCGAGACCGAGATCGGCCGCTGCACGGCGCTGCTGACGGCGCCGAGCGGCGAGTCGCCCATCGATCCGTTCGCGAGGCCCACGCCCGTCGACAAGGGCCCCGAGGCCGGCAGCCCGCCGCCCGCCTTCGCGCAGAAATGGAGCCGTTATTTCCAGAACGTGTCGGTGCGGCTCATTGAGGGCGCGCTGGAGAAGCCGGGCCCGGCCGCGGCCTGGATGCGGCTCGATGCGCCGCTGGTCGAGGGCGAGCCGAACACGCCGCTGCTCCAGGCGGTGCAGGCGGCGGACTTCTCCAGCGGCGTCGCGCAGATCGTCGACATGCGCCAATGGACCTTCATCAACCCGGAGATCAGCCTCTATTTCTTCCGTCCGCCCGAGGGCGAATGGATCCTGATCCGCGCCGCGACGCGCGTCGGCGCCCATGGCGCGGGCCTCACCACGGCGACACTGAGTGACCGCAACGGGCCGTTCGCGGAGGTGATGCAGGCCATGAGCTTCGAGCGGCGCGAAGCCGTGCAGGCTCAAGCGTCCTGATCTGCAAGCGCGACCAAGGCGGCCTCGGAGGCGGCATCAACAGGCATGAACATCTCGACGCGAAGCTCCTGCAGCGTGACGTCCTGCGGGGTGCCGAGCGTCAGCACCGCACCGATCAAACCAACGCCGATATCGCCCTTGCGCAGGCGCACCTCGCAGAGCGGCCCCGGGGCCGCGTTGTCCTCGGTCGCCTCAGGCAGCTGCGGCAGCCGCATCAATTCGCGCCAGGTCGATTGCAGGGCCTCATCGAGCGGCGCGGCCATCGCCTCATGCCGCGCCCGTGCCAGCAGCGCGGCCGCAACAATCGGCCAGTTCTCGACGAACGGCTTGAGCTCGTCGGGAGCGAGGAACATGCGCATGTGGTTGAGCGGCCGCTGCATGCGTAGAGGGCCAAGCAGCATGGTCATCAGGCGCGAGGCGGCGCGATTGGCCTGCATCACGTTCCAGCGCCGGTCGGTGACGATTGCCGGGAACGGCTCGTGACGGAGAAGCAGAAGATCGATGGCACGCCGCGCCTCGGCAAGCTCCGGCGCCGACAGATCGCGCTCGCCATATTGCCGCGCGAAGCCGCCGGCCTCGAGCAGCGCATTGCGATCACGCAACGACAGATCGAGCGCGGAGGCGAGCTGCAGCAGGATGTCCCGGCTTGCCGCCGCCTTCCCGGTCTCGACATAGCTCAGATGCTTGATCGAAATGCCGGCCTCGAACGCCAGCTCCGCCTGGCTCAATGCACGACGGGTGCGCCAGCGGCGCAGGAGATCACCGACGGGATTGGCCGGCCGCAATCGCCGGAACGCGCGTGTGTCCATCCGCCGATTATGCGAGCGCTGCTCCGTCCTGTAAACGGCGCTAGCGCAGCCCGGCCGCCATCTGCTTCAGCCGTTCGGCGGTGCGCTCGTCCGCCGGAAAGAACGTCTCCAGCGCCAACTCCGACAGGGTGATGTCGACCGGCGTGCCGAACACCATGGTGGTGGAGAAGAAGCTGAGGATCTCCCCGCCATGCCGCAGCTTGAACGGGATCGCGACGTTGTCGGCTGGCAGCGGGGCCGAGCGCGCTGGAATCGGATAGCTCTTCAGATCATTGTAAAGCTTGATCAGCTCCGGATCCGCTGTCGCCTCGCACTGCCGGTGCAGCCGCTCCAGGAGGTGCCCGCACCATTCGGCGAGATTGACCGTGCGCGGTGCCAGCGCCTCGGGATGGAAGGCCAGCCGCAGCACGTTGACCGGCTGGCCGAGCAGATGCTGCGGGATGCCATCGAGCAGCGGCGCCACCATGCGGTTGGCGGAGACCAGGTTCCAGTGCCGGTCCACCGCGAGCGCCGGATTGGGCTCATGCGCTTTCAAGACGAGGTCGATCGCCTGACGGGCTGATTTCAAGGCGGGATCCTCCAGGGGGCGCTGCGGAAAGGCCGGTGCGAAACCGGCTGCGACCAGCAGCACGTTGCGTTCGCGCAAGGGTACGTCCAGGCGCTCGGCGAGCCTGAGCACCATGTCGCGCGACGGCGCGGCGCGACCGGTCTCGACGAAGCTCAAATGCCGCGCCGAGATTTCGGCTTCGCCGGCAAGATCGAGCTGGCTCATGCGGCGGCGCTGCCGCCATTCCCGCAAATGGTCGCCGATATGGACCGGCTGGCTGCGTTCGGTACGTACGGTGGATGCATGTGCGTTCATGATCAAAAACTAGCACGCGAATTTAGGCGCTTCCATTACCACCGAGGTAATCGAAATGGGGGGACGAGCACGCGCATCTTTGGTCGCAACAGGAGATGACCATGATCGCGTTGCTGCTCTACCGGACCGTCGCAGACCACGTCTTGCCCTGGGCCATGGCGTTCGCAACGCGGATGCTGGCGCGCAGCCTCAACATGCCGGAGCCGCTGCTGCATTCGACCGGCGACTATGTGGTCGCGCAGGTCATCGCCTTCGAGCACGGCGTCGGCAGGAGCCTCTGCCCGTTCCGGCTCGCCCGTCTGCTCCGCGCCTGGTGGCGCGGTCGGCGCTAAAGTTCCACCCCAGCCCAACCAAGGAGACCTGAGATGATCGATGCATCCACCTTCCTGCGCCGCGCCCTCTTCGCCGACGCCGTCTTCAGCGGCGTCGCCGCGCTCGGCTTCACCTTCGGCGCGAGCGCTTTCGCTGCGCTGTTCAACCTGCCCGAAGCGCTGCTGCGCGAGAGCGGCCTGTTCCTGATCGCCTACACCGCCCTGGTCGGCTGGCTCGCCTCGCGGGCCACGGTCGCGAAATCGCTGGTGCTGCTGGTCGTGATCGGCAACGCCGCCTGGACCGTCGGCAGCATCGCGCTGCTGCTCTCGGGCGCGGTGTCGCCGAACCTCGCCGGCCAGCTCATGGTCGTCGCGCAAGCCATCGCCACCGGCGTGTTCGCCGAGCTGCAATATGTGGGCTTGAAGAAGAGCGGGCGCGCCGTGGCGGCGTGATCCTGGCGTGCCAGCTCCGCGGCGCAAAATCGGGGAACGCGAAAGCTTCGTCATATCGGATCGTACCCGGATGCATGCATGACCTCGCGTTCTCGCGGCGGATTTCGCCCGAGCTTTGCTTCGTTGCTTGCGCCCTTCGGTTGCCGGAGGGCGCAGGGAAGGCCGGGCGCCGGCGGCACCCGAGTCCGTGTACAAGGAAATGCACACGGGGTGGACTACAGGTGATGCCGGTCGCCCGGCCTTCCCTGCGCGGATGGTTTTAACGGTGTCCTTCGTGCTCTCCTCGGGGAGCGTTGCACTATTGCCCCCGTCGACTTGCGGCTTCTGATGCGCGCACCCGGTCGGGCCGCCGCATCACCGCAAGGCTTGACGCACAGACCCCGGGCGTCAGGACCACACGACTTCTCCGTCCGCGGACGATTTGGCCTCGGCGCCCGGGGCTTAGTGTGCGCACCCCAGACCATCAACCAAGTCGCGTTGACCGCGCCGTGTCGTATGCGCATCGCCTGAGACTCACGGTTGCCCGCCCTGCCCTCAGGCAAATCGCGCCGGCGCTACCGCGTCCACCGCACCCCGGCCCGCATCTCGTGACGATCGCGAAGCGCCCCTCTGGCAGGACCGGGATGGCGGACGTATGCCATAAATCCGAAATTCGGAAAAGCAATATATTTCTGTGCGACGAGATTGACAGATTTTGGGTGTTTTGCCCGACGCCTCGCCGGTAGGCAGCCAGTACGGCGAGCGGCGCGGAAAAGCGATAGGTTTCGCAAGGGCTCAATTCATCCTACGGGGCCAGAGGCGCTCGCGCAGCGAGCCTCGAAGTATGAACGACCCCGATGCAAGCGGGCCGTCGCCCTTCGAGGGCCGCCGAAGAGGCGGCCGCCTCAGGGTGACGGTCAGACATCTGAGCGCGCTGTATCAACAGCGTCATTGCGAGCGCAGCGAAGCAATCCAGAGTCTTTCCGCGGTGGGATTCTGGATTGCTTCCGCGTTCGCCAAGGCTTCGGCGGACAAGTCGCTTTCGCTCGCAATGACGCAGTGCGTGGAGACTCCGCTGCATTTCAGCCGGCAGCCTGAGGATCAATCAGGGGGACTCGTGAAAGCCGGCGGCCGCCGCGCGAGGCTACGCCTTGGCGCGGCCGACCTTGCCGGGGAAGTGCTTACCGTTCAGCTTCTTCTTTTTCGCAGCGGTGGTTTTCCCGCCCGCCTTCTGCGCCTTACGTTCGGCCCGCGCCTTCACCTTGGCGGCTTCCGCCCTCGCCTCGGCGCGCAGCTTCTTGCGCTTCTTCTCGCAGGAGTCGCACTTGCAACCGATCGGCTTCAGATAGGCTTTGAAATAGTCGGTGCCGTAATCGTAATTGATCTCGTCGCCCGGCTCGATGTTCCTGATGGCGCGGATGAACACCTTGCGCTCGCGCGGGCGGACGTCGGACTCGGCGTTGGGCCGGCAGGAATGGTTGATGTAGCGGGCGAGGTTCTTGCGCACCGAGCCGTCGATGGTCCAGCGCCCGTTGAGCTCGAACAGATATTTGTTCTCGATCTCGTCGTGCTCGGGAATCCGCGAGTCCAGAATCGGTCCGAAATAGCGGATGATCCGGGTCCCCTTCTTGATCGGCTTGGTGGCGAAGAGGCCGAGCCCGGTCTTGGAGCGGCCGACGCGATAAGGTTTGTTCGAGGTGGCTGGCATGATCGAGAAAATGAGAACGCGAACGAGGCAGGAGGAGCCCAAGCGAAGCCGCTCTTGTAGAACGATTCCGCGCTTCTGTCAGGTATATCCCAACCCTGTTTGAACCTTGCCCACAATCAAGACGTCTGATGGAACGAAGTTCCCAGTCCATCAAAGCCTCACATGAACCGTATCACTACTATTGGCTTGGCCGTCCTGATGGCTTGCATCGGCCTGAACAGCGCCGACGCCCAATCCCTGGGCAGCAGCTACACCTCGACGGCACCAAAAGATTGCCGGCAGATCGGCAAGCCCGGCGCGCTCGACGGCAGCAGCACGCGGGTTTGTCCGGGCAAGGACGGCCTGATCGTGCTGATCGCCGAGGACGACCTTCGCGAGATCGTCGCGGTCGGACGCAACCGCAAGGCAGCAGCTGAGGAACCGGCGGCAAAAGTCTGGTTCGCCCCGTTCAATTCGTCGGAGACGACCATCGAGTGGCGCGCTGACGGCGCAAGGCCGTTCGCGATCATCCAGCGCTGGCACATCGCCGACAATTCCGATCCCGACAAGCAGGGGCGGCCGAACACCAAGGCCATGCTGGTGGTGACCCGGCTGCCGCCGGGCCCGGTCTGCCACGTCGCCTATGTCGACGCGATCGCCAACCCGAACGCGAACGAGCTCGCACGCAAGGCCGCCGACGATCTCGCCCGCGGCTTCGCTTGCGGCAAGGACGAGGTCAAGATCATCGGCACACGCGGCCGCGCCGTCGAGCTCGCGACAATGCGCTAGGCATTGTCCTTGATGCGGCGGTAGCGCGCCAGCAGGCGCTCGCCCTTCGCGGCAATGCGCCTGGCCGCTGCCACCGTCCTCGGAACAGGCTCGCCCCAGGCATGTGCCGACAATGCGTGCCGGGTCGGCTGACCCTTGGCATCGACCAGCGGTGGCACTTTGGCGCGGCCGTAGAAGCGAACCGCCCAGCTTCCCTTCCGGCGCATTTCCTGCGGGGTCATCTCGGATTGTTTCTTGGTGACGCCTGGTCGCAGATGGGAACCCTGCTTGCGGGCGAAAGCCTTTCTGCCAGCTGCTGTCAGCCCGCCCCGCGGATCCTTTTCGCGCGCGGAGGCGACGCGCTTGCGCGAGGACTTTAAGGTCTTCTTTGCGTTACGCTTGCCGGTTTTCCTGACAGATTTCTTCGCAGACTTTGCCTTGGAGGATTTCGACTTGGAAGGCGTCTTCCTCTTGGAGGTCTTCTTCGCTGCCACGCGCATGTTGTCCACGAGGTTGGGATAGCGTCGCCCGGCGCGGCGGGCGCGTGCCTTCGCCGCCGATTTCTGTGCAGGACTGAGATGCTTGGATGCCTTACCCGCGCGTTTACGGGGGTTGGCACGTTTCCAGGGAGAGCGCGATGCCTTTGCCATGGCGCATCAACGCTTGAATAAAGCAAGAGTTGCGTCACACCTGGTGATCAGGAGCCGGGCAGCTTACCGGTCACTGGAGCGGTCAGCATCGTCTCGAGCAGCCGCTCGGCCGTCGTTCCCTCCGGCAGCCGCGCGAGAATGTCCTTCAGCCGTCCGTCGAGCAGCAGCATGGTGAAGCCGTGAACCAGCGACCAGGCTCGCGCGATCGCGGCGCCCTGGTTCAGCGTCAGCGCGTCGCCGCTGATCTGCTCCTGCCGCATCATGCCGATCGCATTGGTAAGGCCCGCGAAGGATGCCTCGGCCGCCTCGTGCAGCGACGGCCTCGAATAATCCAGCCGCTCGGTGCGGAACATGATGCCGTACATGCCAGGATGGGCCTGCGCATAGGCGATGTAGGCTTTCGGCCGCGCCAGCGCGGCTTCGAGCGGCGTGGTGGCGGCATCGCACGAAGCGTTCATGACCGCGTTGAACTGGCGGAAGCCGACGGCCGCGAGCTCGCTGAGCAGGCCCGTCAGGTCGCCGAAATGATGGGTGGGAGCGGCATGCGAGACGCCGGCCTCGCGCGCCACCGCGCGCAACGTCAGGCCAGCGAGCCCGTCGCGCTCCAGCACCCGTTCGGCGGCCTGGAGCAGCGCCTCGCGGAGCGCGCCGTGATGATACGGCGTCTCGGTCTTGGCGGTTCTGGCGCGCCGCGAGGCGCGCGATGCCGCGGTCGAGGTGGTTTTTCTTAGGGCACGCGGGCTGCGCGCCGCGTCGCCCTTGGTGTCTGTCTTGGCCATTTGCAAGCTATATGACGCAATATTGACAGTGTAAAGATTTCGCTTGACGAAAGCTGCGATCGGGTCTACTCAATCTTTACGATGTAAAGATAAGGGAGGATTCGCCGTGCAGCACGACGCCATGGCCGAGCGCAGCAACAATATCGCGCCGATCCCATTCGAGGCCGACGCGCCCTTCCTGAGGATCGTCGGCGAATTGCCGCGCGAGCTGAACGGCACGCTCTATCGCAACGGCCCCAATCCGCAGTTCGACTCGCCCGGCGCGCACTGGTTCGTCGGCGATGGGATGCTGCACGCCTTCCATCTCGAGAACGGGCGCGCCAGCTACCGCAACCGCTGGGTCCGCACGCCGAAATGGCTCGCCGAGCACGACGCCGGCCGCGCGCTGTTCGGCGGCTTCGGCCGCAAGCTGCCGGATGCGCCGGCAAACCTGACCGATGGCGGCGTCGCCAACACCAACATCATCTTCCACGCCGGCAAGCTGCTGGCGCTGGAAGAAGCGCACCTGCCGACGGAGATCGAGCCGGGCACGCTGGCGACGCGCGGCTATCACAACTACCAGGGCCGCGTCGCCGGCAGTTTCACCGCGCATCCCAAGATCGATCCCGTCACCGGCGAACTGGTGTTCTTCGGCTACAGCGCGGCGGGCCCGCTGACGCCGGCCCTCTCCTACGGATCGATCGACGCAACAGGCAAGGCGACGCGGTTCGAGCGGTTTGAGGCGCCCTATGCCAGCATGGTGCACGACTTCATCGTCACCGCGAACCATGTGCTGTTTCCGATCCTGCCGATCACGGGCAGCATGGAGCGCGCGATGAGCGGAAAGCCGCCCTATGCCTGGGAGCCGGACAAGGGTGCCTATGTCGGCGTGATGAAGCGCAGCGGCACGGCCAAGGACATCGTCTGGTTTCGTGCCGAAGCCTGCTACGTCTTCCATGTCATGAATGCGTGGGAGGACGGGAGCCGCATCGTCGCCGACGTCATGCAGTTCGAGGAAGCGCCGCTGTTTCCGCATCCGGATGGCCGCCCCACCGATCCCGAGAAGTCGCGCGCCCGCCATTGCCGATGGACTTTCGATCTCGCAGGCAATACCGACCGCTTCCAGCAAACGTATCTCGACGATCTCACTGGGGAATTCCCGCGCATCGACGATCGCCGCGCCGGCCTGAAGAGCCGTCACGGCTGGTACGCCTGTGCCAATCCGAAATTGCCGATGTTCGGCGCGCTCGCAGGCATCGTCCATGTCGACGGCAACGGCACGCGGCTCGGCCAATACCTGCTGCCGGCCGGCGACACCATCTCCGAGCCTGTTTTCGTCGAGCGATCCAGGGATGCTGCCGAAGGCGACGGCTGGCTGCTCGCTGTGGTCTGGCGCGCACGCGAGAACCGCAGCGATCTCGCCGTGTTCAATGCCACCGACATCGAGGCCGGCCCCGCGGCCTTGGTGCAGCTCGGCCACCGCGTCCCCGACGGCTTCCACGGCAATTGGGTCGGCGCGGCGTAGCCCCTCGTCAATGGGGGCGCGAGGAGGTGGCAATCCCGGAACCCACGTGGATATTGCGTGGTCAAAGAAAGCCCGATGCACATGCTCTCGATCACCGCGTATTCCACCGCTGTCATCGCCCCGGCCGGCGCCGTACTTGCATGCTTGGCGATACGGCTGCGCCGGCGGAGCCTCACGTTCTTCGAAGGCGGCGTCCTGCTCGCTGCCGGCCTTCTACTCGCGGCCGCACTCCCGATGGTGTCGCGCCTGCCCTGGACGGGGTTGGTCGACGAGATGACCAGCCAGCTCGTTGCAGCACTTCATTTTCTGGAGGTCGTTTACGTCGTCTTGACATTGTAAGAGACGGGCGGTCCGGCGCGGCTCCCTGTCTCGCGCATCGCGCTCTGCTTGTTGCGGTTCCGAATCCCGCGCTGCTGGTCCCGGCCTGGCATTCTGGTCGGGGGCTGCCATGCGCTATCTCGTACGCGGTTGTCTTCACAAAGTGATATGCCGGGCATCGCCGGATCAAGTAGGGTGCGGCAGTCTGCGCCCTGCCCACGACCGCGAAACAGGAATGACGATGAAGGACGTATTCGCCCGCCTCGCCTCCGACCTCCTCTCCGTTATCATCTTCCTGGCCGTCTATCTCCTCACCGACAACGTGATCCTCGCAACGGCGGTGGCGATTGCTGGCGCGATCGTGCAAGTGGTCTATGCGCGCCTCAAGGGACAGCCGCTCCACTACATGACCTATGCGAGCCTCGCTCTGGTCATCGTGCTCGGCGGTATCACGCTGCTGACCAATGATCCGCGCTTCATGCTGGCAAAACCCTCGATCGCACATTTCGCGATCGGCGCGATCATGCTCAAGCGCGGCTGGATGCTGCGCTACATGCCGCCCGTCATCGTCGAGACCGTCCCGGAATATGTCACCATCGCGGGCTATGCCTGGGCGGCGCTGATGTTCGTGATCGGCGCCGGCATGATGGCAGTCGCCGCCACCGGCGATCTGAAGCTCTGGGCGTTCTATCTTATGGTGGTCGCAGGCGGCGCCAAGATCCTGGCTTTTGCCGTGCAGTACTTCGTTCTGCGGCTGATCGTAACCAACCGCCGACGTGCCGCTGCCCGCGCCTAAATGCCCTACCGGAGCGTTAGGCAGGAGCTGCGAGTTGGGCTATAGGCTCGGCTAGGGACGGCCGCGGATCGTCGCGGACCGCCGCAATCTGTTCGGGAGACGGGAATGGCCGTAGACGGCAACTGGAATCTGACCATGACGACGCCGATGGGCGAGCGCCAGGCGACGCTGAGCCTGAAGGCTGCGGGCGGCACGCTCACGGGCACGCAGGGCGCGGAAGGCAATACCACCGAGATCTTCGACGGCACCGTCTCCGGCGACAACGTCTCCTGGAAGGTCTCGATCGACAAGCCGATGCCGCTCACGCTCGAATTCACCGGCACGGTCTCCGGCGACAGCATCAGCGGCGAGATGGGCATCGGCCCGATGGGCAGCTTCCCCTTCACGGGCGCGCGGGCGTAAACCGCGCGCTGCACCGATGCGTGCGCTCCTCCTCATCGCGGCGGCAGTCCTGTCTGCCGTAGCACAGGCCGCGCGCGCAGGTGACAGCGAACCGGCGTGGCGCGCGAGCGCGCTCGCTCTGGTGCCGGCAGGCTATGTTGCCGGCACCGCTTATCGAACCGAGGGGTCGACCGGTTATCTCGCGGTCTATCCCGCGACATCGAACGATCCGAAGACACCGGGGAGCGTCTTTGCGGCGCGCCAGGTTCTGGTCGTCACGCTGACTGCGGACGCGACGCGGGCGACGTCAGCCGAGCTGAAGCCGCGCACCGGGCCGGCCCCTGATAACGACGACAATGATTTCGCCGGGATGCACGCCGAGCTCGCCGCCAAGCGCGCAAAGCTGCCTGCTGGCACCGAGCCCTGCGATCTCGGCGCCTGGTCCATCGACAAGGATTCCAGCGGCCTCAACGTGCGCGCCGAGCCGTCGATCAAGGCGCGCGTGCTTGGCACATTGCCGCCGCCCTACCGGCTGAGGCTCGGCGGCGCCGAGAACACGCCCGAGGGCGGCTGGCTGACCGAATTCCGCATCATCGGCTTCAGGGACGGCTGGTTCCTGATCGAAGACGCGAGGCCGCCGGGCAAGGACTATGAGGACGAGACGCGATATCCGCGCAGCGCGCCGAGGCCCTATGCCGGGCGCGGCTGGGTCGCCTCGAACAAGGTCGGCGCGAACTATGCCAATGGCGCCACGCGCATGGGCGGGCTGTTTCAGGCGCCCTTCATCGATGCCAAATGGATGCCGGCCCAGCGCGAGCTCGGCGGGCCGCTCGACACCGACGGCGGCCCGAAGCGCATCTTCGCCTGCAGTGGGCTCTGGGGTCTGGTCGAGAGCCACGACGGCGTCCGCGGCTGGTGGCGCGCGCTGTGCTCCAACCAGGTCACGAATTGCAGTTGAGGCGCTGAAGCATTGGCTTCGTCATGGCCGGGCTTGTTGTTCAGCCATCCACGGCTTCTTTGCGGCACTAAGAACGTGGATGCCCGGGCCTTCGCCTCGCCGAAGCGGCTTCGGCCGCGCAGGCGGGACAAGCCCGGGCATGACGATCATTGTTACGGCACGAGCATCTTCCCCCGCGCGCGTGCGGGTGAAGCAACTAGCCCAAATTCAACTCCTTGAAGAAGTCGTTGCCCTTGTCGTCGATGATGATGAACGCCGGAAAATCGACGACCTCGATGCGCCAGATCGCTTCCATGCCGAGCTCGGGATATTCGAGCACCTCGACCTTCTTGATGCAGTGCTCGGCGAGGTTCGCCGCGGCGCCGCCGATGGAGCCGAGATAGAAGCCGCCGTATTTCTTGCAGGCCTCCCGCACGCTAGGGGCGCGGTTGCCCTTGGCGACCATCACCATCGAGCCGCCGGCGGCCTGGAACTGGTCGACGAAGGAATCCATGCGGCCCGCGGTGGTCGGACCGAACGCGCCGGAGGCGTAGCCCTCGGGCGTCTTGGCGGGGCCGGCATAATAGACCGGATGGTTCTTGAAATAGTCCGGCAGCGGCTCGCCCTTCTCCAGCCGCTCGCGCAGCTTGGCATGCGCGCTGTCGCGCGCGACGATCATGGTGCCGGTCATCGAGACGCGAGTCTTGATCGGATATTTCGAGAAGGTCGCCAGAATGTCCTTCATCGGCTGGTTGAGGTCGATCTTGACGACCTCACCGCCGAGCGACTGCTCGACCTGCGGCAGGTATTGCGCGGGATTGTGCTCGAGCTCCTCGAGATAGACGCCGTCCCTGGTGATCTTGCCGAGCACCTGGCGGTCGGCCGAGCAGGACACGCCAAGCCCGATCGGCAGCGAGGCGCCGTGGCGCGGCATGCGGATCACCCGCACGTCGTGGCAGAAATACTTGCCGCCGAACTGCGCCCCGACGCCGAGTGACTGCGTCATCTTGTGGATTTCCTTCTCCATCTCGACGTCGCGGAAGGCGTTGCCGTCGGGCGAGCCGTGCGTCGGCAACGCATCGAGATAGCGGGCGGAGGCAAGCTTCACCGTCTTCATGCACAGCTCGGCCGAGGTACCGCCGATCACGATGGCGAGGTGATAAGGCGGGCACGCGGCGGTGCCGAGGGTGAGGATCTTTTCCTTCAGGAACGCCAGCAGCCGGTCCTTGGTCAGCACCGAGGGCGTGGCCTGGAACAGGAAGCTCTTGTTGGCGGAGCCGCCGCCCTTGGCCATGAACATGAACTTGTAGGCGTCGTCACCCTCGGCGTAGATCTCGCACTGCGCCGGCATGTTGTTGGCGGTGTTCTTCTCCTCGTACATCGAGAGCGGCGCGACCTGCGAGTAGCGTAAATTGCGGCGCAGGTAGGCGTCACGCGCGCCTTCGGACAGCGCCGCCTCGTCGTCACCGTCGGTGATGACGTTGCAGCCCTTCTTGCCCATGATGATGGCGGTGCCGGTGTCCTGGCACATCGGCAGCACGCCGCCGGCCGCGATATTGGCGTTCTTGAGGAAGTCCAGCGCGACGAACTTGTCGTTCGGGCTCGCCTCGCCGTCCTCCAGGATCGCGCGGAGCTGCTTCAGATGGCCGGGGCGCAGATAGTGGTTGATGTCGCCAAAGGCCGCCTCCGACAGCGCCCGCAGCGCCTCGCGCGACACCACCAGCATGTCCTTGCCGAGCACCTTCTCGACCCTGACGCCCTCGGACGAAATCTTCTTGTAGGGCGTCTCGTCCTTGCCCAGCGGGAACAGCGGGGTGTGCTTGTAGGGCGGAACGGGCTTGGACTGGTCGGGGAAGGCGGTGGGAGCGTTCATGGGGCAAATCTCGGGGTTTTGGGGCCGTGGCGGGCCTCTCAGCATAGAAGCGTTCTAAGCGCATTCTAGCCAGAAAAGAAAGGGAGCGGTGCGCATGGGAGGGGTAGGTTCGGCACGGGAAGGCATTGGCACAGCTCGTGGAAATGCCTCTGCCCACCCTTGCGATTCGCGTCCGCCGACGCTTGAATGCGTGCCCTAAGGGGCTTTTCATCATGACATTGAAACTGAACGTCCGCGGCGCGATCCTGGTCGCCGCCGCCTTCACCGGCCTTGTGGCTCTCGCTTCGCCTGCCCGCGCCGATCGCTGCGACGACAGCGCCAAGGAGCTGGCGAGCCAGGTCGATCGCCTCAAGGTGAATTTTCGCGCCGCCAATGTCGTTTACCTGACGCACCCGGCGGCCAAGGAGCTGTCCGTGGGTTGCCGCGGCGACAAATATTCCATCGAGCTCTACGCCAAGGGCGATCGCAAGCCGAAGCCGGAATTCTACGCGCTGGTCGGCTCGATGGCGGCGATCGTCTTCACCGTGACCAAGGACGACACCACGACGGGCGCGACGCGCTGCCTGAAGCGGATGGGTCTACTCCGCGGCGACAAGGTCACCATGCGCTACCGCCGGCTCAACATGGAATGCACCCGCACCAAGACAGAGGCGTCCATCGCCATCACGCGCGGCAAGGACGAATAGGGGCGCAGTTGGGCCGCGACGGGTCGCCACGTACTCCGTCGTTGCGAGCGCAGCGAAACAATCAAGTCTGTCGCCGCGGAGAGAGTCTGGATTGCTTCGTCGCAAGGGTCCCCGCAATGACGGGGAGATATCTGTGTTCGTACTCGCACCGCGTGGATGAAGCGAAGACGACCTATCCCACCGCGCCAATTCCCTCACATTTTAACGATTGGCTTGAAGGAAATTTCGCTCCTCGCAGGGCAGGCTTGATTGTTTCCATGTGTGAGGATTTGCGGATGAAGGTTTCTACCGTTGCGCCCCCGCCGATCGCGATCGTGGTTCCGAACTACGACACGACCAAGCCGCAGGACGATCAGACAAAGGTCAAGGACGAGAATCCGACCTTCAAGCCGCAGCCGCCGGCGCCGCTGCCGCCGGGTCAGGGCACGCGGATCGATCAGCTCGCCTGATCAGGCGTCCCGAGACCGAAGCGCCCGATCCGGTCGATCGGGCTTTTGGCGTGTCCGGCCGCATCTTTGCCGGATAGCTGCACCAGGATCATGCGCCGTTCACTCGGGACCTGCGCATGTTCGCACGGCTGCTATTGCGGAACACCGTGTTCGTCGTCGGCATGGGCGCGCTGCTGTTCGCGTGCGCGGGGACGCTGCATTGGCCGTCGGCCTGGGCCTTCCTCGCAACCTCCGCCCTGCTCGGCCCACTCTGCGGCTGGTGGCTCTACCGGACCGATCCGGCGCTGCTCGCCGAACGCCTGCGGCCGGTGCTTCAAAAGGATCAGCCCGCCGCCGACAAGATGTTCATGGCGCTGTTCATCGTTGCCATCCTGGCCTGGCTTGTCCTGATGGGGCTCGACCGGCGTGTTCGATCCTCTGACATGTCGACGGCGTTGCAGGTGCTCGGACTCGGGCTGTTCCTGGGCTCGACACTGTTCACCATGTGGGTGTTCCGCGAGAACTCGTTCGCCGCGCCCGTGGTGAAGCTGCAAGCCGAGCGCGCGCAGCACGTGATCTCGACCGGACCCTATGCCTATGTCCGCCATCCCATGTACAGCGGCATGATCCTGTTCTTCACCGGCGTGCCGTTGCTGCTGGGATCGTGGTGGGGACTTGCGATGATGCCGCTCCTCCTCGCCTTGCTCGCGGTCCGCATCCCGATCGAGGAGCGCACGCTGCGCGAGGGTCTGCCCGGTTACACCGATTACACGGCGCGGGTGCGCCATCGCCTCATCCCCGGCGTCTGGTGAACGCGCCAACTGCACGAAGTCGCTATCGGTCCAGCTCGCGATAGCGGCGGAAGATGCCCTGCTCGTTGAAGGGAATGCGGCGCTCGCTTGCGAGATAGGCCTGGATGTTGGGCCGTGCGGCGATGCGGTCGTGCAGGCCGACGAGGCCCGGGACATCCTTCTCGAACGCCTTCATGCGCTTGGGGAAAGCATAACGCAGCCCATCGACGAGCTGGAACAGCGAGAGGTCGACATAGGTCAGGCGCCGGCCCGTCACGTAAATGCCGCCGCTCCCGGCGAGGAGCCGCTCGAAATAGCCGAGATATTTCGGCACGCGCTCGTCCCAGAAGTCGGCCGTGCGCTTCTTCGCCGGCGCCTTCTGATCCTCATAATAGAGCGAGGGCCCGAGCGGATGATGGGTGTCGTGGATCTCGACGACGAAGTCGGTGATCGTGAGCTGAAGCTGGTGCACCCAGAGCCTGCCGGCTTCCGTCTTCGGCGCAAGCCCATGGCGGGAGCCGAGATAGAGCAGGATGTTGGCGGTCTGGCCGATGACGAGCTTGCCCGCTTTCAGGAACGGCGGCGCAAAAGGCGGCGTGCCCTTCTGCGCGTCCATCATCTTCATCATCACAGCCGATCCGCGCGGACCGCGCGCGACATCGACGTAAGCGGCGCCCGCCTCCTCCAGCGCCAGCCGCACATATTCGCCGCGGCCCTGGATCTCGGGCCAGTAGTAGAGCTCGTATTTCATGGGGGAGGTCCGTCAGCGTGGAGGCGATCGGACCAATGTAGCACGTGGCTGAAGGTTCCGTCAGCGTGAGGCGGAACGGCGGTTCAACATACGCCGTCATTGCGAGCGCAAGCGACTTGTCCGCCGAAGGCTTGGCGAAGGCGGAAGCAATCCAGAAATGCCTCCGCGGAGACACTCTGGATTGCTTCGTCGCAAGAGCTCCTCGCGATGACGAATGGAGAGAGCTCCGACGGTGGAGAGAACTCAGCGTCTCAATTCGCCGCGAAGCAGTACAGCAGCCCGTCGCCGCCGGTGGTCTTCAAATCGGCCTGCGAGCAGCCGCCGTCGGGCCCGCGCGAGGGGTGAGAGCTATTCCAGGATTTCGAGGGCTCGTCGTCGCGCAGACCCCGGCGATCGAAATGGCCGACCATCGCAGCGCCTTGCGTGCTCGACGTCCAGTTCTTGCAGGTGCGATCGTCCGGCCCGGCAAACGCGGTGCCGTCCGGTTGCGATCCCGTGAGGATGTCGTGCCGGTTCGGCTGGTCGCCGGCACCATTGATGACCTCGCCCTTTTCGCTGAGCGCGGTCTGCTTGGTGAGATTGTTCGTTGCGCCGTGCAGCTCGGCGACGTCCTTGGCGATCACCGTGCCCTTGGCGTTCTGCCACGGCCCCTTGCCGATGCGATCCTTGGCGTTGACGGCCGGCTTGCCGTCGGCGGCCTGCGTCGAGAGATAGGCGCGCCAGGTCTTGGTGCCGGCCCCGGCGGCTTGTGCAAGCTTCTGGCATTGCGCGTCGGCTCCTTCGAGGCCGCCGAGATCGGCGCCCTTGCCGGGGCCGTTGGAGGTCACGAAGAAGGTCATGTCGGCCGACTGCGCTTGCGCCGATGGGGCAGCAAGCAAGACCATGGCCAGCGCAACACCGGAAATCGTCATGGATTTCTCGATACGGATCATCCTGTCCTCCCAACGTTGTTTTTGTTCGCCGCCTGACTTCAACCCGAGGCGCCCCCGCTTATTCCGATGCCGTGCTGCGAGAGGCCCAAAAGAAAAGGGCGCCGTGCCGAAGCACGACGCCCTGGTTCCTCATCTCGTCCGCGATCAGTTGGTCTGCTGAATCGCTGACAATTCCCAGCCTGTGCCCGGCCGGCGGGCGAAGGTCCAGATCTCGGTCGCCTCGCCCGGCTGCTCGCTGCCGGCGACGATTGCGCCGGTGTTGCGATCCACCGTCTTGTCGGTGAGCGCGAAGCGCAGCGCCACCGTGGCATAGTCGGTCTCGCCTTCGCGCCAGGCTTCCGCGAGGTCGCCCTGCAACAGCTTCACTTCCGTGACCTTGTTGACCACGTTGCGGGCGCGGTTCTGGGCGAGGTCCTGCTCGAAATAGGAGACCATTTCCGGCGTCGCGAGCGTGTGCAGCTTGGCCACGTCCTCGTTCGACCAGGCGGCCTGGACGTCGCCGAGCAGGCGCTCGAACGCCTCATAGTCGTCCGGCTTGATCTCGAGCGGCGCGTTGTTGGCGCCGAAGCCGAAGCCACCGAGGCCGCCACCGAGACCGCTGCGATAGTTCGTCTGCGGTCCGGGCGCTGCGCCGGCCTCAGCATTGGCGTAAGCCGCCCGCGGAGTGTGACGGCGCTGCCACCAGGACATTGCCAGCCGGACCACGAGCACCACCAGCGCGATCTGGATGATCAGGCCGATGATCGAGGACAGGCCGCCGAGGCCGCCGAACAGGCCGCCACCGAACAGCATGCCGAGCAGGCCGGCGCCGAGGAAGCCGGCCGCAAGGCCGCCCATGAAGCCGCCGGCGCGGCCAAACAGGCCGCCGCGCGCCGGCGCGGTCGCGGCCGAGTTCATGCCTGCGCCCGGCTGGGTGTAGGTGCGGTTGAACTGCGAGGCCGAGCCGGGTGCGGTCGTGGTCGACGGCGGCGCCGAATAGGAGCGCGTACCGCGCGAACCGGACGACATGCCGCCACCCGCGCGGGCGTCGGCCGACGAGATCGTCAGCGCGGTCGGCAGCGCAAGCGCCAGCACGACGGCGATCGTGTTGAAGAATTTCCGGGAGCGAAGCGAGAAAGTCATGTGCGTTTCCCAAATCCCCGGCATGGGGACGTGCCCCTAAGATGGTCAGACTTCCCGAAAAGTGAAGCCGGTTTCGGAACTTGCGGCTGCGGCCCTCAGTCGCGGGGATGTGGCAAAAGCCCATATATGACAGGGGTTTTACGGGAACCATTGGAGGATGCTTACCGCCGGGTTTACGACCCGATTTCCGCTTTTCCCCGGGTCCGCGAGCCGAGCTGGCCCACCAGCCGTCATTGCGAGGAGAGCGGCAGGTCTCACCCCTGCTTCGTCATCGTCTCCTTCACCGCCGCGACCAGCTGGCTGAGCGTGAAGGGCTTTGGCAGGAAGTCGAACTGCTGGCCTTCGGGCAGGCTCTTCTCGAAGGCATCCTCGGCATAGCCGGAGACGAAGATGAACTTGATGTCGGGGTTCTTCTCGCGCATGGCCTTCAACAGCGTCGGGCCGTCCATCTCCGGCATGACGACGTCGGAGACGACGAGATCGATCGCGCCACTTTGCTCGTCCAGCACCTCCATGGCCTCGACGCCGTTCTCAGCCTCGACCACGGTGTAGCCACGCGAGCGCAGGCCGCGGGCATTGAGCGCGCGCAGGCCCTCCTCGTCCTCGACCAGCAGGATGGTGCCCTGCCCGGTGAGGTCGGTGCGCGGCTTCGCCTCTGCCGCCGCGGGGGGCGCGGCTTCCTTCGCGGCGTCGCTGGTCGCGCCGATTGCGGCTGCGGGCTGCTCGACCTGCACCTCCGGTTCGGCAATGTGGCGCGGCAGGAAGATGTGGAACGAGGTGCCCTGCCCCGGCTCGGAATCGACGTAGATGAAGCCGCCGGTCTGCTTGACGATGCCGTAGACGGTGGAGAGCCCGAGGCCCGTGCCCTTGCCGACCTCTTTCGTCGAGAAGAACGGCTCGAAGATCTTGTCGCGGATGTCGGCGGGGATGCCGGTGCCGGTGTCGGCGACCTCGATGCGGACATAATCCGCGGCGGGCATGCCCTTGTAGGCGAGCTTGCCCGAATCGTCGCTGGTGACGTTGGCGGTGCGGATGATCAGCTTGCCGCCGTCAGGCATGGCGTCGCGCGCGTTCACCGCGAGGTTGACGATCACCTGCTCGAACTGGGAGACGTCGACCTTCACCGGCCAGAGGTCGCGGCCGTGGACGAGGTCGAGCTTGACCTTCTCGCCGATCAGCCGGCGCAGCAGCATGGTGAGATCGGACAGCGCGTCGCCGAGATCGAGCACCTGCGGCCGCAGCGTCTGCCGCCGCGAGAACGCCAGCAACTGCCGCACCAGGGTGGCGGCGCGCGTTGCGTTCTGCTTGATCTGCATGATGTCCTGGAACGACGGGTCGGTCGGCTTGTGCGCGTTCAGCAGGAAGTCGTTCGCCATCATGATGGCGGACAGCACGTTGTTGAAGTCGTGGGCGATGCCGCCGGCGAGCTGGCCGACCGTCTCCATCTTCTGCGACTGGTTGATCTGGTTTTCCAGCGCGCGCCGCTCGGTGGTCTCGAGCATGTGCACGATGGCGGCTTCCGCCTCGGTCTCGGCCGAATCGACCGGCGTCACGAAGAACTGGCCCCAGCGTTCCTTGGCCCCTTCCAGCGCCACCTCGACCGGCGCGATGTCGGCCTTGCCTTCGGCGGCCTGGTTGATGGCCGCGATCAGGAGGTGCCGGTCGCGCGAATTGACCGCGCGGAAGATCGACTTGGAAGAGGTGTCGAGCCCCAGCGCCTGACTGAGCTTGGCGTAGCGCGCATTGGCGCGCACCACGTTGCCGGCGCGATCGACGGTCGCGATCGCCATCGGCGTGTGGTCGAAGAAGCGCATGAAGCGCACTTCGGCGGCACGATCAGGGTCGCTGCGCTCGTCGCGGGCGCGGCTGATCACGAGCGTGCGCGAGGGCCCCGGCGCGCCGTCGGCGCCGAAGGCGAGCTTGTGATAGAGCCGCACCGGCATGGTCTTGCCGGTGCGCATGCGCAGGTCGATGTCGAACACCTCGGTCTTCACCTCGCCCGGCACCGCCACGATCGAGGTCAAGAGCGAAGCGCCGTCGCCGGAGACGATATCGGTAAGCTTCAGGCCGCCGGAGCCGATCTCGGCGAGGTCGTAGTCGAGCCAGTTCGCCAATGTCGCGTTGACATAGGCGAGCTCGCCGGCCGGATTGACCGAGAAGAAGCCGCACGGGGCGTGATCGAGATATTCGATCGCGTGCTGGAGCTCCTGGAACACGTCCTCCTGGCGTTCGCGGTCGCGCGTGATGTCGGCGATCGACCACACCGCGTATTTCGCCTCGCGCTTGCCGGTGCCGAGCGGGCGCACGCGCATGCGCAGCCAGCGGCCCTGATTGCCGTCATGGCCGGAGATGCGCACCTCTTCCTGCTGCCGCTTGCCCTCGCGGGCGGCCTTGAGCAGCCGGAACACGGCTTCCGAGACGTCGGGATTGCCGATGAAGACGCGCTCGACGGGGCGCACGTCCTGCGGGCCGGTGGCGCCGGTCAGCGTCAGATAGGCGGCATTGGAGTAGACCACGTGTCCGCGCGCGTCGGTGACCGCGAGCCCGTCGAAGGCGTGATCGGAGATGCGGCCGATGATGGGATCGTCGAGATTGCGGTCGGCGAAGCGGATGATGCCGGCGGCGAAGGCGAACAGGTTGAACAGGCCGACCATCGCCAGCACGGCGAGGATGCCGAGGATATAGGGCTGCGCCTGCGCGCGCCCGAGCGTCATCAGCCCGACGGCCACGGCGACGAGGCCGGCGGCCACCAGCAGCACCAGCGCAATGCTGCCCGAGCGCGGCGACGGCTCGTGCGCCGCAACGGGCTCGCGTGTGAGGTCGTGGTCGGTCTCGGCGGTCATTCTCGAGCTGGCGCAGCCTGTCGGCAGAGAATCAACGCGCCACCGGGCGCGTGGGGTCCTCCCTGCCTGAATCGGACCCTGAGGTGCAAGGGCAGCAGCGGCAAAAGGTACGCTGATTCCCAGATTACGGCCATTTCCGGTTCTTTTCGGGCATCTTATCCCCGCCCGGCGCTGAATCCGCGCTTCAGGCGCATGACGTAGCCGATGACTTCGGCGACGGCATGGTAGTGCTCGGTCGGGATCTCCTGGTCGATGTCCACTGTGGCGTAGAGCGCGCGGGCCAGCGGCACGTTCTCCACGATCGGGATGTCGTGCTCGCGCGCGATCTCCCGGATCTTGAAGGCGAGATTGTCGACGCCCTTGGCGACGCAGATCGGCGCGGTCATGCCGCGCTCGTAGGACAGCGCTACCGAATAGTGGGTTGGGTTGGTGATGATCACGGAGGCCTTGGGAACCGCCGCCATCATGCGCTTCTTGGCGCGCTGCTGCCGGAGTTGCCTGATCTTGCCTTTGATGTGGGGGTCGCCTTCGGACTGCTTGTACTCTTCCTTGATCTCCTGGAGCGACATCTTCTGCCGCTGGAACCAACTTCGGTACTGGAAGAAATAGTCGGCGATGGCGACGATCGCGAGCGCGGCGACCACCGCGCCGAGCAGTTGGATGGTCATGCTGGTGCTGGCGCCGAGCATGGCGGCCGGATCGAGCCTGACCATCGCCTCCATGCGGTGCCGCTCCGGCCACAGGATCATGGTCATGACCACGGCCAAGGCGACGAGCTTGCCGATGCCTTTGAGAAAATTGGCGGCCGCCTGCTTGCCGAAGATGCGTTTGAAGCCGGCGCCGGGCGAAATCTTGTTGAATTTGGGCTTGAGGGACTCGGCCGACCAGACCAGCCGGTGCTGCAGCATGTTGCCGGCGATGGCCGCCAGCACCAGCATCAACAGGGGCACGCCGACCGCGGCAAGCACGGCGAGCTCGATCTGCTGCATCAGCGCCAGCAGGGCCTTGCCGTCGGTCTTGATCATCCAGGAATTGGCAAGCAGGTTGCGCATCGGCGTCAATAGCCCGCTGCCGACCGAGCCCGAGAAGGTCGCCACGACGAGCGTGCCGCCCGCCATCATGAACCAGGTGTTGATCTCCTGGCTCTTGGCGACGTCGCCGCGTTCGAGCGCATCGTCGAGGCGCTTTTGCGTCGGGTCTTCTGTTTGACTTTCGGGATCGTTGTCTTCCGCCATCGATCGATCCCCGTCACTTGAGCGGCATCATCTGGTGCATGACACCGATGAAGTAGTCGAGAAAGGTGCCCATCATCGCGGTGAGCACCACGGCAAGCACCAGGAAGCCCGCGAAGATCGACAGCGGCACGCCGACGAAATAGACCTGCATCTGCGGCATCAGCCGCGCCAGCACGCCCAGTCCGATATTGAAGACGAGGCCGAACACCAGGAACGGCCCGGAGAGCTGCAAGCCGAGGCGGAACGCGGCGGAGAAGGCGCGCGTTGCCAGCGAGGCGACGTCGCCGCTCGATACGGTCTCGCCCGGCGAGAAGATCCTGTAGCTGTCGTTCAGCGCCGCGATCACCAGATGATGGCTGTCGGTGGCAAACAGCAGCGTCACGCCCAGCATGGTCAGGAAGTTGCCGACCAGCACGCCCTGCTGGCCCTGCGTCGGATCGACCGAGGTGACGAAGCCGAGCCCCATCTGCTGCGCGATCACGGATCCCGCAACCTGGAGCGCCGACAAAGTCACGCGCGCGGTCGCGCCGAGCACGATGCCGATCGCGATCTCATGCAGCATCAGCACCAGCAGCGGCGCCAGCGAGCCCATGTCGACCTGATAGGCGTTGCGATGCAGCGGCAGGATGATCAGCGTGAGCAACAGCGCGATCGACAGCTTGATCCGCGTCGGGATGTTGGTCTCGCCGAGGCCGGGCAGCAGCATCACCATCGCGCCGACCCGGGCGAAGGCGAGCATGAAGGAAGCGGCGAGCGCCGGCAGCAGCGAGACGTCGATGCGCATAATTCACGCATAGTGCCTCAGCCGCCTATGATTCGCGACGATATCCGCAGCATGTGGGCGTGCATCGAATCGGCCATGAACGGCAGCGCCAACAGCATCGTGGCAAAGATCGCGAGGATCTTCGGCACGTAGATCAGCGTCTGCTCCTGGATCTGCGTCAGCGCCTGGAACAGCGACACGATGACGCCGACCACGAGGCCGACCACCATCAGCGGCGACGACACGATCACGATGGTCCAGATCGCATCGCGCGCGACGTCGAGGGTCTCGGGTCCGGTCATTTGGGAGTTCTCACTCTGAAATTGTTTGTCGTCATTCGGGGCTCGCGAAGCGAGAACCCGGAATCGATTTTAGCCGCAGCGTTGGTCGCACCATGGACTCCGGGCTCGCGACTTCGTCGCGCCCCGGAATGACGGCGCGCATCAGATCGGCATCTTCATGATGTCTTCATAGGCCGCGATGACGCGGTCGCGGACCGAGACCAGCGTGGACACCGCGACATCGGTGTCTGCGACCGCCGTAACCACGTCCATCACGTTGGCCTTGCCGGCGGCCATTGCGACCGTCTGCGCGTCGGACTTGCGACCGGATTCCACGACGCTGCCGACGGCGTCCTTCAGCAGCGCGGCGAAGGATTGCCCGTTCGGTTCGCTGCCCTTGCCGGCGCCGGTGCCGGTGTTCTCCAGCACGCGGGCGAGGCTGGCGTAAGCATTGGCGGCAATTGTCGGTGATGCCATGGCTCAAATGTCCTGTTCAGCTCTTGAGGATGTCGAGCGTGCGCTGGATCATCCGGCGCGTCGCACTGATGATGTTGAGGTTGGCCTCGTAGGACCGCTGCGCGTCGCGCATGTCGGTCATCTCGACCACCGAGTTCACGTTGGGATATTTGACGTTGCCGCTGGCATCCGCAGCCGGATTGTTCGGCTCGTATCGGACGCGGAAGGCGGACTGGTCGGGCTTGATCCTGCCGAGGGTGACGACCTGCGCGTCGAGCGTGCGGTCGAGCGCGGATGAGAAGGTCGGCACCTTGCGCCGGTAGGGATCGCCGCCGGCGGTCTGCGCCGTCGAGTCCGCATTCGCGATGTTCTCCGAGATCACCCGCATGCGGCCGGCCTGCGCGCGCAGGCCCGAGGTCGCGATTGCCATGGAGCGGGCGAAGTCGCTGCTGTCATTTGCCATGATCCGCCTCCTTTAGGGCCTAACCTTTGCCGATCGCGGTCTTGAGCAGGCGCAGGCTCTTCGAATAGAGCGAGGTCACCGCGGCGTAGTCCATCTGGTTACTGGCGGCCTTCATCATCTCCTCCTCGAGATTGACGGCATTGCCGGCGGGGCGGGTCTCGAAACCCGCGTTCTTGTTCTGGTCGAAGGCGGAAGGGGCCCCCGACGGCGCCAAATGCGAGGCGCTGGTCCGGGTCAGGACCAAGGGCCCCATGGACCCCGTGACGGCGCCGGCCTTGTCGAACTTGGGCTCGACCAGGTCGCGCGGCCGGAATTTCGGCGTGTCGGAATTGGAGACGTTCTCGGACAGGACGCGCTGGCGCTCCTGATGCCACTGCATCTTGGTGCGAAGCACCGACAGTTCCGGAATATCGTTGATGGACATCGTCGCGGCTCCCCCCGCCCCGACGGACCCCAGGGACCGCCGCTAGGCAGAATTTGCCGCCTGTATGGTTAACAGCTGGTTAAGGACCGGTCGTGATGCATGTCCCCAGCCGAAACTGATTCTTGCGCCCCCGCGATTCGACGGCGCGAAAAGTGGCATTAACCCAACCGTTTGGCGAGACGTGCACAGGGCAAGAAGTCGTTTTGGATCGGGCGATTCATGGGTTATTAAGAGTTGGGGACGGCAAAACTTGCCGTGGAACGTTAAGAAATCGCAGTTTGGGGCATCGTCCGCCGGTGGTCGGCTCGACTGACCATGGGCACGAGAAAAGCGCCATTTGTCGGGGACAAGTATGCAAGGCAGCCCTATCACCTTCATCGTCGCGTTCATCGTCGTTCTGGCGTTGATCGGCGTCGCTGCATGGCTGGTTCGCCGATTCGCCGGAAGCCGCATCGGCGCCAACACCCAGCGCGGCCGGATGCCCCGCCTCGCCGTGATCGACGCCGCCGCCGTCGACGGCCGGCGCCGCCTGGTGCTGGTCCGGCGCGACAATGTCGAGCATCTGCTGATGATCGGCGGCCCGACCGACATCGTCGTCGAGCCCAACATCGTTCGCGCCGCGCCCAGCCGCGACCAGATTCCGCAACGTCCGAGTGCCGCCGAACCGCCGCGCCTTGCCCCCCTGCCCGATGCCGGCGGCTGGGCCGACGACGCGCCGCGGCCCGAGCTGCTCGATCATCCCGAGCCGCAAATGCCCGAGCCGCCGCCGCGGCCCGCGCGGCCATCCTTCGCCGACGAAGTGCGTCGGCCTGCGCCTGCACTGGCCGAACGCCGCAGCGAGCCGGCTCTGGGCGGCTTTACGCCGGAGCCGATCGCGCCACGTCCCGAGCGCGAACCGCGGCCCGAGCCGCTGCCGCCGCGCATCGCCCGCGGCGAGCCGCCGCTGATGCCGCGTCCGCCGCGCGGCAGTGAGCCGATGAAGATGCCGCCGGTGCGAGCCGAGCGCGCCGCGGCACCACCGCCTCCTCCGCCCGTGCCGCAGGCTGCGCCCGTTCCGCCGCCGGCACCCGCTGCCGCGCCCTCGAGCGCCGAGCAGAATCTCGCCGAAATGGCGCAGCGGCTCGAGGCTGCCCTGCGCCGCCCGGCCGGGGAAACGGTCGCGCCTCCGGTTGCGCCGGAGCCGCCGCCCGCTCCGGCGCGCGCCGCCCGCAGCGAGCCGCCGGCACCGCCCGCTGCGCCGGCGAAGCCGGCTGCGGAAAAGACCAGCTTTGAAAATCTCGAAGACGAGATGGCCTCCCTGCTCGGCCGTCCGAAGCCGTCTTCGTGAGGTTGCCCGCCCTCCCGCGTAGAGTTCTTTTCCTTTCTGTCCTGGTCGGCGCGGCTTCGCTCGCAATGCCGTCGCATGCCCAGGACATCAGCATCAATCTCGGCGGCGGCGCCGGTGGCGGCGGCGTCACCGAGCGCGCGATCCAGCTGATCGCGCTGCTCACGGTGCTCTCGATCGCCCCGTCGATCCTGATCATGATGACGTCGTTCACCCGCATCGTGGTGGTGCTGTCGCTGCTGCGCACCGCGATGGGCACTGCGACCGCCCCGCCGAACTCGGTGATCATCGCGCTCGCGATGTTCCTCACCTTCTTCGTGATGGGCCCGGTGCTGCAGAAATCCTACGACGAGGGCATCCGCCCGCTCGTCGCCAACCAGATCGGCGTCGAGGACGCGTTCCAGCGCGCCTCCGTGCCGCTGCGCGGCTTCATGCAGAAGAACGTGCGCGAAAAGGACCTGAAGCTGTTCCTGGATCTCTCCGGCGAGGCGCCGCCGGCCACGCCCGACGATCTCGCCTTACGCATCCTCGTCCCCGCCTTCATGATCTCCGAGCTGAAGCGCGCCTTCGAGATCGGCTTCCTGTTGTTCCTGCCGTTCCTGATCATAGACCTCGTCGTCGCCTCCGTGCTGATGTCGATGGGCATGATGATGCTGCCGCCGGCGACGATCTCGCTGCCGTTCAAGCTGATCTTCTTCGTGCTGGTCGACGGCTGGTCGCTGGTGGCGGGGAGCCTGGTGCAGAGTTACGGGGGGTAAGGCTTCGTTCGCTGCTGCGTCCTTTCCGCTCTCAGCGACAGCCCCCGCTCCCTCCTCGTCATTGCGAGGAGCCCTTGCGACGAAGCAATCCAGACTGCCGCCGCGGAAAGAGTCTGGATTGCTTCGCTGCGCTCGCAATGACGAGCTTGTGGCGCGGTCGCGGGCCGCGCTTCGCGCGGAGACAGTCCTACCGCGTCATCTTGATCTGCCGCACGACCGGGATCGTGGGCAGCGAGCCGGTGTGGTCGCTCGTATCTTTGGCCTGCGGCGCGCCGGGCGCGCGGGCGGTGGCGTCGGGGAAGCGCTGCTTCATCTCGCGCAGGAAGCCGTCGAGCGTGTCGACGCTGGCAGCGAGCTTGGCGATCTCGGCGAATTCGGCGCTGGAGGCTGCGGCCGGCTTGCTCGCAATGTCGAAGGCGAGACGGTCGGCGCTCTCGCTCATCAGCGGGGCGTATTTCTCGCGGAAGCGCGACAGGCCGATCGAGTCGTCGGCGAGGGCGTAGCCGACGGCGGCGCGGATGATGTCGCTCTTCTCGACCGTATTGAGCGGCTTGAAGTCGCGGAAGCGGTCTCCGTAATAGAGCTCGATCTGCTCGGCGGATTCGCGCCAGCGCCGCGCCGCCCAGAAGATGTCGGAACGCAGGCGGAGCACTTCCCGCCCGGCGACGTTGGAGACGATGTCGAGCGCAAGATCGTGACGGCCGACGTCGCTCTGCGCACGCGCCTCCAGCAGCAGGCGCTGCTGCCGGAGCTCCCCGGAGAGATCGCTGATGCGGCTCGCGCGCAGCGCGGTGATGGCCAAATCGGGCTTGCGGTTGGCGAGATAGATCATGGCGAGGCGCGCGGCGACCTGGGCGCGCGCGGCGCCTTCGAGGCGATGATCGATCTGGTATTGCAGGAGCTCGGCAGCCTGATCGAGCAGATCGATCGAGGCGAGACGGTCGGCGAGACGGCGGATCAGCTCGTCGCCGCGGCGGCCGATCGGCGTCAGCTCGCGGAACTCGTAGAACATCCCGAGCGCCTCGACCGGCGGCAGCTCGTCGCCCTTCGGCCCGAGGAAGAGCTGCGTGAACAGCTCGGAGGCGAGATCCTGCGCCTGACGCGAGGCTTCGGCGTTCGGCTGCAGCCGCGTCGCGGTGCGCGCGGCGGTGAGCGCATCTCGGTAGCGCCCGTTCTCGGCATAGAGGCGCGACAGCATCTGCAGCGTCTTGACCTCGATCGCATCGCCGCGCCAGGTCATCGACAGCGTCTCGAGCTCGCGCAGCGCCTCGTCCTTGCCGATCTCGTCGCGCTTCTGACGCAGCGCGATCTCGAGCTGCTTGGCCTCGGCCGCAGCCGGACGGTCATTCGAGGCGACCGCGAGCTTGTAATCGTCGAGCGCATCCTTGTCGTGGCCGAGCGCCTCGGCGAGCCGGCCGCGCAGCACGGCGAAGCCTGGCGCGGCCTCGGGCGGGACACCGACCACCTCGAGCTCGTTGCGGCGCTTGGAGGCGCCGGCATAGTCCTTCACCTCGAGGGATGCGCGCATCGCGTCCATCGTCACGATGCGCTGGATGTCGAGCGGCAGCGAGGCGATGGCGAATTCGACGTTCTTGAACTTTTCGCGCGCATCGGCCCATTTGCCCTGGCGCGCATAGGCGAGCGCCTTCCAAAGCTGGGAATCGTGGCTATTGCCGATCGCAGGATTGGCGAGATCCTTCAGGCCCTGCGCCGGCCGGCCGATCAGGATGTTGGCGATCGCATGCATGATCAGCGCGCCGCTCTCCTCCTTGTTGAGCGGATCGCTCAGCATCACGTCGGTCACGGCCTTGGCCTCGTGATACATGGCGCGCGACATGTAGAATTGCGCAAGATCGAGCCGCGGCAGCGAACGCAGCGCCGGCTCGACCGCCGAGATCGCCGTCATCAGTTCGCCCTGGCGCGCCATGAAGTTTTCCGACTGGCCCTTGCGCCAGCCTTCGGGACTGAAGATCGGGCGCACGGCGGTCGGCGCCCGCTCGGCCGAGATGTCGACCGGCGACAGGGTCAAGCCGCCCTTCTTGCCGAGAATGACCTTGTCGGAGCCGACCTCGACGCCGATCTCGTCGGAGTTCGGCCGGATCGCGATGCCGTGCGCGGATTCCAGCAGCGAGAGATCGACGAGGTCCTGCCGCTTGATGAAGCCGCGCACCGGCCGCAGCGCGGTGACGACATAGAGCGTGTCGCCGGCATCGGGATCGGTGAGCTTGTGCAGCTGGCCTGGATTGGCGAAGGGGATCGCGATATTGGCGAGCGCGGGATCGGTGATGTTGCGCGACATCATCAGCGGCAGCGGCGTCGCCTGGATCTTGTCGGCGAGCGTCAACATCCAGTTGGTCTCCTTGCCGACCTCCTCGCTCGTCAGCGAATAGACCAGGGGACGGGTGAGACGGATGCGCACCGCCTGCGCCTTGTCGAGCGGGACGCGGCCGACCTCGCCGATCATCGCGCCGCCCTTGGTGCGGATCGCCTCGACATCGACGGGCTTCGGCGTATCGAACACCAGCCACACGGTGTCGCCGCGGCGGAACGCCGCCGCCGGCGTTGCGACCTGAAACGGGAACGTCACGCGCAAGCCGTCGCTGTCGCGGCGCGCATCGACGCCGGCAATCGCGGGCGCGACCGGCACCTCCACCGGCCCAGCCTTGGCAGCATCCTTGCCAGCATCCTTGGCGGCATCCTTGACCGGTTCCTTCGCGACCTCCCTGGGCGCTTCGACGGGCGCAGCCGCAGCCGCCGGCGCCGGCTTCGCAGCTTCCTTGGGCGGTTGGGCCGCTTCGGCCGCGGGAGAGGTTGCCGGTTTCGGCGTTTCGGCGGGCGGCAGCGCGGCGGGCGCTTCCACCTTCACCTCGGGCTTGATCTCGATCCTGGCCTCGCGCGCGATCGTCTCGGAGGTCGGCGGTGGGATCTCGCGATGGGCGTCCTTCTTCTCGGCGGCGGGCTTTTCCGGTGCAGGTGCAGGTGCAGCGGCAGCCGCCGGCCCGCGACCGACCGGCTTCATCTGCGTGATCGTCGCCTCGGGCGTTGCCGCCAACTTACCCTTATCGGACTGGGAGGAGACGTCGACGACGTAGTTCTTCTCGTCGCGGAACGAATGCACGTCGGCATCGCCGATCAGCGCGATCTCGACATTGGTCTGGTCGATATCGGACTTCTGCTTGATCGAGGCGACGTTCGGCGGCGCGGCGAGGACCGCGTCCGCCAGGTCGAAATTGAGATTGGCGTTGAAGACGAGCGTCAGCTTCTGCTCGTTGAGCACGGAGGAGACGCCGACCCCGTCAGGCATCTCGAACACGAAGCGCACGAAGGTCGGCTGCACCGAGGCGCGCACGCGGATCGGCGGACGCTTCCTGGACTCCGCGGCGGCACGCTGGGCGCGCAGCGCACGCTCGGCCGCGCGTGCCCGCTCGGCAAGCTCCTTGACCACGTCCATGGGCAGGCTCGGCGGCGGCCCCTTCCAACCCTCGGGCAGCAGGTCGATGAAGGTGCGCTCGCCGGCGTTCATGGTGTTCACGGTGACGCGCCGCGCCAGCGACAGGCGGATGGCGCCGCCGTCAGGGTCGCGGCGGGCGGAATTGACGTAATCGGGCGCGCCTTCTGGAATGCGCTCGACGGGCACATCGACGGGCCGGTCGAAGCGGATGACGAGGATCGAGCCCGCGGTCGTCACCTCGGAGGGAACGTCCTCGCCGAGCTTGATGACGAGACGGGCAAAGCCGCCACCGGCTGAAAACGTCGCCTCGCCCCTGATCGGATCGGCCGCCCGGCCGGGCGCCGCAAGGCCAAGCAGGAGACAGGCCGCCAGCAAGGCCGCGGCGCGGGCGTCACGCGACAAGCTCCGCGCCGATGCGCGGGCTCGCGACACAAATCCAGCGGCAGCCTCTCGCGCCATTGGCGGCATTTCTTCCGGTTCGGCGGTCATGCCGGCACTGACGCCGGCGGTGCCGTCGACTGTAGGTGTCGCCAATTAAGGACTTGTTAATGCTATCTCTTGGCTTGCGTCGGGAACAGCACGCCGCGCCGATCGAGCGGGGGGCCGATCGCCAGTTTGAATTTGAGACGCAGGCGGTTAAGCAGTTGTTAACGGCTGCACGACGGTGCCGTCGCGGCTGGTCAGTCCCTTTGCGGCACCCCATAGCGGACAAAGTCTTCGGCGATTCCAGCCTCGATTCTTCTGGCCTCTAAGATATCCGTATTGCCGCCATCGGTGTCGCCGAGCTTGAATCTGGCGACCCCGCGACCGTACAGCGCGCTCGCCAGCTTGGGGGCGTACCGCAGCGCCGCGTTGTAGTCGTCGATAGCCGCGGAGAGTTGTCCCATTTTCAGATTTATCAGGGCTCGCGAATCGTATGTCGCGGCGTTACCCGCTCCCGATCGAAGCACCATCTCGCAATCCTCCATCGCGGCCTGCAAGGCGCCGAGGATGGCCCGGGCCCAACAGCGTCCGCTCCAGGCCGCCTCCAGCTTCGGGTCAAGGCGAATTGCTTCGTCATAGTCCTGCGCTGCACGGTCGTACGCATTCCTCTTCAAGAACGCTGCCGCACGGTTGGCAAAGGCAGTGGCATAGTTGGGGTTGAGCTTCAGCGCCTCCTGAAAAGCGCCAAGGGCAAGGTCGTGCGAGCCCGTCCTCAGATAGGCCACTCCGAGGTTGTTGAAGGCTTTTGCATAATTCGGGTTATGCCGGGTCGCTGCGACGAAATCCTTGATCGCGCCTTCGTAGTCGGCTTTGGCGCTATGGGCATTGCCCCTGTTGTTGTGGGCGACGGCAAAGCCATTTGTGCTCCCCTCGCCCGCATCGATAAAGGCCGTGCAGGCCTCGATGCGAGCTTCGGGCGAGACCCGATCTGACCCGTTACATAGCTCGATATTCTTGAGTGAGCTGCTCTTCTTCGACGTCTGCGCCAAGCCTGACGAACCGGAGAGTCCAACGATCAGAATGAGCATCCCTGCCCTGATGACACTGGCCCGTGCGATTTTCACACCAAGCGCCGAACTCCGCGAGCGAAACGAAGCACTCATGTTGCGTCTCTCTGCCGGGCCGGACGCTGCGCCGGCATCACGGCGGCTTCGGCCGAGCAAACTTCTCAGCATCCCCGACAGATAATGAGCCTGCGATTGGCGCTTCGATCGGGCTCCGGCGCCGCGCCGGCCGGCGGCTTCTTCAGGACCTTGCTTTTGCCCTCTTCGATCAGCGTCGAAAATTTGGCTGACCCGTCATCAGAAATCTCGATGTGCGGCGTCGTACCTCGGATCCCCAACGTGGCAACGGGCGTATCGACCTTCATATCGCCGGTCTTCGCAACATTGCCCGCAACAAAAGTGAACGTTCCCTTGGCAAGACTGAACAGGGTCGCGTTGGACTTGCCGGCCGGCTCATACACATAGTGATCCAGCACCATACGGGCGTTGCTGGATAAATTGAACGAGCTGCCGTCGCTAAGATTTATTCCGACCCGGCCGTCGTCTCCGGTCAGCACCACGTCACCAAGATATACGGGATCACCCCTCTTGGCCTGGCCGGGCTCACTTGAGACATTCGCTTGAACGATCACTGCGCCCGCATGTTCGATCGTGACGGAGCCTGTGGCCGTCGCCACCTTCCCGATCGGTTTGGAAGACGAGCTGGCGACGGCGGGCCCGGTGGAATCGACTTGCGCTTGAGCCGCACTCGGCGAGAAATTGGCTAGCGCCAAGACCAAGCCGGTCGCCAAAGCGGCTGTCGTAGGTCTGCACATGATCCGCCCTTTCCGAGAAGATCCTATCGACTAGCGGCGGCTCATTTCTTGAACCGCTCTTGAACCGCGAAACGCGGTCGCAATAAATAAATTTCTTGTTTAATAATTTTAATCGTCCTAATTTACCGTAACGCTACGGAAGCGCCACAAATTAAATAAGCTCTCATTTGTCAATTTAATCACTTTAGCGGGAGGGATACGCGCCGGGAATGGCATTACGCGCCGCCGTCCCCGCGCCATGCGTCTCTCTGGACCAGACTTGATGATTTTCGGCGGCAAGCCTTCGGCTGCCAGCGCCCAGGATATTTGTCCCTTGGCGAGGGCCGCCCCGAAAGACCATGGCAGCACGCCGAGCCTGAATTAATCACCCAGGCGAGGTCGAGCCATGTTGGTTGCATCCGATGTCCAGGTTGGCAATAGGGCCGCCGCGGCCCTGCCCGTCCAAATCATTGGCCATATTCATACAGCGATCGGCTGCGGTACGCTCACGCGAGCCAGTGGCGTCGCCACACAGGCCGTAGCCGGCGCGCCTGTCTACCGGGCTGACGTGATAGAGACTGACGCCGACGGACAGATCACGATTCGCTTTATCGACGGTACTTTCTTCAACATCTCCTGCGACACTCGCCTCGCGCTGAGCGAATTCGTCTTCGACGTCGAAGGCACGCCACCTACAGCCCTGTTCGACGTGACCCGAGGCAGCTTCAGTTTCGTACCAGGTCGGCTGGCAGAAACCGGGTCTCTCCAGCTGAATACGCCAATTGCAGGCATTCGCGCCCGAAGTCACGCGGGCGGTTTCGGAATGCTGACGCTTGCAGCATTGACTTTCTCGGTTGCGGAAAATGCCGAGGCCGCGGACCCGGACGTCACATTCCTGGATGACGACTCCATCACTTACAAGGACCTTGCGCACGGCGCATTTGAGCTCGTGACCAAGGAGCCGATCCCACGGCACATCATCGTCGATGATCCCGGCGAAACGATCATCGTCAAGAAAGTGGGATCCACCATCAGTGTCAATCAGGTCGCGAACTCGGCCGCTCGCATGGACGAGTTGCGCGCCGCACAGCAGGACGTGCTCGCCAATCTGGACGGACAGGGGCCGCATGGCTCGAGCACGCCTCCCTTCGTCAAAACCCAATCGCTGCAGCCGATCAATTTCATTCAGCCCGACGCGCCCTCGCTGCAGAATTTGCTGGCGCCTGTGTCGCCATTCGCCATTCCCGTTTTCGACCCCATACCGCCGACACTCAGCACCGGTGCGGGGCCGACCGAGCTCGATACGGTGGTGTTTGATACATTCACTGCGACGAGCGGAATCTTCGCTGCCAGCAGCACCAGCGGCAGCGCCAAGCTGACCTTTGGCGTCATAGGGGCAACCGCCGGCGAGACGGTCCTCGGCGGAGTGACATACGACCTGTCAAAGCCCGGTCCGTACGGAACGCTCTACGTCAACAGTACGAGCGCCGCCTACACGTTCGTGCCTGACAGCATCGCGATCAACGCGCTGAAGGCGCCCACGACCGACAGTTTCGTCATCACGGTTTCCGACGGCCTCAGTTCTGCGAGTCAGACGTTCACAGTCACCATCAACGGTGTCGACGACGCTGCAATCATCTCCGGCACCACGACCGGCTCGATCGTCGAGGCTGGCGGCATTGCCAATGGAACGCCCGGCACGCCGATTGCGACCGGCACGCTTTCCGATACCGACGTCGACGACCCACCAAATACGTTCACGGCCGTGAGTTCGCCAACGACGAGCACCGGCGGCTATGGCACCTTCACGATGACGGCTGCCGGCGTGTGGACCTACACCGTGGACAATTCGAACCTCGCAGTGCAGAGGCTCAATGCCGGCCAAACGCTAACCGACAGCTTCACGGTGACCACGATCGGAGGCACGCCCCAGGTGGTGACGATCACCATCCAGGGAGCCAGTGATGCAGCGGTCATCTCCGGCGACACGACCGGCGCCGTCATCGAGGCTGGCGGCGTCGCCAGTGCTAACCCCGGCACGCCCATCGCGACCGGCACCCTCACCGATACCGACGTGGACACGATCGCAAATGCATTCACGGCCGTCGGCTCGCCGACGCAGAGCGCCGCCGGCTACGGCACCTTCACCATGACGGCTGCCGGCGTGTGGACCTACACGCTCGACAACGCCAACGCTGCGGTGCAGGCGCTCAATACCGGCGAAACGCTGACCGACACGTTCACGGTGACCACTCTGGATGGAACCGCCCAAGTGGTGACGGTCACCATCCATGGCACCAACGATGCCGCCATCGTTTCCGGCACCACGACCGGTGCGGTGACCGAGGCCGGCGGCGTTGCCAATGCGACACCGGGCAGCCCGAGCGCAACCGGCACGCTGTTTGCCGCCGACGTCGACAATGCGTCCAATACCTTCACTGCGGTGAGTTCGCCCAAGGCAAGCACGAATGGTTATGGCACCTTTACGCTAACCGCCGCCGGCGCGTGGACCTACATGCTCGACAATGCGAGCGGCGCGGTGCAGGCGCTGAATGTCGGGGACACACTCACCGACAGTTTTACTGTCACGACCCTCGACGGCACGCTACAAGTGGTGACGATCACCATTCACGGCAGCAACGACGCGGCCCTCATTTCCGGCACCACGACCGGCTCAGTGACCGAGGCAGGAACCTTCTCGCCCGGCGCTCCCATCGCGACTGGCACGCTGACCGATACCGACGTCGACAACGCGCCGAATACGTTCACCGCGATCTCTTCGCCGACCGCGAGCGACGACGGATACGGCACCTTCACGATGACCGCAGCCGGCGCATGGACGTACACCCTCGACAACAACAACAGCGTGGTTGAGGCTCTCGATTCCGGCGACACCCTGACCGACACATTCACGGTGACCGCGATCGACGGTACCACGCAGACGGTGACCGTCGCCATTCATGGCGCCAGCGATGCCGACCCCAACGATTTTGACAACCTGGCCACCGGATCGGTCGTGATCTCCGATCCTCCGAACGTGTACGGAACGCCGGGGAGCGAAACCATCGCCGGCGGCGGCGACACAGGTCAGGTCATCTATGCGGGAGCCGGCAGTGATACGGTCAATGGGACCGGCAAGACGGACGTTCTCTATGGCGGCTCAGGCAATGACACGATCAAGGGCAACGATGGCAATGATACCATCTACGGCGGCTCGGGAAACGATACGGTAAACGGCAACAACGGCGCCGATATCATAACCGGCGGATTTGGTGCGGACCAACTCACCGGCAGCAATGGCAACGATCGTTTCGCATATTTGTTCGTTGCCGATTCCCGTGCCGGTCAGTTCGACACCATCACCGACTTCGCATCGGGAGCGGACAGGATCGACCTGACCGCCTTTGGCGCGCTCGGGTTTGCCATCCTGGCGTTGAGCTCAACCAACACGACGGTGCCGCCACATACGATCGCCTGGATCTATGACAGCGCGTCGAACGAAACCATCGTGTACGTCAACTCAACGGACCAGACCCTGCACATCGGCGATTCCAGTCTGCTCGAAATCCATTTGCAGGGGATTGCAACCGTCGATGCCTCGGACTTCATCCTGGCGCCAGCGGCGCCTGTAGTGGCGGTCGCCAGCGAGCTGACCGACCTCACCGCAACCCTGCAGAGTGATGCGGCCGGGCTAATGACGATCACTTCCGAAATCTCGTCCGACTCCGGAAGCGGCGACGGCACGCTCCTCGCAGAGAGTCCGGACATCCAGTCAAGCGAGCCGCTCCACAACCTGGATACGCCTTCGGACCAGATCGAACAAACTGAATATTCGAGCATCTCCAGTTCGGACCCGATGCAAACGCCCTCGACCGAAACACTCGCTATTGTTGCGGTAGCTCCTTCGGGCAGCGGACCGTCTACGATGTCGCAATACGTCGCCGCACCGACGGAGGCCAGTTTTGTCTTCGACCACCTGGCCGGTCCCGACACAGCATTGCTGGCCAAAAGTGGCGCGATTGCTGGAAGCGGCCACATGCCTGACATTGCCATCGCCGCGCTGAATTTTGACCAGAATGCCGCCGAACAGCACGCCGGGCGCGGGCTTGCACCGGGGAACAATGCCGGGAATCACGGCGCCTCGCCTCAAGGAAACGCCGACGAGGCGGCGCATGCCCACGGTCGTGCCAACGATGGAATGGCAGAGGCGACGCTCAATCCGAGCCTTCTGAAGTCGTCGAGCGGAGGCGCCAACCATTCGCTTGCAAGCGAGACGCAGCAGCTCGGCGAGTCGTTCAAGTTCAAGGATAACGCTTCGCAGGGCTCACAGCACAGCGTGGTGCCGGATCATCTAGACCTCGCCGGTCATCCCGGCCACGCTGGAGGATTCCACGGGCTCGAACTGGCGTTCACGCCTGAACCATCTCCGCCCGATGTTGATCCGCCTCATGGCCCAAGTCCGGCTCACGGCCACGGCTTGCACGATCTGATCTTGTGACCCCCGAGCCAATGGGCTCTTCAGTGTTGCGTCCCGGCGCCATCGGGCGCCGAGGAGCTCTCTTCGCCAAGAGAAGATTGATCATCGTTGCCGGCCTCGCCATCCGGCGGCGCGGCATGCTGATGGCTTAGCGCGGATGTCCATGCGGATGTCATCGCCGCTATGAGCATCCGGTTGACGGCCTCGATGACGCGTTCTGCTGCGGACGAGTAGTTCATGGCCTCCTCCTGCGCTGCCGACTGCGAATGACCGAAGCGTAGGACGGCGCCTTGAGCACCACTGTACGCCACTTCACACCTGCGCGCGTCAAGTCATCGCAGTCCCGGAGGATGCCGCCTGCCCCGGCTGCATCCGCCACGGGATTCTGATTTCCACCTTGACGGGTTGCTGAGCGCGCGCACTCACAACCTTCGGCTCGTTGCGGTTCGCGCGCGACTCTGAATCAGATGTGAATCTCGGCGATGCAAATCGCATTGGTTAGCTCTGGGGGTAATCAATGAGCGGAGAAGCCGGTTGCATTGTGTGTAGCAGAGCAAGAGCGGTCGTCGCGATCGTCCCGATTGCAAGAGGATATGCCCTGAAGACATATGAATGTGCCTGTTGCCACAGCACCCTGCAGCTCGTGACCCGCGTCTCAAAGGCGGCGCTGATCAAGCAGCAGGTCAATATCCTCGCCCAGATGGAGCAGCAGTTGCGCCCGCCTGTTCGCAGGGTGCAACAGGCCTTCGCGAATTAGGCGCACGAGGCATTTCTCTGGGCTTCAGTCGACAGCGCGCGGATTGAAAGCGCGCTTCTCCTCGAGCCCTCAATTCGGCTTTTGCGTCGGCTTGCCGTCGATCTTGGGCAATTCGCCGGCCGAGGCGGACTGATCGCCGCCGCCATTGGCGCGGCGGGCCATCTCGACGGTCAGCCGCTCGGCGGCTTCCGATGACATCAGGCCCAGGATGTCCGACATCTTGCGCGGCGCGATCGCCGAGGCGATCTCGATCAGCACGCCCATTTCGAGCCGGTCGAACACCCGCGCGGCATCCTTGGGCTTCATGCCCTCGTACATGGTCACGAGGCCCTTCATGCGCTGGGCTTCGGCGGCCTTTTGCTCGGCCTGGGTCGCGGAGATGCGGGTTTCCACCGCCTTCATCTCCTCGACCTTGGTCTCGATGCGCTTCTCGGCCGACTTGAGCAGGCTTTCGCGGATGTCGATCTCGCGCTGGCGCGCCTCGATCTCCTGACGCCGCGCCTGCAACCGTTCCAGGATCGCGCGCTCCGCGGCCGAGACCTGCGGCTGCCCCTCGTCGATCTTGACGACGGTGCCACCCTCCATCTTGGTCTCGGGCGCTGCCGGCTTAGGTGCTTCCTTCGGCGCAGGGGTCGAGCCGGTAATGTCGGGATCCTCGCGGCCGGTCGGGAAACTCAGGTTCTCTTCCGCCCAGGATTTCTTGCCCTGGTTCGGCTTGTAGTCGAAGACATAGCCGCCGTTGATCGCAAGGCCCGCCACCTTCAGCGTGGCGAGGCCGGCGACGGCGACCAGGACGACGGGAATGACGCGGATGTTACGAAATGACTTCATACCCAGGCTTCATGCGGCAAGGCCGTTGGATCGTCGGCGCTCGGAGAAGGCTTCGGCGGCCGCCGCCACTGCCTTCGCGGACGACGGCTTGGCCGCGGGCGCGGCGACCGTCTCCGGATTGGTGACGGGACGCGCGGCGATCGCGATCTTGGACAGGCGCCGCACCACGTTGTCGGCCTCGCCGAGCTGCTTGTAGAGCTGATCCGACATCTGCGTCGCGGCGGCGAGCTGGCTGCCGAGGTTCTCGTTGACGTCGCGCACGGCGAGCTTCAGCCCGCCGATCGCGCGCTCGGCAATCTCGGTCGCGGTGATCAGCTCGGCGATGACGGCCTTCAGCGAATGCTCGTCCGCCTTCAGCCGCCTCAAGCGCTTGTTGAGCGTGACGCAGTAGACGATCGTCAGCATCAGCAGGATAGCCACCAGCGTCTCGATCGCCATTCCCAGGGAGTGGTTCATGGGGCCTCCATCATCTTGTTCTGCTCGTCCACCTTCTCGAACATCGCAAGTGTCGTACTTGGCTTGCGCAAGGGTTTCGTCACACGGATCGCGACGCGGTCGCCGACCCGGCCCATCCGCCCCTCGGTCAGCGTGACGTCGCCGCAACGCACGGTGACGTTGGCGTCGGCGCGCATGTCGAGCGGCAGCGTGTCGCCCACCTTGAGCCGCATCAGCTGCTTGAGCGGAATGTCGGCCTCGTAGAGCACGGCGTCGACGGCGATCTCGGCCTGCACAATCTCGGTGGCGAAGTGGCCCTCCCAGACCGGGTCGCGGCCGAACTTTTCGCCCATGAACATCTGGAGCAGGACGCCCCGGATCGGCTCGATGGTCGCGTAAGGCAGCAGCAGCTCGATATTGCCGCCGCGGTCTTCCATGTCGATGCGCAGGCGCACCAGGATTGCGGCGTTGGCGGGACGGCTGATCGCGGCGAAACGCGGATTGGTCTCGAGCCGGTCGATCGAGAAGGTCACCGGCGACAGCGGCCGGAACGCCTGCTCGGCGTCGGCCAGCACCACCTCGACCAGCCGCTTGACCAGCTCGGTCTCGATCGTGGTGTAGGGCCGGCCCTCGATGCGCAGCTGGCTGGTGCCGCGGCGGCCGCCGAGCAGCACGTCGATCATCGAATAGATCAGGTTGGAATCGACCGTCGCCATGCCGAAGTTCTCCCACTCCTCGGCCTTGAAGACGGTGAGGACGGCGGGCAGCGGGATCGAGTTCATGTAGTCGCCGAAGCGCACCGAGGTGATGCGGTCGAGCGAGACTTCGACGTTGTCGGAGGTGAAATTGCGCAAGGAGGTCGTCATCAACCGCACCAGGCGGTCGAAGACGATTTCGAGCATCGGCAGGCGCTCGTAGGAGACCATCGCCGAATCGATGATCGCGCGAATGCCGGAATGGTCGTCGAGCGTGACGTCACCGACGGTGAAGCCGAGGAGATTGTCGATCTCCTCCTGGGACAACACCCGCTCGCCGGAATTCTTGCCGGTGCCGAGATCGCGGCTGCCGTCCTCGACCATGGCGGCCCATTGCAGGGCCATCGTCTCCGATAGCTCGTTCTCGGCGGCAGCCTTTGCCGCCTCGGCGGGATCCTCGCTATCGAGCGAGGCCTCCCACTGGGCGGCAATTGCATCCTGGTCGACTTGGTCGTTGCCCGCCATGATCCCTAGTCCGTCATGCTCACTGGACCACGACTTCCTTGAACAGCACGGCGCTGACCTGGATCGGGGCGACCGCCGCGTTGACGCGCTTGGTCAGCTCCTCCTTGAGGCGGAAGATGCCGGCCGAACCGTTGAGGTCGGACGGGCGCAGCTCGCGCACATAGGTCTGGAAGATGTCGGTGACGCGCGGCATCGTCGGCTTGATCGCCTCGATCTGCTTCTCTTCCTTCAGCTCCAGCACGATCTTCAACCGCAGATATTGCACGCGCTCGCCGGGCGAACCGGCGAGGTTGACCATCAGGTCGGGAACGTCGACGAAGGCCGGCGGCTTCGGCGGCGGCGCGGCCTCGGCATGATGCTCATCGCCGCTATGACGGAAGAAGAAGAACCAGGTCGCAGCACCGCCGCCGAGCACGGCGAGCGCGCCGACGACCATGATGATGAGCTTGAGCTTGTTCTTCGGCGGAGCGGCTTCCGCGCCATCAGCGGCTGCGCCGCCTTCCTCGTTCTCTGCCATGGTTGCCGCGCCCGTTCATCTCTCAAAGGGGTCGAAAGAGCGAAGCCTCCTGGCAGACAATGACGCGATACGAATGCCCCAGCGCAATGCGCTCCTCTGATGCGCAAACGCTACGGTAATAATGGTTAACGGAATCTTTCGATTGGGCCGCCGCTAGGAAAAATCTGCCGGGCAAACATGGCTAACAGAACCTTTCTGCCGCCTGCTCGCGCCGCTCGAAAATCGCCAACACATTGAAGTTACGTGATTTTCCTGATTGGCACGGCTTTCGCTGAGAAGGGGCCGAGACTTCACGGTTTGGGAGAACCCGACGGTCTCGGTCACGGGGTCCGCCAAGGCGCTTGGGAGAGCGAAATGGCAGATCCGCTCAGGGGAGATTTCCGATGCAGAACGCGCGTCTGATCGGCTTGTCACGGCAGATGACGTTGGAGCGGCAGATGGATGTCATCGCCAACAACGTCGCCAATGCCAACACCAACGGCTTCAAATCCGACCATTCGCTGTTCGAGGAATATCTGAACTCGAACGCGCGTGAGGACAATTTCATCGGCCGCGACCGCCGGGTCTCCTATGTCCAGGACCGCGGCACCTTCCGCAACATCAGCCAGGGGCCGCTGGAGCCGACCAACAATCCGCTCGACATGGCGATTAACGGCGGCGCCTATTTCGCGGTGCAGGCCAACGGCGGCGAGTTCTATACCCGCGACGGCAAGTTCTCGCTCAATAGCACCGGCCAGCTCGTCACCGCCGACGGCAATCTCGTGCTTGGCAATGCCGGCCCGATCACCTTTCAGCCGACCGACCACGACATCAACGTCGCGCCCGACGGCACCGTCACGGTGCTCGAGGGCACGGCGCGGACCGACTCGATCCGCGGCAAGATCCGCATGGTCTCGTTCGACGATCCGGCCAAGCTGACCAAGCTCGGCGCCAATCTCTATGCCGCCGGCTCGGCGAACCAGCAGCCCGACACCAAGTCCACCCTGCAGCAGGGTTATGTCGAGAAGTCGAACGTGAATGCGGTCGGCGAGATGACCCGCATGGTCGAGGTGATGCGCAGCTACGCCGCGGTCGCCAACCTGCTGCAGCAGCAGAGCGACCTCCACAAATCGGCGATCGAGAAGCTCGCCGACGTTCCGGCCTGATTGAAGGAGAACTGAGATGCAGGCGCTTCACACCGCAGCGACCGGAATGGCGGCACAGGAACTCAACGTTCAGGTGATCTCCAACAACATCGCCAACCTCCGCACCACCGGCTTCAAGAAGCAGACGGCGGCGTTCCAGGACCTGATCTACGAGCATGTCCGCCGCGTCGGCGCCCAATCGTCGGACCAGGGCACCATCCTGCCGGTCGGCGTCGACATCGGCGGCGGCGTCAAGACCGTCGGCACGCCGCGCAGCATGACCCAAGGCACGCTGTCGCAGACCGGCAACGACCTCGACCTCGCCATCTCGGGCGAGGGCTTCTTCAAGATCCTGATGCCCGACGGTACCTTCCAGTACACCCGCGACGGCACCTTCCAGATGGACAATCAGGGCCGCGTCGTCACCGCGCAGGGCAATCCGGTGCAGCCCACTATCACCATTCCCAACAACGCCTCGGGCATCTCCGTGAGCGAGCAGGGCCAGGTCTCGGTGACGTTGCCGGGCTCAACCACCTCCTCGATCGTCGGCCAGATCGGCGTCACGCGCTTCATCAACAAGGCGGGCCTGCAGCCGGTCGGTAACAACCAGTTCACCGAGACGCCCTCGTCCGGTGCGCCGCAGGACGGCACCGCGAACACCGAGGGTTACGGCAAGCTCACGCAAGGCAGCCTTGAGCAGGCCAATGTCGACGTTGTCTCGGAGATGAGCGACCTGATCGCCGCCCAGCGCGCCTACGAGATGAACGCCAAGGTGATCAGCGCCGCCGACCAGATGATGCAATCGACCACGGCGTTGTTCCGCTGAGGTGATGACCATGATCCGCGCCACCCTCGCCGCCATCTCCACCCTTCTCGCGCTGGCCTTGCCGGCAGCGGCCGCCGACGATTTCATCGCCGCGCCGACGCTGCGCGCAAGCGTCACGGTGACTTCGGACGTGGTGCGGATCGGCGATCTCATCGACAACGCCGGATCGGCCGCGCTGATCCCGGTCTACCGCTCGCCCGATCTCGGCACCACCGGCACGCTGACGACAGGCCAGGTGCTCTCGGTCCTGCGGGCCAAGCAGGTGATCGGCGTCATGACCGGGGACATCAAAGAGGTCCAGGTCACCCGCCTCGCCCGCACGCTCGCGAGCAAGGATATCGAAAACGCCGTCGCCGCGGCGCTCGAGCGCCGCTTCGGCCTCGGCGACGCCGCCAACATCACCATCACGTTCGACCGCAGCGTCGCCGAGATGCGGCTGGACGCCTCCAACAGCGGCGCGCTGCAGCCGGTCGCAACCCGCTATGATGCCCGCAGCACGCGTTTCGACATCGCCTTCGAGATCGCCAACGACGGCAACGCCGCGCCGACCCAGCTGCGCTTCACCGGCACCGCAATCGAGACGGTGGAGGTGGCCGTGCTGACCCGCGACATCGACCGCGCCGATCTCCTGAAATCCTCCGACCTGTCGTTGGAGCGCCGGCCGAAGGCCGAGGTCGCCGGCGAGCCTGCCTCGCGCGACCGCAGCATCGGCATGCAGCTGCGCCGAGCAATGCGCGCGGGCACGCCGATCCGCGCCGCCGACCTCGTCAGGCCCGACTTCGTGGTGCGCGACCAGGCGGTCACCATCATCTACCAGGTGCCCGGCCTTTATCTCACCACGCGCGGCAAGGCGATCGAGAGCGGCGCCGAGGGCGACACCGTCAGCGTGCTCAATCTGCACTCCAAGCGCACGCTGACCGGCGTCGTGACCGGCCGCGGCCAGATCACGGTGCAGGGCGCCAGCCAGTCCGCACCGATGGCACCGGCGGTCGAGCAGACCTCGTCGGTCAAGCGCGACCCCGTGCCGGCGGCCGCTGCCCTGGCGCAGAGCCTGGTCCAGGCACCCGCGTCCGCAGCCGAGATCGCCCAAGCCCAGATTCCGCAAGTCCGCCTCTCGCAAGCTCCAGCCAAGTCAGAGTAGATTCATGTCCACGTTCAGTTCGGCCTCCCGCCTTCGTCGCATCGCGATCTCTGCCCTGCTGCTTGCAATTTGCGCCTTGGCGAGCGGCTGCTCCTCGATCGACCGCCTGTCGCAGATCGGCGAGCAGCCGAAGCTGTCGGCGATCGACAACCCGACGACGCAGCCCGGCTACAAGCCGGTGCAGATGCCGATGCCCAAGCCTGAGGTCGCCTCCTACAATCCGAACTCGCTGTGGCGCAACGGCAGCCGCGCCTTCTTCAAGGACCAGCGCGCCCGCCAGGTCGGCGATCTCCTGACGGTAGCCGTGAACATCACCGACAAGGCCAACATCGAGAACGACACCTCGCGCAGCCGCAGCAACAAGGAAGATTCCGGGATCACGGACTTCATCGGCTCCCAGACGATCACCCAGGCCAACAAGATCCTCCCCGGCCGCATCCTGACCGCCGACTCGACCTCCTCGAGCGAGGGCAAGGGCAGCGTCGACCGCAAGGAAGCTCTGCAGACCAACGTCGCCGCGGTGGTGACCCAGGTGCTGCCGAACGGCAATTTGGTGGTCGAAGGCAAGCAGGAGATCCGCGTCAACTTCGAAATTCGCGAGCTGATCGTCGCCGGCATCGTCCGCCCCGAGGACATCCAGAGCGACAACACCATCGACTCCACCAAGATCGCCCAGGCCCGCATCGCCTATGGCGGCCGCGGCCAGATCACCGACGTGCAGCAGCCGCGCTACGGCCAGCAGGTCATGGACGTGCTGCTGCCCTTCTAAGCCCCTTCAAGAGCTCCCACATCGTGCTCGCGAACTAAAGGCGCGAACGACGATGTACTACGCGGCCCTCGCTAGCTCCCCTGGCGAGGGCCGCATGTATTTTGCCTGCGCCGCCAAAGCGGCGCAGGCTTCTCTCACAGCAGCATGATCCCGCGTGCTTGCGCCCATCGCTGGAGGATCTTGCACTCCTCGGCAAACGGCGGACGGTTCGCAAACCCACGAACCTGAACCGCCCTGGAACGGGTATCAAGCTCGATGGTCAGCAGCCGCTGGACGTCACCCGAGGCACGGCGACGGAGCGACCAGATCGAGGCATGCCCGGCAATGCACTTTGTCGCGTAAGTGGCGACGCAGTGACGCATGCCCCGCGTCTCAGCCACGAGATCGGCTGCGGTCCGCAACTGGACCACGACATATTCTTCGCGCTTGGCGCGGTCCTTGGACGACTTGGTCCATGACCAGTCCGCGATCGCTGCACCGGGCCAACGGTCCTCGCTCTGCTCGGGGCCTGCTGCCAGCCCCCCCGCACGGTTTCGCGCCGCCTCGGCGCGACGGCGTGCGGCCTCGATACGAGCAATCGCATCGAGATCGCGATGCCATTCGCGCATCTGCCGCCCAAGCGAGACCAGTGAACGCCCCTTGAGGGTGTACTCTGGATCACGCCGGTGGCAATCGGCGAGGTAGTCATGGAAGTCATCCATGTCCTCGACCGTGGTGGGTTGCGCGCAGAAGAAGCGCACCACCTCGCGCCAGAAGCGATGCTGAGCGCGCTGCGTCTGCGTGATCCTGGTGCGCGCGATCCGCATCGCAACAGCGGGATCGGTCGCATAGGAACGCGCAATCGCCTGCCAGATCGCAGCCTCGAAGCCGACCTTCCCCAACGGATTGAGGAAGGCATGGACCTCCTTGCGAGACAGCCATTCGGCCGCACCGGCGGCGTAGAGCGAACCGCCGCCGGCCGCCACGACATACCATCCCTTGCGCAACATGATCTCGTCGCGGCTCAGTCCCGCGCTGTCGATCCAGATCTGCTCCAGATGCTCAGCGACAGGATAGCGCGCAAAGAGATAGCGGGCGGCGCCAAGACGAAGACGCGCCGCGTCGCGAGTTTTCAGCTGCGGCTTCCATGCCGAAGCATCGCGAAGGACGTTCGCCTCGAAGCCACGCCTGGCCTCTTTGATCGCGTTCTCGAAATCCGGTGGAGGACGCGTCCGCTGCGACACGTGCCGCAGCGACAGCTCGTAGGCTTCAACCCGCGTGCGCTCGGCCTCCCGCCGGCGCTGAATCAATGACTGTGCCATTGTCGTTCAACATGATTGGATGACTGTCAGCCGGACGCACTGAGAGCGTCGGCACGGAATGTGTCGATCGCCACAAAGTACTCACGGCTGGTCTCCTCAATTTTGAACGCGCAGGTTGAATGGGACGGGGCTCATAGACCCGATTGCCGGCGGGCGCAAGATGCCTTTGTCGGGATGTGTCAGAAACTGCGTACTGCGAGGCAGGTCCGCGACATTATTGCAACGCCGCGACAACACACTCCGTCATTGCGAGCGCAGCGACTTGTCCGCCGAAGCCTTGGCGAAGGCGGAGCAATCCAGAATCCCTCAACGGAGACAGACTGGATTGCTTCGTCGCGAGGGCTCCTCGCAACGACGGAAAAATGAAGGCAGAAGCGTGTGCCCCGTCATCGTCCGCGAAGGCGGACGATCCAGTATTCCGAGACGTCAGTGGTTAAATCGATTCTGCGCGGCGTACTGGATTCCCCGCCTTCGCGGGGAATGACTGCGGATAGGACCAATGACCAATGCCCCTCACGTAAACTCCGCCTCCACCAGGCCGAGCCCGTCCAGCTCCATCCGCACCTTGTCGCCGGCTTTCAGCCACAGCGTCTTCACCAGGCTGCCGGTGAGCACGAGCTGCCCCGCGTGCAACCCCTTGCCCTCGGCGGCGAGATGGTTGGCGAGCCAGGCAAGCGCGTTGTGGGGATGGCCGAGCACGTCGGCGCCGGTGCCGTGGCTGACCTCCTCGCCGTTGACGATGGCGCGGCCCTTGACCGCCTTGAGGTCCGGCACCGACGAGCGCGGGACCAATGGGCCCAGCACGCAGCCGGCGGCAAAGAAATCGTCGGCGATCAAGGTCGGCGCGCCCATCGTCTCCCATTTCACGTAGCGATCGTCGACGATCTCGATCGCGGGGTGATAGGACTCGACCGCCTCGCCGACCCATTCGGCCGTGAACGGCGCCTCGCCGGCGGCAAGGTCCCGCTTCAGCCGCACCGCGATCTCGCATTCGACGCCGACGCGGACATAATTGGAGGCGGCGAGCTTGGCGCCGCTGTCATGGACGCCCTTCTGGAACACGCCTCCGCCGCAAGGGTGCGGGATGCCGATATAGTCCTGCATCACCTGGCTGGTGCAGCCGATCTTGTAGCCGACGAGCGGGCCGACATGCGGCAGCAGCAGATCGTGCAGGGTGCGCTGGACCTGATAGCCCTCGGCTTCGTCCGCAGGGGGCCGCTCCAGCGCCGCAAGCGGGGCGTGGTTGCGGCGCGCCAGCGCGATCGCCTTTGCGGCTTCGAGAATCTTGTCCATCGGCGCCGCCTCCCACGCTACGCAGTCCAAGGCGGCACTTCAGCATCCCCGCCCCGGCCTGACAAGCGCGGCTGGCGTGCCCTCACCCCTTCACGAGGCCGAGCCGGATCAGGCTCTCGGCGGTCGCAAGGATCGCCTCCTCATTGGAGCGCGCCTGCCAGCCGAGCAGCGACTTGGCCTTGGCGCTGGTGGAATGCCTGACCTTTCCGAGCATCGGCACGACCGCACGCAGCAGCGGAATCCGGCGGGCGGCGAGCCGCACCAGCCAGTCCGGCGCCTGGAGCCGCGGAACCCGGCGCGCCCGGGGCCCGAGTTCCCGCCGCAGCACGCGGGCGATGTCGAGGATCGACATCGTCTCGCCGGAGACCGCGATGAAACGCTCGCCCTTCGCCTCCGGAGCAATCATCGCCCGCAGATGCAGCTCGGCGACGTCGCGGACGTCGACCACGCCGAAATAGACCCGCGGCACCGCCGGCATGGCACCGTCGAGCAGAGATCTGACGATCTCGATCGAGCCGGAAAAGTCCGGCCCCAGCACCGGCCCGAAAATACCGGCAGGGTTGATCACCGACAGCTCCAGCCCATTCCCCTCGCCCGCGACGAAATCCCAAGCCGCCCGCTCGGCCAGCGTCTTGGGCCGTCGACACCGGCGAGATTGGTCCATTCGGTCTCGTCGAACGGCTTGTCGCGCGGCGGATGACCGTAGCCGATCGCGCCCAGCGACGAGGTGACGACGACCCTCCTGACGCCGGCCGCGCGCGCGGCCCGGAGCACCCGGAGCGTTCCGTCGCGGGCGGGGATGATCATCTCGTTCTCGTCCGTCGGGACGGTGGTCGAGAGCGGGGACGCCACATGGAGAACGAGTCGCAGCCCGCGACCGCCGCCGCCCAGCCGTCGTCCCGGGTCAGATCGGCGGTGACGAAGGCCACGCTCTCGGGCGTCGCCGCCCCGCCCTCGCGCAGCATGGCGAGCACATCGGCTTGGCGCTCCGGCCGTCGCGCCGTCGTCCGCACGGCATGGCCGGCGGCCAGAAGTTGCAGGACGACATGGATGCCGACGAAGCCCGACCCGCCGGTGACCAGAACAGTGCTCATGACCCGCATTCCCCCTCAAACTGGAGATCCTGTTTGCGCTGATGAACGGCGCGGTTCGTTTCGGCGCCTTGCGTCGATCGGCGGCATCACCCAGCACATGCTGACCACGCAGCTGCGCGAGCTCGAGCAGGACGGCCTCGTGTCGCGCACTGTCTTCGCGGAAAAGCCGTTGAGGGTCGAGTACGAGCTGACCGATGCGGCCCACGGCCTGTTGTTGGCGTTTAAGGAAATATTGAGCTGGTCCAGGCTTTATGGGAAGGCCCGTCTCGAGACGTCGCAGCAGGCCTGATTGCAGCGATGCTTGATGCAGCTGGATCAGCGTCTCAACTTCAGAGTCGATCTCGTTGATGCGACTCGCAAAATCTCCCGCACCTGAAGTGAAGGCTGCTTCTCATCCGAACTCACGTGAGCTCGGAGCAATCCGGTCTAGCCCGTTGATCGCGATTCACTTTTCGCGATCGCGCTGTCGCCATGGTGGGCGCGACGGCAAGCTATGGGCAATATGCGGAGCATGGCGCGAAATGGCGCCCTGCGTCCAAAAACAAAGAGCCGCATCTCTGCGGCTCGGACCTTATTCGTCGCGATAGACCTTCTCGCGTTTCTCGTGGCGCTCCTGCGCTTCCACCGAGAGCGTCGCGATGGGCCGGGCCTCGAGCCGCTTCAACGAGATCGGCTCGCCGGTTTCCTCGCAATAGCCGTAGGTGTTGTCCTCGATACGCTGGAGCGCGGCATCGATCTTGGCGATCAATTTGCGCTGGCGGTCGCGGGCGCGGAGTTCGATGGCACGGTCGGTTTCGGACGAGGCCCGATCGGCGAGATCTGGGTGGTTCACGTTCTCCTCCTGCAGAGCCTGCAGGGTGAGCTTGGATTCTTTGAGGATCTCATCCTTCCAGGCGAGGAGCTTCAAACGGAAGTACTCCTTCTGCCGGTCGTTCATGAAAGGCTCTTTGTCGGTCGGTCGGTAGTTTTTCAACTTTTCCAAGGGAGGCCTATCTTCTTAAGCAACGACTCGCGGACGGACCGGGGTCCGTTGAGCCGGGCCTTATATAGTGGCCTCCCGTGACAGACAATATTTCCCTCACCGCCCGGTCCGCGCCCCCAAACCCTTGCACAGGAAGGTTTATCCTTGAGGGCTTGGAGGCGGCTGGCCGCCCTTAATAGCCGACCGTGAAGCGCTGCTTCAGGTGGGCCGGCTTTTCGATCTCGTCGGCGAGCGCAATGGCGTAGTCGGCGAAGGTGATCCAGCTCTTGCTGTTCGCATCTGCGAGAAGCTGGTCGGTCCCGAGCCGGAACTTGCCGGTGCGCTCCCCCTCCTCGAACAGCGCCGAGGGCGAGATGAAGGTCCAGTTCAGGTCCTTTTCCTGCCGCAGCAGGTCCAGGAAGGCCGAGCCCGCCTCCGCTTCGGCCTTGTATTGGGCCGGAAAATTGGGAGTCGTGACCAGCTTCACGCCCGGGGCAACCTCGAGGCTCCCGGCGCCGCCCACCACGAGGTAGCGACCGACCTTGGAGTCCTTCGCCGCACCGATCAGCTTGAGCGGATCACTGGCCAGGAAGTGCACGGAACTCACGGCGACGTCGTGACCGGCCCACAGCTTGGCGAGGCCCGCCTGGTCGAGCACATCCCCCTTGGTTGGCGTGACGTTCGGCAGGGCCGCAATCTTTTCCGGGTTCCGGGCGATGGCCGTGACCGTGTGGCCGCGGCGGGACAGTTCCCTGGTGATCTCCGACCCCGCCCGGCCCGAGGCGCCGGCGACTGCGATTTTCATGGAAGGCTCCTTTGCTTCTATGGTAACTGACAGAGACTAGATATCGCAAAGAATGCTGGTGTTAAGAGAGCACTTTGTGCTTACCTGATTACGCTGAGGTAACTGATCGCGTACAACCGGCACGCGGATGCCAAGCAACGGTATGGATTTCCGAGAACCGACGATGAAACCCGACGTCTACGCAGCGAACTGCCCCACCCGCCAAATCCTCGATCGCGTCGGCGACAAATGGGCGGTGCTGATCCTCTTGCTCCTGCGCGAGGAGCCGATGCGCTTCAATCAATTGCGCCGCACGATTGAAGGCATCTCGCAGAAGATGCTGAGCCAGGTGCTTAAGTCGCTCGAACGCGACGGCCTGATCAGGCGCCGCGCCATCGCGACCGTGCCAGTGACGGTGGAATATTCGATCACCCAGCTCGGCCTGACACTGGCGGCGGCTGTGGATCCCTTACGCGATTGGGCCGAGCAAAATCTGAAAGACGTGCTCGCCGCCCAGCGCCGCTATGATGCGCAGTTGAAGGAGGAAGCGGCGTAAGAGCCTCCGTGACTACGCCTGCCCGGCCTTCGCCAGTTCGACCTCGACCCGCAGCTCGATCTCGGAGAGCACCGCATCGAGACCGGCATCGCCCGAGGACGATTTCAGGTGGGCCGCCGCATCACGCAGCCGCATCACGGTCGAGGCGTCGAGATTGCCGGACAACAGGCCCATCTTGAGATCGTCGAGCACGTCGAGCGCAGTCCTGCCGCGGGCGACCGAGCGCTTGCGGCGCTCGACCGGATCCTCCTCGACACCCTGCAACGCTAGCAGCGCATCGATGTTGGCGGCCGCCTTCGGTGCGGCAGCGCTCCGCGTCTCCTGCGCCGATGAGGTGTCGGGCAGCACGAAACTGCCGGAGCCCGTCCGCTTGGCCTGGCTGGCCGGCGTGCCAAGCGTCGTACCGTTCGGTCCGTAGATGCGCATCGGAAAGAATCCGGGTGATCGATGCCTCACCTTCGCTGTCTTATGGTTAACGCTGCGTAAACGGCCCGGCAAAATCTGCCGACAGGCGGCAGTTTCGCTCCCCAGGGCGAACGAGTGCTGACAGCGGACGCAACAGATTTATTCAAGCTATTCAGCCACCTAGCTCGCCACCAGGCGTTGGCACAGCGCTCGCAAGGAAAGCGCCGGACCAGCTCGTCATGGGAGTGTCGTGCAAGTCCTGTCCGATTTGAGGAGCCCTTTCTAGGGGCCTTGGGGAGCAGAGATGCCAGGCGTTCGTTGGGTGAGGATTGTTGGGTTGGCCTGCGCCGCGCTGTCGGCGCTGGCGCTGTCGGTCACCTCGGCGGCGGCGACCTCGCGCATCAAGGACCTCGCCAATATCGAGGGCGTGCGGCAGAACCAGCTCATCGGTTATGGCCTCGTCGTCGGCCTCAACGGCACCGGCGACACGCTCAACAACATCCCCTTCACCAAGCAGTCGCTGCAGGCGATGCTCGAGCGCATGGGCGTCAACATCCGCGGCGCCACCATCCGCACCGGCAACGTCGCCGCCGTCATGGTCACGGGCAACCTGCCGGCCTTCGCCACTCAGGGCACGCGCATGGACGTCACCGTGTCCGCGCTCGGCGACGCCAAGAATCTCCAGGGCGGCACACTGCTGGTCACCCCCCTGCTCGGCGCCGACGGCAACGTCTATGCGGTGGCGCAGGGCTCGCTCGCGATCTCCGGCTTCCAGGCCGAGGGCGAGGCCGCCAAGATCGTGCGCGGCGTGCCGACGGTAGGACGCATCGCCAACGGCGCCATCATCGAGCGCGAGATCGAGTTCGCGCTCAACCGGCTGCCGAACGTCCGCCTGGCGCTGCGCAATCCCGACTTCACCACCGCCAAGCGCATCGCGGCCGCAATCAACGACTATCTCGGCGTCAAGACCGCCGAGCCGATCGATCCCTCGACGGTGCAGCTGTCGATCCCGCCCGAGTTCAAGGGCAACGTCGTCGCTTTCCTCACCGAGATCGAGCAGCTCCAGGTCGACCCTGATCTCGCCGCCAAGATCGTCATCGACGAACGCAGCGGCATCATCGTGATGGGCCGCGACGTCCGCGTCGCCACCGTCGCGGTGGCGCAGGGCAACCTCACGGTCACCATCTCCGAGAGCCCGCAAGTGAGCCAGCCCAATCCGCTGTCACGCGGCCGCACCGTGGTCGCGCCGCGCAGCAGCGTCACCGTCACCGAGGACGGCAAGAAACTGGCGCTCGTCAAGGACGGCGTCTCGCTCCAGCAGCTCGTCGACGGCCTCAACGGCCTCGGCATCGGCCCCCGCGACATGATCAGCATCCTCCAGGCGATCAAGGCCGCCGGCGCCATCGAAGCCGACATCGAGGTGATGTGATGCAGACCAGCGCGATCAACCCCCCTCGCCTCGCCACCAATTCGGCCTTCTCGGTCGAGAGCCGGAACGGCCGGCCGGACTTCGAGCTCGCCGCGGCGCTGCAAAAGGTCTCGCCGCAGCAACAGGCCAAGGCCCAGAAGACCGCCACCGACTTCGAGGCAATGTTCCTCAACAGCATGTTCGCGCAGATGACCTCGGGCCTGAAAGGCGAAGGCCCGTTCGGCGACACGCCCGGTACCGGCGTATGGCGCTCGATGCTGACCGAGCAATATTCCAAGAACTTCGCCCAGGCCGGCGGCGTCGGCATCGCCAGCGACGTCTACCGTACCCTCATCCTGCAGCAGGCGAAAACGATCCGCACGGCATAAGGTCAAACGAGATGAACCATTTCAACGCCTCACGTCAGCCGATGCAGGCCCAGCGCCCGGGCAGCGCGCCCGTCAGCAGCGAGGCGCGCAAGCTCGCCGAAGGCCTAATGGACGCGATGAGCGCCCTGCTCGGATTGATCGAGCGCGAGACAGAGCTCGTCCGCGCCGGCAAGGTCCGCGAGGCGATGACGCTCGAGAGCAAGAAGCAGGAATTGTCGCGCAGCTACGTCAGCGCAGTCGGCCAGCTGAAGGCAAACCAGGACCAGCTCGCGAAGTCCGCGCCGGAGCTGCTCTCGACGCTGCATCGCCATCACGATGCGTTCCGCGCGATGCTCCAGGTCAATCTCACCGTGCTCGCGACCGCGCACGCGGTTTCCGAAAGCGTCGTGCGCGGCGTCAACGCCGAGATCCAGAAGCGCAACGTGCCGAACACCTATACGGCCGCCGGGCGCAGCGCAGCGCCAGGTCCGCGCCATATCACGCCGCTTGCGGTCAGCCGCTCGCTCTGAGCAGCACGAGAACAACCGACAATTTTAAGAAAAACCGCGCGGCGATGGCGTCGCGCGGTTAGGCACGTTTCCTTACCGGGTGTTCAGTCCTGGTGTTCCATGCTTGCGTGATTAGAGGGGTTGGGATTTGACTCACGTAAGGCAACCAGGAGGCTGCCATGAGTACAGATTTCAGCATCAGGCCGGTGGGGATCCCGGCCCCCGTGCAGATCGTACCGACGTCGAATTCGGCGGCGAACGATGCTGTGCAAACTGATCTTCCGGTGAGGCAAACGGTCGCCGCGAGCGATACGAGCGCGCCGGTGCGCAATGATTTGCCGAACCACGAGAACATCTCGCGCCAGGTCGTGTTCGACCAGGCGGCCGCGTCCTTCGTCTTTCAGGTCGTCAACGACAAGACCGACACGGTGGTGAACCAGTTCCCTGACGAGGCGATGCTCCGCCGGCGTGCCTATTTCCACGCACTGGACATGAAGTCCGAGCCCTCGCGTCCGCTCAGCACGGATCTCAGCGCCTAACGATCACGCGATCGATGCCGATGTTTCTGCTCTGCGTCTGGCCGTCATCGGTCAGCGCGGAGTTCGCGTGCCGAGGCAAGACCACTGGCCGCGATCAGCTCCTGCCTAAATTGCGAGTTTCGCCGATGTGCTCGTGATGCGACCATCACGAATTCCGTCACGGCCGTCCGGACAGCCCTGCCGCGATATTGCGGTTGATCTCGATCAGCGGACGGAAGTGATCGAACTGCGGGCTCATCTGCAGCGCGGCGGTCTGGCTCAACACGAACACGCTGATGTTGGCGATCTTCTGCCGGACGTCGATCGGCTGCGGATTGCTGTCGCGCATCGCCTCGCTTAGGAAGATGGTCCAGAGCTTGCGGTTGAACATCAGGGCCTGCATGGTCTGCTCGCTGAGCGGATCGGCGTTGTTCACCGCGTCCTGGAGCTTGTTGGCGGCCTTGAGCAGAGTCTGCGCCTCGATGTCGCGAGGAGATGCGGTGGTGGTTGCAACACGCGCATAAGCCGAGGCAGCGGAATTCGACATCAATCACACCCTGGAGGTTACCTAGCGCGTTGTACGCGCTTAAGGATTTCTTTCCCAACCCTAGGCAGCACCGCTTAAGATTTGCTTACGTATCGTGCTTGGAAGTACTCCGCAGAATTACGGGGCACGGAGTCCTTCGTCAGCGCAACGCTAGATCTACGCACGCACGATGTAAACTCGCCTGGCGTGATCCGCGTCGATCTCGGCTAATCTCGACTTAGCGATCTTCCTCAAAAGAACGGCGGAGCATCAGCTCCGCCGCGTAATCTCGAATAGCGAAGTTGCGCTGCGGAATTAGCGGAGCAGCTGCAGCACGCTCTGTTGCGACTGGTTGGCCAGCGACAGCGCAGAGACCGCGATCGACTGGCGCGTCGACAGCGCCTGGCTGTTCGCCGCTTCCTCGTTGGTGTCGGCGAGCGTCAGGTTGGCTGAGCCGGTCTGCAGCACGTTGATCAGGTTCTTGGAGAAGTCCTGACGCACCTGCACGATCGACAGGTTCGAACCGAGCGTGGAGCCTTGCGAACGCAACGTGCTCGAGGCCGCGTTCAGGCTGGCCAGCACCCTGTTGGTGGCACCGTTGTCGATGAAATCGACGCCGTTGACGAGATTGCTGAGACCGAGGCCCGCCGCATTGAACACCACGCCGTTGATGCTCAGCGTGGAGCTGCCGGTCTCGTTGAAGACCAGCTTCAGCGTGTCGCCATTGAGCAGGTTGACGCCGTTGAAGGAGGAGTCCTGCGAGGTCGTGTCGATCTGGGCCAGAATGTTGTTGAACTGGTTGACCAGGTTGGAGCGCGCGGTCTGCGCCACGGGATCCTGGACCGGCGGCTGCGCGGTGGTGAAGGCGAGAACGCCGGTGATCGTGCCGCCGACCGCGCCGCCCGCGATCGTCGAGCCGAGCGTCGAAGAGGCGTATTCATTGACGGTGGTCACCGTGAGCACGCCGTTGGCATCGATCGTGGCTGTCAGGTGATTGGCCTGAAGCTGCGCGTTGAGTTGGTCAAGCGTCTTGACGGTGCCGTTGGTGCCGTCGCCGAAGGTGACGTTGACAGGCGTGCCGCCGTTGAAGGAGGTGAAGGTCAGGGTCTTGCCGCTGATGCCGCCGACGCCCGAAGTGCGCGCCGCGGTGAAGGCCGTCGCCGTTCCCGTGTTGCCGCTGAGGCCGAAGGCGCTGAGCGCATTGCCGGTGCCGGTGATCGACAGGTCGGCATTGATGCCGGTCGAGAGCGCAAGCTGACCGCTGCTGTTGACCGACGACGGGATCTGGCCCGCGGTGGTCGAGATGGTTGCCGCGCCGTTGAAGATGCTGGCGGTCTTGACGCCGGTGGCGAGGTCGACCGCGTTAAGCAGATCGGTCAGCGTCGCGCTCTGGATGTAGACCGTCGAGTTACCGTTGCCGTCTGTGACGACGTTGCCGCTGACGCCATAGCCGGTGGCCACGCTCGCTGTCGATTGCGGCGTCTGCGCGTTCTTGAAGGTAATGGTCTTGCCGCCGATGTTCAGCGTCGAGCCGTCCTGGACCAGGGTGCCGAGCGAACCCGCGGTCGTCGAGCGGTTCGCGGTCACGTTCGCGTTGCCCGCGCCGGTCGCGGACGTCAGGCCGAGTGCTTTGAGGAAGTCGGCCTTGCCCGTCACGCTCAGATCGGCGCCGGTCGAGCTCTTCAACGTAACCGCGCCCGCCGTGATGGAGGATGCGACCTGAAGCGTGCCGACGGGACCCGCCGCACCGCTGACGGCGACGGTCGCCGCGCCTGCGCTGATGGTTGCGGTCTTGACGCCGCTGGCGAGGTCGATGGCGGTGAGGACGTCGTTGACGGTCGCTAGGGGCGCCGCCGCCGTTCCCTGATAAATGATCGAATTGCCGTTGCCATCGGTGGCGATGTGCCCGCTGGCGTCGAGGCCCCAGCCGGTCGGCTGGGCGCTCGGAGCAACGCCGGTGCGGAAGGTGATGGTCTTGCCGTTCACCGTGATGGTGTCGCCGTCCGCGGGCGGCGTGCCGAAGGTGGTCGATGCCGTGGTGCCGACCAGCGTCGCCGTGCCGGACAGCGCGGTGGTGCCGTCGGCCGCGAGCGCGGCCGTACCTGTGAAGGTGCCGGCGCTCGAACCGAGCGAGGCGCCGAGTGCGGCAGTTCCCGTGACCGGGGTCACGCCGCCGGCCGCGCCGGTATAGAGCACGTTGCTCTTCGCGGTCGCACTCGCATAGGAGGTCGTGCCGCGCAGGTCGGCCGGGGTCGCGCCGGGAATCGTGGTGGAGACGTTCGACTTGGTTGAATAGCCGACCGTGGTCTGCAGCGCCTGGTTGGCGATCGACTTGGCGCTGTCGATCAGTTTCTGCAGCGAGGTGATGCCTGTGTTGGCGGCCTGCAACACCTGGACGCCGTTATTGATGCCGTCGAGCAGGTTGCTGATGTCGCTCGCCCGGTTGTCCAGCCCCTGGGCCGTGAAGAAGTTGGTGGGATTGTCGAGCGCCGTGTTGACCTTCTTGCCGGTCGACAGCCGCTCCTGCGTCGTGGCCAGCAAGTCGGCCGTCGACTGCAGCGACAACAGGTTCTGGCGAACTGACGCCGAGAGAACGATGTTGGACATTGGCGAGTCTTCCTCTTGAACCGGATACGAATCGGCCGCGCGGACTGGAAAGCCGGCCTTTTGTCCAGTTTTAGGAGGTGTCCTTTAAAGTATGGTTAACGGCGGTTTAAGGGATAGGGTTAACCGCCGATGAACGCCCCTGCCCGCCCCCGGACGCAAAGAAAAAGCGGCGGAGCCAAGGCCCCGCCGCTCGATTTAGTCAGTGATTTCAGCCGCTTGTTAGCGGAGCAGCTGCAGCACGCTCTGCTGCGACGTGTTGGCCAGCGACAGCGCCGAGACCGCGATCGACTGCCGGGTCGACAGTGCCTGGCTGTTGGCCGCCTCGACGTTGGTGTCGGCCAAGGTCAGGTTGGACGAGCCGGTCTGCAGCACGTTGATCAGGTTCTTGTTGAAGTCCTGACGGATCTGCACCACCGAGAGGTTCGAGCCGAGGCTCGAGGCCTGCGAGCGCAGCGTGCTCGAGGCGGCGTTGAGGTTGGTCAGCACCCGGTTGGCGGCGGCGTTGTCGATGAAGTCGACGCCGACCGTCAGCGAGGCGAGGCCGAGACCCTTGGAATTGTAGGTCACGCCCGTGATGTTCAGGCTCGACTTGGCGGTCTCGTCGAACACCAGCTTGAGCTGGTCGCCGTTCAAGAGGTTGACGCCGTTGAACGAGGAGTCCTGCGCGGTGGTGTCGATCTGGTTGAGGATATTGTTGAACTGAGTCACCAGATTGGCACGCGCCGTCTGGGCAACGCCATCCTGGACGGGCGTGGAAGCGGTCGAGAAGGTCAGGGCCGAGGTGAGCGTGCCGCCGATCGCACCGCCGGCAGCCGTCGAACCCAGCGTCGAGGACGCATAGTCGTTGGACGCGGTGATCGTCAGCAGGCCGTTGGCGTCGATCGTCGCAGCCAGATTGTTGGCCTGCAGCTTGGTGTTGAGCTGATCGAGCGTCTTGACCGTGCCGTTGGTGCCGTCGCCGAAGGTGACGTTGACCGCCGTCCCGCCGTTGAAGGAGGTGAAGGTCAGGGTCTTGCCGGCGATGCCGCCGATACCGGAGGTGCGTGCCGCGGTGAACGCGGTCGCATTACCGGTGTTGCCGGCGAGGCCGAACACGTTCAGCGCATTGCCGGTGCCGGTGATCGACAGATCAGCGTTGACGCCGGTCGAGATCTTGAGCTGACCGGACGTATTGATCGTCGAGTTGGACTGGCCGGTGGCCGTCGCAAGCGTGGCAACGCCGGCGGCGCTGATGGTCGCGGTCTGCACGCCGGTGGCGAGGTCGATCGCCTTCAGCACGTCGTTGACCGTACCGGACTGCAGATAGACGGTAGAGTTGCCGTTGCCGTCGGTGACGACGTTGCCGTTGACACCGAAGCCGCTCGGAACGCTGGGAGCACCGGTGGAGCCCGGAACCGGCGCGTTCTTGAAGGTGATGACGTGACCGTTGACGTTCAGCGTCGAACCGTCGGTGATCGTCGCACCCAGCGAGGCCGCGCTGGTGGTCCGGTTGACGTTGACAGTGGCGTTGCCTGCACCCGTCGACGTCGTCAGGGCGAGAGCCTTGAGCAGGTCGGCCTTGCCGGTGACGCTCAGATCCGCACCTGTCGAGCTCCTCAGCGTGACGGCGCCCGCAGCGACGGTCGAAGCGGTCTGGCCGTTGCTCGTGGCAATCGTCGCCGCACCCGAGGTGATCGAGACCGTCTTGACGCCGCTGGCGAGATCGATCGCGCTCAACAGATCGTTGACGTTCGCTGCCGGCGCGCCGGCGGTGCCGAGATAGACGGTGCTGTTGCCGTTGCCGTCGGTGACGATGTTGCCGCTGACGCCCGAGCCGGCCGGAACGGAGGACGCGCCCGGAGCCGAGCCGCTGCGGAAGGTGATGGTCTTGCCGTTCACGGTCAGCGTGTCGCCGTCGGCAGGCTGGGCGTTGCCGGCGAGGCCGGTCGCGGTCGTGCCGTTGGTGGCGATCAGGGTCATGGTGCCGCCCAGCGCCGTGGTGCCGTCGCCGGCCGTTGCGCCCGTGCTGGCGAAGACGCCGATGGTGGCGCCGAGCGTGCTGGTGCCGTTCGCGGCCGTGGTGCCGCCGGCGGTGCCGTTATACAGCACGTTGCTGCTCGCCGTCGCGCTGGCGAACGAAGTCGTGCCGCGCAGGTCCGCCGCCGTCGCACCGGCGATCGTGGTCGAAACGTTCGACTTGGTGGAGTAACCGACCGTGGTCTGCAGCGCCTGGTTGGCAATCGACTTGGCGCTGTCGATCAGCTTCTGCAGCGAGGTCAGGCCGGTGTTGGCAGCCTGCAGCACCTGCACGCCGTTGGCGATGCCGTCGAGCAGATTGTTGATGTCGCTGGCGCGGTTGTCGAGCGACTGGGCCGTGAAGAAGTTGGTGGGATTGTCCAGGGCCGAGTTGACGCTCTTGCCGGTCGACAGACGGTTCTGTGTGGTGGCGAGAAGATCGGCGGTGGACTGGAGAGACAGGAGGTTCTGACGAACCGACGCAGAGAGAACAATACCGGACATGACTCTTACCCTTCTGGCTTACGCGTCTTCGTTCGATCGCTTCCGGATCGAGTGACGGGGCCAGCGTGCCGTGACATGGCTAACAAAGGGTGAAACGCATGAAGCCCGCATAAGCGCCGGTTCACCATAAGCGGGCGGACCGTGCGCGCACGGCGCGCAATCCATCTGAAATCATTGGCAATTCCTGGCGACTACGATCCATTAACCATAACCGCTGGTTACTTTTTCGAGCGGCGCCTGCTCTCTCGAAATCTCCGAACAGTGCGCAAAAAGAAAGCGGCGGGGCCGAAGCCCCGCCGCCGTAATCGTCTTGCGACGTCGTCCGCGACTTAGCGGAGCAGCTGGAGCACGCTCTGCTGCGACTGGTTGGCCAGCGACAGCGCGGAGACCGCGATCGACTGTCGGGTCGACAGCGCCTGGCTGTTGGCCGCCTCGACGTTGGTGTCGGCCAAGGTGAGGTTGGACGAGCCGGTCTGCAGCACGTTGATCAGGTTCTTGTTGAAGTCCTGACGGACCTGCACAATCGTCAGGTTCGAGCCGAGGCTCGAGGCCTGCGAGCGGAGCGTGCTCGAGGCGGCGTTGAGGTTGGTCAGCACCTTGTTGGTGGCAGCGTTATCGATGAAGTCGACACCGCTGGTCAGCGAGGCGAGGCCCA